>CAVWGQ010000026.1:0-10122 GCA_963754575.1 uncultured Actinomycetota bacterium | reverse complement strand
AGGGGCCCATGGGGTCAGCCTAGGTCAGCCGCGGTTCCGGGGCGGATCAGTGCCCGTCGGACCAGCGACCCCACACGGCGCTCGGCCTGGGGGATCTCGGCGTTGCGGCGCAGCGCCCGCGATCCCCGGCCGAGCCTCCGGCTCACCCGGCCGTGCGCCGACAGATCATCGTCCACCGGTTGCGACCCCCGTCGCGCTCGTAGCGCAGCTCGTCCACGGCGGCCACTGCGAGGGCCAGCCCCCGGCCGGACTCGGCCTCCTCGCCGGGCATGGTCACCGCGGCGAGGTCGATCTCCATCGGCAGCCCGTTGTCGGAGATGACCGCCTCGACGACGTCCGCCCCCAGGCGGAACCGAACGGCGAGCTCCCGGACGCCGGCGTTGCCGGCCAGCTGGTCGAAGGAGTAGGCGTGCTCGACCACGTTGCCCGCCACCTCGACGACCGCGGTCTCGAAGCGAATCCGGTCGACCGTCGAGACGTCGGAGCCGTCCCAGAAGCGCTCGAGGGCGTCCTGGACCTGGTCGAGGGACTCGGGCTCGACCGGCAGGTCGAGGTCGACCTCGCGGGGCACGCCGGAGGGGTCAGTCATCGAAGGCCCCCGCCACGTCGTCGCGCGGGCGCAGCACCTTGTCCATGTTCGTCAGACGGAAGACGGTCAGCACCGCCTCGGTGGGCCGGGCGATGCGCAGGTCGCCCCCGGCCTGCCGCGCTGTCTTGAGCCCCGCGATGAGGGCGCCCAGCGCGGAGGAGTCGAGGAAGGTGGTCTCGGCGAGGTCGACCACGATCCGGGTCGTTCCGGCGCCGACGAGCTCGGTCAGCACCTCGCGGAGCCGCCGCGCCGAGACCATGTTGAGGCGGCCGCGCGGGACGACCACGCCGATCCCGGCCTCCGTGGTGGTGACGTCGAACTCGATCATGCTGCTCCTCGCTGATCTCCGGGGGTGGTGGCGGACTGCGGGTCGGTGGGGCGGTCACGCTCGGGGTCGAAGCCGCGGTAGCGCACGGCCTGGAGGATGACCGAGAAGATCACCAGGTCGAAGACCACCCAGGCCATGTTGACGAGGGTGCCGCCCAGGGGTGCCTGGCCTGCGGCCAGCCGGACTGCGCCGACGGCCAGTGCCGCGACCAGCGCCGCGAGGGCTACCAGCTGCGGCCGGACCAGGTCCCAGCGGTGGGCGGACTGCTCACGCTTCTCCTTGGGCGTCACCGCGAAGTCGAGGGGGCGCTTGAGGAAGACGTTGCCGAAGGCGGAGGTGAACGACTTGATCCAGACCGGGAACAGGGCGAGGGAGTACTGCTGCCCCCGCCAGGTCGGTCTGCCGTCCGCCACCACCCAGAAGAGCAGCTGGTTGACCACCAGGAACGGCACCAGCCGGATGAAGAAGTCCGCGCTGAAGGCCTGGACAGGTAGCACGCCGATGGTGAGGTAGACGATCGGTGCGGCCAGGTAGACCAGCGCGGCGAAGCCCGAGAGGTAGGTCCACATGGTCGAGAAGTACATGAGGCGCTGGGGCAGGGTGAGGCCCCGCTGAGTGAGCGGGTTCTCCCGGAACATCACCTGCACCGTGCCCTGGGCCCAGCGCAGCCGCTGGGTCAGCATCGTCTCGAGGTCCTCGGGCGCGAGCCCGAGCGCCAGCACCTCGTCGTGGTAGGCCGTGCGCCAGCCCAGCGTGTGCAGCCGCATGCAGGTCGCCATGTCCTCGGTGACCGAGATCGTCGCCATCGGCATCACCGGCTGCGCCTCACCGCCCCGGTCGACGTCGATCGAGCGCACCAGCGCCTCGACGGTCTCGACAGCACCCAGCGGTGACCACTCGCGGTCGGCGAGCTGCTGCAGGGCGGCCTCGTCCACGCTCGCAAAGCTGGTCTCGGGGTCGTCGGCGAAGGAGTCCAGGCCGTGGATGATCGCCAGGTCCTCCTGTAGTGCGCGCAGGTCGGCGGCGACCAGCCGGGTCCGGATGTCGGCGACCCGGCGCTGGAAGCGGTAGGTGACGTCGAACAGGGCGTTGCCCCGCGCCAGCTCGCGGCGTGCCCGGCCGATGTCGTGGAGCACCTCGTCGAGCGCTTGGCGGACCTCGCCCTGGTCCGGCCCGAGCGTGCGCCGCGCCTCGGTGACCACCGAGCGGGCGGTGCGCAGCGCCCGGTGGACGCCGACCTGGACCTCGTCCGCGTAGCGGGAGACGCCCAGCTGCATCAGTGCCTCGCGCCGCAGGATCGCGTTCGAGCCGCAGAAGAAGGCGGCGTTCCAGCCGTCCTTGCCCTGCTGGATCGGGCCGTAGAAGAGCGGCGCCTGGCTGCCGAGTGGGTCCGAGGCCGGGACGTTGACGAAGTACTGCGGCGTCTGGACCAGCGCCATCGTCTCGTCGGTGAACCAGCCGAGCGTGCGGTCGAGGATCTCCGGCTTCGCGACCTGGTCGGCGTCGAGGATCATGAGGAACTCGCCCTCGGTCACCAGCAGTGCGTTGTTGAGGTTGCCGGCCTTGGCGTGCCGCGGCATCCCGGCCCAGTCCTCCGAGCGGGTGATCACCCCGATCCCCTCGGCCTCCGCCAGCGCGCGCAGGTCAGCGCGGTTGCCGTCGTCGAGGATCCAGGTCCGGTGGGGGTAGCGGATCGCCTTCGCGGCCCGCGCGGTGGTCATGACCAGGTCGAGGGGTTCGTCGTACGTCGTGACCAGCACGTCGACCGTCAGCCCCTCGGGCGCGGGCGGGGCGGGGCCGCGCTCCTTCAGCCGCCACATGGTCAGCCCGAAGAGCAGCGAGTCGATGAGGCTGTAGGTCTCGGCGAGCACGAGGGGGACCGCGATCCACCACGCGTCCCAGCTGACGGAGAACAGCCACCGCCAGGCGACGTAGTTGACCCCGAGGATCGCCACCAGGACGACGACCACGCGGATCACCGCCCGCCGCAGCGGACTCACCCGGCCGCCCGGTCGGAGCAGTAGACGGCGACCGCGGTGACGTCGTCGAGCTGGACGGACGCGGTCGCCGTCGCAGCGATCTCCCCGAGCAGTCCATCCACGTCGTCGTGGCGCTTGACCAGGGCACCGATCTCGTGGACCCAGTCGTGGGGGTCGGCGAGCAGGTCGAGCACGCCGTCGCTGAAGAAGAAGAGCCGGTCGCCCGGGTCGAGCACGGTCAGGTGCTCGGACCAGCGGTCGCCGCGGAAGACTCCGAGCGGCCGGTCCTCCCCGGACAGCAGGTCGACCGAGCCGTCTGCGCGCACCACCAGGCACAGCCCGGAACCGGCGTCGACGTACCTCATGACGCCGTGGCGCAGGTCGATGGCGGCCTGGAAGAGGGTCACGAAGGTCTCGGCACGGTCGAGGTCGCCACCGAGGCTGTCGGCGACACGGGTGGTGGTGGTGCCGAGGTTGGTGCCGGAGACGACCGACTCGTGGGTGGCCCGGATGGCCGCGCGGACCCCGGCGCCGATGAGGGCGGCCCCGGTGCCCTTGCCCATCACGTCGCCGAGCCCGACGTGCAGCACGTCGTCGGTCATGCCGTAGTCGAAGAGGTCCCCACCCACGGCCATCGCGGGCAGGCACAGCCCGGCGACCTGCCAGCCGCCGGTCCGGAGCGGGAGCGGGGGCAGCATCGAGGCCTGGACCTGGCCGGCCCGGGTCATCTCACGACTGGCCACGAGCTCCTGCTGGGCCCAGACCGCGAGGTCCTCCAGCACCTGCACCTCGGTGTCGTCGAGGGTGCGGACCCGGGTGTCGTAGAGGCAGAAGACACCGATCACGTTGTCGAGGGTGTCCAGGAGCGGGACGCCGGCGTAGAAGCGGATGCCGGCCTCACGGACGGCCGTGAGGTCCGCGAACCGCGGATCGGCCCGGGCGTCGGGGACCACGGTGAGCCGGCGGGCGCGGGTGGTGCGGTCGCAGAACGTGTCGGAGCGCGCCATCGAGGCGATGTCGAAGCCTTGCGCGCCGGGGAACCACGCCTGGTCCCCGTCGAGGACGGTGATCGAGGTCCAGGCGACGTCGAAGACCTGCTGCGCCACCCGGGTGATCCGGTCGAAGCCCTCGTCGCGAACGGGGGTCGCGGGCACACCGAGCCCCAGGCTCTCGACGGCGCGCTGCCGCCGTCGTTCGTCGCGCGGAGGTGTCGTCGCTGACGGTGCGGTCGACGCGACAGCCTCGGCAGCTGCCGAGTCGCTGCTCATGTGGGGGTTCCTGGTGGAGTCGGTGGAGAGGAGGGGGGTGATGCAGTACAAGTGTTGACCGAGGGGGCGCGTGTGACAAGCGCGACGCGCGGGATCATCCCAGCAGCGAGGGGGTGCGCCGCAGTCCACGGGCACACCCGGCCGAGACGAGCAGCAGGGTCACGGCGAGCCCCACGACACCCGGCCAGCCGGTCAGGTCGTACGCCGATCCGGCCAGGCTGCCGAACGCCGAGGACCCGAGGTAGAAGCTGAAGAGGTAGAGCGACGCGGCCTGCCCGGTGCTCACGCCGCCCGCGTGCGCTCGCGCCGGGACCCAGCCGCTGGCGACGCCGTGGACGGCGAAGAAGCCGATCGTGACCAGCCCGACGCCGAGCCCGACGAGGGGGAGGGAGTCGGGCAGCGTGACCAGCACGCCCACGACGGCGACCGCGCAGCCGACCGGCAGCACCGCGCGCCGACCCCACCGGTCGGCGATCCGACCCGAGGCGACCGAGCTGAGCGAGCCCAGCGGGTAGGCGAGGAAGACCAGGCTCGCGGCGCCCACCCCGAGGTCGAACGGGGCGTCGGTGAGCCGGAAGCCGAGCACGTTGTAGACCGCGACCATCGCGCCGACCGAGCAGCCGCCCACGGCGTACAACTGGAGTAGGGCGGGGTCGGACAGCGCGCGCCGCGCGGTGGCGAGCACCTCGCGGGGGCCGCCGGTGGCGGGCACGAAGCGGCGCGAGCAGGGGAGCAGGAACCACACGGCGAGCGTGCAGGCCAACCCGAGCGCGGCCGCGGCCGCCAGGCCCCAGCGCCAGCCGGCGACCTCGGCGATCGGGGCGGTGACCAGCCGTCCGGCCATGCCCCCGAGGGCGGTGCCCCCGATGTAGAGCCCGGCGGCCCGGGCGTGCGCGGAGTGGTGCAGCTCCTCGCGGAGGTACGCCGTCGCCACGGCCGGGAGGCCCGCCAGCGTCACGCCGAGCAGCAGCCGCAGCCCGAGCAGCACCGGCCACGAGGGGGCGAGCGCACAGGCGAGGGCCACGACGGTCGAGCCGGCGAGGGAGGCGTGGATCAACCGGGTCCGGCCGATCCGGTCGGACCACGGCCCGGTGAGGAGCAGTGCAAGCCCGAGCCCGAGGGTGGTCAGCGAGACGGCGAGCGTGCTCTGCGCGGCGGAGACGTCGAAGTCGGCCGCGAGCTCCGGGAGGACGGCCTGGGTGCTGTAGAGGAGCGTGAACGTGGTGAGACCCGCCGCGAACAGGGAGCCGACGAGTCGCCGGTAGTCGGAGCTGCCGGGCCGGTGGCCGCCGTCGGCCGCGGTCGCGGGGAGGGTCGCGCTGGTCACCCGGAGCACTCTGCGCTCCCGCAGTCGATACGTCCAATGTCGGGTCTGCCGGATTCAGATACGTCAGACGTATGCTGTCCCCCATGCTGCTGCGTGACCTCGACTGGCTGGTCGCCCTCGCCGAGCACGGTCACGTCACCGCGACCGCGGCGGCGCTCGGCACCAGCCAGCCGACCGTGTCCCGGGCGCTGGCCCGGGTGGAGGAGGAGCTCGGCGCCCGGCTGTTCGAGCGCCTCCCCGACGGGATCCACCCGACCGCGACGGGTGAGCTGGTGCTCGAGGCGGCGCGTGACCTCACGGCGCGTCACCGCCAGCTGCAGAGCGACCTGGCCCGGGTGCTGGACCCCGAGGCCGGCGTGGTCCGGCTCGCGTTCCTCGACTCGCTCGCCACCTCGCTGGTCCCGGAGGTGCTCGCCGCGTTCCACGCCCACGCGCCGCGAGCCCGGGTCGAGCTGCGGCAGGAGCCGGCGCACGAGATCCACGACGACCTCGCGAGCGGCGCGGTCGACCTCGCCTTCAGCTCGACGCGGCCCGACGCGTCGTACGGCTGGGCGACGCTGCAGGTCGAGCGGCTGGTCCTGGTGGTGCCGCCCCGCCATCGGCTGCGGACCCGGCGGCGGGTGTCGCTGGCCGAGCTGGGTGGCGAGGAGCTGGTGACGACGCCACCGGGCTTCGGCCACCGGAGCCTGGTCGACGGGCTGCTGCGGGAGGCGGGGGTGGCGCCCACGGTGTCCTTCGAGAGCCAGGACCTCGCCACCATCGTCGGCCTGGTGGCGGCCGGCCTCGGCGTCGCCGTCGTCCCGGAGGCGTTCGCGGGGCAGGACGGCACGATCGGCGTGGCGATCTCCGCCGAGGGGGCCCGGCGCACCATCGGGCTGACCTGGCGCTCGGACCGTGACCTGCCGCCACCGGCGGTGGCCTTCCGCGACTTCGTGGTGGCGCTCAGGGCTGGTGGGGCGGTCGGTTCTCCGGGCGCGCCACGGTGAGTCCGACCAGGCGGGCGATCACCAGCGCGACGTAGAGCACCCCGGCCACCTGCTCGATCATCACCAGCGAGCGGGCGTGCGGCAGCACCGGCACGATGTCGGAGAGCCCGACGCTGGTGAGCGTCGTGAACGAGAGGTAGAGCAGGTCGAACCACGAGCGCTGCGACGCGCCGTCGGCGCCGATGAACGAGCCGGGCACCAGGGCCTGCACCGCGACGTAGAGGTAGGCGAATCCCCAGGCGACGACGGTGAACGCGGCGCCGGTGGCGAACAGCTCGTCGCGCGTGACGCGGTCGTCGTGGAACAGGTAGCGGATCATCCCGTAGGAGACGTAGAAGTAGAACGGCGCGTGCAGCAGGGCCGAGGCGAGCAGCAGCCCTTCCGACTGCGGCCACACGATCTCCAGCACGTTGCACACGACCGCGGGCGCGCCGAGGATCAGCGCCACCCAGGCCAGCGCCGGGGTCCGGCGCACGGCCCAGAGCGCGACCAGCACCAGCACCGTGCCGAGCCCGCCGATCAGCGCCCGGCCGGGGGTCGAGCTGCCGATGAAGGGGTACGCGAGGATCGCCAGCAGCTGCCCCACCAGCAGGACGGCGGAGGGATGCTTGCGGAGGACGGTCAGCGGACCGGGACGGCGGGGCACGGCGAGCACTCTAGGCGGACTAGAGCGCCACCGACGACGCTGCTGCGCGGCTACGATGCGCAGGATCGGCCGCCGAGGGGGAGGTCGAGGGGGACCGGGAGGTCGCGTGGAACGCACCCGTGGTGGTGGCGTCGGCCTCGACCTCGCGCTGCTCGTGGTGGCGCTGCTGCTGGCCGTCTCCGTCGCGCTGGGCTGGCTGCTGGTGCGTGACGACGCCGACCGCAGAGCCGCGGACGCGGCGGAGCAGGAGCAGTACGCCGCGGTGCTGGCCGCCGCGCGCCGGGAGGCCGACGCGCTGGCGAACGTCCGTCACGACGACGGCGGCACCAGCCTGGAGCGCGTCGCCGCCGGGGCGACCGGGGACCTGCTGGAGCGCTATGCCGACCGCGAGGCGGTCCTCGAGCGGCTCGCCCGCGACCGCACCGTCGCGGCCGGCTCGGTGGTCGAGGTCGGGGTCGTGACCCTGCGGGGCGACGAGGCCACCGCGCTCGCTGCTGTCGACGGCACCGTCGCATCCCGGGCCACCGACGACGAGCCGGTCGCCCGCGACACCCGGCTCCGGCTCGACCTCGTGCTCGAGGACGACGGTTGGCTGGTTGCCGACGTCGAGGTGGTGGACTGATGGCCGCGCGCTCCCCGCGCCGGCTCGTGCTGCTGGCCGTCGTCGCGCTGCTGGTCCTGGCGTTGCTGGTCGAGGGCTGGTTATTGCTGCGGCCCGACGCCGAGCCCGAGCCCTCCGCCGATCGGCCCGTCATGCTCGACGCGGTCGCGAGCGCGGCGGCCGTCCGCGCGGCCAGCGGCAGCACCTCCGAGATCCTGTCCTACGGCTTCGAGGACCTCGACGTCCGGCTCGACCAGGTCGCCGGCCGGATGACCCCGGAGTTCGCGGAGGCGTTCCGGGAGCGCGTCGACGCCGGCGAGGAGGCACTGCTCGACGCCCGGACGACCCAGGAGGTGCGGGTCGTCGACGCCGGCGTGGTGAGCGCGACGCCGGACCAGGTGCAGGCCCTGCTGTTCCTCGACCGCTACCTCGCGCGGGCCGGCGAGGGCACGTCGGTGCGGTCCTACCGGGCGCTGGTCACGGTCGTCCGCAGCGGCGGCGTGTGGCTGGTCAGCGACATCCGGACCCTGTAGGAAGGGGCTCGTGCCGCCGCCCCGCTCGACCGAGACCGACCTGCTCATCATCGGCGCCGGGCCGACCGGCCTCTACGCCGCCTACTACGCCGGCTTCCGCGGACTGCGGGTCGCCGTCGTCGACAGCCTGCCCGAGCTCGGCGGCCAGATCACCGCGATGTACCCCGAGAAGTCGATCCTCGACGTGGCCGGCTTCCCCGACGTGAAGGGCCGCGACCTGGTCGAGGGACTGGTCGCGCAGGCGTCGACCGCGCACCCGGCGTACCACCTCGAGCGCACCGCGACCACGCTGCGCCACGACGGCGACTCGGTCACGATCGGCCTGGACGACGGCAGCGAGATCACGGCCGGGGCGGTCCTGATCACCGCCGGCATCGGGAAGTTCAGCCCCCGGCCGCTGCCCGCCGGGGACGACTGGCTGGGGCGCGGCATGGAGTTCTTCGTCCCCTCCTTCCAGCCGTACGCCGGTAAGGACGTGGTCGTCGTCGGCGGCGGGGACAGTGCCTTCGACTGGGCCCTGCACCTCGAGCCGGTGGCCCGCTCGATCACCCTCGTCCACCGGCGCGACGCCTTCCGCGCCCACCAGCGCACCGTCGACCAGGTCCGGGCGAGCTCGGCCGAGATCATCACCCGGGCCCAGGTCACCTCGATGCGCGGCGCGGCGACGCTCGAGGAGGTCGAGGTCACCGTCGACGGCGAGGAACCCCGCACGCTGCCGGCGCAGGCGCTGGTGGCCGCGCTCGGGTTCATCGCCGACCTCGGGCCGCTGCAGCAGTGGGGGATCGAGGTCGAGAAGCGCCACGTCGTGGTCGCGCCCTCGATGCAGACCTCGCTGGAGCGGGTCTTCGCGGCCGGCGACATCACCGAGTACCCCGGCAAGGTCCGGCTGATCGCCGTCGGCTTCGGCGAGGCCGCGACCGCGGTCAACAACGCGGCGGTCGCGATCGACCCGAGCGCCCACGTCTTCCCCGGACACTCGAGCGAGCGCTGAGCGGTGGCACGGGGACGGGACGCGGTCCGGATGGAGGAGGCCGAGGTGGCGGAGTTCCTCGGCTCCCAGGTCAAGGTGCAGGTCGCCAGCCTGGACAAGGACGGCGGTCCCCACCTGAGCACCCTGTTCTACGTCGTCGAGGGCGGTCGGATCGCCTTCTGGACCTACGGCCGCAGCCAGAAGGTCCGCAACCTCGAGCGCGACGACCGGGTCAGCTGCCTGGTGGAGACGGGGGAGGACTACTTCGAGCTGCGCGGGGTCTCGGTCCGCGGCCGCGCGAAGATGCTCCGCGACCCCGACGACGTTCGCCGGATCGGCTCGGCCGTCGCCACCGCCATGACCGGGGCCGGCTCCTTCGAGGAGCTCGGCGACCTCGGCCGCGACGAGGTCGAGCGCCAGGTCCCCCAGCGCGTCGCCGTGCTCGTCACGCCCATCCACACCGCCTCCTGGGACCACCGCAAGCTCACCTGAGCGGCCGGATCCTCAGTCCCGCACGACCAGGCGGACGGCGGCCTCGAGGTGGGCCGCGGCGGCGTCGACGCCGGTGCGGCCGGTGACCCAGCCGACCAGCGTGGCCAGCCAGACGTCCGCGACGACCCGCGCGGCGGTGACGTCGTCGGGCAGCGGGTCGGTCCCGGGCCGCATCGCCCGCAGCAGCATCCCGGTGACCTGCGTCCCCACCGCGCGGGTCGTCTGGCCGACCGAGTCGTCGGCGAACATGACGCCCGCACCAGCGCCTTGGCGAGCAGCCGGTCGTCGCGGAGCGAGCCCCCGGCGCGGCGTACGACGTCCACCACCCGGTCCGCCGCGGTGCCACCGGCGGCGGGGTGCTCGGCGAGGTCCGCGTCCGCACGTGCGAGCTCACGCTCGAGGG
>CAVWGQ010000025.1:0-24860 GCA_963754575.1 uncultured Actinomycetota bacterium | reverse complement strand
GATGTGGGTAACTGGACATGACTCCAGCTGGGTTTCCCCATTCGGACACCCCCGGATCACAGCTCGGTTGCCAACTCCCCAGGGCTTATCGCAGGCTCCAACGTCCTTCATCGGCTCTTGATGCCAAGGCATCCACCATGTGCCCTTCATAGCTTGTCTCAACAACGTCAAGACAACACACACACCCCACCCACAATCACAGGCAGGGCATGCAAAACTCGCAAAAACACAAAAATTGCACACTTCGACAACCAACCAACAGGCCAGCCGTCAAAAGATGCTCGCGTCCACTATGCAGATCTCAAACAACAACCCCACCAACACCCACACCCCCGAAAACACGAGGACGCAGGCAAAGGGAGGACCAGAACAACCAGCACCCACACCCCGGGGTCACCCCCAGGCGTGGCCTGATCCTTCAGGACCCAACAGTGTGCAGATATGCCCATCCTTGAGAGATGAACGTGTCGACGATTCCACTAGTGAACACCACCATACGTACCGGTAACTCTTAGTGACCAGAATGGCCAGCCCGGCAACGGGGCGTGTGCTCCTTAGAAAGGAGGTGATCCAGCCGCACCTTCCGGTACGGCTACCTTGTTACGACTTCGTCCCAATCGCCAGCCCCACCTTCGACGGCTCCCTCCACAAGGGTTGGGCCACCGGCTTCGGGTGTTGCCGACTTTCGTGACGTGACGGGCGGTGTGTACAAGGCCCGGGAACGTATTCACCGCAGCGTTGCTGATCTGCGATTACTAGCGACTCCGACTTCATGGGGTCGAGTTGCAGACCCCAATCCGAACTGAGACCGGCTTTTTGGGATTCGCTCCGCCTTACGGCATCGCAGCCCTTTGTACCGGCCATTGTAGCATGCGTGAAGCCCTGGACATAAGGGGCATGATGACTTGACGTCATCCCCACCTTCCTCCGAGTTGACCCCGGCAGTCTCCTATGAGTCCCCACCATAACGTGCTGGCAACATAGAACGAGGGTTGCGCTCGTTGCGGGACTTAACCCAACATCTCACGACACGAGCTGACGACAGCCATGCACCACCTGTACACCCCCAAAAGAAGCCCCATCTCTGAGGCGGCAGGGTGTATGTCAAACCCAGGTAAGGTTCTTCGCGTTGCATCGAATTAATCCGCATGCTCCGCCGCTTGTGCGGGCCCCCGTCAATTCCTTTGAGTTTTAGCCTTGCGGCCGTACTCCCCAGGCGGGGCGCTTAATGCGTTAGCTGCGGCACGGAATCCGTGGAATGGACCCCACACCTAGCGCCCAACGTTTACGGTGTGGACTACCAGGGTATCTAATCCTGTTCGCTCCCCACACTTTCGCTCCTCAGCGTCAGGTCATGCCCAGAGAACCGCCTTCGCCACCGGTGTTCCTCCTGATATCTGCGCATTTCACCGCTACACCAGGAATTCCGTTCTCCCCTGCATACCTCTAGTCTGCCCGTATCGAAAGCAAGCGCCGTGTTAAGCACGGCGTTTTCACTCCCGACGCGACAAACCGCCTACGAGCCCTTTACGCCCAATAATTCCGGACAACGCTCGCACCCTACGTATTACCGCGGCTGCTGGCACGTAGTTGGCCGGTGCTTCTTCTGTACCTACCGTCACTTTCGCTTCGTCGGTACTGAAAGAGGTTTACAACCCGAAGGCCGTCATCCCTCACGCGGCGTTGCTGGATCAGGCTTCCGCCCATTGTCCAATATTCCCCACTGCTGCCTCCCGTAGGAGTCTGGGCCGTGTCTCAGTCCCAGTGTGACCGGTCACCCTCTCAGGCCGGCTACCCGTCGAAGCCATGGTGAGCCATTACCTCACCATCAAGCTGATAGGCCGCGAGCACATCCCTCACCGAAAAACTTTCCACCACACATCATGCGACACATGGTCATATCCGGTATTAATCACCGTTTCCGGTGGCTATCCCAAAGTGAGGGGCAGATTACTCACGTGTTACTCACCCGTTCGCCGCTCGAGTACCACCGAAGTGGCCTTTCCGCTCGACTTGCATGTGTTAAGCACGCCGCCAGCGTTCGTCCTGAGCCAGGATCAAACTCTCCATCGAAAAACAAAACCACCACAAAACCAATCCCCTGACAAAAAACAAACCCTGACAAAACTGTCAGAATTCATTGCCAAAGAAACCATCAACACCAAACCAACCCCACCACCACAAAGGCAGCAGAACCAATCCGACGCCAACGGGGCAAAACAAACTAATTCGTCGACTATCAAACACACTGTTGAGTTCTCAAGAATCAGACGCACCCACATCGCGATCCTGGTGAGGATCTCGGTCGCGTGGGGCAACTGGTCAAACCTAGCGAGCGACTTTCGGACGACGCAAATCGCCGTCTGTTTCGCTCTCATCCGGTGGTGCCACCGTGACCGGTGACCGCTTCGGACTGTCCTCCCGGGGCCGAGAACCCGACCTGACCGGTCTTGTTCTCCGCCGCTCCCTGGCGACAGGACAGAACATTAGACGCCCGGTTGGGATCGTGCAAATCGAGATGGTGTGACCGCGCGCACACATGCGTTTGTGCAGGTCAGAGGCATTTTGTGACGCATGGGACGACCTGTGGCCGCGTGTCGGCGCAGCCGTCGGGTGGTTCTCAGGCCACCCGGACGCCGGCGAAGTTCTTCTTCCCGCGCCTGAGCACCAGCCACGATCCCGCCACGAGGTCGCGCTCGCCGGGCTGGAGCTCGGGATCCTCGACGCGGATGTTGTTGAGGTAGGCGCCTCCCTCAGCCACGGTGCGCCGCGCCTCGCCCTTGCTCTTGGACAGCCCCGCCGCCACCAGGAGGTCGAGGATGCCCGGCACCTCTCCAGCGGGCAACGTCGTACCTCCTGCCTCGCGCAGCGCGGCCGACAGGGTGTCGGGCTTGACCGCAGACAGGTCTCCCCCGCCGAAGAGCGCCGCAGCGGCGGCCTTGGCCTGCTCGACCTCGTCCTCGCCGTGGACCAGCGCTGTCACCTCGTCGGCAAGACGCTTCTGCCCGGCACGCAGGAACGGCTTCTCGGCTGTCTGCGCCTCGAGGTCCTCGATCTCATCGCGGCTGAGGAAGGTGAACACCCGGAGGAGCTCACCGACCTTGGCGTCCTCGGCGTTGAGCCAGAACTGGTGGAAGGCGTACGGCGACAGCATCTCCGGGTCGAGCCACAACGCCCCGCCCTCGGTCTTGCCGTACTTGGTGCCGTCCGCCTTCGTCATGAGCGGCGTCGCGATGGCGTGCGCGTGCCCGCCGTCAGCGCGCCGGATGAGCTCGACTCCGGCAGTGAGGTTGCCCCACTGGTCGGATCCGCCGAACTGCAGCGTGACCCCGTGGTCGCGATTGAGATTGAGGAAGTCCATCGACTGAAGGAGGACGTAGGAGAACTCGGTGTAGCTGATCCCCGCCTCGAGCCGACTCCTCACCACGTCGCGGGCCAGCATCCGGTTGACCGGGAAGTGCTTGCCGATGTCACGCAGGAAGTCGATCACCGACATCGACGCGGTCCAGTCGTAGTTGTTGACCATCGTCGCGGCGTTCGTGCCGTCGAAGGACAGGAAGGGCTCGATCTGGTGGCGTACGCGATCGACCCAGTCCTTCACGGTGTCGAGACTGTTGAGTGTCCGCTCGCCCGAGTCCCTGGGGTCGCCGATCATCCCGGTGGCGCCTCCGACGAGGGCGTACGGCGTGTGCCCGGCATCCTGGAGCCGCTTCGCGGTCAGCACCTGGACCAGGTGGCCCATGTGCAGGCTGGGCGCGGTGGGGTCGAACCCCACGTAGAACTTCACGCTCCCCTCGCCCAGAGCGGCGCGCAGGGCGTCGCGATCGGTGGAGTGGGCGATCAGGCCGCGCCACTCCAGCTCGTCGAGGACGTTGGAGCTCGTCACGTCGGTCCCTTCGGGTGGAGGTCTCGTTGGTGGTCGGCCACTAGCCTAGGGCGAGAACTCTGGGAGGACGGCACGTGATTGCAGGCAGGTACACCCTCGGGCGCGAGATCGGTCGCGGCGGCTCCGGGACGGTGCTCCTGGCTCACGACGAGGTGCTGGGTCGCACCGTCGCGATCAAGCGCATCGGAGTGATGCCGGGCGCAGATCCTGCTGACATGCAGCGCGCCGAGCGCGAGGCCCGCCTCGCCGCCTCGCTCAACCACCCCCATGTGGTCGCCGTCTTCGACCTGGTCGAGGAGGACGAGTGCCACTGGTTGGTCATGGAGTACGTCGACGGCCAGACCCTGAGCCAGCTGGTGCAGACCCAAGGGCCGCTCGACACTCGCGGCGGCTGCCGCACTCCTCGCCCAGACCGCCGACGCACTGACCGATGCGCACGACGGCGGCATCGTCCACCGCGACGTCAAGCCGAGCAACATCCTCGTCTCCAACGGACTGGCCAAGCTGAGTGACTTCGGGATCGCCCGGTCGGCGAACGACGCCTCGCTCACCCAGACCGGTCTGGTGACCGGCTCCCCCGCCTACCTGGCCCCAGAGGTGGCGTCCGGTTCGACCGCGACGCCCGCTAGCGACGTGTGGTCCCTGGGCGCCACGCTGTTCCACGCCGTGTCCGGTCGACCGCCCTACGACGTGGGCGACAACCTCATCGGCGCTCTCTACAAGATCGTGCACGAGGAGCCCCCGCGGCTGGACGACGCCGGCTGGTTGGCGCCGTCGCTCAGCCCACCATGACCCGCGAGCCCGACCCCCGCTGGTCGATGGCCGCAGGTCCGCGACTTCCTCGCCACGGGCGCGCGTCAGGTCGGCGCCACGACCCAGGTGATGGCGGCCGCACCGGCGCCCCGTCCCGCGGCCGCCCTGGCGGAACCGACCCCGACCCCGACCCCGGTCACGCCGGTGCCGGCACCCGAGGAGGGCGCCGACTGGGCGTCGCCGGGTGTGGCTTCCCCTGGCGATCGTCGCGGCTCTCGTCGTCGTCCTCGGCATCCTCGCGTGGACGCTGCTGCGGGGCGACGACGGCACCGCCCCCACCATCGACCGGCCGGCCGCGAGCAACAGCGGCGGGGGTGGAGGCGGAGGGGGCGGCGAGCCGTCGGACCGCCAGTCGTCCAAACCGCCGCCGCGGCAACCGACCGTGAAGGGCATGGAGGGGTTCATCTCCGACTACCTGGCCACCGCGCCGAGCTCGCCGGAGACCACCTTCGACATGCTCACCCCCGGGTTCCAGGAGGCCAGCGGCGGGATCGGTGACTACTCCGGCGACCCGGTCGACCATCGCCGCGGCGGACCCGGTCGCGATCTCCGCCGACCCGGAGAGCCTGGTCGTCGAGTACACCGTCGCGTACACACGCCAGGACGGCTCGGAGACCACCGACGACGTCAGGCTCGAGCTGGAGTACGTCGACGGGCGTTACCTGATCGCCAGCGAGGCCTGATCCGGCTAGCCTGCCGCGCGTGGCACGGAGTCGCATCATCAGCCTGTCGACCGCGTTCGGGGTGACCGCACTGGTCGTGGTCCTCGCCTACCTCGCCTCCACCTGGGGGTTGGTCGCGCTGAGCGGCTCGGCTGCACCGCGCGACACCGGCGCCGGGACGCTGCCCAGCGTCGTCGAGAACGCGCCCGCGAGCCGGCACCACCGAGCAGCACGGGCCGCTGGGCGACGTCTCCCTGGTCTACGCGGGCACCGACGTCGAGGCGGGGCTGCTCGGTGAGGTCGAGCACCCGCTGGCTGGCCGTCGCGGCCAGGACGGGTGAGTATCGCGCGATCAGCGCCCCCGACCTCCCCTCCGCCCGGGCCGGCGCGGTCGCACTCAGCCAGGGCGGGGACCAGATGGCCGGGCCACCGGCGACGGCGTGGAGCTCTACGACACCGGGACGGACCGGGCGGAGTCGATCCCGATCGAGGGTGCCACGGAGGTCGGGGTGTTCTCCCCCGACGGCACGATGCTGACCGTGCACGCCGGGGGTCTGTCCGCGGTGGACCTCGGGAACGGCGAGGCCCTCGCCACGGCCGACGGCACCGACCCCGAGGTCGTACGCCGGGCCGCGTGGCGGGCCGACGGGAGCGCCGTCGACTACGGGCGGGGAACGGACCTGGTCTCGCTGCCCACCGACGGGGGCGAGCAGACGACGCGGCCCTCGCCCTTCGCCGAGGAGTCGCCGCTGGCGTGGGCCCCCTCGGGCCGGCAGCTGGTCGCGCTCGAGGACCTCCGCGGCGTACGCGCGCTGCGCTCGGTCGAGGTCGACGGCAACGGGAGCGGCGAGCTGGGCACGGCCCGACGCGTCGACACCTCGGGGATCTCGCTGCAGGGGCTGCTGGGCTTCAGCGGGGACGGCTCCGTGGCCGTACGAGCGCTGCTCTCGAGTCCGGCGACCTCGAGCGGATCCTCGACGTGCAGCTCGACGGTGGCTCCCCCATCGACATGACCACGCTCCCGGCGCCGGGGGAGAACTGGCGCGGCAGCGGCACGCTGGCCGCCTCCGGGGACGCGCTACGCGGCGGCAGCGCGGACTTCGGCGCCCACGTCTGGCCGTGGAGCTATCGGGCCCGGTTGGCCGCCTGCGTGCTGGTGGGGCTGTTCGGTCTCGGCCTGTGGCTCACCCGCCGACGGGGGATCGCTGCGCCGGTCGCGCTGACCCGGCGACGCGCCGGTGCCTACGGGTGAGGTGGGCCGCGTCTCCCTCTGCGAGACTTGCCCACGTCGGCCAGCCTGGCCGGGAAGGAAGTGAATGCTCTCCATGAACACACGCACCATTGCCATCGCCGCCCTCGTGATCGCCGTGATCATCCTGCTCATCTTCCTGCTCTGAGCGATCGACAACCCTCGACGGCCGCCCGGTCGCTGCCTCGCGCAGCCGCCGGGGGCCGTCTCTGGCGTCGGTGGGGCGGGTGGGGCTCGAACCCACGACCCAAGGATTATGAGTCCTCTGCTCTGACCGACTGAGCTACCGCCCCCGACCGGCCGGACAGTACAACCGGCTCCCGCCGGTCCGGCCGGCGACACTTCCCGATTCGTCCGCGCGCCGGGGGCGCAGGCGCCCCCGCGCTGCGACTCCGCGGGCCATGGGGACCCGCCACCACCGGCGGCTCCCGGGTGTGGGGGACGGCGAGCCGGTCACCGACGACGACGACGCGGGCGCCGCGCTGCCGCAGCGACCGCCGGGCCACGCTCCGCCGCTGCCTCGCCGAGCCCACCGAGCGCCGGCTGTGCGCCGACGGCCAGTGGCCGGTCGTCGTCGGCGACATGGTGGTGCAGCGGGACACCGGCCACCTCACGACGGTCTACGCCCGGCACCTGGCCGAGCCGCTCGCGCGTGCGCTGCGGGTCGACCGGCCGTGACCGGCACGGATTCCGGCGTTCGGCCACCGGCCCCGCGCGCCACGCCTACGCTCGCCGTACGGGCCACGGGGCCCGGGCCGACAGGGGGTACGCCCGGGTGAAGTCCCTCGTCACGTACGGGGCCGCGGCCCTCGTCGCCGCCCTCGTGCTCACCGTCACCTCCCCGGCCCAGGCCGACACGAGGTCGGTCAACGACCGCGCCGGAGACGTCGGCGGACCCCGGCCGGCGAGGACGGCCGTCACCGCCAGGCGGGGTCCCAGCTCAACGGCGACATCGACAAGACGCTCGTCGGCCACGGCAGCGAGTCGCTGGTGCTGACCACCACCTTCGTGCGGCTGGCTCGGAAGAAGCGGGTCTTCCAACCCGTCTGGTCGCTGCGTACCGAGAGCGGCACCCGCTACATCGCCCTCGCGTACGGCGGACCCGGCGACTGGGAGGGCGACCACCAGCTGCTCACCGGCAGCCAGGCCAGGAGCGACACCGGCTGGCCGGTCGTCGGGGACGGGCAGAGCGCGGCCGGCGGCGGGTGCGCAGGCATGACCCACGACGCGAACTTCCGGGCCGACACCGTCTCGGTGGAGATCCCGCGGTCGTGCCGGACGACTCCGCCGTGGGTGAAGGTGAGGTCGACGGCCGACTCGGCCCGGCGCGGCAGCCGAGCGGCGCTGGTTCGACAACGGCCACAACCGGGGGCCACTCGGTCCGCGGGTGGACCGGACGCGTCGCGGCGGACTGACCACCGGCACCCTGGGAGGGTCAGCCAGGGATCAGGTGGGGGGCGTGTAGCGGCCGTCGATGGCGGTCCAGCCACCGTCCACGATGCAGCTGGACCCGGTGACGAACGACGACGCGTCCGAGGCGAGGTAGACGACCGCGCCGGCGAGCTCGTCCGGCTGCGACCAGCGACCGAGCGCGCTCTTGTCGGCGTACGCCTGCGCACCACTCGCGGGACCGTCCCGGATCTGCGCGGTGAGCGGCGTGTCGACGATGCCGGGGGCGATCGCGTTGCAGCCGCACCCCCGAGGGGCCGAGCTCGGCCGCGGCGGTGCGGAGCAGCTGCACCAGCCCGGCCTTGGTCGCCGCGTAGACGCCCTGGCCCGGGCTCGACCGTGATGGCCCGGATCGAGCTGAAGCCGATGATGCTGCCGCCGCCCCCGCTCGGCCATGCCGGCACCGAAGGCCCGGATCAGGTCGAAGGACGCCCGCAGGTTGAGCGAGACCACCCGGTCGAACTCCTCCGCGGTGTAGTCGAGCACCCGCTTGCGCACGTTGGTGGCCGCCGTGAACACCAGGACGTCCACGGCCCCCAGCTCGGCGGCCACCCGCTGGACGGCGTCACCGTCGAGCACGTCGAGGCCGACCGCGCTCATGGTCGACCCGTGCGCGGCGGTCGCCTCGGCGGCGGCCAGGTCGCGGTCCACGCACACCACCTCGGCGCCGTGGGCGGCGAGGGCGTAGCGCGCTCTCGCGTCCGATGCCGCTCCCGGCGCCGACGACGACGGCGCGTCGGCCGTCGAGCCGGAACAGCCCGGCGTAGTCCCCGACCGGGTCGGCCCCGGTGGGTGGGTCGCTGGGTGTGCTCATGTCAGCCCTTCCTGATCGTCGGCCGGATCACGGCCATCCGGGTCACGGTCAGCTCCTCGATGGCGAAGCGCGGGCCCTCCCGGCCGGCACCGGAGTCCTTGACGCCGCCGTAGGGCATGACGTCGGAGCGGAAGCCGGGCACCTCGTTGACCACCACTCCCCCGACCTCCAGCCGGTCGATCGCCTCGAACGCCGCGTCGAGGGAGGCGGTGAACACGCTGGCGTGCAGCCCGTAGCGCGAGGCGTTGACCACGTCGTACGCGGTGGCGAGGTCGGGCACCCCGCGCATCGCGACGACCGGCCGAAGACCTCCTCGTCCCAGGCCGGTAGCCCGTCGGGGACGTCGACCAGCACCGTCGGCCGGACGACCGCGCCGGAGACCTCGCCGCCGACCACCATCGAGGCCCCGGCGGCCACGGCCTCGTCGATCCAGGCCCGGACCCGCTGGGCGGAGCGGGCGTCGATCAGCGCGGACACACGGGTCGCCTCGTCGCGGGGTCGCCGACGACGACGTCGGCCATCCGTGCCGGTGAGCCGCTCCAGGAACGCCTCGCGGACCGACTCGACGACGACCACCCGCTGCACGCTGATGCAGGCCTGGCCCGAGGCGTAGTAGCCGCCGCGCACCACGGCGTCGGCCGCCGCGTCGAGATCGGCGTCGGCCGCGACGACCAGGGCGGCGTTGGAGCCCAGCTCGAGCAGCACCTTGGTGGGGGCGGCGTCCCGCGCGATCTGGTGCCCGACCGCCGCGGAGCCGGTGAAGGACACCGCGCCGATCCGCGGGTCGGTCGTGAGCGCGGCCCCGACCTCGGGCCCACCGGTGACCAGCTGCACCGCAGCGCGCGGCGCGCCCGCCCCGGCCAGCGCCTCCCGGACCAGGTGGACCAGCCACAGCGTCGCCAGCGGCGTCTGCGGGGCCGGCTTGGCGATGATCGGGCAGCCGGCCGCGAGCGCCGGGGCGATCTTGTGGGTGGCGAGCAGCAGCGGGTAGTTGAACCCCGCGATCCCCACGACGACCCCGATCGGGCTTGCGCACCCAGAAACCGTGCAGGCCGTCGCCGCTCGGCAGCAGGTCCAGCGGCACGGTCTCGCCGTGCAGCCGCGCCACCTCCTCAGCCGCGGTCTGCAGCGTCAGCAGGGTGCGGTCGACCTCGACCCGGCAGTCGACGAGCGGCTTCCCGGTCTCGAGGACGAGCAGGTCCTCGAACTCCGCACGCCGGGCGGCGACCGCCTCGTGGGTCGCGAGCAGCGCCTGCCGCCGCACCCGCGAGGACAGCCGGCCCACCTGCGCCCGTACGTCGAGCGCCTCCTCGAGCGCGCGGCCGGCCAGCGCCACGTCGCCGACCGGCGCGAGGGCGACGACGCTGCCGTCGAAGGGGAAACGCACCTCGGCGGTGTCGGGTGCCGGGTGCCAGGTCTCGCCGATCGGGAGGCCTTCGGGGAACTGCGGGGCGTGCACGGGGATGCTCACTCCTCCTCGGTGTCGGGTTGCCGGGCGAGGTCGGCGGCGGTGATGCCGGCCAAGGCCTTCTCCAGCGTCGGGACGGCGTTGATCAGGCTCCGGGTGTAGGGGTGCTGCGGGTCGTCGTAGACCCGGTCGGTGGGCCCGGTCTCGACGATCCGGCCGTCGTGCATGACGGCGACCCGGTCGCAGACGTGGCGCACCACGGAGAGGTCGTGGGAGACGAAGACCAGCGTCAGGCCGAGCTCGTCGACGAGCTCGCCGAGCAGGTTGAGCACCTGCGCGCGCACGGACACGTCGAGCGCGCTGACCGGCTCGTCGGCGACGATGACCTGCGGGTCGGGGCGCGAGCGCGCGGGCGATCGAGATCCGCTGCCGCTGCCCGCCGGAGAACTGGTGCGGGTAGCGGTCGGCGGCGTCGGCCAGCCCGACCGCGTCGAGCAGCTCGACCACCCGCCCCTCGTGCGGTCCCGACCGCGGCCCGCGCGAGTCCGGCCCGCCGCCCCCCGCGACCAGCGGCTCGGCGATGATGTCGCGCACCCGCATCCGCGGGTCGAGCGAGCCCATCGGGTCCTGGAAGACCAGCTGCAGGTGCTCGCGCAGGAAGCCCAGCTGCCGCTCGGGCAGGTCGGTGATGTCGCGGCCGTCGACCATCACCGTGCCGGAGGTCGGGTGGTCCAGCCCGGCGAGCATCCGCAGCAGCGTCGACTTGCCGCAGCCCGACTCGCCGACGATGCCGAACCGCTCGCCCCGGCGCCACGTCGAAGCTGACGCCCGCGCAGCGCGTGCACCGGCGGGGCCGGCCGTCGCAGCGACGTGCGCGGCCGGCGGTAGTCGCGGACCAGGTCGCGGACGCTGATCGCCGCCTCCGGATCGGGAGCGGTGGTCGGCTCGGTGGGCTCAACCACGGGCCACCTCCGGCGTCGGCGGGCCGGGTGGAAGCAGGCGTGGCCGGACTCCGGCCCCCTGTCCGGATCAGCGGTCCAGGCGGGCCGCTCGGCACATGCCGTCGTCGGCATGGTCGCAGCGGCTGCGGAACACGCAGCCGTCGGGGAACTCGCCCGCCGCCGGCACCGACCCCGGGATCGTGCGCAGCCGGCCCCGCTCGTCGACCGCGGCGAGGTCGGAGGCGCCGACGAGCGCCCTGCGGTGTAGCGGTGGCGGGGCCGGGTGAACACCTCGTGGACCGGGCCGGCCTCGACGATGCGCCCGCCGTACATCACCAGCACCCGCTCGCAGACCGTCGCGACCACGGCGAGGTCGTGGGTGATGAACAGCAGCGCGGAGTCGCGCTCGCTCGACCCCGGCGACGATCAGGTCGAGCACCTGCGCCTGCACGGTCACGTCGAGCGCCGTCGTCGGCTCGTCGCAGATCAGCAGCGCCGGGTCGTTGGCGAGCGCGATCGCGAGCACGACGCGCTGCCGCTGGCCGCCGGAGAGCTGGTGCGGGTAGCGCGCGCACGGCGTCGGCCGGGTCGGGCAGACCGACCTGGTCGAGCAGCTCGACCGCGGCCGCGCCGGCCGTCGCGGCCGATCCGCGCCGGTGCCGTGGACCAGCATCGCCTCGGCCACCTGGTCGACCGACCCGCATGGTCGGGTTGAGCGCGGTCATCGGCTCCTGGAAGACCATCGCCACGTCGCGGCCGCGCACGCCGGGCCAGCTGCCGCTCGGCGCGCCGACGCAGGTCGTGGTCGACCCCCGCGAGCCGCACCGACCCGCTCGCCGTGCAGCCCCTCCGGGAGCAGCCCCATGATCGCCAGCGCCGTGAGCGACTTGCCCGAGCCGGACTCGCCGATCAGGCCGACCCGCTCGCCGGCGCCGGATCCGGAAGCCGACGTCGGCCACCAGCGGGTCACCGTGCGAGGTGACGCCGAGGCCGTCGACGGTCACGACGTCGTCAGGGTCATCGTCGAGGTCCCTGTTCGAAGCGGACGCAGTGAGCATTCGCATGGGTGGTCATCGTCGGTCCTCGAGCTTGCGGGTCGAGCGGTCGCGCAGGCCGTCGCCGAGCAGGTTGAAGCCGAGGACCGCGACGGCGATGGCGATGCCCGGGCAAGACCGCCAGCCGCGGCGCGGACGAACAGCAGCTCCTGGCTCTCCTGCAGCATCCGGCCCCACGACGGTGTCGGCGGGCGGCGTGCCGAAGCCGAGGAAGGACAGCGCCGCCTCGGCCAGCACCGCGATCGCGAACCCGACCGACGCCTGCACGATGACCAGGCTGCGCGACGTTGGGCAGCACGTGGCGGCAGGCCGATCGCGAACGGCGAGCGGCCGGCCGCGCGGGCCGCGAGCGACGTACTCGGTCCGCATGCACCTGCAGCGTGCCGCTGCGGAGCCAGTCGCGCGAAGCTCGGGATCGTCGCGATGCCGATCGCGACCATCGCGGTCGAGCGTGCTGGCGCCGAAGACGGCGGCGAACATGATCGCGAGCAGCAGCGCCGGGAAGGCGAGCAGCAGGTCGTTGCCGCGCATCAGCGAGCTCGCCGAGCCAGCCGCGGAGCCATCCCGGCGAGGATGCCGAGCGGCACGCCGATCACCGCGGCGACACCGACCGCGACGAAGCCGACGAACAGCGTGGTGCGCGCGCCGACCAGGATCTGGCTGAAGACGTCGCGCCCGAACTTGTCGGTGCCGAGCCAGTAGTCCGCGGACGGGGTCCGCAGCCGGGCCGGCGGGGTCGACCAGGGTCGGGTCGTACGGCGTCCAGACGAAGGACAGCAGCGCGATCGCGATCACGAGCAGCACGATCACGCCGCCGACGACCAGCTGGCGCCGGGACGTCCGCGTCCGGCCCGACGGGCGGTCACCGGTCCGGCCACGTCGCACCGTCCGGCCCGGCGCTCGAGCGGCGTCATGACCGGCCCGCCCGCAGTCGCGGGTCGATGAGCGACGTAGAGGAGGTCGACGACGAAGTTCACCAGCAGCACCGCCACCACCAGGATCATCACGACGTCCTGGACCAGGAGCAGGTCGCGGTTGGACACGCGTCGAGCAGCAGGCTGCCGAGACCGGGGATCACGAACACCCGCTCGACGACCACCGCGCCGACCAGCAGCGTCGCGAGCTGCAGCCCCAGCACGGTGACCACCGGGCACCGCGGCGTTGCGCAGCCCGTGCCGCAGCAGCGCCTGGTCCGGGCCGCAGCCCCTTGGCGCGCGCGGTGCGCAGGTAGTCCTCCCGCAGCACGTCGAGCACCGCGCTGCGGACGTAGCGGGTGAGCACCGCGCCCTGCACCAGGCCGAGCGACAGCGCGGGCAGCACCAGCTGCTCGAGGAACTCGACGGGGTCCTCGGCCGGCGGGGTCCAGCCGTTGGACGGCAGCCACCCCAGCTTCACCGCGAACAGCGTGATCAGCAGGATGCCGGCGAGGAACGCCGGGACCGCGACGCCGACCTGCGAGACGCGCGGAGAGCACGGCCCCCGAGAGCCGTGCGGTGCCGCACCGCCATGAGCGTGCCGAGCGGCATCGCGATCAGCGACGGCGATCACCATCGCCGCCCCGACCAGCCACATCGTGACCGGGAGCCGGTCGGCGACCTGCGGGCCGATCGCCGCGCCGCGTGACGTAGGACGAGCCGAGGTCGCAGGTGACCAGGCCCCGCAGCCCAGTCGACGTACTGCGCGACGCAGCGACCGGTCGAGCCCGAACTGCTGCGCGCAGCTGCGCCACCGCCGCCTCGGAGGCGTTGACCCCGAGCGCGACCCGCGCCGGGTCGCCCGGCAGCACCGCCATGAACGTGAACACGACGCACCGACGCTCACGAGCAGGCTGGCGAGCAGGATCCCGAGCGCGTTGCAGGACACGGAGGACCATGGCGTCAGCTCGTACGTCGCCGGACCGGGCCGGTCACGTCGCGACCGAGCTCGGTGACGTCGAAGGACTCCGAGATCGCGTTCTCCGGCAGCCCGGTGACGTCCGCGTCGGCGACGATCAGGTTGGGCAGCAGGAACAGCCAGTCGGCGGCGGCGTCCTCGGACAGCTGCTGGGCGGCCTGCTGTCATGACTGCGACCTGCTCCTCCGTCGGTGCCCTGGTCGGCCTGCGCGAGCAGCTCCTGGACCTCCGGGTTGCCGTAGCGCGTGTAGTACTTCGGGTCGCCGAACACCGCCGCCATGTCGCGCGGCTCGACGTGGGCGACGATCGACATGTCGTAGTCGGCGTTGGTGAAGACCGTGTTGAGCCACGCGGCCGGGAACTCCAGCTGGTCGAGCTCGACGGTGAAGCCGACCTCCTCGAGCTGGCTCTTGACGACCTGCCCGCAGGCGTCGGCGTACGGGCAGCGTTGGCAGCCGCAGGCGCAGGGTCTGGTCGGCCGGCGCCGGACTCCGCGAGCAGCTGCTCGGCCTTCGCCGGGTCGTACGGGTAGTCGTCGGTGAGGTCCTCGTACCAGGGGTCGGTGGGCGGCACCATGCTGCCGATCAGCTCGCCGCGGCCGGCCCAGCAGGTGTCGACCAGCGCCTGGTGGTCGATCGCGTGCCGGACGGCCTGGCGCAGCCTTGAGGTCGCTCAGCGGGCCGGTCTCGTTGTTCATCGACAGCACGACCTCGCCGTTCGTGGTGCCCTCGATGACCTGGTAGTCGTCGTTGTCCTCGAACTGCTCGAGCGACTCCGGGGTCTGCACGGTGCCGATGACGTCGATGCTGCCGCTGAGCAGGGCGTTGTTCAGCGCGGTGGCGTCCTTGAAGTACTGCAGCGTCGACCGTCGTGCGAAGTACGGCTGCCTCGCCCCAGTAGTCGTCGTTGCGGCTCAGCGTGATCGAGTCGCCGCGCGTCCACTCGCCGACGTCGTACGGGCCGGTGCCGACCGGCTCGTTGGCGAGGTCGTCGACGCCCGTCTGGTCGAACATCGCGCCGACCCGGGTGGTCATCCGGTAGAGCCAGTCGTTGCTGGGCTGCGTCAGGGTCACCACGAGCTCGGTCGGCGACGGCGGCCTCGACCGTGTCGACGACGTCCATCGCGGACTTGAGGGAGACCGTCCAGTCCGGCTGCACCCGCTCGATGCGAGAACTTCGCGTCGTCGGCGGTGAACGGCTCGCCGTTGCTGAACGTCGCGTCCTCGACCAGCTCGAAGGTGTAGGTCTGCCGGTCCTCGCGAGACCTCCCACGACTCGGCGAGCAGCGGGACTGATCTCGCCCGTCCTGGTCGAGCTTGACCAGGCCCTCGTAGACGTTGTAGAGCAGCGCCTGCGGGATCGCGGCACCGTCGGTCGTGGTGAAGTCGAGGTTGGCCGGCTCGGCGACGAGGCCGACGGTCAGCGTGTCGTCGCTCGTGCCGCCCCTCCGCTGTCGTTGCCCGTCCCGGGGCCGGAGCCCGCCGAGCAGGCTGCGAGCAGCAGGGACGTCGCGGCACCGAGCACCGCCGTCTTCCGGATGTGGTTCCTCACTGTGCTTCCTCCAGCTCTCTCAGGACGGTGGAGCCCAGCTCCGTGGTGGTGGCGCGGCCGCCGAGGTCGGCGGTGTGGTGGTCGGGGTCCAGCAGGGCGGCGGCCACGGCGGCGCGGACGCGGGCGGCCGCCTCGTCGTGCCCGAGGTCGTCGAGCAGCATCGCACCCGAGAGCAGGCAGGCGACCGGGTTGGCGACCCCCGGCCGGCGATGTCGGGGGCCGAGCCGTGCACCGGCTCGTAGATGCCGGGGACGGCGTGGTCGGGGCGGATGTTGGCGCTGGGGGCGATGCCCATGCCGCCGGCCAGCACCGCCGCCGAGGTCGGAGAGGATGTCGCCGAAGAGGTTGCCCGCGAGCAGCACGTCCAGCGACCGCGGCGCCTGGATCATCCGGGCCGCCATCGCGTCGACGAGCACGACCTCGACCTCGACGTCGGGGTGCTCCTCGGCCACCTCGCGCACGACGCGGTCCCACAACGGGTAGCCGTAGCGCATGGCGTTGGACTTGGTCACCAGGCTCAACCGGCCGCGGCGCGACGCGGCGAGCGCGAAGGCGTGGTGGGCGGCGCGCTCGATCACCCGGCGGGAGTGGACGGCCACCTCGATGCCGAGGTCGTGGCCGGTGCCGGCGTGGGCGAGACCACCGGCGCCGACGTACTCGCCCTCGGTGTTCTCGCGCACGATGACGAGATCGACGCCCGTCGGTGTCGCGCACCTTCGTCGGGACGCCCGGGAAGGACGCGCACCGGCCGGATGTTGACGGCGAGGTCGAGCTGCTGGCGCAGCCCGATGATCAGTCCCCAGACCAGCTCGTGGTCGGGCACGTCGGGTCGGCCGACCGCGCCGAAGAGAACGGCGTCGAACGTCCGCACGACGTCGGCGGCGTCGGTGGCATCGCCGCCCCCTCGCGCAGGAACCGTTCACCGCCCCAGTCGAGGTCCGTGAGTCTCGAGGTCGCCGCCTCGACGGCTAGCGCCGCCTTGAGCACCGGCAGCGTGGTGGCGACGACCTCGGGACCGACCCCGTCGCCCGGGATCGCTGCGACGCGTACGGCGGAGTACCTCCGACACCTGACACCTCCAACTGGTCAGACCAGTGACCTACGTCTCATTTCCCGCTACCCTCATCACCACGGCACGGATGTCAAGGGTTGCCGACCCCCGGCGAATTCAGGGAGGGCACGTGTCTGACCGGCCCCCAGCCCTTCCACCAGCCTCGTCGGCCACTGTCCGCCGTCGAAATGGTGCGGCATTCGCCGCCGGCGACCCTCTCCCCCCGGGACGTCCACGAAGCCGTCGTCGCGGTGGTCGAGGTCCGTGAACCCGTCCTCAACGCCTTCTGGGTGCGCGACGTCGAGGAAGCCTCCGCGTCGCCGCCCGAGCCAGCGAGGACGCTGGGCGTCGGGCGAGCCGCTGGGCCCGCTCGACGGCGTGCCGGTGACCCTCAAGGAGAACGTCGCCCGGCGCGGGGTCCCGATGCCCGCCGGCAACGGCGGGCGTAGATCCGGTGGTCCCGGACCGCGACGCCCCGGTCACCGCGCGGGTGCTACGAGGCCGGTGGGGTCGTCCTCGGATCCACGGTCATGCCCGACTGGGGGATGCTCTCCTCCGGCGTCTCCAGCCTGCACGGCACGACCCGCAGTCCCTGGGACCCCGCGTGGACGACGGGCGGCTCGAGCTCGGGCGCCGGGGCCGCCGCCGCCGGTGGCTACGGCCCGCTCCACGTCGGCACCGACATCGGGGGCTCCATCCGGCTGCCCGGCTCCTGGCTGGGCCTGGTGGCCCTCAAGCCGAGCGCGGGACGGGTGCCCCTGGACAACCCCTACCTCGGCCGCGTCGCCGGGCCGTTGGCCCGCACCGTGGCCGACGCCGCCCTGCTGATGCAGGTGCTCAGCCGGCCCGACCCGCGCGACTGGACCAGCCTGCCGCCCGAGCAGCTCGACTGGCTCGACCTCGACCGTCCGGTGGCCGGGCTCCGCGTCGGCCTGCACCTCGACGCCGGGTGCGGCTCGCCCGTCGAGCCCGCCGTGGCCGAGGTCGTACGCTCCGCGGCGGCGACCTTCGAGGCCGCCGGGGCAGCCGTCGAGGAGCTGCCCGCGTTCGCCGACCAGGGGCTGCTCGACGCGCTCGACCAGTTCTGGCGGGTCCGGTCGTGGAACGACTTCCGGCGGCTGCCGGCCGCCTCGAAGGCCCGGGTGCTGCCCTACATCGTCGAGTGGGTCCACGGCGGGGCGGACGTCCCCGGTTCGCGGGTGCTCGACTGCTACCACCGGATCGCCCAGCTGCAGGAGCGCACGGTCGCCGCCACCCTGCCTTTCGACCTGGTCCTCTCCCCCGTCGCCCCCGGGCCGGCGTTCCCCGCCGAGCAGCCGATGCCGGTGCGCCGACCCGCACACGACGATGTCGCACATCGGGTTCACCGCTCCCTACAACATGTCCGGCCAGCCGGCGCTCAGCATCAACGCCGGCTTCACCGAGGACGGCCGGCCGGTCGGCGTCCAGGTCGTCCGGTCGCCGCTTCGACGACCTCGGCGTGCTGCGGGCGGCCCGCTGGTTCGAGCAGCACCGGCCGACCTCCGCGGTGCCCCGCTGGCCCGACGACACCGACCTCGGGAGGGCCCCGTGACGCAGCGGGCGCGCTTCCAGCAGGTGCAGCCGGTGCGCCTCTACCAGCGGATCGTCGAGCAGGTCGAGAGCGCCATCGCGAGCGGCTCGCTGCGCCCGGGCGAGCGACTGCCGAGCGAGCGCGAGCTGGTGGTCCAGTTCGGCGCCAGCCGGCCGACCGTGCGCGAGGCGCTGCGGGTGCTGGAGAGCAACGGCGTGGTGCGCTCGCGCCCCGGCGACCCCCACGGGCCGGAGATCCTCGCCTTCTCCGTCCCAAGGTCTGGCCAAGCAGATGACCCGGCTGACGCGGGTGGACCAGCTCTCGATCGCCGAGCTGGTGTCGTTCCGGATGATCCTCGACGGCTCCGCGAACCTGCTCGCCGCCCGGCTCCGCACGGACGACGAGCTCGCCGCGATGGAGGGACGATCGTGGTGATGGAGCAGGCCATCGACGTCGGATTCGAGGAGTTCAGCGAGGCCGACGTCGCCTTCCACGACGCGGTCGCCGAGGCCAGCCGCAACGCGCTGATCCAGGTCTGCAACAGCGTCGTCCGCGGCGTCGTCCTGTCGCTGATCTCCGACAAGGTCACCCGCGCCCGCAACAGCAAGGCGCTGATGCGCGAGTCCCTGCGCCACCACCACGAGGTGCTCGAGGCGATCCGCGCGGGCGACGGCCCGGCCGCGGCCCGGATCTCGCGGCAGAACCTCTACGACTACTACTCCGGCTACCTGCCCGAAGCTGGACCGCGGCGCCGCTGCTCGCGCTGCTCGACGCCGACCCGGCCTGACCTCTCACAGCGAGCCTCACGACGGCCCTCATGGTGGGGGGAACACCACGTTCCACGCCCGTAACCGCGGCGACTCCAGCACGCCCTCCACGGCGTACGGATCCGCGTCGACCAACGCCTGCGCCTCGGCCTCGTCGGCCGCCTCGTAGACGATCAGGGCACCGGACCCGTCCTCGAACGGACCGGCCGAGACCACCTCGCCACGCTCGTGCAGGGCGCCGATGTAGTCGAGGTGCGCCGGCCGGACCCGGGCACGCAGGTCGGGGTCGGAGTAGCCGAAGAGCAACGCGAAACGAGCCATGTCCCCATCTCACCCGTGCGCCGTCGCTCGAACCACGGCATGCTCACCCCATGGACACCGAACCGTTCGAACCGCTCCCCGAGGACTGGCAGCGGATGCTGTGCGTCGTCGCGCACCCCGACGACATGGAGTTCGGCGCAGCCGCCGCGGTGGCGCGCTGGACCGGGCAGGGCAAGGACGTCGTCTACTGCATGGTGACCAGCGGGGAGGCCGGCATCGACGCGATGGCGCCGGACGAGTGCCGCGTGGTCCGCGAGGCCGAGCAGGTCGAGTCGGCGCGCATCGTCGGCGTCGAGGCCGTCGACTTCCTCGGCCTGCCCGACGGCGTCCTGGAGTACGGCGTCCCGCTGCGCCGCGCGATCGCCGAGGCCGTGCGCCGGCACCGGCCCGAGGTCGTCGTGACCGGCAACTTCCGCGACACCTGGGGCGGCCGCAACCTCAACCAGGCCGACCACATCGCCGTCGGCCGCGCCGTGCTGGACGCGGTCCGCGACGCCGGCAACCGCTGGGTCTTCCCCGAGCAGCTCGGGGCCGACCTCGAGCCGTGGGGCGGGGTCGGGGCGGTGTGGGCCTTCGGGTCCCCGCAGTCCGGGCACGCGGTCGACACGACCGAGACCTTCGACGCCGGCGTGGCCTCGCTCGAGGCGCACCGCGCCTACATCGACGGGCTCGGCTGGGAGCACTTCGACCCCCGCGAGTTCCTCGAGGGCATGGGCCGCCATTCCGGGCAGCGGCTCGGAGTCGCCCTGGCCGCGCCGTTCGAGGTGTTCCCGATGGGCTGGGGCGAGTAGCCGCTAGAGGCTGCTGGGCGGGCCGCCCGGCAGGTCGCGCGGGTCGCGGATGCCGAGCCGGTCGTTGGAGCGCGGCAACGTCGGGTCCATGAGGGCCTGCCGGCGGGCGGCCCACGCGCCGAGCGCGACGACGGCGAGGGTGAGGACGACCAGTCCGACGAACACCATGGGGAACCTCCTGGCGGCATTGAAGCACAGCGAGGAGGCCCGGATGTGTGTCCGCGGCACATGGTCCCCGCCCGGTCCCCGGCCGACGATGGGTCGATGACGTCCCTCACCCTCCCGGGTCTGGTCCTCGGTCTCGGGGCCGCCCTGCTGGTCGTCCCGTCGGCCTCCGCCCGGCCGGTCACCCCCACCGCCCCCGTCAACACCGCCGCTACGGCCCCCGTCACGGCCCCGGGCTCCGTGCTCGCGGCCGGGCCGCGCCACTGCGCCGGCCAGCGCCGCGTCGACGTCCCCGGCGCGGAGCAGCAGAAGGTTGCGTGCCTCGACGACCTCACCACCGCCGGCACCAGCACCAGCGGCCACACCGACCCGGCCGACTGGGCCGGCCTCCACGCCGCCGGCACCCGCAACCCCACGGGCGTCCCGGGCATCCAGGTCGACGGCTACTTCCCGGACACCTCCACGAGCAACGCCCATCACGGCTGGCAGCACGACTCCCAGTTCGTGATCCGGATGCCCGACGACTGGAACGGCAAGCTGGTCATCAGCGGCGCCCCCGGCACCCGCACCCAGTACGCCGGCGACTTCATCCTGAGCGACTGGCTGCTCGCGCGCGGCTACGCGTACGCGATGACCGACAAGGGCAACAACGGCGGCACCTTCTTCCGCGACGGCCAGACCCCCGGCGACGCGGTGGCCGAGTGGAACCGTCGCGTCACCCAGCTGACGCGCGCGACCAAGCGGGTCGTCGACCAGAAGTACGGCCGCCCGCCGCGGCGGACGTACGCCTTCGGCATCTCCAACGGCGGCTACCTCGTCCGCTGGCAGCTGGAGAACCGGGCCCGGCTCTACGACGGCGGGGTCGACTGGGAGGGCACGCTCTACCGCGGCAAGCCGCCCACCCTGCTGAGCTACCTGCCGGTCGCGCTGCGCCGCTACCCCGGCTACGCCGCGACGGGTGACCGCGACGCGTTCCGGGCGATGGTCCGGGCCGGCTTCCACCGGCGCTCGGAGTTCACCTGGGACTACCACTACGCCTACTACTGGGACCTCACGCAGCGCGTCTACCGCGAGGAGTTCGACCCGTCCTACGACGGACCGCTGGAGGCCGGGGTCCCCTCTGCCAGAGCGGAACGCCCCGCTGCGACGCCGACTACGACTACTCCGAGCGACCCGGCGCACGCAGAGCCCTCGAGAAGGTCGCCCTGACCGGGGACGTGAAGAAGCCGATGCTCACCCTGCACGGGACCCTCGACGCGTTGCTGCCGATCCGCACCGACTCCGACGTCTACCGGCCGATGATCCAGCGCCAGGGCCGCGGCGACCTGCACCGCTACTACCGGATCCGCGGCGGCACCCACGTCGACGGGCTGCGCGACACCCTCGGTGACCGGGTACGGCCGCTGCTCCCGTGCGCCCGCCAGGCCTTCGTGCGGCTCGAGGACTGGGTCGAGGACGATCGACGGCCCCCCGGCAACGCCACCCTCGCCCGACCCGCACGGCGCGACCGCGAGGTCGACCACTGCTCGCTGTCCTGACCGCCCTCAGCCGTACGGCGTCAGCAGCTGGTCGACGGGCGCGAAATCGTCGGTCAGCACCTCGGCCCCACCCACCCACGAGTCCAGCCGACCGCCGCTGAGGACCTGCCACTGCGTCTCGCGCTCGTCGAGCCCGGCCCCCCAGGCCACGAGGTCGGGCGCCCGGTCGGAGCCGAGCACGACCAGGTTGCCGCCCCCTCGCCGGCCAGCGCCTCGGGTGACGCCGCGACCGCGACGTGCTCGAACGTGGCGAGCAGGGTGGCCACCTCGGCGCGCGCGAAGGCCAGCGGCGGGTGGTCGATCATGTTGGCGACGTAGGCCCCGTCGGGCGTCAGCACCCGGCGTACGTCGGCCAGCGCCTCCGTCGTCGTCAGGTGGAAGGGGACGCTCACCCCGCCGAACGCGTCGCCGACGACGAGGTCACGACTGTCGTCGGCGAGCCGCCGCAACCCCACCCGCCCGTCCTCGACCCGGACCGCGAGATCGGGCCCGGTCTCGAGCCCGAGCCGCTCCCGGTCGACCTCGACCACTCCCGGGTCGATCTCCGAGACGCTGCTGCGGGTGCCCGGCCGCGTCGCGTCCAGCCAGCGCGGCAGGGTCAGTCCGCCGCCACCGAGGTGGTGGGCCCGCAACGGCACCTCCGGACCGTACGTGGCGTCCACGGCCGCCGCGAGCGCCCGGACGTAGGCGAACTCGAGGTGGGTCGGCTCCCCGAGGTCCACGTACGAGTGCCGGACCCCGTCCATGACCAGCAGCCGGCCCTCGGGCCGCTGCGGGTCCTCCTCCACGACGACGCAGTGGTAGGTCGTCTCGACGTCACAGCCCCCCGGCGCCAGCGCCGCGGCGGCTCCGCCCAGCGCGAGGAACGCGGCCGGACCGCCGAGGAGCCGCCAACCCCGGACCGCGACGTCGACGACGACGCCGGCCACGACGAGCAGCAGTCCGAGGCCCACGAGGATGGTGCTGACCGGCAGCACGCTGACCAGCACGAAGCCGGTGAGCACGGTGGCGGCGATGGCCCCGAGGGTGCCGATCCCGGAGAGCCGCCCGACCACCGACCCGGTCTCGTCGAGGCTGGTGAGCCGGAGGGTGGTGACGACCGGGGTCACGGCGGAGAGCAGCCCCGCCGGGACCACGATCGCCAGGGCGGCCACCCAGAACAGCAGGCCGGCCGCTCCGATCTCGGCGGCCCACCGGACAGCCCCGGGCAGCAGCGCCACGGCGCCGCCCGCGGTCCCCACGAGGGGCCCGAGCAGGCCGCGCGGGGACCACTGGTCCCGGCCGCGCGCCCACCGAGCCACGCCCCGGCCGCGATGGCCACCAGGGCCAGCCCGATGACCAGGGTGCTGGTCTCCAGGGTGAGGCCGAGGTACGGCGCCAGCAACCGCAGCGAGGCGAGCTCGACGACGAGCACCGCTCCGGACGCGCCGAACACCAGCGCCGCCGCCGCCCACGACCCCAGCCCGCCGGGGTCGCTGGAGGGCTGCGCCATGCCGCCACCCTCACCTGGGTGGGCGCCTCTCGACGGCCACGCCGAGCCCACGGACCGACGGGAGCCGGACGTGGCCCACGTGCCGAGCGGGGCGGCCCCGGGCGCACCTCACGCGGAGGCGGCACCCGGGGCCGGGGACCCTAGGACGACGTCGTGCCGGACCCGGCCGAGGTGGCGGTGTCGCGCGCCGGCCTGCGCCTCGAGCCGCGCGAGCTGCCGGGCGGCGGCGTCCCGACCGCCGAGGCCGAAGGCGAGTGCCGCTGCCGCTGCGCCACCGACCACGATCGCCCCGAAGGCGAGGTTGACGATCGAGTCGGCCAGACCCATCGACCGGAGACCGATCGCGACGAACAGCGCGATGGCCGCCCACCGGGACCGACCTCGCCCGCGCGCCCGGAGACGAACCGGGGCGCGAGGTTGGCCACGAACACCCCGACCGCGATGATCACGCCGCCGAGGATGATCCCGCCGGCCACCTCGAGGACCGTGTCCAGGATCGCGGTGACCTCGGGGAACCCGAGGACGCGCGTCGCGGCGACGGCGAAGAAGAGCACGATGGCGACCTGCGCGATCTTGGCGATCACGCTGGACGGCGGGGTGCTGGTCGTGCCGCCTGCCCCAGGTCGGCGAGGGCGCGATCGGTGCCGAGCCCCCGCAGGGTCGACTCCAGCAGCGGTGCCACGAACCGCGAGATCAGGTAGCCGATCCCCAGCAGCAGCGCCGCCGCGATCACCGACGGGATCGGCGTTGAGGATCAGCGTGAGCATCTGCGTGGCCGGGTCCGCGATCGCCTCGATGCCGAGCACCTGCAGCGCGGAGATGGAGACCACGATGAGGATCAGCGCGAACACCAGCTGCCCGGCGATCCGGGAGAGCGGCGGGGTCGTCGACGTCGCCCGCGTCCCCGTGGTGTGCGTGGCGTCGGCGGTTGCGCCCTCACCCCGCTGCAGCCAGCTGTCGGCTCCGGCAGCGCGCAACGACGTCTCGACCAGCTGGCGCACGATGCGCGCCAGCACCAGGCCGATGAAGAAGATCAGCGCGGCACCCGCGATGCCGGGCAGCGCTGCCAGCACGCCCTGCAGCAGCCCCTGGATGGGGGCCACGACCTCGGTGAGCGCGAACAGGTTCAGGATCGCGAGGAGCCCGAACAGCCACACCACCAAGGAGGCGATCGTGGCCAGGGACTCGCCCAGGGAGTGCCCGCTGGCGTCCTCCCGTTGCAGCACCTTCACCTTGGTCAGGGCCTTGCTCAGCACCGTCTTGATCAGCTTGGCGATCAACCACGTGACGACGAGGATGACCACCGCCGCGATGACGCGCGTCAGGATCCCCGCTACGTCGGAAAATCGTCCAGACTCATGACACATCTCCCCTGCAGTAGCTCCGAGACGACGGACTGCCGGCTCGCCCTCGGCGCCACCGCAGATCACGTGCTCCCTCCGACCTGCCAGCAATACGTGGC
>CAVWGQ010000024.1:0-13764 GCA_963754575.1 uncultured Actinomycetota bacterium | reverse complement strand
TGGCCGCCCTCTGATGTGGTCCGGTGCCTCATGATGGCGCCATGACCACTTCGGATCTGACCGCGCCCGGGGTCGACGACCGTGCGCTGCGTTCGCTGAGGTTCTGGAACCTCGCCCTCACGGTGCTCCACCTGGCCCAGGCGATCGCCGTCGTGGTGCTTGCGACGGACTTCGCGATCACCCTCACCCAGACGCTGCCCACGGGTCCGCCCGGCACCCCGACGGCCTCGCCCGAGGCGCTGCTCGACCTCCCGGTCGGGGCGACGATCGCGGTCTTCCTGGCGTTCGCCGGCCTCGACCACCTGCTCACGGGGACGGTGCTGCGAAGGACGTACGAGCGCGACCTGCGCGGCGGCATCAACCGCTTCCGGTGGGTGGAGTACTCCGTCAGCGCCACGATCATGGTCGTGCTGATCGCGCTCTACGCGGGGGTCGTCGACATCGCGGCACTGATCGGCATCGTCGGCGCCAACGTGGCGATGATCCTGTTCGGCTGGCTCCAGGAGTCGGCGAACCCGCCCGGCGCCACGACTCGCACCATGAAGCCCTTCTGGTTCGGCTGCATCGCCGGTGCTGCGCCGTGGATCGCCATCGGCTACAACCTCGTCGCCGCCGAGGAGGTGCCCGGCTTCGTGGTGGGCATCTTCGTGTCGCTCTTCATCTTCTTCAACAGCTTCGCGCTCAACCAGTGGTTGCAGTACCGCCAGGTGGGCCCGTGGCGCAGCTACGCCTTCGGCGAGAAGGCCTACCTGGTGCTCAGCCTGGTCGCGAAGTCGGCGCTCGCCTGGCAGATCTTCGGTGGCTCGCTGGCCACCTAGACCCGCCCCGGTGATCCGACGTCAGCCGCGCTTCGGCGGCGAGAACATCAGCACGACCATCACGATCGTGAGCACGACGCCTGCCGCCACCACGAGCTTGACGGCCGCGGGCACGTCGACGAAGAACGCCGGCAGGGACGTCAGCGTGACGATGATCAGGCTGGCGGCGGTCAGTCGGGCTGCGGGCCGGCTGCCCGTGCGCCACGCGACGACCGCGGCCACGAGAGCGACGACCGCGAGGACCGAGCAGACGACGAGGATGCCCATCGGCGGGCCCGCCTCCTCGCCGGTGTCGACCGGGACGAAGGCGCTCGGGATGTTGGTGACGGCGTAGAAGATCGCCAGGCCGAGCCCGACCTTGTTCTTCGTGCTCCAGGTGGTGCCGGTCGAGCTGTGGGTGGTCGCGGTGGTGGTCATGCTGGCTCCTCGGGTGTGGTGGCTGGTGGCACCACGTTCGCTGCCGCGCAGACCTGCCGGCATCGGCGTACGTTCCCCATGATCCGGGAGATCTCCCGGGCGGAATAGGTGCACGCTCCCGGGACAAGCCTGCCCGCAGGCGGGACCATGGCTCCATGGACCCGATCCGCGTGGTGCTCGTCGACGACCACCCGGTCGTGCTCGGCGGCCTGCGCGCGCTGCTCGCGTCGCTGCCCGGGTTCGAGGTGGTCGGTGAGGCCATGGACGGTGAGGCCGGGGTGCGCGAGGTGGTCCTGACCCGACCCGACGTGGTGCTGATGGACATCCGGATGCCGGGGATCGACGGGCTCGAGGCGACGCGGCGGATCCGTGAGGCCGTCAGCGGCGTGGCCGTGCTCGTGCTGACGATGTTCGACGACGACGACACCGTCTTCGGCGCGATGCGGGCCGGCGCGCAGGGCTACCTGCTCAAGGGCGCCGCGCAGGACGAGATCGACCGCGCCATCCGCGCGGTCGTCGCGGGTGAGGCGATCTTCAGCCCGGGCGTCGCGCAGCGGGTGCTCGGCTACTTCGCCGCACCACCGCCGGTCGCCGACCCGTTCCCCGGGCTGACAGCGCGGGAGCGCGAGGTGCTCGACCTCGTGGCCGCCGGCGTCCGCAACCAGCAGATCGCCGAACGGCTCTTCCTCTCCCCCAAGACCGTGGCCAACCACATCTCCTCGATCTTCGTGAAGCTCGAGGTCGCCGACCGCTCCGCGGCGATCGTACGAGCCCGTCAGGGCGGGCTGGGCGGATCGTGACGATCCTCGTCGCAGCCGCCGTGGTGCTCGGCCTGGTGACCACCGGATCCGGATGGTTCGTGTGGCAGAGCCACCGGGCCCGGGTCGCGGCGGCCGCCCTCGTCATCTCGGGAGTGCTGCTCCTGCTGGGGTCGGCCCTCGTCCTGCTCGACGTCGGCGACGTGGCGGAGCTCGTCTTCCTGCTCGCCGCCTGCCTGACGTTACCGATCGCCGTCGTCGCGTACCCACGCCTCGAGTGGCGCGACCCGCTGTCCTTCGTCCTCGTCGTGGTGGTTATCGGCGGCGGGCTGCTGGCCGCGCTCTGGGAGGCGGCCTTCGAGCCGCTCGCCTTCGCCGTCGCCGGCGCCGTGCTCGTGCACGCCTGGTGGGCCTTCGAGCGGGGCTCGACCGAGGACCGTCGCGCACTCGCGTGGACCACGCTGGCGTGGACCGCGGCCGGCCTCGTCATCGGGTTCGTCACGTTCCTGGAGGAGTCCCTGGACACCGACGGCGGCACGGACATCGAGTGGCTCTTCGTCGGCACACTCGTCCTCGGCCCGGTCGCCATGGCGGTCGGCGTGGTCCGACCGGAGGTCGTCGACGTCCGCGGGCTCGTCACCCGCGCCGTGGTCTCGACGACCGTCTTTCTCGCCTACCTGGCCGTCGCTGTCGGGATCGTCTCGGCGACGGAGCTGGCGAGCGGCCGACCCCTCGCCCCCACTCCCGTGGTCATCGTCTGCGCGCTGCTCGCTTTCGGAGTACGACCCCTGCAGGTGCTGCTGCGCGGCGTCGTCGACCAGCTGCTGTTCGGCGACCGACCCGATCCGCTCACGGCCGCCACCTCGGTCGCCGACCGGATCGGGGAGGATCCCGCCCTCGCGCTCGCCGCCGTCCGCGAGGCGCTGGTGCTGCCCTACGCCAGCATCCGGGCCGGCGGCGAGGTGCTCGCGTCCTCGGGCACCGCGGTGACGCACACGCGTGTCCTGCCCCTCCGGCTCGGCGAGGACGAGGTCGGCGAGGTCGTGGTCGGGCTGCGCGCGGGCGACCTCTCGCTCTCGTCGGCCGACGAGGACGTGCTGCGCATCGTGGCGCCGCTGCTCGCCCAGACCCTGCGCGCCCAGGCGATGAGCCGCGACCTGCGGGAGTCGCGCGAGGCCACCGTCACCGCCGTCGAGGAGGAGCGCCGGCGGCTGCGGCGCGACCTGCACGACGGGCTCGGCCCGACCCTCAGCGGCGTCGCCTTCGCGACCGACGCGGCCCGCAACCAGCTCCGCGCCGACCCCGACCGCGCCGACGCCCTGCTCGTCGGCCTGCGCACCGACACTGCCGCGGCGATAGCCGAGATCCGCCGTCTCGTCGAGGGGCTGCGGCCGCCCGCACTCGACCAGCTCGGCCTCGTCGGCGCGGTCCGGCAGCACGCGGCGACGCTGCACTCCTCGTCGGGTACGCCACTGACGGTCGCGGTCGACGTCGACGACCACCTGCCCGCGCTGTCGGCAGCGACCGAGGTCGCGGCGTACCGCATCGTCGTCGAGGCCCTCGCCAACGCGGCCAGGCACGCGGCGGCAACGACGGCACGAGTGGAGCTCTGCGTCCGCGACGGAGCGCTCGTCCTCGACGTGCGCGACGACGGGCGGTCCAGGGCCGAGTGGACGCCGGGAGTCGGCATCTCGTCGATGCGCGAGCGTGCCCTCCAGGTCGGCGGCACGCTGCGCGCCTCAGCCACCGGGAGTGGTGGGCACGTCGAGGCGTCCCTCCCTCTCTGAAAGAGATCTTCGACGAACCTGAGGCATCCGCTGTGACCTGGGTCACGAACACCGGGAGGAAGCTCATCAACCCGCCGGGAGGCTCACATGTTCGACAGCAAGCAGAAGCGCGTCGCGATCGCCGCAGCGGTCGCCGCAGCGGCCGTCACCGCCGCGGTCGTGCCCATGGGCATGGCCGTCGCAGGCCACACCAACACCGTGCTCGAGGCCGACCTCGACGGTCGTGCGGAGATCGGCGCCGGCAGCCGCATCGCCGGCGACCCCAACGGGACGGGCGCGGCCTACGTGTTCGGCATCGACGGCGACCCGACCACCCTGTGCTACGTCCTCACGGTCGACAAGATCGACACGGCCATGGCTGCGCACATCCACAAGGGAGCTGCCGGGACCAACGGCCCGGTCGTGGTCAACCTCGCCGCGCCCGGCGACGGCGATGCCGCCGACTGCCTGACCGAGGGCGAGATGGGCAAGTTCAACGGTGCGCAGACGGTGGCGGACATCCTGGCCAACCCCGAGGACTACTACGTCAACGTGCACAACGCCGAGTACCCCAACGGCGCGATCCGCGGCCAGCTGTCGGCCGAGGACTGATCCATCGGGCACGTGCCACCGGACGGTCGTGTTCCCGGATCGCGAGATCGCGACACGACCGCCCGGTAGCGGCGTCAGGGGTCGCATGCCTTCCCTCTCCCGCGGCACCTCCGGCTACGACACCGGTGACGACGTCGACCTCCGCAGGTATGCCGGCAGCCTCGCGACGTACGCCGCCGGAGTGGGCGCACCTTGGTGCTCGCCCGCGCCTCGGGTCGCGAGCTGCCCCCGGGGTGCGCGGTCCACGAACTGGTGGACCGGAGGGGGCGCCTACGCCATCGTCCGCACCTCCTCGGGACCTTGGTCCCGACGCCCGCGCGGGCCGTACGGTCGAGCCATGACTCCCCTGCTCGGCCTCACCGGACTCCGCTCGCGGGCGCGCACGGCGGCCGATGTCGACGCCCTCTCCGGTCCGAGCGGTCCGCCGCCGACCTGGGCGACGCTCGGCGAGCTCACCTCGCCGCTGGCCGCCGCCCGCCTCATCGGTGCGGTCCCACGGCTGGCGTCGGCGCGGCGCGGCGACGGCCACCTCGTGATCGACATCCCCGGCTGGCGGGCACCTGAGCTGTCCGGCGCGCCGCTGCGTGCCTACCTGCGGCGCCTCGGGTACGACGCCCGCGGCTGGGGCTTCGGCACCAACACCGGCGACCCGAGGCGCGACGTCGAGCGGCTGTCCGCCCGCGTGCTCGACCTCGTCGACGCGGCCGGCGCATCGGCATCTCTGGTCGGCTGGAGCCTGGGCGGGGTGATCGCGCGCGAGGTCGCGCGCCGTCACCCCGACGCCGTACGACGCGTGGTCACCTACGGCACGCCCGTCGCCGGTGGAGCGGCGCACACCTCGATCGCCCGTGCCTACGGGCGCGGTGCGGGCGTCGACGCCGATGCGGCGAAGGTCGCGCGGAGGCTCGACGCGAGGTCGCCGATCAGCGTCCCGCTGACGGTGATGTTCTCGCGCCGCGACGGCGTCGTCGCGTGGCAGGCCTGCATCGACCGCGCGACCCCGGGCGTCGAGCACGTCGAGGTGTCCTCGACCCACATCGGGATGGGCGTCGACCCCGACGTCTGGGCGGTCGTCGCCGAGCGGTTGGCCGCGTCCTCGTCCTGAGCCACCCCTCCCGAGGGGTGGGCGCCCCGTACCCCTGACGCCGGATCGGGAGTTGAATGTCGAGAACCCCGCCCCTCGGGACGCGTGAAAGGCCCTCATGACGCCCACCGCTCCAGCCGCCACAGCCGCTCCCTTCGTCGCCGCCGGCCTCCCGGCCGTCGCGTGCGCGAGCTGGTGCATCGACGGCACCGGCCACACCGACGCACCGTTCCCCGAGGACCAGGTCTGCCGGGGCGCGACGGTCGAGGTCGAGCTGACCCGCCGTCCGCTCGTCGAGGTCGCCGACGACGAGTGGAGGCGCGAGACCGTCCACCTCTACCTGCAGCGCCGGCCCGGACACACGCCGGTCGTCGAGGTGTACCGCGGTGAGCTCGGCGAGTCCGTCACCTTCACCCTCGACGAGGCCGAGGCCCTGGGCCTGGCGCTCGGGCAGGCCGTCCAGCAGGCCCGGGAGAGCCTCTAGGCGTCGACCACCGGGTTGACCAGGTGGCCGATGCCGGGGATCCGGCACTCCGCGACGTCGTCCGACCGGACGTGGATCGCACCGGGCGTGCCGGTGGAGATGATGTCGCCGGGGAAGAGCGGCATCACGGCGCTGTGGAAAGCCACGAGGAAGGCCGGGCTGTAGCGCATGTGCTCGACGGTGTTGGTGCGGACCTGGTCGCCGTTGACCACCGTGGACACCTCGACGTCTCCGATCGAGGTGAAGCGCTCGAGCACCTCCGCCATCGGCACGATCTCGGGCCGAAGGAGAAGAACCCCGGAAAGTTCTTCGACCGGGTCAGGAAGCGCGGGTTGCACTGGAGGATGTCCTCGGCCGTCTGGTCGAGGATCGTGGTCACGCCGAAGACGTGGTCCAGGGCGTCCTCCTCGGAGACGTTCGCCGACGACCTGGCGCGACGACGGTCGGTGCGCGACTTCGACGACCGGCTCATCCCCGACGGCGTGCTGGAGGAGGCGATCCGGGCCGCCGCGACAACACCGAGCGGCGCTCACGTGCAGCCGTGGCGGTTCGTGATCGTGAGTGACCGCGACGCGCGGGCGCGGCTCAGGGAGGCGGCAGAGGCCGAGGAGCGCGAGTTCTACGGACGGCGTGCCTCGGACGAGTGGCTGGCCGCCCTGGGACCACTCGGCACCGACGCCGACAAGCCGTTCCTGGAGACCGCGCCCGGACTGATCGCCGTCTTCGAGGTCCACCGCGGCCCGCACTCGCCGCTTCCCTACTACGCCAAGGAGTCGGTCGGCATCGCGGTCGGCTTCCTGCTCGCGGCACTGCACCTCGCCGGCCTGTCCACTCTGACCCACACCCCGAGCCCGATGCGGTTCCTCAACGACATCCTCGGTCGCCCCCCGGAGGAGCGGGGGTTCCTGCTGGTGCCGGTCGGCTATCCCGCACCCACAGCAACCGTGCCCGCGCTCGAGCGCAAACTGCTCGACGAGGTGATGGTCCGGCGCTGACGGGTGCCGCACCTGCGACCCTGTGGGGCATGCGCATCGAAGAGCTGGACGCCACCGAGACCTCGATCGGTGTCATCAGCCTGCGCCGTCGCTTCGACTCCGTCGTCGGCCACGACGTCTACGAGGTGAAGATCGACGACGAGTTCCTGATGTCGAGCCTCTTCACGGTCGTCGAGCAGGAGCTGGCCCACCTGACCCTTGCCCGCATCGGCGACCCCGACCGGGACCTGCGGGTCCTGATCGGCGGGTTGGGCCTGGGCTACACCCTGCGCGCGACACTCGAGGATCCACGGGTCGTCCAGGCGCAGGTGGTCGACGCGGTCGCGGCCGTCATCGACTGGCACCGCCGCGACCTGCTCCCCGAGACCAGGGGACTGACCGCCGACCCGCGGTGCGACCTGGTCCACGGCGACTTCTTCGCGCTCGTGGCGTCGGGCTCGACCGCGCGCGCGTCGTACGACGCGGTGCTGCTCGACGTCGACCACTCCCCGCAGCACCTGCTCCACCCCAGCCACGGGGCGTTCTACACACCTGACGGCCTGACCCGGCTCGCGGAGATCCTCGCTCCGGGCGGGGTGTTCGGGCTGTGGTCCGACGATCCCCCCGACCCGGAGTTCGGCGCCTGCCTCGACGCGGTCTTCGCACGGCGCACGACGCACGTGGTCACGTTCGCCAATCCGATCACCGGAGGCGAGTCGGCCAGCACGGTCTACGTTGCGCAGCTGTGAGCCGCCGGGTGACTAGACCTCCCAGTGGATGGGGGTACGGGGATCCGGCCGGTAGACGCAGTACACGCCGGTGGACACCGCGTGCCGGAGATGCTCACCGAGCGGCGCGTGGTGCAGCGCGATGCGTGCGATGGCGTAGCGCAGGGTGCGGGTGACGCTGGTGCGGGAACGCTCGACGGTCGAGGCCGCCCGCCTCGAGCGCCCCCCGAGACCGACGGCGCGGGAGAGCTCGTTGACCAGGAACTCGCGATCAGCCCGCGCGAGTGCGATCCGTCCGACGTCGTTGTTGCGAGTGGCGTCCTCGATGTCCTCGTCGATGTCGAGGAGACGACGCCGGTAGGCCTCGCGTGCCTGAGGGTCGAGGTGACACCCGGCATCCCCCGTGCCCCCGCGTCCGGCCTCGTCGTCGAAGTGCCGCGGACGCGGCACCGACCCGTTCTCGACCGCGATGAGGTCCAGGGCATGGAACTCGCGGCCGGGTTCGGCCAGGAGACGCTCGAGGTAGCGCATCCCGAGCAGGTCGTGGACCACCACGGTGCAGCCGTCGAAGCCGAGGGTCCGCGTGTCGGCCTCGCGGCGGAAGGTGCTGGTCGGCGGGGGCGCAGCGACAGGGTGCGTGCCGGCGACCACGCCGGACGGACGCGAGGCACGCTCGGCCCACCCGATGGCGCCGTAGGCCTCGAAAGCACGACGGGCGGCCTCCCGGTCCATCCGGGCACCCTCGTGGTTGCCGCAGCGCTCGCGGGCCGGTGCGAGCGTCATCCGGACCACGGCCGCCTCGAAGGGGGCACCCAGCTCGATCCACGCGGCGAGGGCGCGCTCGCCGGCCTCGACGGCCTCCTGGTGGCTGCCCTCTGTGAGAGCCACCCGCGCTCGTGCATGGGCCGCACTGGCGACCAGGGCCGCACTGCCGAACGTGTCGGCGATGGACTGCAGCTCGTGGGCGGCCCGGCTGGCCGTGCTGGTGTCGTCGGCTGCGACGGCGATCTCGACCTGTGCATCGAGAAGTGGGGCCCGGCGCAACGCACCGTAGGGCGGTCGCTCCTTGGACGGGACGTCGTAGGGCTTCTCGAGGGCATCGCTGATGAGGTCGGTCGCCGTGACGACGTCGCCCTGGTATAGCCGCAGCAGCGCCAGACCCGGCTGCGGCATCCACGAGTTCTCGTGCGCGGCGACGAACGCCTCCTCGGCGCCGGCGAGGTCGCCCTTGCGCAGCCGGATGTTGCCGAGCTCGGTCAGGGGCCACCCGAACTCGCGACGCATCCACGGACGCAGCTCCTCGCAGGCCCCGAGTGCCTCCTCCTCGGCGCGGTCGCCCGGCCCGGTGAGGCGGAGCATCTCCGCGCGATGGACCCGGCACCGGCCGCCGAACCCCCCGAAGGCGGATGTGTGACGCCAGTGCTCCATGGCCTGGGTCCACTCCCCTGCCCGGTCGTAGAGGGACAACCCCTGAGCGGCGCAGATCAGCTCGCAGTAGGCCATCCCGGACGTCATGGCGTCCACGTCTCCGGACAGGAGGGTGATCGCCACGTCGTCCAGGATGTCGATTCCCTCGTCGGTGTTCCCGTCGAAGATGTGCAGCCTGGCCCGTGCGACGCTCCCGATGAGCACCGCCGCGGGGACGTGGTGGCGTTCGCCCAGCTCGATCGCCCGGTCGGCGCTGGCCCCGGCCCCGCGCATGTCCCCACACCACAGCCGCTCGTAGGTGCGAACCATCGCTGTCACCGCGTGCACCGGTGCCCGGTCGCCGTCACCGACGAGGCGCTCGGCGCGCCGCAGCCAGCCCCGGATCGGGGACATCAGTCCGGTGTCGATCATCATGTACATCGCCACCATGGCGGCCGCCTCGGCGGCCGCCATCGTGTCGCCGGCGTCGAGCTGACGGGCGTACAACGCCTCCCAGGAGCCGATCGACCCCTCGGGGTCACCCGCACCGTAGGCAGCCCGGGCGCGCAGCTCCAGCCCGCGCGGGTCGGCAGCCGCCACCGGTTCAGCGTCCAGTGCAGACAGTGCCTCGTCCCACCGGCCGAGCGCGATGGCGCGCCCTGCCGCGGCCAGTGCTCCCTCGGAGTCCACGACACCGAGTGTGACACCGAAGCCGGTCGGCCCGAGCGTCTCCCGGCGGCTTTGTGCCGATGTGACAGCCGATGTCACGCCTCACTGGTGAACGCACCATCTCGACGAAGGGAAACCGATCATCATGCGCATCTCCCAGCAGGACGTACCCGTCAAGTTCGACGTGCCCGGCGCCACCGCCCGCCAGCTTCCCGAGTTCGGCGACGCCACCGGGTTCGGGCAGATCGCTGGCGAGTTCTTCTCGCTCGCCACCGGCACCGACATCGCGCCCCTGCTCCACGGGCTCACCGACAACGCCTGTCAGTCCCCCCACTGGGGTTACGTCATCTCCGGAGGACTCGTCGTGGACTACACCGACGGGTCTGCGGACACCTGCACGGGCGGAGACCTGTTCCACTGGCCGCCCGGACACAGCGTCCGGGTCGTCGAGGACGCCGAGGTGATCCTCTTCAGCCCGGCTCGCGAGCACACCGAGGTGCTGGACCACATGATGAGTGCCATGCAGCGGGCCTGACCGGCTGGATCGGTTCCGAGCCACCTCGCGGGGTCAGCGCTCCTCGCTGGGAGGTGGGACGAGGTCGACGTAGCCGCTCGTCAGCTCGCCGGCCACCACCTCGCCGGTGAGGCCGGCGCTCCGGAGGAGGCGGAGGACCGCTTCGTTGTCAGACATCATCTCGGCCCGGAAGCGCGTGACCCCCACCTCGATCGCGCGCTCGCCCAGCATCCTCACCAGGACGGTGGCGAGCCCGCGGCGGTGCCACGAGTCCGCGACCGTGACGGCCAGCTCGGCGTCGTCGGGAGCCGCCGGATAGCGGATGAAGCGCGCGACCCCGATGATGTACGTCTCGTGCTGCGAGGAGTGCGCGACGTACGCCTCGTGGTCGACATGGTCGACTGCGGTGAAGTAGGCCGCCTGGTCGTCGGTCAGTCGCGGCGTGCCGGTGAGGAAACGCCGGTACTGCGACTCCTCGCTCATCAGCGCGAAGGCGCGCTGCAGCTCTGCGGCATCCGTGCTGCGGACGGGCCGGATCCACACCGTGTCGCCGCTGCGCAGCCGCACCTGACGTCGAGCCGGACCCATCGCGGAGCCTCAGCCGAGAGGCGGCAGCGTCACGACCTGGCCGGCGTAGCTCAACCCCGCACCGAACGCGATGAGGAGGGCCGTGTCGCCCGCCGAGGCCTCGTCCTGGCGGATCATCGCCTCCATCGCGAGCGGCACGGAGGCGGCCGACGTGTTGCCGGAGTCGATGACGTCGGTCGCGACCGCGACGGAGTCGGGGAGCCCGATGTTCTTGGCGAGCGTCTGGGTGATCCGCAGGTTGGCCTGGTGCGGGATGAACGCGTCCAGGTCGTCGACGCCGATGCCGGCGAGGCCGAGCGCCTCGTGGGCGACCTTCGCCATCGCGAACGGCGCCCAGCGGAAGACGGCGGTGCCCTCCATCTGGACGACGGGGTGGTCGGCGGCGGTGTGGTCGCGCACGCCCATGCAGCTCGGCGTCTGGGTGATCACGTGCGCCTGCGACCCGTCGGAGCCCCAGGCGGTCGGGCCGATGCCGGCCGCGTCCGACGGTCCGACCACGACCGCACCGGCGCCGTCGGCGAAGATGAAGGCGGTGCCGCGGTCGGTCGGGTCCATGAACCGGCTGAGCTGCTCGACGCCGACCACGAGGACGTGCGACTCGGCGCCCGAGCGCACCATCGATGCGGCCAGGTTGAGCGCGTGGCAGAAGCCGGCGCAGCCCGCGGAGATGTCGAACGCAGCCGCCGTGATGCCGAGCGCGGTCGCGACCTGCGGCGCCGAGGCCGGGGTGTGCTCGGGGTGCGTGGACGTGGCCACGATGACGCAGCCGATCTGGTTCGCGTCCACCCCGGCCGCCGCCAGCGCCCGCTCGGACGCGCTGATCGACATCCCGATCAGGGTCTCGCCCTCACCGGCGAAGCGCCGCGTGCGGATCCCCGACCGGGTCTGGATCCACTCGTCGGAGGAGTCGAGCACCTCGCAGATCTCGTCGTTGGTCACGACCCGCTCGGGCCGGTGGACGCCGAGGCCGAGCATGGCTGCGTGGGTGAGCTCGGCGGGCTGCTGGATGGTCATGGGGCGAGCATAGGCACGCGGGCAGTCGGGCTACAGAGTGCCGTCGGGCCGGGTCTGCGGGTCGGTCTGCGGCTCCGGCGGGTCGGGCACCTCGACGGGGTCGATCGGCCAGGGGTCGCCGGACGGGACGACCTGCGGGTCGGACTCGGGTTCCATCGGTGTGGTGGTCATGTTCCAGTCGTACGCCGGATCGGCGCACGCCACAACCGTGCGCCCACCCCTTGCGGTGGTACGGGCTCAGACCAGGAGCGCGACCGTCCGCTCGTCCTCGGCGCCGCCGTAGAAGCGGTCCAGCACCTCGCGAAAGGTGCCCTCCGCCGGGTCGGCGTACGCGAAGAGCGTCATCGACGAGCGCAGCTTCATCGCGTCGACCGAGCCCGAGCACCCGCTCGGCGCTGACGTCCTCGAGGTCGAGCAGTGCGCGACAGCACTCGAGGAGGCGCGGTCCGAGGACGTCGTGGCGCAGGTAGGCCCGCGCCTCGTCGAGGTCGGCGATCTCGTACGCCTTCGACGTGGCACTCATCCCGAGCCCGGCCACCTGCGGGAAGATCCACCACATCCAGTGACTGGTCTTGCGGCCGGCGCGGAGCTCGGCCAGCGCCCGGTCGTACGTCCCGGCCTGCGCGTCGACGAAGCGGTCGAGGTCCATGCGGCCAAGGCTAGGTTGACCGCGTGACCGACGCCCCCACCCGCGCCGCCCAGCTCGGCGCGCTCGCGTTCCTGCTGCGACCGACCTACATCGCGACCGAGGTCGTCACCGCCGCCGCGACCACGGGCGGCTACAGCTTCGTGTCCGACTCGGTGAGCAAGCTGGGCGAGGTCGGCTGCTCGGCGGCGTACTGCTCGCCGCGCCACGAGGTGATGAACGGCTCCTTCATGGCCTACGGCGTGCTGCTCGCCGGCGGCGCGCTGCTGCTGATGAGGCCGCTCGGACCGTGGGTGACCGGCCTGCTCGTGGTGTCGGGCGTGAGCTCGTACGCCACCGGGCTGGCGCCGCTCGACCAGGACGCCACGCTCCACGCGATCGCCGCGACGCCGCTGTTCGTCGGCCAGCCGCTCGCGCTGCTGCTGCTCGGGTGGCGCGTCCGGGAGGAGCGACCGCGCCTGTCGAAGGCGTTGCTCGCGACGGGCGCGGTGACCGCCGCCGCTGCGGTGGGCTTCATCGTCTCCGGGGACGACCGGGCTGGTGGGGCGCTCGAGCGGCTCGCGCTCTGGCCCGTCCTCCTCGGGCTGGCCGGCTTCGCCTGGGCGCACCGGCCCAGGCGCCGGCTCCGGTGAGCGCGGTCAGCGGGGACGCTGGCGGCGCTCCTGCACCTTGCGGACCGCACTCTTGATCTTGGCCTGGTTGTGCGGCTTGCGTGCCTCGTCGTAGACCTTCTTGGCGACCGCGAAGGCCCCTGCCTTCTTCATGATTCCCATGCGCTCCAGCCTGCCAGCGGGCGCCAACCTGCCCCGAGTCGCAGTTCATCCCAAAGTCGCACCATCCGTGATCCGCATCACTCCGAACACTTCCCACAGCCGTCGATCCCCGGCGGCCTTGCCGACGAAGGGTTCGAACCCATGCGCCTCCCCAGTCTCCGCCGCCCCTCCCCCTCCATGGCGGTCTCGATCATGGCCCTCGTGGTGGCCTCCACCGGTACGTCGTACGCCGCCGGCCTGATCGGCTCCGACGACATCAGGAACAACTCGATCCAGTCCAACGACGTCAAGGACGGCACCCTCAAGGGCCGCGACGTCAAGGGCGACTCGATCGGGTCCAACAAGATCCGCAACGGCTCGCTCAAGGAGCGCGACTTCAAGGACGGCGTGCTCACGTCCGGCCCCGCCGGTCCTGCCGGAGTGGGCCGTTGGGCCCTCGTCAGCGCTTCCGGGACCATCCTGTCCCAGTCCGGCGGCTTCACCGTGACCGCGGCCTACCCGGCTGCTCCTGC
>CAVWGQ010000023.1:0-172219 GCA_963754575.1 uncultured Actinomycetota bacterium | reverse complement strand
CCAACCCCCGAACGCGGATGCGTCGGGCCCGGGAGTGAGGGGTACGCTGGCGGGGCACAGCGTCGTGCGCCTCAAGATCGTCCTGCAGCTCGATTCCACCCACTGCAACCCGAGGACCCGCTGTGACTGCTACTGACCCGGCCAAGCCCGTCGTGCTCATCGCCGAGGAGCTCAGCCCCGCCACCGTCGAGGCGCTGGGCCCGGACTTCGAGATCCGCACCTGCGACGGCGCCGACCGCGCCGAGCTGCTGCCCGCGATCGCCGACGTCGACGCGATCCTGGTGCGGTCAGCGACCAAGGTCGACGCCGAGGCGCTCGCCGCCGCCGGCCGTCTCAAGGTGATCGCGCGCGCCGGGGTCGGCCTCGACAACGTCGACGTCAAGGCCGCGACGCAGTCCGGCGTGATGGTCGTGAACGCCCCGACCTCCAACATCGTCAGCGCCGCCGAGCTCGCCGTCGCGCTGATGCTCGCGGCCGCCCGCCACGTCAGCCCCGCCCACGCGGCGCTGCGCGGTGGTGAGTGGAAGCGCTCGAAGTACACCGGCATCGAGCTCTACGAGAAGACCGTCGGCATCGTCGGCCTCGGGCGGATCGGCGTCCTCGTCGCGCAGCGGCTCTCCGCCTTCGGCATGAACGTGATCGCCTACGACCCCTACGTCCAGGCCGGCCGCGCCGCGCAGATGGGCGTACGCCTCGTCGACCTCGACACGCTGCTCGCCGAGGCCGACTTCATGAGCGTCCACCTCCCCAAGACCTCCGAGACGGTCGGCCTGATCGGTGCCGACGAGCTCGCGCGCGCCAAGCCGCAGCTCGTCCTCGTCAACGCCGCCCGCGGCGGCATCGTCGACGAGGCCGCGTTGTACGACGCGCTGAAGACCGGTCGGATCGCGGCCGCCGGCCTCGACGTCTTCGCCACCGAGCCCTGCACCGACAGCCCGCTCTTCGAGCTCGAGAACGTGGTGGCCACGCCCCACCTCGGCGCCTCCACCGACGAGGCCCAGGAGAAGGCCGGCATCGCGGTCGCGAAGTCGGTCCGGCTCGCGCTGTCCGGTGAGCTCGTCCCCGACGCGGTCAACGTCCAGGGCGGCGTGATCGCCGAGGACGTGCGCCCCGGCCTGCCGCTGACCGAGAAGCTGGGCCGGATCTTCACCGGCCTCGCCGGCGAGGTCGCCCAGCAGCTCGACGTCGAGGTGCGCGGCGAGATCACCGAGTTCGACGTCAAGGTGCTCGAGCTCGCGGCCCTCAAGGGCGTCTTCTCCGACGTCGTCGAGGAGCAGGTCTCCTACGTCAACGCGCCGCTGCTCGCCGCCGAGCGCGGCACGGCCGTCCGGCTGGTGACCGAGTCCGAGAGCCCCGACCACCGCAACCTGATCACCATCCGCGGCACCCTCGCCGACGGCTCGCAGGTCTCCGTGAGCGGCACCCTCGTGGGCATCGCGCAGCGCGAGCGGCTGGTCGAGGTCAACGGCTTCGACGTCGACCTCGAGCCCACCGACCACCTCGCGTTCTTCACCTACGAGGACCGCCCCGGCATGGTCGGCACCGTCGGCGGCATCCTCGGCGACGCGAGCGTCAACATCGCCGGGATGCAGGTCTCCCGGGCAGCCAAGGGCGGCTCCGCCCTGGTGGCGCTCTCGGTCGACTCCTCGATCCCGGCGGAGACGCTGGACGAGATCGAGGATGCGATCGACGCGATCGCCGTGCGCGCCGTCAGCCTGGTGTGAGCCCCGGTTGGCGACGACGCGACCCACGCTGACCGACCTCGGACCGGTCGCCCAGCTGCGGGCCGGCCGGCTGCCCCGCCGGCTGGTCCAGCTGTACGCCGGGCTGGTGCTCTACGGCGTCTCGCTGGCGCTGATGGTGCGCGGCGACCTCGGACTGGCGCCGTGGGACGTGCTCCACTCCGGCTTCATCCGTCACGTGCCGATCACCCTCGGCCAGGCGGTCGTGCTGTTCAGCTTCCTGGTGCTGCTGCTGTGGATCCCGCTGCGCGAGGTCCCGGGGCTGGGGACGATCTCGAACGCGGTCGTGGTCGGGATCGCGGCGGACGCCACGCTGGCCCTGCTCGACCCGCCGGAGGCGATCGGGTGGCGGATCGGGCTGATGCTCGGCGGGGTGGTCCTCAACGGGCTCGCCACCGCGATGTACATCGGCGCCCAGTTCGGACGCGGGCCCCGCGACGGGCTGATGACCGGCCTCGCGCGGCGTACGGGCGGCTCGTTGCGGTTGATCCGCACCGGCCTCGAGGTCACGGTGGTCGTGATCGGGCTGCTGCTCGGCGGTGCGCTCGGCATCGGGACGGTCGTCTACGCGCTCGCCATCGGGCCGCTGGCGCAGCGGATGCTGCCGGCCTGGACGGTGGTGCCCGTCGACAGGCCCGTCACCAGGCCGGTTGACGGGCCGGACGGCCCCGCCTCCACCGACCCTGTCTGACCCCGTGGGCATGATGGCCCCGTGCCCCTGGACCTCGAGCTCGCCGACCTGCGCGGCTTCCTCGCGTCCCGGGGCGTCGCGTGGTCACCCGACGGACTGGCGCTGACCTACCGGCCCCGCGGCGCGGTGCTGCCGGCCGGCGACGACGTGGTGCTGGTCCGCTCCGGTGCGGTGGAGGGGCGCCGCGTGACCGACGACGCGCTGCTGCTCGTCCGTGGGGTGGGCGCCGGATCTGCCACAGCCTCCGGGTTGCGGTTGCTCGCCGTCGACGTGGAGACCACCGGCCTGGTCGCCGGGCGCGACCGGGTCGTCTCGGTCGGCTGGGTGCCCGTCGACGGCGACACGATCGACCTCGCCGCCGCCCGCCGGTTCGTGGTGCTCGGCGACGACCCCGGTGCCGCCGCCGACATCCACGGCCTCACCCGCGAGGACCTCGCCCTCGGCACCCCGCTCCCCGCGGTGCTCGCCGAGCTGTCCCGCGCCCTCGAGGGGCGTGCGTTGCTGGCCCACCACGCCCCCTTCGACGTCGGTTTCCTGCGCGCGGCCTTCCGCGAGGTGGGGGAGCGGATGCCCCGCGGCCCGGTGGTGTGCACCCTCGCGCTGCAGAAGCGGCTGCTGCGCTCACGCGGTCCCGAGCCGTGGCCGCCGGGCGCGCTGCGGCTCTGGGTCGCCCGCGAGCGGTTCGGGATGCCGGCCGGCCGGCCCCACGACGCCCTCGGCGACGCGTTGGCGTGCGCCGAGCTGTTCCTCGGCCAGGCCGCGGAGCTCGGTCCGGTGACGCTGCGCGACGTCCGGCTGCGCAGTCCCCGGCCGAGCCGGCTGCGCCGCGCCGTACGCCGTCGCTGGTGGCTGGCCCGGCGGCGCGTGCGCCGGAGCCTCGGGCTCAGCGCTTCGTCGCGATGAGGGTGGAGGCGTCGGGGGCGACCATCACCTCGACGGTGGTGAATCGGGCGTCGGAGAGCCACTCCTCACGCAGCGTGTCGACGCGGCCGTAGGTGATCGGCGGCCACATCTCGCACGGCGTGAAGTCGTCGAGCACCACGATCCCGCCCTCCTCGACGAGGTCGGCGACAGCGTCGACCCGCACCGACTTCGGGTCACCCGAGTCGAGGTAGAGCAGGGAGAACGGGCCGGCGTCCATCAGGGTCGACCAGTCCGCGGCCCGGACCTCGACCTGCGGGTCGTCGACGAAGATCTCCGCGGCGGCACCGGCCAGCTTCGGGTCGAGCTCGGCGGTGAGGATGTGTGCGTCGCCGCGGACGCCGGAGCGCAGCCAGGCGGTGCCGACGCCGGTGCCGGTGCCGAACTCCGCGAGCGTGCCGGTCCGGGTCGCGGCCAGCGTGGCCAGCAGCCGACCGGTCTCGTTGCGGCAGAAGGAGACGTAACCGGAGCGCCGGGACACGTCGAAGGCGCGGCGGACCACGTCGGGGAGGTCGGGGGGTGCGCTCATGGGGCCGAGTCTTCCATCCCGATACGGCTGTCTCGTATGTCGAACAGCCTGCGGATTCCGGTCGCGCGTGCCGCGAAGCCGTCGTACGGTGTCCCCACCATGCGGAGCGTGTTCGTACTCATCGACTGCCGCGGCGAGGCCTGACAGCGGGCCACCTCGCCGCGGAGTTCGGCGTTGCGGGCCCACTGATCAAGAAGAACGAGCCTCAGCCTCCGCGGCGGGTACGCCGGATTCATCGCGCGACCCGCATCTCTCCTGGACTGGCACCCCGCCCCGTCACGTGACCCGTGACCGCGTGGGGTGGCCCCGCCGCGGAGGACGTCCTCGACGACCACCACACAGCCACTTCCAGGAGTTCACGCCATGTACGACATGTACCCCGACTGGGGCCCCGCCAAGCACCGCCCGGAGCACCCGCACAGCCACGAGGCGGTGCAGGCCTCGCTCGACCTGCGGGACAACGGCGGCCAGCGTCCCGACGACAACTAACCTCGCGCCCATGACGACTTCCCACCGGATCGCGGTCATCGGCGGCGACGGCATCGGACCCGAGGTGACCCGCGAGGCCCTCAAGGTGCTCGGCGCCGTCGGCGACGCGACCTTCGAGCAGACCAGCTACGACCTCGGGGCCGAGCGCTACCTCGCCACCGGCGAGGTGCTGCCCGACAGCGTGCTCGAGGAGGTCCGCGGGCACGACGCGATCCTGCTGGGGGCGGTCGGCGGCAAGCCGGGTGACCCGAACCTGCCTCCGGGGATCCTGGAGCGCGGCCTGCTGCTGAGGCTGCGCTTCGCGCTCGACCACTACGTCAACCTCCGGCCGTCGCGGATCTTCCCCGGCGTGCAGACCCCGCTCGCGGACTCCGTCCTCGAGAAGGGCGAGGTCGACTTCGTGGTCGTCCGCGAGGGCACCGAGGGTCCCTACACCGGCAACGGCGGAGCGCTGCGCGTCGGTACGCCGCACGAGGTGGCGACCGAGGTCTCGGTCAACACCGCGTTCGGCGTCGAGCGCGTCGTGCGCGACGCGTTCGCCCGGGCGGCGGCCCGACCGCGGCGCCAGCTCACCCTGGTCCACAAGACCAACGTGCTCGTGCACGCCGGTGCGGTGTGGAGCCGGATCGTGGCCGAGGTGGCCCCGGAGTTCCCCGACGTCACGGTGGACTACCTCCACGTCGACGCCGCGATGATCTTCCTGTCCACCGACCCGGCGCGCTTCGACGTCATCGTCACCGACAACCTGTTCGGCGACATCGTCACCGACCTCGCCGCCGCCGTCACCGGCGGCATCGGGCTGGCCGCCAGCGGCAACATCAACCCCGACCGCACGGCGCCCTCCATGTTCGAGCCGGTGCACGGCTCTGCGCCCGACATCGCCGGGCAGCAGATGGCCGACCCGACCGCCGCGATCCTGTCGGCAGCGCTGCTGCTCGACCACCTCGGCCACGCCGACGCCGCGGCCCGCGTCGAGAAGGCGGTGCTGGCCGACCTCGCCGACCGAGTACCGGGCGCGCCCCGGCGTACCGCCGAGGTCGGCGACGCGATCGCCTCCGGCCTCTGAGCGGGTCGGCGGGGGTGTGACCGTTCGATTTCCTCGCCTGAGCGGGGAAACCAACGGCCGACGATCGACCCCTGACCGACCCCCGCAGACCTCGGATAGGTTGACCCCATGCGCATCAGCACCACCGCCAACGACACCCCGGTCGGCGACGCACGGCTCGCGGAGATCCTGGCCAGTCCCGGCTTCGGCACCCACTTCACCGACCACATGCTCACGGTCGAGTGGACGCCCGCCGACGGCTGGCACGCGGCGCGGATCGAGCCCTACGGCCCGCTGACGCTCGACCCCGCCACGGCGGTGCTGCACTACGCGCAGGAGACCTTCGAGGGCATGAAGGCCTACCGCCACGCCGACGGCTCGGTCTGGACCTTCCGCCCCGAGGAGAACGCGCGCCGCATGGTCCGCTCGTCCGCGCGACTCGCCTTCCCGGCGCTGCCGGAGGACGACTTCGTCGCGGCCGTCGACGCCCTGGTGACCCAGGACCAGCGCTGGGTGCCGGGCAGCGAGGGGGAGAAGAGCCTCTACCTGCGCCCCTTCATGTTCGCGAGCGAGAAGTTCCTCGGCGTCCGCCCCGCGCAGCACGTGACCTTCATGGTGATCGCGAGCCCGGCCGGCGCCTACTTCAAGGGCGGCGTCAAGCCGGTCACGCTCTGGCTCAGCGAGGACTACACCCGCGCCGGCCGCGGCGGCATGGGCGCGGCCAAGACCGGCGGCAACTACGCCAGCTCGCTCGTCGCCCAGCAGGAGGCGATCGACCAGGGCTGCGACCAGGTCGTCTTCCTCGACGGCCAGGAGGGCCGGTACGTCGAGGAGCTCGGCGGCATGAACCTCTACTTCGTGCACGCCGACGGCCGGATCGTGACCCCGGAGACCGGGACCATCCTCGAGGGGATCACCCGTGCCAGCATCATCGAGCTCGCCGGCAAGCTCGGCCACCCGGTGGAGGAGCGGAAGTTCTCCATCGACGAGTGGCGCGACGGCGTGGACTCCGGCGACATCGTCGAGATCTTCGCCTGCGGCACCGCGGCCGTGGTGACCCCGGTCGGCACGCTGCGCAGCAGGGACCGCGAGACCCCGGCCCCGCCCAGCACCGACCTCACGATGCGGCTGCGCCAGTCGCTGGTCGACATCCAGTACGGCCGCGCCGAGGACACCTTCGGCTGGATGCACCGCGTCTGCTGACCCGCCTCTGGATCCGATCCAGTGAGGGTGGATCCACGGGCGCCGGAGAGTCGTCGGCCGGGTCGCCCTGTCGGGGACGCGCGGCGTGGGGCTCGCGCCTGCGCGCGTCGGCGCGGCGCGGCCCGTAACCTGCAGGGGTGACCAGTGCGCCTCGACCCGAGTCCGCACCCGCGGGGATGCGGGTCGGCGACTACACGCTGCTCGCCCGGCTCGGCGAGGGTGGGATGGGCGTGGTCCACCTCGCCCGCCGACCCGACGGGCACCGGGTCGCGCTCAAGGTGCTCCGCCCCCACATCGTGGGCGACGAGGAGGCGCGGCAGCGGCTCGAGCGCGAGGTCCGCAGCCTGGGCCGGATCCGCAGCCGCTGGGTCGCCGAGATCGTCGACGCCGACCCCTGGGGCGACATCCCGTACGTCGCCACCCGCTACGTCCCCGGCCTGAGCCTGCACGAGCACGTCGCGCAGGAGGGGCCGATCCGCGGCGACGACCTCCGCTGGTTCGCCGAGTGCCTCGCCGAGGGGATCGCGTCCGTCCACGACGTCGGCGTCCTCCACCGCGACGTCAAGCCGTCCAACGTGCTGATGGAGGGCCGCACCCCGATCCTGATCGACTTCGGGCTGGCCCGCGTCGCCGACGACCCGCGCCTCACCCACACCGGCTGGCTGTTCGGCACGCCGGGCTACCTCGCCCCCGAGATCCTGTACGGCGAGGACGCCCGGGAGCCCTCCGACGTCCACTCGTGGGCGGCCACGGTCGCCTACGCCGGCACCGGCCGTGCCCCCTTCGGCCGCGGTCCCTCGATGGCGATCATGGACCGCGTACGCCGCGGGGAGCACGACCTGAGCGGCCTCCCCGAGGACGTGCGACAGGTCGTGCACGCCGCGCTCCACCCCGACCCCGGCCAGCGGCCGACCCTCGACGAGGTGCGCGACTGGCTCGGGGAAGGGGCGGCCCCGGTCGTCGTCGCCGCGGCCCCGGCCCAGGAGCGCGACGACCCGTTCACGGTTCCGCTCGCGCTCGCCGGAGCAGCCCATGAGCGCACCATCTCGTTCTTCGACGACGAGGACGAGGACGCCGAGGGCACCCGCTACCTCGACGAGGAGGTCCCGCCGCCGCCACGCACGAGCTTCGCCGAGCGCAGCCGCCGGGGAGCTGCTGCTGGTGACGCTCGCGGCCGGCGTCGCGACCGGCCTCACGGCGTACCCCTGGCTCACGCTGGTGCTGCTCGGCCTCGTGACCTGGTTCCTCCGCGGCGCCTCGCTGGCCGGGACCGCCCGCGGCCTACGCCGTGGGGTCCGCGGGGCGAAGTGGTGGGACGGACCGCAGATGCTGCTCGCCTCGCCCTGGCACGCCGTGCAGGCGATCCCGGGGGCGCTGCTGCTCCTGCTGTGGAGCCTCGGCCTCGGGCTGGCGTGCGCCCTGATCTGCTACGCCGTCACCGCCGGGGAGCAGGTCACGCTGTTCGCCAGCGGGCTGGTCACGGTGCTGGCGCTGTGGCTGGGCCCCGGCGGCTCCCGCTTCCGCGGCCCGGTGAGCCGGATGGTGGCGCCGGTGAGCCGTGGTGTCGGCTCGTGGGTGCTGCTGTGGGCGGTGCTCGCCGGCGGCACCGTCGGCCTCGGCGTCCTCGCCACCGAGCAGGGCACGCACTGGGCGCCGATCGGCAACCCGGTCGAGCGGCTGCCCTGAGGCCCTGACCAGATCGCGAGAAGCCGGTCTCGCTCCCCGGTCGCCGGTGGCACACTGATCGCATGCACCACGGCCCCGCCGAGATCATTCCCTAGCGCGTCGACACCCTCGACGCGCCGACCTCCTGCACCCCAGGAGGTTTTTTGTTGCCCTGAACCAGTTGCCCTGACCCGCCCGACCGGAGGACCGAGATGGACCTGCACGGTGACTTCCACGTCTACGACACCACGCTGCGCGACGGCGCCCAGCAGGAGGGGCTCAGCCTCTCGGTCGCCGACAAGCTCACCATCGCGCGCCACCTCGACGGCCTCGGCGTCGGCTACATCGAGGGCGGCTGGCCGGGGGCGAACCCGAAGGACACCGAGTTCTTCCGACGCGCCGCCGCGGAGCTCGACCTGGGTCACGCCAGGCTCGCGGCCTTCGGCGCCACCCGCCGCGCGGGTGTGACCGCCGCCGACGACCCGCTCGTCGCCGCCCTGCGCGACTCCGGCGCCGGTGTCGTCACCCTGGTCGCGAAGTCCCACGACCGTCACGTCGAGCTGGCGCTGCGCACCACGCTCGAGGAGAACCTGGCGATGGTGCGCGACACGGTCAGCCACCTGCGCGCGGAGGGCCAGGAGGTGTTCCTCGACGCCGAGCACTTCTTCGACGGCTACCGCGACAACCGTGACTACGCCCTCGAGGTGCTGCGCACGGCGTACGACGCGGGCGCCTCGGTCGTCGCGCTCTGCGACACCAACGGCGGCATGCTGCCCGGCTGGGTGGCCGACGTCGTGCACGACGTCGTCGAGACCACGGGCGTGCGGGTCGGCATCCACTGCCACAACGACACCGGCTGCGCCGTCGCCAACACCCTCGCCGCCGTCGACGCCGGCGCGACCCACGTGCAGGGGACGATCAACGGCTACGGCGAGCGCACCGGCAACGCCGACCTGGTCAGCGTGGTCGCCAACCTCCAGCTCAAGCTCGACCGGCAGGTGCTGCCGCAGGGGCTGCTCGCCGACGCCACCCGGGTCGCGCACGCCGTCGCCGACGTCACCAACTTCGCCCCGGCCAGCCGGCAGCCCTACGTCGGCACCAGCGCCTTCACCCACAAGGCCGGCCTCCACGCCAGCGCCATCAAGGTCGACCCCGACCTCTACCAGCACATGGACCCGGTCGGCGTCGGCAACGACATGAGGCTGCTCGTCTCCGACATGGCCGGTCGCGCCTCCATCGAGCTCAAGGGCCGCGAGCTCGGCTTCGACCTCTCCGGCGACCGGGAGCTGGTCACCCGGATCACCGACCGGGTGAAGCTGCTCGAGCAGCGTGGCCACACCTTCGAGGCGGCCGACGCCTCCTTCGAGCTGCTGCTCGTCGAGGAGGTCGAGGGCACCCGCCCGGCGTACGTCGACATCGAGTCGTGGCGGGTCATCACCGAGACCCGGCCCGGGGCGGAGGCATTGTCGGAGGCGACGGTCAAGCTGCGGTCGCAGGGCGTGCGCTACGTCGTCACCGGCGAGGGGAACGGTCCGGTCAACGCGCTCGACCAGGCGCTGCGCGACGCGATCGGGCAGGCCTATCCCGAGGTCGCGAAGTTCGAGCTGATCGACTACAAGGTACGGATCCTCGACCAGGGCCACGGCACGGACGCGGTGACGCGGGTGCTGATCGAGACCACCGACGGCGCGACGTCGTGGGTGACCGTGGGGGTCGGCGCCAACGTCATCGAGGCGTCGTGGGCCGCGCTGCTCGACGGCGTCACGTTCGGACTGCGCCGCCACCACCAGGAGTGACGCAGGACTGACGGCAGGACCGACGATCCGTCGCGCCAGGTCGGTCCACCCGTCCAGCACCCGGTCGACGGGGAAGCCGTCGACATGGACCTGCTGGTCGAGGATCGGCAGCTCCAGCGGTGCCAGCAGGGCAGCGGCGAGCATCGGCAGGTCACCGTCGGTGCCGAGTCCGGCGAGCAGGTGGCGGACGTGCGCGATCGCGAAGGAGTACGCCGCGAACGACCGCGTCCCGGCCCGGACCCGCGTTGCGAATCAGGTCGGCGTGGAGCAGGGTCGTCTCGAGCCGGCTGCGACCGAACGCCATCAGCCGGTTCCACGGCTCGGCGCCGGGTCCCAACGGCGGAGGCCCGCTCATCACCGCCGCCTGCCACTGCATCTCGGACCGGTCGAGCAGTGCGCCCATCAGGCCCTCGCGTGACTCGAAACGCCGGAAGAGGGTCCCCTTGCCGACCCCGGCCTCGGCCGCGACCAGGTCCATGGTGAGGCAGTCGGGGGTGTGGGTCCCGAGCAGCCGCTCGGCAGTGACCAGCACCCGTTCCCGGTTGCGCGCCGCGTCGGCACGCTCGGGCGGAGTGGCGTCGGCCATCGGAAGCAGGTGGGTCACGTCCCCAGCGTAGGAGTCAGAAAAGTCCGCGACACCGGAATAGAAGCGGACCGCGGTCCGTTTTGTCCGGCATGACTGCTCCTACCCCCACTCAGGTCCTGGTCCTGCTCGGCAGCCTGCGCGCCGACTCCCTCAACCGGCAGATCGCCGAGCTGCTCGCGGAGCGTGCCCCCGAGGGCGTCACCGTCTCCATCGCCGACGGCCTCCACGAGATCCCGTTCTACAACGAGGAGCTCGACGGTGACGCCGTCCCGGCCGCGGCCGCCCGGCTGCGGGAGCAGGTCGCCGGCGCCGACCGCGTCCTCGCCGTGACCCCGGAGTACAACGGCACCATGCCGGCCGTCCTGAACAACGCCCTCGACTGGCTCTCGCGGCCCTTCGGCGCCGGCGCCATCACCGGCAAGCCGTTCGCCGCGATCGGCGCCACCCCCACGCCGTACGGTGGCAAGTGGTCGCACGACGACGCCCGCCGCTCCGCCGGCATCGCCGGTGCCCACGTCGTCGCCGACGTGGTCGTCTCGCAGTCGGCCCTCGAGGTCGACGTGCTGACCGACGAGGCCGTCGTCGCCAAGCTGGTCGGCGCCCTCGAGGCCCTCGTCGCGGCCGAGACCTCCCAGGCCGCCTGAGCCCGAATCTTCGGACAGTCCCCGAATCTCTGTTCGCAGTTTCGTCGATCTCGCGACCAGAGGTTCGGGGACTACCGCCAGGTCGCTACCTCAGTCGCCGACACCACGCGCGTCGAGGGCCTCACCGGTGGCCCGGGCGTGGGCGACCGAGCGGATCACCAGCGGCACCAGGCGGGCCCGTGGGTCCCGTTCGAGACCGCGCGCCCGTGCCGCGTCGCGCGTCTGCTGGGCGAGGTCGAGGGTCGTCGGCACCGCGCGGATCATCAGTGCGAAGGCCAGCCCGACCCGCTCGGGGTCGACCCCGAGCCGACGCAGCGGGCCGAGCGCACGCGTCACCGCGTCGAGCAGGTCGTCGATGGCCGTGGTGATCGTCAGCACCGTCGCCAGCAGCACCAGCGCGAGCAGGTCGGTGCTGACCTCGACGCCGCGCTCCCAGCCCCGCTGCCAGGTGGTGTACGCCGCCAGCAGCGCGGTCGTCAGCAGGATCAGCCGGAGGCTGCGCAGCAGCGTGCGCCAGCCCGCCCCGGACCACCCCGCCACGGCCGATCGCCAGCGCGAGGAACGACGAGTCCCGGGACCGGTCCGCGGACCGCCACCACGACGAGGCTGACGACCAGGAGGCCGAGCAGCTTGGCCCCGGCGGGCGCACGGTGGAGCAGCGTGTCGCCGGGCTGGTGCAGCCCGAGCAGGCTCATCGGCGGTCCCGGTAGGTGCTCACGACGTCGGCCGGTTCTCCGTCGGCGACGACCCTCCCGCCCTCGACCAGCAGCGTGCGGTCGCACCTCAGCGCGAGGTCGAGGTCGTGCGTGACGAGCAGCAGCTGCTGGGGGAGGGCGAACAGCAGGTCGCCGATCAGCCGGGTGTTGCGCAGGTCGAGCAGGGTCGTCGGCTCGTCGGCCACGAGCACGTCGGGATCGGTCGCCAGCACCCCCGCGAGCGCCAGCAGCTGCCGCTGGCCTCCCGAGAGCGAGTGGACGCTGCGGTCGGCGAGGTCCTCCAGCCCGTAGCGGGCCAGCACCCCCAACGCCGCCTCCCGGCGGGCCGCCTTCCCGGGGACCTGCTTGCGCAGCGACAGCGCGACGTCCTCCACGACGGTCGGCATGACCAGCTGCGCGGACGGGTCGGTGAAGCAGAAGCCCACCCGGCGGCGTACGGCTGCTCCCTCGCGCGCGACGTCGAGCCCGTCGACCACGACCTGGCCGGTGGTGGCGTGGACGAGCCCGTTGACCAGTCGCGCCAGCGTCGACTTGCCCGAGCCGTTGCCGCCGATCAGCGCGATCCGCTGCTCGGTGAGGGTCAGCGTGGTCCGGTCGAGGACCAGCAGGTCGTCGTCGGTCGTGGGCAGCCGGACGGTGACGTCCCGCAGCTCGATCCGGCTCACGCAGGCTCGTGCGTGGGCAGGTCCTGCTCCGCCCTACGCCGCGGGCGGCCCAGCAGGTCGGGGAAGGCGCGGTGGACCGCCGTCGCGACCAGCGCCATCGCGACGTTCTTGATGGCGTCGCCGATCCAGAAGATCTTGTCGACGTCGAACGCCTCCTCCCAGGTCAGTCCTGCCCGGACGACCAGCCCGGCCATGCCGAGCGTGTGGATGAAGAGGGCGCTGCTGACGAGGCCTGCCAGGAAGATCAGTGGCACGTTGGTGGCGAGCTGGGTCCGGGGGAGCCGTCCGACGAGGAAGCCACACAGCCCGGCGGCCAGCGGGAAACCGATGATGTAGCCCGCCGTGGGGCCACTCAGCACGGCGATGCCACCGGCTCCGCCGGAGAAGACCGGGGCACCGGCCACGCCGACCACGACGTAGAGGAGGACGGCGAGGAAGCCCCGGGTCATGCCCAGGACGGCACCGGCGAGCAGCACCGCGAAGGTCTGCAGCGTGATCGGCACCAGTCCGCCGCCCACGTTGATGGCGGGCAGCAGTGCGCACGCGGCGATCAGCGCGGCGAAGCCGGCGATGAGGGCGAGGTCGACGGCGGGGGAGCGACGGTTCACGGGGGCGTCCTTCGGTGCTTGAACTGAACGGCGTTCAGGTTAGCATCGGAGCATGCGCTACCGCCGGGAGGACCTCGTCGCCCGGGCGCTGCTGGTGCTCGACGACTACGGCCTGGCCGACCTCACGATGCGGCGGCTCGGCACCGAGCTCGGCATCCAGCCCAGCGCGGTCTACCACCACGTCGCCAACAAGCAGGTGCTGCTCGCGGCGGTCGCCGACGAGATCCTCGCCCGCGGTGCCCGGCCGCTGCCCGACGCCGGCTGGGAGGAGCAGGCCCGCGCCGCCTGCCACACGCTGCGCGACGCGTGCCTCGCCTGGCGCGACGGCGCCGAGGTGGTGGCGACCGCCCGCGCCTTCGGGCTCGGCGGCCGCGCGCCGTACGACGAGCTGGTCGGCGTCCTGGCCCGTGGGGTCGGCGACGACGAGCTCGCCGCGACCGCCGCCCGCACCCTGCTCCTCTACGTCCTCGGCCACGCGATGGATGAGCAGCTGCAGCGCCAGGCCGGCAGTGCCGGCGCCGCGCTCGCCCCCGCCGCCGGCGACCCCCGCCACGACCACACCGCCGACGTCACCACCGGCATCGACCTCGTCCTCGCCGGCCTCCGCGCCCGGGTGCCTGCTGCGTCGGGGGATAGTCCCTAACGGAACGGTCGCGACACGCCGGTGGCGACGACAGTTCCGGTAGGGACTATCCCCCCGACGGCCTCAGAGGGACACGTCGACGTCAGCCCCGTGGAGCTCGGCGAGCATGACGGCGCCGGGGAGGTCGAGCTTCGTACGCCGCAGCCGGGCGGCGGTCAGGTCGACCCGGTCGAGCGAGGCGCCGCGCAGGTCGGCCTCGTGCAGCGTGGTGTCGCGCAGGGTGGCACCGTCGAGGCGGCAGTCGCGCAGCACCGAGCCGGTGAGGTCGGACATCGACAGGTCGGCCTCGCGCAGGTCGAGGCCGGACAGGTCGAGCCGGGTCATCGAGGCGCCGCGGATCGTCACCCCACCCCACTGCCCGCCGACGACCTTGACCGGACGCAGCGTGCACTCGGCGAAGACCGCACCGCTCAGCTTGCAGCCCTCGAAGGTCGCGTCGAACAGGTTGCAGCGACGGAACTCCGCCGCGACGAAGGAGCTCGCGACGTGGGTCGAGGCGTTGAAGCGCACGCCGGAGAACGTGCACCGCTCGAAGACCGCGCCGCGGGTCGTCGCCTCCGAGAGGTCGACATCGGTGAACGAGCAGTCCGTGAAACGCGCGTCGCCGAGGTCGTCGGCGTACCAGTCGTCGTCGCGGAAGTCGCGGCCCTCGACCGGGTCGGGGAACAGCTCAGACATCGACCGTCCCCCCGCTGCGCCAGTAGTGCCCGTCCTCGCGGTGCAGGAACTCGTGGATCACGAGGTAGCGCCGGAGCGCCGCGTGGTCGGGGTGGAGCTCGTTCAGCACCTCGTTGACCTCCGCCTCGGGATAGTCCCGGCCGGGCTCGAAGCGCTGCGCGACGTGGTCGAGGACCACCAGCAGCTTGCCCTGCTTCGACGGGATCGTGTGCAGCCGGCCCTCGGGCGTGAGGAAGCCGGCGAGCACGCGCTGGGTGTCTCGGTCGGCCATGCGGTCACCGTAACCGGGACCACCCCCACGCCGCGGCTCAGCCGTCGAGGACCGCCAGCAGCCGCTCGCACTCCGCGACCAGTGCCGCCCGCAGCGGCGCGCCCCGCTCCGCGAACGACGCCTGCGCGGCGGCGTACTCCCGCTTGCCCTCGGGGGTCTCGATCTTGATCGGAGTCCACGGTTCGCCGGTCGGGTCGAGGACGCACCCCCGTCAGGTCGTACGGCGCGGCGCGCATGTCGAGCACCCGGATGTCCCACGCCAGCTCGAAGCAGTCGGCGACGAGGTCGGAGCAGATCAGCGGGCTCAGCCGGAAGGCGTGCTTGTAGAGGTCCATCCCGGCGTGGAGGCACCCCGGCTGCTCGAAGTCCGGCCGGTCGCCCTGCCCGGGCTGCAGCGTGTTGCGGGGCCGCGCGTCGTCGGTGAAGAAGCGGAAGGCGTCGAAGTGCGAGCACGCGATCCGGTGCGACTCGACGACCGTGTCGGTGCCACCACCGCCGAGCCGCAGCGGCTGCGGGTGGCGCGTCTCGTCCGCGCGATAGACCATCGCCCACTCGTGCAGCCCGAAGCAGCCGGTGTGCGCCGGTCGCGACGCGGTCGCCGCGAGCAGCCGGTGGGTCGCCTCGAGCAACGGCCGACGCGCCCGCACGTCCTCGGCGGTGACGTCCCCACCGGGGAAGCCCGGGTGCCACCGCAGCAGCTGGGCGGGCCGCTGGGAGTAGTAGCCGAAGAGGAAGTCGTGGACCGCGTGCTTCTCGCCGCGGGAACGACGTGCCAGGTGCGGTTCGACGTACGCCGCCAGCCGCTCCGCGTGGGCGGCAGCCCGCACCGACGCGGCGGCGGCGGACAGGGGCTCGACGGACACCCCCTGAGGGTAGGACGATCAGGCTGTGACCGACGAAGCCGCGGTCGCGGTCGCCGCGCTCGACCGTGCGCACCAGCACGCGTTGCGCTGGCTGACGTCCCTGGCCGACCGCGACGTCCCGCCTCGAGCGGGCGCCACCGAGGTCGCCGACCGGCTCGGGCGCGAGCTCCCCGACGGGCCCACCGACGCGGCGGCGGTGGTCGACCTGCTGGCGGAGGCCAGCGAGCCCGGCCTGACCGCCATCCCGTCCGGACGCTTCTTCGGCTTCGTGATGGGCGGGACCCACCCCGCGGCGCTCGCCGCCGACTGGCTGACCAGCGCGTGGGACCAGAACGCCGGCCTGCGGTCGGTGACACCGGCCTCGATGGCGGTCGAGGACCTCGCCGAGGCCTGGGTGGTCGACCTGCTCGGGCTCCCGGAGGGCAGCTCCGTCGGCTTCGTCACCGGCGGCACGATGGCCAACTTCACCTGCCTCGCAGCCGCTCGCGACGAGGTGCTGCGCCGGATCGGGTGGGACGTCGGCGCCCGGGGGCTGGTCGCGTCCCCGGGGGTCCGGGTGCTGGTGGGCGAGGAGCGGCACGACTCGGTCGACCTGGTGCTGCGCTACCTCGGGCTGGGAGAGCCGGAGCCGGTCGCCGCGGACGCGCAGGGCCGGGTGCGGGTCGACGCCCTGCGCGACGCCCTCGACGCCGGGGACGGCCGCCCGACGGTCCTCGCGCTGCAGGCCGGCAACGTCCACTCCGGATCGTTCGACCCGTTCGCCGAGGCGATCGCGCTGGCCCACGAGCACGGCGCGTGGGTCCACGTCGACGGGGCCTTCGGGCTCTTCGCGGGCGCCTCGCCGCGCCACCGCCACCTCGTCGAGGGGTACGACGCGGCCGACTCGTGGGCCACCGACGCCCACAAGACCCTGAACGTGCCCTACGACTGCGGCCTCGCGATCGTCCGCGACCCGGCCGCGCTGCGGGCGGCGATGTCGCTGCACGCGCCGTACCTGATCCACGACGCGGCGGGCGACCCGATCGACAAGGTGCCCGAGATGAGCCGCCGCAACCGGGCGGCCGGCGTCTGGGCCGTCCTGCGCGCGCTCGGTCGCACCGGCATCGCCGACCTCGTCGATGGCCTGGTCGGCCACGCCGCGCGCTTCGCGGAGGGGGTGCTGGCCATCGAGGGTGGCGAGGTCCTCCACGACGTCGTCTTCACCCAGGTCTGCGCCGCCTTCGGCGACGACGACCACACCCGGCGGGTCGTGGAGCGGATGCTGGCCGACGGGACGGCGTGGACGACGGGGTCGACCTGGCACGGCCGGGCGGTGCTGCGGATCGCCGTGAGCAGCTGGGCGACCACGGACCGCGACGTCGAGCGCACGCTCGCGGCCCTCGCCCAGGCCGCCCGCCGGTAGTCGCCCCGGGGTGCCGCAGGTGCGGTGGTCGGCGTACTCCAGTGGATATGTGTCGCTGGAACGGCCTGGCCGGACACAGATCCACTGGACTACCGCCCCCGACTCCCGCGCCCGTCGCCTCGCTAGGGTCGGGGGGTGCGTATCGCAAGGTTCACCACCGGAGAAGATCCCCAGTACGGCGTCGTCACGGGCGACCTCGACCAGCACGGCCAGCCCGACGAGGACGCCGTCATCGTGGCGCTCGCGGGCGACCCGCTCTACGTCGGCGTGAAGGCGACCCAGGAGGAGCACCGGCTGGCCGACGTCCGGCTGCTCGCGCCGGTGCTGCCGCGCAGCAAGGTGATCGGGATCGGGCACAACTACGCCGCCCACGCCGCCGAGCTCGGGCAGGACCTCCCCGAGGAGCCGCTGATGTTCCTCAAGCCGAACACCAGCGTGATCGGGCCGGGGGAGCCGATCTACTACCCGAAGCAGACCTCGGACCTGCACTACGAGGGCGAGCTCGCCGTCGTGATCGGCCGGATCTGCCGCGACGTCCCCGCCGCCCAGGCCACCGACGTCATCCACGGCTACACCATCGCCAACGACGTCACCGCGCGCGACCTGCAGCGGTCGGACGTGCAGTTCGCCCGCTCCAAGGGCTTCGACACCTTCTGCCCGCTCGGCCCGTGGATCGAGACCGACCTCGACCCGCAGACCTTCGTCGACGGCGTGCAGCTGCAGACGTTCCTCAACGGCGAGGTCGTCCAGGACGGCAGCACCGCCGACCTGATCTTCGACATTCCCGCCCTCATCGCCCACGTCAGCAGCGTGATGACGTTGCTGCCCGGCGACGTGATCCTCACCGGCACCCCCGAGGGCGTCGGTCCCATGCAGGTCGGTGACGAGGTCGAGATCTCGATCGCCGGCCTCGGCAGCCTCACGAACAAGGTGGAGAAGCGATGATCACCCCATTCGAATGCTCACTTCGTTCCGCTTCGAACAGGGACCCCGAATGAACACCACCGTCCGCGTCCGGTTCTGCCCGTCCCCGACCGGGTCGCCCCACGTCGGCTTCGCGCGTTCGGCCCTCTACAACTGGGCCTTCGCGCGCCACCACGGCGGCACGTTCGTCTTCCGGGTCGAGGACACCGACAAGGAGCGCAGCACCCAGGAGTCCTACGACGGCATGATCGGCGCGATGCGCTGGCTCGGCCTCGACTGGGACGAGGGGCCCGAGGTCGGCGGCCCGCACGCGCCGTACCGGCAGTCCGAGCGCACCGACCTCTACGTCGACGTGCTGGCCAAGCTGGCGGCCTCGTCCTACACCTACGACTGCTTCTGCACGACCGAGGAGGTGACCGCCCGTCGGAAGGCGGCCGGCTCCAAGGTCCAGGGGTACGACGGCCACTGCCGCGAGCTGTCCGCCGAGCAGCGGTCGGCCTTCGAGGCCGACGGTCGCTCCCCGATCGTCCGGTTCCGGATGCCCGACGGCTCGGTCACGTGGACCGACCTGGTGCGCGGCGAGGTGACCTTCGAGACCGAGTTCGTCCCGGACTTCGCCCTCTGCCGCGCCAACGGCGACCCGCTCTACACCCTTGTCAACCCGGTCGACGACGCCCTGATGGGCATCACCCACGTGCTGCGTGGCGAGGACCTGCTGTCCTCCACGCCGCGCCAGATCCCGCTCCACCGCGCCCTCGTCGACCTCGGCCTGTCGCAGGCGGTGCCGGAGTTCGGCCACCTGCCGCTGGTGATGGGGGAGGGCAACAAGAAGCTGTCCAAGCGCGACCCGCAGGCCCACCTGTTCATGTACCGCGACGCCGGCTTCCTGCCCGAGGGCGTGCTCAACTACCTCGCGCTGCTCGGCTGGGCGATCGCCGCCGACCGCGACGTCTTCACGCTCGACGAGATGGTCGAGGCCTTCGACATCGGCGACGTCAACCCCAACCCGGCGCGCTTCGACCTCAAGAAGGCCGAGGCGATCAACGCCGACCACATGCGGATGCTGCCGGTCGAGGAGCTCACCCACCGGGTGCTGCCGTTCCTCAAGGCCGAGGGTGTCGTCGGCGACCCCGTCCACGACTCCGACGCGCAGCTGCTCGAGCTCGCGATGCCGCTGGTCGCGGAGCGGATGAACAAGCTGACCGAGGCCGCCCCGATGCTCGGTTTCCTCTTCGCCGACGAGAAGTCCTTCGAGCGTCACGACGAGGTCGACGAGGCCGGTCGCGACGTGGTTCGTGCCGCGCACGACGCGCTCGCCGGGCTCGAGCACTGGTCGACCGCCGAGATCGAGGCCGCACTGCGCGACGCGCTCGTCGAGGGCCTCGGGCTCAAGCCGCGACTGGCCTTCGGTCCGGTCCGGATCGCCGCCTCCGGCCGCAAGGTCTCGCCACCGCTCTTCGAGTCGCTCGAGCTGCTCGGGCGTGACCGGTCGCTGGCGCGGCTGCGCGGCGCGCTGCCGTGACCCAGCCGCCGCTCCACGACCCCTACGCGCTGGGGCAGCAGCCCCCTGCACCGCAGCCCCCGACACAGCCCCCGGCGTACGGGCCGGCGTACGGCGATCCCGCGTCGCCGCCGCCGGACTCCGCGGCGGGCCGGGAGGGCCTGGCCTACCACCTCGTGCTGCGGGGCGGCTGGCCCGGGAAGTGGCGACCCCTGGTCGGGCTGCTCGTGCTGGCGGTCGGCATGCTGCTGGTGCTGCCGCTGGTGGTGATGGTCCCGTTCGTGGTCTGGTACGCCGTCACCGGCCAGGACGTCGGCGAGCAGATGAGCACCCTGGTCGACCTGGCCAACCCGACCCCGGCCGGTCTGGCCTACCTCAACCTGGCGCTCGCGGCGCTGATCCCGCTCACCTGGCTGATCGTGCGGCTGCTGCACGGGCTGCGCCCCCGCTGGGTGTCCTCGGTCTTCCCGCGGCTGCGCTGGCGCTACTTCTTCATCTGCCTCGGGCTCTCGTTCATCGCCCTGATCGCCACCGTCGTCGTCGCCGCGCTGCTGCCCCAGCAGGAGGCGACCTCGATGGCGGGCAGCCTCAACGAGTTCACGCCAGAGGTACGCAGCTTCCTGCTCGTCGTGCTGCTGCTGACGCCGTTGCAGGCCGCCGCGGAGGAGTACGCCTTCCGCGGCTACCTCCTGCAGGCCTTCGGCGGGCTCGTCCGCAGCCCGGTCGTCGCCGTCGGGCTGTCGTCCGTCCTCTTCGCGCTCGCGCACGGAGCCCAGGACCCGCCGATCTTCTTCGACCGGTTCGCCTTCGGCGTCGTCGCGGGCACGCTGGTGATCCTCACCGGCGGCCTCGAGGCCGGCATCGCGATGCACGTGCTCAACAACTGGCTCGCCTTCGGGATCGCCCTCGCCTACGGCGACATGGCCTCCAGCCTCAACCCCACCGGCGGCACCTGGTGGAGCATCCCGGTCACCCTCACGCAGTCGATCACCTACCTGCTGCTCGCCTGGTGGGTGGCGCGGAGGATGGGGCTCTCGCGACGCACCGACCCGGCCGTTTTGGCTGCCCCGGACAGCCGCGTGTAAGGTTCCCTGCGGCCCTACGGGGTCGCCCGGCTGGGGCCGAAAAGCCCTGCCACCCTTGGGATATGGTGTAATTGGCAGCACGACTGGTTCTGGTCCAGTTAGTCTAGGTTCGAGTCCTAGTATCCCAGCGAGATCCCGGTCCCACCGTCCTGCGGAGGCCGGGATTTGGTCCGAAACACCTGCGGTCGCTAGGGTTTCGTCCGCTGAGAATCTCAGCAGCACGTGACGTCGTGCTCCCACCGGAGCGCGGACCTCGCACAAGTGAAGAGATGCATGCCCCGTTCGTCTAGCGGCCCAGGACGCTGGCCTCTCACGCCGGAAGCACGGGTTCGAATCCCGTACGGGGTACGTCTGGAAGAGGCTCGGAGCTGGTCAGGAATGACCGCTCCGGGCCTCTTTCGTCATGTCGCGTCGCGGGGTGCGTCGCCGAAGGACGTCGACGTCCGCCGCCGCCCGCCCCGGCTCGTCTCAGCCGCCGTGCACCATCCGGTGCTCCGGCGGTTCGTCGGTCGGGTGGTCGTCAGGGACGCCCGTGTCGACGAAGCCCGCGCGCGCGTATGCCGCCCGGGCCCGGTCGTTCTCGCTGCGGACCATCAGCACCGTCCTGCGGCCCTGCGCCGAGGCCCAGGCGACGACCCCGTCGATGAGGGTGCGGGCGAGCCCGGTCCCGCGGACGTCCGGCGGCGACCCACATCGAGATCAGCTCGACCTCGTCCTCGCCCTCGGGGGTCCCGCTGACCACACCGACCGGCCGGCCGTCGGCGCGGGCGACGAGCGTCAGCGGTACGTCGGTCAGCCGCGCGCGCCAGCGCTCCTCGGGGCATCGACCCAGTCGGCGTACAGCGATCCGAAGGCGGTGGGGGAGTCGTGCAGCGAGGCCAGCCGCACCTCGCGGAACTCGTCCCAGTCGTCCGCGCCGATCTGCGCGATCTCGATGCTGGTCCACCGGCACACCCTAGAGGCACCGGGAACGTCGCGTCGTCATGTCCGATTCCCGCCAGAGCACGTCGGTGGCGTGGGGCAGGATGGAGCCATGTCACCGATGCCGCGCCTGGACGACGAGTCCTGCTACCGCGCGGTGAAGAGCCGCGACCGGCGCTTCGACGGTGTCTTCTTCACGGCGGTCCGCACCACCGGGATCTACTGCCGGCCCTCCTGCCCCGCCCGGACCCCGGCCTTCCGCAACGTCACCTTCCACCCGAGCGCCGCCGCCGCGCAGGCCGCGGGCTACCGCGCGTGCAAGCGGTGCCTGCCCGACGCGACCCCCGGCAGTCCCGACTGGGACGTCGCCGCCGACCTCGCGGGTCGCGCGATGCGGCTGATCGCCGACGGCGTCGTCGACCGCGACGGGGTCGAGGGACTCGCGACCCGGGTCGGCTACACGCCGCGCCACCTGTCCCGGATCCTCACCACGGAGCTCGGCGCCGGCCCCCTCGCGCTCGCCCGGGCACGTCGGGCGCAGACCGCGCGGATCCTGATCGAGACCACGGACCTCGGCTTCGCCGACGTCGCCTTCGCCGCCGGCTTCGCGAGCGTGCGGCAGTTCAACGACACCGTCCGGGAGGTGTACGCCGCCAGCCCGAGCGACCTGCGCGGCAGCCGGAGCCGGGGCGGGCCGGCCACCACCGGCGAGGTCCGGATGCGGTTGGCCGTCCGCACCCCGTTCGCCGGCCGCGCGCTGCTCGCCTTCCTCGCCGCCCACGCGGTCGCCGGGATCGAGGAGGCGGGCACCGGCTGGTTCGCCCGCACCCTCGACCTCCCGCACGGCCCGGGCACGGTCCGGCTCGAGCTCGCCGACCACGGCATCGACCCCGACGACCGCGACCGGACCGCCTTCGTGCCGGCCACCTTCCGGTTGGCCGACCTGCGCGACACCGGCGCCGCCGTCGAGCGCACCCGCCGGATGCTCGACGCCGACTGCGACCCGGTCGCCGTCGACGACGCCTTCGCCGGCGACCCGGTGATCGGCCCGCTGGTGCGGCGCCGCCCCGGGCTGCGGGTCCCCGGACATCCCGACGGGGACGAGATCGCCATCCGCACCGTCGTCGGCCAGCAGGTCAGCGTCGCCGGGGCCCGGACCGTCACCGGCCGGATCGTCGCGGCCCTCGGCGTACGACTGGACGAGCCGGAGGGAACCCTCACCCACCTGTTCCCGACGGCGCACGCCCTGGCGGGGGCCGACCCGGGGTCGATGCCGATGCCGCGTGCCCGGGGCCGGGCGCTGGTCGGGCTGGCCTCCGCGCTGGCCGCCGGGACCGTCGACCTCGACCGCGGCAGCGACCGCGGTGACGTCCGGGCGGCGATGCTGGCGCTGCCGGGCATCGGCCCGTGGACGGCCGACTACGTCGCGATGCGGGCGCTGGCCCACCCCGATGCCTTCCTCCCCACCGACCTCGGCGTCCGCGCCGCCCTGCGTGGCCTCGGCCACGACCCCGACCCGGCCGCGCTGGCGGCACTCTCAGAGCCCTGGCGGCCGTGGCGCTCCTACGCGCTGCTGCACCTGTGGCACACGCTCGACGTCCTGGAGGAGACCTGACATGTGGACCGTCATCGACAGCCCGATCGATGAGCTGCGGCTCGTCGAGCAGGGGGGAGCGATCACCGCGATCGAGTTCTCGCCGTTCCGTCCCGCGACCGGTCGTCCGATCGGCGAGCGCCGGCGACGACGACCCGGTGCTGGCCCGCGCGGCCGAGCAGCTGTCGGCGTACTTCGCGCGTGAGCTCAAGGAGTTCGACCTGCCCCTCTCCCCGTCCGGCTCGCCCTTCCAGCAGACCGTGTGGGAGCAGCTGAAGCTGGTCGGCTACGGCGAGACCGCGTCGTACGGCCAGATCGCCCACCGGCTCGGTCGCACCAACGCGGCCTCGCGCGCGGTCGGGCTCGCCAACGGCCGCAACCCGATCCCGATCGTGATCCCCTGCCACCGGATCATCGGCTCCACCGGCACCCTGACCGGGTACGCCGGCGGCCTGGAGCGCAAGCAGGTGCTGCTGCAGCTCGAGCAGGAGGCCCTGTTCTGAGCGCGCCGGCCGAGGACACCCTCTGGTACGCCGGCTACGGCTCCAACGTCGACCCGGACCGGTTCGGCTGCTACCTGCTCGGTGGCTGCCCGCCCGGCGCGACCCGCCGCTACCCCGGCACCCGGGCGGCCGCCCCCGCGCTGGACCGGCGACCGTTCCGGATGCCCGGCCGGCTGGTCTTCGCGTGGCACTCGCCGACGTGGGGCGGTGCCATCGCCTTCCACGACCCCGACGGTGGGGGCTCCGGCAGCGAGGTGCTCAGCACCGCCTACCTGCTGACTCCCGCGACCTTCTCGGACGTCGTCGAGCAGGAGATGTGGCGCGAGCCCGGTGCCGACCACGACCTCGCCGAGGTCCTCGACGTGGGTCGTCAGGTGCTCGGGCCGGGACGCTACGAGACGCTCCACCGCACCGGCGTGCTGGCCGGTCGACCGGTGCTGACGTTCAGCGCCGACGACCCGTCCCTGCTCGAGCCGGGCGAGCCGGCCCCGGCGTACCTCGCCACGATCGCGCGCGGGTTGCGCCTCACCCACGGCCTGACCGACGACGAGGTCGTCGACTACCTGCTCACCGCGGCCGGCATCGGCAGCCCCGACTCGGTGCGTGCTGCGGTGGGGTGACGGGGTGCTGCGGTTTCCCCGGCTCAGTGGGCAACTGGTGGGTTCTTGAGCGAGTCTGCGCCCCGAAATCGCTGCTGACTCACTGAGCCGGGGAAACCGACACCCTCGGGACAGCGCCCCCAGGCAGCGCCCTCACGGCGTCACTCGGAGGCAGCAGCCCGCCGCAGCGACTCGGAGAGCCGCTCGGCCGCGGCGAGGACCGCGGGCGCGTGCATCCGGCCGGGCTGGCGGGAGAGCCGCTCGAGCGGGCCGGAGACCGAGACCGCGGCGATGATCTTGCCGCCGGGGGAGCGGACGGGCGCGGAGACCGAGGCCACGCCCTGCTCGCGCTCGCCGACCGACTGCGCCCAGCCGCGACGGCGGATGCCGGAGAGCGCGGCGGCCGAGAAGGCGGCGTTCTGCAGGCCGCGCTGCATCCGGTCCGGGTCCTCCCAGGCGAGCAGCACCTGGGCGGCCGAGCCGGCGTTCATGGTGAGCTGCGTGCCGACCGGGATGGTGTCGCGCAGCCCGGAGGGGCGCTCGGCGGCGGCGACGCACACCCGGTGCTCGCCCTGGCGACGCCACAGCTGGGCGGACTCCCCGGTGATGTCCCGCAGCCGCGCGAGCACGGGACCCGCGGTGGCGAGCAGCCGGTCCTCACCCGCGGCCGAGGAGAGCTCGGCGAGGCGGGGCCCGAGCACGAAGCGTCCCTGCAGGTCGCGGGCGACCAGCCGGTGGTGCTCCAGCGCGACGGCGAGCCGGTGGGCGGTGGGCCGGGCGAGGCCGGTGCTGGCGACCAGCCCGGCCAGCGTGGCGGGACCGGATTCCAGGGCGGTGAGGACGAGGGCGGCCTTGTCGAGGACGCCGACTCCACTCGAGTTGTCCATATGGCAATACTGCCGTCTCGGATCGTGGATAGCAAGGCGTACGCTGCTCGCGAGCCGCGACAAGGAGGATCAGTGATGGGCAGGACACTGTCGGAGAAGGTGTGGGACGAGCACGTCGTCCGATCGAGGGACGGGGAGCCCGACCTCCTCTACATCGACCTCCACCTCATCCACGAGGTCACCAGCCCCCAGGCCTTCGACGGCCTCCGGCTCGCCGGTCGCACCGTACGCCGCCCCGACCTCACCCTGGCGACCGAGGACCACAACGTCCCCACCGTCGACTGGGACAAGCCGATCGCCGACCCGGTGAGCCGCACCCAGGTCGAGACGCTGCGCAGGAACGCCGAGGAGTTCGGCGTGCGCCTGCACCCGCTCGGGGACATCGAGCAGGGCATCGTCCACGTCGTCGGCCCGCAGCTCGGGCTGACCCAGCCCGGCATGACGATCGTGTGCGGCGACTCCCACACCAGCACGCACGGCGCCTTCGGAGCGATCGCCTTCGGCATCGGCACCTCCGAGGTCGAGCACGTGCTCGCGACCCAGACGCTGATGCAGGCCCGGCCGAGGACGATGGCGGTCACGGTCAACGGCTCGCTGCCCGCCGGCGTCACCGCCAAGGACCTCGTGCTCACGCTGATCGCCCACACCGGCACCGGCGGTGGGCAGGGCTACATCGTCGAGTACCGCGGCCCGGCCATCGAGGAGCTCTCGATGGAGGGCCGGATGACGGTCTGCAACATGTCGATCGAGTGGGGCGCCAAGGCGGGCCTGATCGCCCCTGACCAGACGACCTTCGACTACATCGAGGGTCGCCCCGAGGCGCCGACCGGCGCCGACTGGGACGCCGCCGTCGAGCACTGGACGAGCCTGCGCACCGACGACGACGCCGAGTTCGACGCCGAGATCGTGCTCGACGCCTCCACGATGACGCCGTTCGTCACCTGGGGCACCAACCCCGGCCAGGGCGTCCCGCTCGGCGCGAGCGTGCCGGCACCGGCCGACTTCGACGACCCGAGCGACGCGTTCGCGGCCGAGAAGGCGCTGACCTACATGGGCCTCGAGGCCGGTACCCCGATGCGCGAGGTGAAGGTCGACACCGTCTTCGTCGGCTCCTGCACCAACGGCCGGATCGAGGACCTGCGCCTCGCCGCCGAGATCGTGAAGGGCCGCCACGTCGCCGCCGACACCCGGCTGCTGGTCGTCCCGGGCTCGGTCCGGGTCCGGCTGCAGGCCGAGGACGAGGGCCTCGACGTGGTCTTCAAGGAGGCCGGTGGCGAGTGGCGCGGTGCAGGCTGCTCGATGTGCCTGGGCATGAACCCCGACCAGCTCGCCCCGCAGGAGCGCAGCGCGTCGACGTCCAACCGCAACTTCGAGGGCCGCCAGGGCGTGGGCGGTCGCACCCACCTGGTGTCCGTCCCGGTCGCGGCCGCCACCGCGATCCGCGGCACGCTGTCCTCGCCGGCCGATCTGCAGGAGCTCTGACATGGAGAAGTTCACCCGTCACACCGGTGTCGGCGTACCCCTGCGTCGCAGCAACGTCGACACCGACCAGATCATCCCGGCCTCCTACCTCAAGCGGGTCACGCGCACCGGCTTCGAGGACGGCCTCTTCGCCGCCTGGCGCAAGGACCCGGCCTTCGTCCTCAACCAGGACGTGTACGCCGCCGGGTCGGTGCTCGTCGCCGGCCCCGACTTCGGCACCGGCTCCTCGCGCGAGCACGCCGTGTGGGCGCTGCAGAACTACGGCTTCAAGGCGGTGCTCTCGCCGCGCTTCGCGGACATCTTCCGCAGCAACTCCGGCAAGGCCGGGCTGGTCGCGGCCCAGGTCGACGAGAAGGTCGTGCAGCGGCTCTGGGACCTGATGGAGCAGCAGCCCGGCACCGAGGTGACGGTCGACCTCGAGGCGCGCACGGTCACCGCGGGTGACGGGCCGGACCGGATCGAGGACAGCTTCGACATCGACGACTACACCCGGTGGCGGTTGCTCGAAGGGCTCGACGACGTCGGGATCACGCTCGGCCACGACGCCGACATCGCGGCGTACGAGCAAGTTCGCCCCGCTGGAAACCAGCCACCCTCTGATGCCGAAACCCCTTGCCGCGCAAGGGGTTTCGTCACTTTGCGACCAATCCGAGCGCCCCCGGCGTCAAGGAGCCCCGTGCGAAAAACCTTGATACACGCGGCGTTTTGATTGTGACGCGCCCCACGAATGCCTAGTTTGCAGAGCAGTGACCGGGCAGCGGCCCGGTCTCCCATCGTTCATTGAAGGGAAGACAGTGAACAAGTCACAGCTCATCGACAAGCTCTCGGGCCGGTTCGAGGGGAACCGCAAGCAGGCCGCGCACGCCCTCGAGTCCGTGCTCGACACGATCACGCGTGAGGTCGCCAAGGGCGAGAAGGTGGCGATCACCGGCTTCGGCTCCTTCGAGCGCAAGATCCGCAAGGCCGGCACCGCGCGCAACCCCGCCACCGGGGCCACGATCAAGACGAAGAAGAAGAACGTCCCGAAGTTCACGCCCGGCCAGGACCTCAAGAACGTCGTCTCCGGCGCCAAGAAGCTGCCCAAGCTGACGCTCGCCGCCAGCGGCACGGCCGCCAAGAAGGCGACCGCACCGGCGAAGAAGGCAGCAGCGGCGACGAGGTCGACTCCGGCGAAGAAGGCGCCGGCGGCGAAGAAGTCGGTCCCGGCCAAGAAGGCCCCGGCGAAGAAGGCGCCGGCCGCCAAGAAGTCGGCGCCGGCCAAGAAGACGGCGGCGAAGACGACCACCGCCAAGAAGGCGCCGGCCGCCAAGAAGTCGGCTCCGGCCAAGAAGACGACGGCGAAGACGACCACCGCCAAGAAGACGCCGGCCGCGAAGAAGGCGCCGGCGAAGAAGGCTCCGGCGAAGAAGGCCGCCAAGAAGGCCTGACGCACCTCGCAGCACCGTCCGTGGAGGATCCGGGTCACCCAGGTGACCCGGATCCTCCGCTGTCGTGGTGGGGTCAGGAGCAGTCCGGCAGCAGCGCGGCGGCGTCGCGCGTGTGGCCGCCCGCGCCCGAGCCCGAGGGCCAGGGCGAGGGTCCGCTCGTCATCGACGTCGCGTCGCAGGGTCGCGAGTGTCCCGACGACCTCGCGGGTGCCTGCCGCGAGGTGGGCCTGCGCGCGAGTCCGGTCCGAACCGCGGGTCGAACGCGTCGTACGGCGCGGCGTACATCGTCGTGCCCGTGCCGTCGGCGTCCGCGGTGAACCACGCGCCCCCGTCGAGCGCCTGCGCGAGCGCCGACCGCGAGGTCTGCCGGGAGCAGGCAGGGGAGGTCGGCGCACAGCGCGACCGGGAGGCCGTCCGGGTGGCGCGAGCGGACGGCCGAGGCGGCCCGGACGAGCGACCCGTTGAGCCCGTCGCCGTCCGGAAGGGTGGCCACGCCACGGTCGCGACAGTGGTGGGCGAACTCGTCGTCGTCGGTCACGACCACGACCTCGGCGAGCCCCGGAGTCGCCAGCGCGGCGTCCAGCGCGTCGAGCGCGAACGCGGTCGCCAGGCCGGGTCGCAGGTGCGCCGGCACCGTCAGCCGGGACTTGCCGAGCGACGGTGCCTTGACGGGGAGCAGGACGACGGGCCGGGGGCGTTTCATCGTGGCCGATCCTGCCACCCGAGGTTGTAGCCTGCTGCGGACCATCCGACCGCCGGTCCCCACCGGCAGCACCCCCGACCGAGGAACCACGTGCCCGTTCGCAAGCTGCAGCAGAAGCGTGGCTGGCCGATCACCGTCGCCGTACCGCTGGTGAAGCCGACCATGCTCGCGATCGCGGACCGCGAGTGGATCGACGGGGAGAAGGTGCCCGCCACCGGCGGGTGCATCGTGGCGATCAACCACATCTCCCACATCGACCCGCTGCTCTCGGCGCACTTCGTCTACGACCACGGTCGGCTGCCGCGCTACCTCGCGAAGTCCGGGCTGTTCAAGAACAAGGCCCTCGGTGGCTTCCTCCGCGCGGCCGGCCAGATCCCCGTCGAACGGCTCACCCAGCACGCCGTCGGTGCCTTCGACGCGGCGGTCGAGGCCGTACGCCGGGGCGAGTGCGTGGTCGTCTACCCGGAGGGCACGCTGACCCGCGACCCCGATCTGTGGCCGATGGTCGGCAAGACCGGCGCCGCCCGGATCGCCCTCGAGACCGGCTGCCCGGTGATCCCCGTCGGGCAGTGGGGGGCGCAGGGCCTGCTGCCGCCGTACTCCGCCAAGCTGCGGGTCTACCCCCGTCAGACCATCCAGATGAAGGCCGGTGACCCCGTGGACCTGTCCGACCTGCTGACCGCACCGCGCTCCAGCGCGACGATCGCGGCCGCCACCGACCGGATCATGGCGGCGATCGTCGACCTGGTCGCTGACCTGCGCGGTGGGCAGCCGCCGGCCGAGCGGTTCGACCCGCGTGCCTCCGGCGTACGTCAGACCGGCAACCCGCGCAAGCAGGACCGCGGATGAGCCGGGTCGCGGTCTTCGGGGCCGGGTCGTGGGGCACGGCGTTCTCGATGGTGCTGGCCGACGCGGGCAACGACGTCACCATCTGGGGCCGTCGCGAGGAGGTGTGCGCGGCGATCGCCGAGCGCCACGAGAACCCCGACTACCTGCCCGACACCAAGCTGCCCGAGACCATCACCGCCACGCACGACCCGCAGGTGGCGGTCGACGGTGCCGACGCCATCGTGTTCGCGGTCCCGTCGCAGTCCTTCCGCGAGAACCTCGAGCAGTGGGCCCCGGTGCTCCCCGAGGTGCCGATGGTCTCGCTGATGAAGGGCGTCGAGCTCGGCAGCCTCAAGCGGATGAGCGAGGTGATCGGCGAGGTCACCGGGGCCGGCGAGGAGCGGATCGCGGTCATCAGCGGTCCCAACCTCTCCCGCGAGATCGCGCACCGCGAGCCCGCCGCCTCGGTGGTGGCGTGCGTGGACAAGGACGTTGCCAAGCGGCTGCAGGACCTGTGCCACTCGACGGCGTTCCGGCCCTACACGTCGGTCGACGTGCTCGGCTGCGAGCTCGGTGGCGCCTACAAGAACGTCGTCGCGCTGGCCGTCGGGATGGCGGTCGGGCTGGGCTTCGGCGACAACACGACGGCGTCGGTGATCACCCGCGGCCTGGCCGAGACCGCACGGCTCGCGACCGCGCTCGGAGCCAACCCGCTGACGCTGATGGGACTGGCCGGGCTCGGCGACCTCGTCGCCACCTGCTCCTCGCCGCTCTCCCGCAACCGCACCTTCGGGGAGAAGATCGGACGCGGCATGACGTCCGAGGACATCTACGCCTCCACGCGCCAGGTGGCGGAGGGCGCGAAGTCGTGCGCCTCGCTGCTCGCCCTCGCCGGCCGGACCGGCATCGACGCCCCCATCGCCGAGCACGTGGACTCCGTGGTCGCCGGTCGCTCGACGGCCTCCGAGATGATGCAGGCCTTCATCGCCCGCGACACCAAGGCTGAGACCGACTGACCGCCCCATCGGCGTACGCCGACGGTGGGGTCTCGACTCTCGCCCTCGCCCAGGGGCTCGGGCGGCTCGACCCACTGGCTCGTCGCCGGTAGCTGGTCGAGCAGCGAGCGCCGCGCGGTTGTCGAGACCCTCGCCGTACGCCGACGGTGAGGTCTCGACTTCTCGCCCTCGCCCAGGGGCTCGGGCGGCTCGACCAACTACGGGAACCCCCAGTTGGTCGAGCAGTGAGCGACCGGCCTCAGCCGACGACGCCGTCCAGCGCCTTCCGCAGGTCGTCCCACAGGTCGTCGACGTCCTCGATCCCGACGCTCATCCGCACCAGGCCCTCGGGGATGGTCGCGGCCTCGGTCCGCCAGCGACGGCGTCGCTCGAAGGTCGACTCGACCCCGCCGAGCGACGTGGCGTGCACCCAGAGCGAGGTCTTGCGGGTGAGCAGGTCGGCGGCCATCGCCCCCTGTGCCAGCACGATCGCGACGATCGCGCCGAACCCGGGGTAGCGGACCTCGGAGACGGCCGGGTGCTCGCTGATGCGGCGTACGAGCTCCTGGGCGTTGGCCTGCGCCCGCTCGACGCGCAGGTGCAGCGTGCGCAGGCCGCGCAGCGCCAGCCAGGTCTCGAGCGTGCCGGGGATCGCGCCGACGAGGTCGCGGCGGTTCTTCAGGACGGTGAGGAGCTCGTCGTCGCGGGTGACCAGCGCACCGAGCAGGACGTCGCTGTGGCCGGCGAGGAACTTGGTGGCGGAGTGCACGACCAGGTCGGCGCCGAGGTCGAGCGGCCGCTGCAGCAGGGGAGTGGCGAAGGTGTTGTCGACCACGACGTAGGCACCGGCCTCGTGGGCGGCGGCGGCGATCGTCTCGATGTCGGCGATCTCGAGGGCGGGGTTGGTGGGCGACTCCAGCCACACCAGCGCTGCGTCGTGGCAGGCGGCGACGACGGCGTCGGTGTCGGTGACGTCGACCAGGCTCACGACCAGCCGTCCCCGGGCCTCGAGGTCGGCGAGCTGCATGATGCTGCCCTGGTAGGCGTGACGCGGCGCGACGACCTTGGCGCCCTGACCGACGAGGTCGAGCACGGTCGCGACGACCGCGAGCCCGGAGGCGAAGGACAGGCAGCGGCCTCCCTCCAGCGCGCCGAGCGCCTCCTCGAACGCCGACCAGGTCGGGTTGCCGTAGCGGCCGTACTCGACGTCACCGCCCGCGACGTACGTCGAGGCCATCGTCAGCGGCGTGTTCAGCGGCTGGTCGGGCTCGTGCGGCGGCCTGCCCGAGGTCACGGCGAGCGTGCTGGGCTTGAGGTTCGGAGCGTCGGGCATGACCTCCACACTAGGCCGCTAGGGTCGTGCCCGATGAGTGCACCCACCCACCGACGACCCCGCGTCGCCGTCGTCTTCGGCGGCCGTTCCAGCGAGCACGGCGTCTCGTGCGTGACCGCGGGCAGCGTGCTCGCGGCGATCGACCCGAGGCAGTACGACGTGGTCCCGGTCGGCATCGCCACCGACGGCCGCTGGGTCCTCGAGTCGAGCGACACCGCACGGCTCGCGATCAGCGGCCGGGAGCTGCCGCACGTCGACGGCGACCGCGCCGGCGTGGCGTTGCTGCGCGACCAGTCGACCACCGATCTCGTGGTCGCCGACGCCGGCAGCGTGCCCGAGGTGATCGGTGCGGTGGACGTCGTCTTCCCGCTGCTGCACGGTCCGTGGGGCGAGGACGGCACCATCCAGGGCATGCTCGAGATGGCGGGCGTGCGCTACGTCGGCGCCGGCGTGCTGGCCTCGGCGGTCGGGATGGACAAGGCCTACCTGAAGGTCGTGCTGCGCGACGCCGGGCTGCCCGTGCTGCCGGGGGTCGTGGTCACCCGGCGCGAGTGGGAGCGTGACCCCGACGGCTGCCGCGAGCGGGTCGGAGACCCTCGGCTACCCGGTCTTCGCCAAGCCCGCCCGCGGCGGCTCCAGCTTCGGCATCAGCAAGGTCCACGACGCCTCGGAGCTCGACGCGGCGATGGCGCACGCGCAGGAGCACGACCCCAAGGTGCTGTTCGAGGTCGCGGCACCCACCGGCTCCCGCGAGGTGGAGTGCGGCGTGCTGGAGTCCCTCGACGGCGGCACCGACACGACCGTGCCGGCCGAGGTGACCGTCACCGGTGACCACGAGTTCTACGACTTCGAGGCGAAGTACCTCCCCGAGGAGAACACCCGCCTCGACATCCCGGCCGACCTGCCCGAGGACGTCACCGCCTCGATCCGCGACCTCTCGGCGCGCGCCTTCGAGGCGCTGTCGTGCGAGGGGCTTGCACGCGTCGACTTCTTCCTGCAGCCCGACGGCAGCCTGGTCATCAACGAGCTCAACACGATGCCCGGCTTCACCCCGCTGTCGATGTACCCCCAGATGTGGGCCGCCACCGGCCTCGACTACCCGGGATTGGTCGACCGGCTGCTCCAGCTCGCGCTGCGCCGCGACACCGGGCTGCGCTGAGACAGCTCCAGCGCGACGTCGACGATCTCGGCGCGCGACGGCTGCGCCGCCACCTCGTCGAGCGGCAGCCACCGGGCGAAGTCGGTGGTCCCGTCGACCTCGAGCGTGCCGAGCTCGCCGCCGGTGATGCGTGCGTCGAAGAGGACCTGCACCCCCTTGAAGGGACGGCCCGGCCGGTCGAGGCCACCCGCGGTGAAGGAGTGCACCGCGAGCGGGGCGCCCACCTCCACGTCGTACCCGGTCTCCTCGTGCACCTCGCGCACGACGGCCTCGAGCACCGTCTCGGCGTACTCCACCCCGCCGCCGGGCAGCGACCACCCGGCCCGCTCCGGGTGCTGCTCGCCGTTCCACCAGGTGAGCAGGATCCGGTCGCCGTCGAGGATCACGGCGTACGCCGCCAGCCGGGTGTCGTAGTCCGAGAAGTGCACCTCGACAACCTAGCCGCGGCGCAGCGCCGAGGTCAGCGGCAGCGACGCTCCCGCTCGAGCTGCTCGGAGAGGAGCAGGCCCAGGGTCCCGGTCGTGGCGAGGAAGCCGTCGGGGCGGTAGTCGCCGGGGAGGAAGACCTCGACCCGCGGCCGGACGTCGACGGCGGTCATGGTCACGTCGGCTCCCGCGTCGCCGGAGTTCAGCACCTCGTCCGGGACGAACCAGCCGGTGTCGTTCGCGACCACGCAGGTGGAGGCGCGGGTGAAGCCGTCCGGGCTGTCGACGCCGCACCGCAGCACGATCGCCGGGTCGCCCCACGCCGCGACCAGCCCGTCGCCGTCGGTGACCTCGCGGCGCTCCTCGCCGGCCAGCTCGTCGGGGAGGGAGTCGAGCAGCGCCCGGCAGGCGTCGGCCTCGACGGCGGTGGGGGACGGCGGATCGGCGGAGATCGGCCCGGCGCCGCAGCCCGCGAGGAAGAGCCCCGCGAGCAGCACGACGCCCCGGGACCCGCGGGTCCCGGGGCGTCGCAGCGTCACGTGGTGGTCGACCGACCGGTCAGATGTGGACGACCGGGCAGGTCAGCGTGCGCGTGATGCCGTCGAGGTTCTGCACCTTCGACACGACGAGCTTGCCGAGCTCGTCGACGTTGCGCGCCTCGGCGCGCACGATCACGTCGTAGGGACCGGTCACGTCCTCGGCGAGGGTGACTCCCTTGACCTGGGCGATCTCGCGCGCGACCTCGGCCGCCTTGCCCACGTCGGTCTGGATCAGGATGTACGCCTGGACGACCATCGGATCTCCTCGTCTCTACTGACTGGTACCGCGTCAACCTATCGTGCCCCCCGCGCGCGCCGGTAGGTACCTGCGCAGGAGGGTCTGCTGGGATGGTGGCATGGCCCTTCCCCCTGACGCCACCGTCGCCGACATCGGCGAGTTCGCCCTCATCGAGGCGCTCACCGAGTTCTTCGAGCAGGGTGAGCACGTCCTGGTCGGTCCGGGCGACGACGCTGCCGTGCTGCGCGTCCGCCACGGCCACGTCGTCGTGTCCACCGACCTCATGGTGGAGGGCCGGCACTTCCGCCGCGACTGGGCCGAGGCCGCGGACGTCGGCCACCGGGCGGCCGCGCAGAACCTCTCCGACATCAACGCGATGGGCGGTCGGGCACACTCGCTGACCGTCGGCCTCGCGGCGCCCCCGGACCTGCCGGTGCAGTGGGCGCTCGACTTCGCGCGCGGGTTCGCCGAGGAGTGCGCGCTCGTCGGGGCCAGCGTGGTCGGGGGCGACCTGACCCGCGCCGACCAGGTGGTGATCGCGGTGACCGTGATCGGCGCCTGCTCGGTCTCCCCGGTGCTGCGCAGCGGCGCCGAGGTCGGCGACGTGCTCGCGCTCGCGGGCCGCCAGGGCTGGGCCGCCGGCGGCCTCGCTGTCCTCGGCCGCGGCTTCCGCTCGCCGCGGGTCCTCGTCGAGGCCTACCGCCGGCCCGCCCCGCCGTACGACGCCGGGCTGGTCGCCGCCGAGGCGGGCGCGACCTCGATGGTCGACGTCTCCGACGGGCTGCTCGCCGAGGCCCGCCACCTCGCGGAGTCCTCCGGCGTGGCCATCGACGTACGCCGTGACGCCTTCGAGGTGCCGGAGCCGCTCGTGGCCGTCGGCGGCGCGCTCGGCGCCGACCCGCTCGGGTTCATCCTCGGCGGTGGCGACGACCACGCGCTGCTCGCGACCTTCCCCGAGGGCTCGGTCCCCGACGGTTGGCAGGTCGTCGGTGCGGTGACCGAGGGGAGCGGCGTCACCGTCGACGGCGGGGAGTACGACGGCCCCACGGGCTGGACCCACTTCTGAGCAGCACGAAGGCCCTCACCCGCTGGTGGGGGCCCTTGGCTGGAAGCTCTGTCTCTCGACTCACCGGGTCTCGACACGGCGGTTCGTCCCGCTTCGCGGCACGACGCCGAGCTCGACTCTCGCGCTAGCGCGACCGCTCCGCCGTTCGCGCTAGCGCGAGACCTTTCCGGCCTTGAGGCAGCCGGTGCAGACGTTGAGGCGCTTCGGGGTGCCGTTGACCGTCGCCCGGACCCGCTGGATGTTGGGGTCGAAACGACGCTTCGTGATCTTGCGCGACCACGGACGGTTGTTGCCGAAGCCGGGCTTCTTGGCGCAGATGTCACAGACGGCAGCCACCGGAACTCCTGGAACTCGAGGTACGTACATGAACAAGGGGCCCGACTGAGCGGGCAACCGGAAGAGCGTATCCGATGCTCGTCCGGGGCAGCGAATCGTCGGTCCCGCCGACTAGCCTGTGCGCGATCCGGCCGACAGGTCGGCGTCCCGAGCAGCGTAGGGGAGGTGAGAGCAGGCGATGAGGGCACCCACCGGCGGCACCATCACGCTCGACGTGGTGCTGCGCTTCGTCGACGTCGCCACCGACGCGCTGGCCGACGCGCGCGAGGAGATCGACGCCCTCAACGTCTTCCCGGTGCCCGACGGCGACACCGGTACGAACATGTACCTCACGGTCTCCGCCGCCCGCGACGCGATCCGCGAGGCGGTGGACGTCGGCGGCGCTGACCTGCCGGCGGCCCTCGCCGCGCTCGGTCGCGGCGCGCTGCTCGGCGCGCGAGGCAACTCCGGGGTGATCCTGAGCCAGATGCTCGGTGCGCTCGGGTCACCGGATCGTCCACGCCGACCCGTCGGAGCGCAACGCCCTCACGGTCGCGGAGGCCCTGCGTGCGGCCACCGACGCGAGCTATGCCGCTGTCGGGACCCCGGTCGAGGGCACCATGCTCACCGTCGCGCGGGCCGCTGCGGACGCCGCCCTCGCCGACGCCGGGCGTCCCGGGGCCCGTGCCCGCGAGGTCTTCACCGTCGCTGCGCGCGCCGCCCGCGAGGCGCTGGCGCGCACGCCCGACCAGCTCGAGGCGCTGCGTGACGCGGGTGTCGTCGACGCCGGCGGCCGCGGACTCAGCGTCGTCCTCGACGCCGCCGAGACCGTGCTGACCGGCCGTCGCCCGAGCCCGGTGGCGCCGGTGACGCCGCGGATCCCGGTCCCGGTGCCGGCCGACGGGCTGACCGAGGACGGACCCGCCTACGAAGTGATGTACCTCCTCGACGCCGACGAGGCCGCCGTCACCGTGCTCCGTCAGACCCTCGCCACCCTCGGCGACTCCCTGGTCGTGGTCGGTGCCGACGGACTGTGGAACGTCCACGTCCACGTCGACGACGTCGGCGCCGCCCTCGAGGCCGGCATCGAGGCCGGCCGCCCCCACCGGGTCCGGGTCACCCACTTCGCCGAGCAGGTCGAGGCCGTACGCCGCGCGCCGCAGCGGACCGGTCGGGGAGTGGTCGCCGTGGCCGCCGGCCCGGGGCTGGCGGCCCTGTTCGCCCAGGCCGGCGCCCAGGTGGTGCACGGTGGTCCGGGCCAGCGCCCCAGCACCCGTGACGTGCTCGACGCGATCCTCGCGACCGGCGCCGGCGAGGTCGTGGTGCTCCCCAACGACGCACGCCTCCATCCGCGTCGCCCAGATCGCCGCCGGCACCGCCGAGTCCGACGAGGGCGTGCGCGCCGCGGTCATCCCGACCCAGGCACAGGTCCAGGGCCTGGCCGCCCTCGCCGTCCACGAGCCCGGCCGCTCCTTCGAGCAGGACGTCCTCGAGATGACCGCGACCGCCCGCCACGCCCGGCACGGCGCGGTCACCGTCGCCGCCAAGCGCGCCATCACCATGGCGGGCGCCTGCGAGCCCGGCGACGTGCTCGGGGTCGTCGCCGGTGACTTCGTGGTCGTCGGCGAGGACCTCTACGCCGTGGCCGCCGACGTCCTCGAGCGGCTCGTCGGTGGCGGCGGCGAGCTGGTGACCCTCGTCAGCGGCGACGGTGCGCCGGCCGGTCTCGCCGAGCGCTGCGCGGCGTACGTCGAGGAGCGCCACCCGGCGGTCGACGTGGTGCTCTACGAGGGTGGCCAGGGGCGCTACCCGCTGCTCGTCGGGGTGGAGTGAGCGCCTCGTGATCACCGTCGACTCCCCGGTCGCCGCCGTCTTCGGCAAGTCCCACAAGAAGCACAAGCTGGTCCACGAGGGGCTGGGCGTCGACACCGTCGGCGAGCTGTTGCGCCACTTCCCGCGCCGCTACGTCGCGACCAACGAGCTCGGCGACGTCGACGAGCCGGTCGAGGGCGACCAGGTCTCGGTCGTCGGGCGGATCACCGCCAGCCAGGTCAAGACGTTCACCGACCGCCGGACCCGGCGGCAGAGCTATCGCGTCGAGGTGCGGATCACCACCAACGGCCCGCAGCTTCACGCTCTCCTTCTTCAGCCCGTACGCCGGGCAGGCCCACACCGACGCCGAGCGGATGGCGCCCGGCCGCTTCGGACTCTTCGTCGGCAAGGCCAAGCGCTTCGGGTCCACCTGGCAGCTCACCCAGCCCCACTCGGTGGTCTTCGAGGCCGACGGCGACGGAACGCTGGCCTCGAGCCTGAAGGGACTGCTGCCGGTCTACCCCGTGACCGCCAAGCTCTACTCCTGGGACGTCCAGAAGGTCGTGGCGTCCGCGCTCGACCTGGTGCGTGACGTGCCCGAGCCGTTGCCCGAGGACGTACGCCGCGAGCACGGCCTGCTCGACGTCACGACCGCCCTGCGGTGGATCCACGCCCCCGACGACTACCAGCAGGTGGGGGCGGCCCAGAAGCGCTTCCGCTTCGAGGAGGCGCTCGAGACCCAGCTCGTCCTGGCCCGTCGCCGAGCCGGGCTGCGAGCCCAGCCTGCCCGGCCGCGCGCCGGTGGCGGGGGCCTGCTCGCCGCCTTCGACGCCCGGCTGCCGTTCACGTTGACCGGGGGGCAGGTGAGCGTGGGGGAGCAGCTCGAGCGCGACCTCGCCGAGCCCCACCCGATGAACCGGCTGCTCCAGGGCGAGGTCGGCTCCGGCAAGACGCTGGTCGCGCTGCGGGCGATGCTGCGCGTCGTCGACAGCGGCGGCCAGGCCGCGCTGCTGGCGCCGACCGAGGTGCTGGCCCAGCAGCACCACCGCTCGATCACCGCCATGCTCGGCGACCTCGCCGCCGGGGGGATGCTCGGCGGTGCGGCGGAGGCGACGCGGGTGGAGCTGCTCACGGGCTCGATGAACACCGCCCAACGGCGCGAGGCGCTGCTCCACATGGCCAGCGGCGAGGCCGGTCTGGTCGTCGGCACCCACGCGCTGCTCGAGCAGCACGTCCAGTTCGCCGACCTCGGCCTGGTCGTCGTCGACGAGCAGCACCGCTTCGGCGTCGAGCAGCGCGCGGCGCTGACCGACAAGGCCGGCAGCCCGCCCCACGTGCTGGTCATGACCGCCACCCCGATCCCGCGCACCGTCGCGATGACGGTCTTCGGCGACCTCGAGACGTCGGTGCTCTCCGAGCTGCCCGCGGGCCGCGCCCCGATCCAGACCAACGTCGTCCCGGTCGCCGAGCAGCCCGCGTGGCTCGAGCGGGTCTGGGCGCGGGTGCGGGAGGAGGTCGAGGCCGGCCACCAGGCCTACGTCGTGTGTCCCCGGATCTCCGGCGACGAGCCGGAGCAGGGTGAGACCGACCAGCTCGACCTCGACGAGGACGGCGAGGTCGTGGCCCAGCCCGACCGGACGCAGCTGCCGCTCACCGCGGTCGAGGAGCTGCTCCCGACGCTCGAGGAGGGTCCGCTGGCCGGGCTCCGGCTCGGGCTGCTGCACGGCAGGCTGCCCCCCGACGAGAAGGACCGCACCATGCGGGCCTTCGCCGCCGGTGAGCTCGACGTCCTGGTCTCCACCACCGTGATCGAGGTCGGCGTCGACGTCGCGAACGCCACCACGATGGTGCTGATGGACGCCGAGCGGTTCGGCGTCTCCCAGCTCCACCAGCTGCGGGGCCGGGTCGGGCGTGGCGGCCTGCCGGGGCTGTGCCTGCTGGTGACGCGTGCCGACGCGGGCACCCCGGCCCGCGACCGGCTCGACGCCGTCGCGGCCACCACCGACGGCTTCGAGCTCAGCCGGGTCGACCTCGAGCAGCGGCGTGAGGGCGACGTCCTGGGCCGCTCCCAGAGCGGTTTCCGCTCCGGGCTGCGCACGCTGCGGGTCCTGCGCGACGAGAAGACCATCGTCACCGCGCGCGTCTGTCGCCGAGGCGCTGCTGGCGGACGATCCCGACCTCGCGGGGGCACCGCTGCTGGCTGCGGCAGTGGCGGAGTACGAGCATTCGCGGCAGTCTGAGTTCATGGAGAAGGCGTGAGCGGCCCGGGGCCATACCCGCGGGCCGGGTCGGGGCGTGCCCGTCCATGACGCGGATCATCGGGGGAACGGCAGGCGGTCGCCGCCTGCAGACCAACCGCGGCCGGACCACCCGGCCGACCAGCGACCGGGTGCGTGAGGCGCTCTTCGCCTCGGTCGAGTCGTGGTGCGGCTCGCTCACCGGACTGCGCTTCCTGGACCTGTACGCCGGATCCGGTGCCGTCGGTCTCGAGGCGTGGTCCCGCGGCGCCGGGGTCGTCACCCTGGTCGAGTCCGACCGACGAGCGGCCTCCCTGATCCGGCAGAACGCCCGCGCGATCGGGTTCCCGGGCGCCGACGTGCTGACCACCTCCGTCTCGGCCACGCTGCGGCGCAGTCCGCGCGCGCCGTACGACCTGGTCTTCAGCGACCCGCCCTACCCGCTCCCCGTCGCCGACGTCGACGCCGACCTCCGCGCGCTCGTCGACCACGGCTGGCTGGTGCCCGGGGCGCTGGTCGTCGTCGAGCGGTCCTTCCGCGGCGACGTGCCCACCTTCCCCGACGGCTTCGCCGAGGTGCGCGAGCGACGCTACGGCGAGACCGCGCTTTGGTACGGTCACGCCGCCCGAGCCCGACCAGACCCACGACACCCACCAGGAGTAGCCCGTGCGCCGCGCTGCCTGCCCCGGCTCCTTCGACCCGGTGACCCACGGCCACCTCGACGTCATCGGCCGGGCCGCCAGCCTCTTCGACGAGGTCGTGGTCGCCGTCGGCGTCAACCCGTCGAAGAGCCGGACGTTCAGTCCGGACGAGCGGCTCGCCATGCTGCGCCGTGCCTGCGGCGAGTGGGCCAACGTGCGGGTGGCGGGGTTCACCGGGCTGCTGACCGACTTCTGCGCCGCCGAGGGGATCCACGCGATCGTCAAGGGCCTGCGCGCGGTCAGCGACTTCGACTACGAGCTGCAGATGGCCCAGATGAACGCCTCGCTCACCGACGTCGAGACCGTCTTCATGCCGACCAGCCCGGAGTGGTCCTTCCTCGCCTCGAGCCTGGTCAAGGAGGTCGCCCGCTTCGGCGGTGACGTGTCCGGGCTCGTGCCCGACTTCGTCCTCGACGCGCTGACCAGCCGTTTCGCCGAGGAGCAGGCGTGAGCCGGCCCGGCCCTCACTTTGCTGCGGCAGGTCGCTGACGGTTACGCTTCCCGTCAGTTCTGTCGTTCCCGGACCCGGAAGTGATCAACCTGACCAGCCTGGACCCGAGAGCGCCGCTCGTGCTCGACACCCGCGAGCTCGGCCGCCGCCCGGGGTCCCAGCGTGAGGTGACGCGGACGGTTCCGGCTCCGGCAGAGCTGGGCATCGAGGTCCTGCGCGTCCCCGAAGGCTCTCAGGTCGACCTCGACCTGCGGCTGGAGGCGGTCATGGAGGGGGTGCTGGTCACGGGCACGGCCACGGCCGGGCTCGAGGGTGAGTGCGTGCGGTGCCTGGAGGAGATCGACGACGACGTCGAGGTCACCTTCCAGGAGCTGTTCGTCTACGACGACCAGGGCCACGTCCAGCCCGACGAGGCGGAGGACTCCGGTGTCAGCCGGCTCGAGGACGACCTGCTCGACCTCGAGCCACTGCTGCGGGACGCGGTGGTGCTCGCACTGCCGTTCCAGCCGCTGTGCGAGGACGACTGTCCCGGGCTCTGCACCGAGTGTGGTGCGAGGCTCAGGGACGACCCGGACCACGCGCACGAGGACCCGATCGACCCGCGGTGGGCCGGACTGGTGGCCCTGCAGGACGCGCAGCAGGAAGCAGGGCAGGACCCGCAAGACACAGACTGACCCCGGCCGGGGGAACCGGCCGGGACGCACACGAGCCGGACACCCGTCCGGCCCAGGTATGAGGAGAAGACATGGCTGTCCCGAAGCGGAAGATGTCGCGCAGCAACACGCGTCACCGTCGCTCGCAGTGGAAGGCCGTCGCGCCGACCCTGGTGACCTGCGCCAACCCGGCGTGCGGTGCCAAGCACCTGCCCCACCGCGCCTGCGGTGAGTGCGGTCAGTACGGCGCGCGCACCGACCGTCGACAGGTCCTCTGAGGCTCCTGCTCACCGACGTGAGCAACTACGCCGAGCTGCGCTCAGCACTCGGGGACCCCGTCCTGGACCCCGAGCTGCTGGAGCGCGCGCTCACGCACCGGTCCTACGCCTACGAGAACGGTGGGCTGCCGACCAACGAGCGGCTCGAGTTCCTCGGCGACTCCGTCCTCGGGGTCGTGGTGACCGAGACGCTCTACACGACCCACCCGGACCTCTCCGAGGGCCGGCTGGCCAAGCTCCGCGCGGCCGTCGTCAACGCGCGCGCCCTGGCGGGCGTCGGTCGTGACATCGGCCTCGGCGAGCACGTCAAGCTCGGCCGTGGCGAGCAGTCGACCGGGGGGCGCAACAAGGCCTCCATCCTCTCCGACACCGTCGAGGCGGTGCTCGGGGCGATCCACCTCTCCGGCGGCTTCGACGTGTCCGCCGACGTGGTCCACCGTCTCTTCGACCCGCTCATCGAGGCAGCCTCCGCCATGGGTGCGGGACTGGACTGGAAGACCTCGCTCCAGGAGCTCTCCGCCGAGCACGGCCTCGGCGTGCCCGAGTACGTCATCGAGGACGACGGCCCCGACCACATGAAGACCTTCACCGCCCAGGTCCGGGTGGGCGAGGGCCTCTACGGCAACGGTGTCGGCCGCTCCAAGAAGGAGGCCGAGCAGGCCGCCGCGGAGACGGCGTACGGCGAGATCGCGGCCGCCCTCGGCGGCGTCCCGGCGTCGACCAGGTCGACCAGGTCGACACAGCGGACTGAGTCCGTGCCCGAGCTCCCCGAGGTCGAGGTCGTCCGCGCCGGCCTCGAGCGCCACGTCGTGGGCGCGAGGTTCACCGGGGTCGAGGTGCTCCATCCCCGGCCCGTGCGCCGCGACGCCCGCGGTCCGCTCGGCTTCGCCGCCGCACTGACCGGCCGTCGGGTGGAGGCGGCCCGCCGGCGCGGGAAGTACCTCTGGCTGCCCCTCGACAACGGTGACGCGCTGCTCGGCCACCTCGGCATGAGCGGGCAGATGCTGGTGCAGCCGCCGGCGGCGCCGCCCGAGCGCCACCTGCGGGTGCGGTTGTCCCTCGACCGGGCCGTCGAGCTGCGCTTCGTCGACCAGCGGATGTTCGGTGGCCTGGCCGTCTCGGCCGGCGGCGCCGACCTCCCACCCGAGATCGCCCACATCGCCCGCGACCCCCTCGACCCGGCCTTCGACGACGCCGACTTCGTACGCCGCGTGCGCCGCCGTACCGCCGGGGTGAAGCGGCTGCTGCTCGACCAGGGACTGATCTCCGGCGTCGGCAACATCTACGCCGACGAGGCTCTGTGGCGGGCCCGGATCCACGGCGACCGCCCCGGCGACCGGCTGAGTGCGACCCAGGTCCGCAGCCTGCTGGGGGAGGCGAGGACCGTGATGGCCGCCGCGCTCGCGCAGGGCGGAACCTCCTTCGACGCGCTCTACGTCAACGTCAACGGCGAGTCGGGCTACTTCGACCGCTCGCTGCACGCCTACGGGCAGGAGGGACAGCCGTGCGAGCGCTGCGGCACCCCGATCCGGCGGATCGCGTTCACCAACCGCTCGTCGTACTTCTGCCCCTCCTGCCAGCCTGCCCCTCGCCGCCGCCGGAGCGCCTGATCGTGGTTTGACCCTCGGGGGTTGTGGTGGGACTCTGAGGACAGCCCGGTTCCAGGGCGCACCACCCGTTCGGAAGGCTCCTCCATGGCCAAGGCGCTGCTCGGCTACATGCACAGCGACCCGCATCTCCCGGCCCGTCTGACGGCGGAGAACGCCCGCCTCCGCAGGCGCGTGGTCGAGCTCGAGGCCCTGACGCTGCGGCTCGCCCAGGAGAACGACGCGCTGGCCGCCGCGGCCGCCGGCGAGGTGCTCGAGGTCGACGGCTCGCTGCAGCCTGCCTGACCGGGCCACGTGACCCCGAGCGCACCCCGTCGTTGAGGGGGGCATGCGACTGCTCCCGCCCCTCGCCGCCGCGACGCTGTTGCTCGCGGCCACCGGCACCACCGCCCCGGCTCTCGCCCACGGCGGCTCCGAGCGCAACCGCGAAGTGCGCACCCAGCTCCTCGCCGAGGAGGGCACACCCCTCATCAGCGACAACGTCTCCCACCTCGGCGCCAACCCGGGCACGCTCGGGATCTCCGGCTGCTTCATGCCGACCGCGCCGTTGTTCGTGACCAGCGGCCTCGAGTCGGTCACCGTCTGGGACGTCACGGACGCCACCCACCCGACCCGCACGGGGCAGCTCCCGAACGTCCTGTTCGAGAACGAGGCGATGAACTGCGGCGAGCGGCGCACCGACGAGGGCACCCGCCGCTTCGCCCTGATCGGCATCGACCTCGTCGACGCATCGGTGGACGAGGACGGCATCGGGCACACCAACGGCGGCGGCAACGAGCTGCTGCTCGTCGACATCAGCGACCCGAGCGATCCCGACGTGCTCAGCAGCGTCCCGTCCACGACGAGCACCCACACCGTGGCGTGCGTCGAGGTGACCGACTGCCGCTACGCCTACTCCGCAGGCGACAGTGCTTCGAAGGGCTTCTCGGTCTTCGACCTGCGCGACCTCGACCGCCCTCGCGAGGTCGACGGCGACCCGGACCGCGCGGGCGTGCAGCCGTTCCACTCGCCGACCGCCGGTCACAAGTGGAACTTCGACGGTGCCGGGGTCGGCACCCACACCGGCTTCGACGGCTCGTCGATGTGGGACGTCGACCGCCCCCGTCAGCCGCGGCTGCTCGCGACCACGGGCACGGCGGGCAAGGGCGCGGCCGCGGGCTACAACGACTTCATCCACCACAACTCCTTCCGGCCGAACGCCACCGCCTTCCGGGCCGGGGCGAAGCCCTCGCTGGCCCACGGCAACGTGCTGCTGGTGACCGAGGAGGACTACGAGCAGACCGACTGCGCGCAGGCCGGCTCGTTCCAGACCTGGCACGTCAAGCGGCTCGACGGCCGCCGCGGTGGCATCGTCCCGCTGGACAAGGTCGAGCTCGCCGACCTCGGCAACTTCCCGGCCCCGCAGGGAGCCTTCTGCTCGTCGCACTGGTTCGACTACCGCCCCGGTGGCATCGTGGCCGCCGGCTTCTACGGCGGCGGCATGCAGCTGCTCGACGTCCGCGACCCGAAGCGGATCAGGTCCTTCGGCTACGCCCACTGGTTCGCCAGCGAGGTCTGGGACGCGATGTGGGTCCCGGAGTACGACGCCCGCGGGCGTCAGACCGGCAAGGACACCAACGTCGTCTTCGCCATCGACCTGGTGCGCGGGCTCGACGTCTACAGCGTCGACGTGCCGGGCAGGGTCGGCCTCGAGCCGACCGGTGTCGGGGTCGCCCAGCCCTCGCTGCGCGACCGTGCTGCCGCCAGCGCGCTCCCGGTGGGGCTCGTGGGCGGGACGCTGGCGCTGGTCGTCGCCGTACGCCGTCGCGGCCGACGCGCGGGGTCCTGACCGTCGCCTGACCGTGGCTCGGGGGGCGTAGCCTCTCGACCTCGTGAGCCTCCTCGACCGCCTGGTCCCGGCCCGGTTGGGGACCGAGTTCCGCAAGCTGCTCGCAAGCTTCTACGTCGCCCAGCTCGGCGACGGCATCGCGCTGGCCGCGGGACCGCTGCTGGTCGCCTCGCAGACCGACAGCGCCGTGCTGGTCGCGCTGGCCGCCGCGCTGCAGCGGGTGCCGTGGCTGCTGTTCGGGCTCCACGCGGGCGCGATCGCGGACCGGCTGGACCGGCTCCGGGTCACGATGGCGGCCAACCTGGTCCGGGTGCTGGTGCTCGGGGTCCTGGTGGGCTTCGTGCTCACCGGTTCGGTGAACGTCTGGGTCGTGCTCGTCGCGATGTTCGCCCTCGGGGTGGCCGAGGTGTTCGCGGACTCGGCGCAGGCCACGCTGCTGCCGATGCTGGTGGCCAAGCGGGACCTGGGCGTCGCCAGCGCCCGGACCATGGGTGGGTTCCTGGTGATCAACCAGCTCGCGGGCGCCCCGCTGGGAGCGTTCCTGTTCGGCGTCGGGTTGGCGGTCCCGTTCGGCGCCCAGGCCCTCAGCCTGGTGCTGGCCGTGGTGCTGCTGCGGCGCGTGGTCGTCCCGCCCTCGCCGCGCACCCTCGTCGACACCCACGTCGGTCGCGACATCCGCGAAGGACTGCGCTGGCTGTGGGGGAACGCGGCGGTGCGCACGCTCGCGCTGACGATCCTGCTCTTCAACGTCACCTGGGGAGCCGCCTGGGGCGTGCTGGTCCTCTACTCCACCGAGCTGCTGGGGATGAGCGAGGTCGGCTTCGGCCTGATGACCACGATGACGGCCGTCGGCGGCGTGGCCTCGACGCTCTCCTACGACTGGATCGAGCGCCGGTTCTCCCTCGCCGTGGTGATGAAGACCTGCCTCCTGCTGGAGGTGGTGATGCACCTGGTGCTCGCGCTCAACCGGTCGCCGGCGGTGGCGCTGGTGGTGATGTTCTTCTTCGGCGCCTACGCCTTCGTGTGGGGCACCCTCTCCAACGCGGTGCGCCAGCGGGTCACGCCGGCAGAGTTCCAGGGTCGGATCGGATCGGTCTACCGGGTCGGGCTGTTCGGCGGGCTGGTCGTCGGCCAGCTGCTCGGGGGCGTGATCGCGGACGTGTGGGGGCTGGCCGCGCCGTACTGGTTCGCCTTCGTCGGCTCCGGGCTGGTGCTCGCCTGGCTGTGGCCGCAGCTCGCGCACGTCGTCCACGCGGACGAGGAGGCCGTGGGGGAGGAGTGAACCCGGCGGACGGGTGGTTGCATGGGGCCATGGCACTCCCCACCGAGGTCCTCCGCGAGCTGGTCGACGCGCTGCCCGACGGCGTGGTCGTGACCGACCCCGACAAGGTCGAGAAGTACCGCTGCGGACCGGTCCCAGGACCCCCTGGACCGGGACGCCGGCAGCGGTCGTCCGCGCCCACGACGCGCGAGCAGGTGCAGGTCGCGGTCCGGTGGGCCGCCGCCCACGGCGTACCCGTGGTCCCGCGGGGCGCCGGCAGCGGCCTGTCCGGGGGCGCCAGCGCGCTCGACGACGGCATCGTGCTGAGCCTGGAGCGGATGACCGCGATCGAGATCGACCCGACCTGCCAGGTGGCCGTCGTCGAGCCGGGCGCGTTCAACGGCCAGGTGAAGGCCGCCGCGGCGGAGCACGGGCTGTGGTACCCGCCGGACCCCGCGTCGTACGAGTTCTGCTCGATCGGCGGCAACGTCGCGACCAACGCGGGTGGGCTGTGCTGCGTGAAGTACGGCGTGACGACCGACTACGTGCTCGGCCTCGACGTGGTGCTGGCCGACGGCACGCTGGTGCAGCTCGGCGGCAAGCGGATCAAGGACGTCGCGGGGCTGAGCCTGCTCAAGCTCTTCGTCGGCAGCGAGGGCACGCTGGGGATCGTCACGCGCGTGGTGCTGCGGCTGGTGCCCGCGCAGGAGGCGCGCTCCACGTTGGTGGCGACCTTCCCGAGCCCGACCGTCGCCGCCGAGGCCGTGGTCGCGATCCGGTCGGGGCTGCGGCCCTCGATGCTGGAGCTGATGGACCAGGCCTCGATCCGGGCGGTCGAGGAGCACCGTCCGATGGGGCTCGACGTCGACGCCGGCGCGCTGCTCGTCGCGCAGTCCGACGCCCCGGGTTCCTCGCGCAGCGAGGAGATCGCGCAGATGGAGAAGGCGTGCCGGGAGTCCGGCGCCCTCGAGGTCTTCGTCACCGACGACCCCGACGAGGGAGAGCAGTTCGTGCTCGCACGACGGCTGATCGTCCCCGCCGTCGAGCCCCTCGGCGCGCTGATGCTCGAGGACGTCGGCGTGCCCGTGCCCTCGCCTGCCCGAGCTGCTGGCCGAGGTCGCCGCGATCGCCGAGCGCCACGACCTGCTGATCCCGGTCGTCGCGCACGCCGGGGACGGCAACACCCACCCGCTGATCGTGGTGCCGCACGACGACGAGGCCGCGCACCTGCGCGCGCTGGAGGCGTTCGAGGAGATCATGCAGGCGGCGATCGTGCTCGACGGGACCATCACCGGCGAGCACGGCGTCGGGCGGACCAAGAGGTCGGCGCTGCCCGCCCAGCTCGGCGACGACGTGATGGCGCTGACGCGACGCGTGAAGGACGCCCTCGACCCCGACGGGATCCTCAACCCGGGCGCGATCCTCTGAGGGCCCCCAGACGGCCGGTGCAGCACCGCACGCAACCTTTCCCACGTGCCCGGAGTCTCTCCTGTGAGAGACACCAACCCTGGGGGAGCATTCCATGACCAGATCACTGCGCCTTGCCGTTGCCGGCCTCCTGGCTGCCACCGCCTGTGCGACACCCGTCGCCACTGCTGAGGCCACTGCTGAATCCGGAGTGGCGGAGACAGCGAGCGCGAGGCAGGCCCAGCGCGCCGTCGGGGCGGACCGGGCCGCACGGTTCATGGACCGATACCTCCGCCAGGCCGATCGGGGAGAGTGGCGCTGGGTCCGTCAGCACTCGACCCGGAGGATGAAGAAGTCCGTGCCGACGCTCCGCGCCAACGCCGACCACGGCCGCTACGGGCGGCACGGTCGCTGCTGGGGCTATGAGGACAGCGACCAGCGGACCTGCACCTACACCCTCTCCGGAGAGCCGATGGGCGAGATCGGCGTCCGCCGTCGACTCGGTGACCGCCGATCGATCGTGGCGTCCGGGCACTCCCTGTACTCGTAGGTCGCGCGGTCGATCAGCGAGACCCGAGGGTCCGCGTCATGCAGACGCTGTGCGGACTGTCCCGGTAGGAGCCGAACGGCGGGCAGGGCTCGAAGCCGGCGCGGGCGTAGAGCGCCCGGGCGGGGGCGAACGACGGCATCGAGCCGGTCTCGAGGCTGACCCGGATGCAGCCGCGGTCGCGGGCGACCCCGAGCAGGTGGGTGAGCAGCGCCGTACCGACGCCGCGGCCGCGGGCCTCGGTGGCGGTGTGCATCGACTTCAGCTCCGCGTGGTCGTCGCCCAGCCAGGCGACGGCGCCCACGCCCAGCACGGTGCCGTCCGCGTCCCGGCACGACACGAACACGAGGTCGGTCTCCACGAGGGCGTCGATCCCGAGCGCGTGCACGTCCTCCGGCGGCGACTCGCCAGCGGTGAAGGCGAGGTGCCGCTCGAGCAGCGCCCGGACGTCGGGGGCGCGGGGGTCGTCCGCGGCGATCAGCAGGTCGTCCGGGTCCACGTCGGGATCCTCCCACTGCGGGCCGCTACGGCAGGTCCTCGCCGGACTCGGCGAGCTCCTTGGTACGCCGGAGATGCTCGTGCTCCCACTCCTGATGGGTGCGGACGTCCGCGCGGCGGCGGACCAGCCGGCGTGAGCGCTCCCACGTGGTGTGGACGAACATCGTGGCGCCGTCCCCGAGCGGCTCGAGCAGGAAGTGCGAGCCTGCCTGCGCGACGGGCAGGAGCCCGGGGGGTCCTCGTACATCGCGGAGACCAGCTCGGTCCGCGCGAACGTCCCCGGCCGCTCCTCGAGGATCACCGACCGCACTCGGACCCGGACGCCCTGGTCGGCGAGGACGTGCACCTGGACCTCGGGGCCGCGGGGACCGGCCGGCGCCTCGCTCCACGCCTCCACGCACCGGGGGTCGAGGAGCGGCCCGGTCCCGGCCGGCCGGATCACCTCCCAGACCCGCGCCGGGGTGGCGTCGATCCGGATCCGGGACACGGTCTCGTGGCGGCGTACGAACACGGGCGCCAGTATGTGTCCTCCCGGGCCGGGCGTCCGGCGGACTGTAGGGTGAGGCCCGCTGAGCTTCCCCAACGTTTCAGTACCTGTACGTCACCGGTGAGGAGCCTGCGTTGTACCTGAAGAGCCTGACCCTCAAGGGGTTCAAGTCCTTCGCCTCCGCCACGACGCTGCAGCTCGAGCCGGGCATCACCTGCATCGTGGGACCGAACGGGTCCGGCAAGTCCAACGTCGTCGACGCCCTCGCGTGGGTGATGGGGGAGCAGGGGGCCAAGAGCCTGCGCGGCGGCAAGATGGAGGACGTCATCTTCGCCGGCACCTCCGGCCGCCCGCCGCTGGGCCGCGCCGAGGTGCTGCTCACGATCGACAACTCCGACGGCGCACTCCCGATCGAGTACGCCGAGGTGACGATCAGCCGCACCATGTTCCGCTCGGGCGGCTCGGAGTACGCCATCAACGGCACCTCCTGCCGGCTGCTGGACGTCCAGGAGCTGCTGTCCGACTCCGGCATCGGCCGCGAGATGCACGTGATCGTCGGGCAGGGCCAGCTCGACTCGATCCTGCACGCCACCCCCGAGGACCGGCGCGGCTTCATCGAGGAGGCCGCCGGCGTCCTCAAGCACCGCAAGCGCAAGGAGAAGGCGCTCCGCAAGCTCGACTCCACCGAGGGCAACCTCCACCGGCTCGGCGACCTGCTCTCCGAGATCCGGCGCCAGCTCAAGCCGCTCGGCCGGCAGGCGGAGGTCGCCCGCAAGGCGCAGGGCGTCCAGGCCGACGTCCGCGACGCGCGCGCCCGGCTGCTCGCCGACGACCTGGTGACGGCCCGGACCGCGCTCGAGCAGGAGCTGGCGGACGAGTCGGTCCTGGTGGAGCGGCGCGCCGAGGTGGAGGCCGCGATCGCCGACGCCCAGCGCACCGAGGCCGCGCTGGAGGCGTCGCTGCGCGAGTCGATGCCGGCGCTGTCGCAGGCCCAGGACACCTGGTTCGCCCTCTCCGGGCTGCGTGAGCGGTTGCGGGGCACCGCCTCGCTCGCCGCCGAGCGGGTCCGCAACGCCGGCAGCGTCGAGGAGTCCGCCGACACCGGCCGCGACCCCGACCAGCTCGAGGCCGAGGCCGCCCAGGTCCGCGAGCAGGAGCAGCGGATCGCGGCGGAGGTCGAGCAGCGGCGGACGTCGCTCGAGGAGGCCGTGACCGGACGGCGCTCGGCCGAGGACGCCGCGGCCGAGGAGGAGCGGCGGATCTCCGGGCTGCAGCGGGCCGCCGCCGACCGGCGCGAGGGCCTCGCCCGGCTCCACGGCCAGGTGAACGCGCTGCAGTCCCGCGCGGCCGCGGCCGACGACGAGCTCGGTCGGCTGGAGCAGGCCCGCGAGGAGGCCGAGGCGCGAGCGGCCAGGGCGCAGAAGGACTTCACCGCGCTGGAGACCCGGGTCGCCGGGCTCGACGCGGGCGAGGAGGGGCTCGACGCCGAGCACGAGGCCGCGACGGCCGAGCTCGACGACCTCGAGGAGCGGCTCGCCAAGATCCGGGACGAGGTGCAGCAGGCCGACCGCGACCGGGCCGGGCTGCAGGCGCGCAAGGACGCGCTCGAGATGGGCCTCAACCGCAAGGACGGCGCCGGTGCGCTGCTCGCCGCGACCGACGACGTGTCCGGGCTGCTGGGCTCGGTGGCCGCCCTGCTCTCGGTGCGAGCCGGATTCGAGACCGCGGTCGCGAGCGCGCTCGGGGCCGCTGCCGACGCGGTGGTCGTCACCGGTGCGGAGGCCGCGGTCGGCGCCCTGGGTCACCTGAAGACCGACGACCTCGGCCGCGCCGGGATGCTGCTGGGCGGCGCGCCGGTCGCGGACCGGGCGTGGCCGGGCCTGCCCGCCGGGGCGACGTACGCCCTCGACGCGGTGGACGCCCCCGACGAGCTGGCCGGAGCGCTCGCGCGGCTGCTGTTCAAGGTCGCGGTCGTCGACGACCTCGACGCCGCGAGGTCGTTGGTCGCCGAGGCGCCCGACCTCACCGCCGTGACGCGCGACGGCGACGTCCTCGGTGCCCACTTCGCGGCCGGCGGCTCCAGCAGCCAGCCGAGCCTGATCGAGATCCAGGCCGCGGTCGACGAGGCCACCTCCCAGCTCGCGGAGGCGACCGCCACCGCGGAGCGACTGGGCTTCGACATCTCCCGGCTCGAGGCCGAGCGGCTGGCCGCGCAGCAGCGCTCCGACGTCGCCCTCGCCAAGCTGCACGAGTCCGACGCCACCCTGGCCGCGGTCGCCGAGGAGCTGGGGCAGTACGGCTCGCAGTCGCGCGCCGCGCGCGGTGAGGCCGAGCGCCTCGTCGCCTCGATCGCCCGCGCCACCGAGGCGCGCGAGAGCGCGGCCGCGGGCCTGGCCGAGCTCGAGCAGCGCCTCGCCACGGCCGAGGACGCCCCGGACGAGGAGCCGGACACCACCGAGCGTGAGCGGCTCGCCGAGGCGGCCCGCGTCGCCCGGCAGGCGGAGATGGACGCGCGGCTCGCGCTGCGCACCTCCGAGGAGCGCGCCCGCGCCCTGCACGGACGCGCCGACTCCCTCACCCGTGCCGCCCGGTCCGAGCGGGACTCCCGGGCGCGCGCGGCCGAACGCCGCGAGCGGTTGCTGCGCGAGGGCCGCGCCGCCGAGGCCGTCGGGATCGCCGTCGGCGTCGTGCTGCAGCGCCTCGAGGTGTCGCTGCACCGGGCAGCCGAGGCTCGCACCGCGATCGAGTCGGGTCGGCGTGAGCACGAGCAGCAGCTGCTCGCCGCCCGCACCACGCTGCGCGACCTCGCCCGTCAGCACGACGAGCTGGTCAACTCCGTCCACCGCGACGAGATGGCTCGCACCCAGCAGCGGATGCGGATCGAGCAGCTCGAGGAGCGCGCGATCGAGGAGCTCGGCCTCGACCCGGACGGCCTGGTCGGCGACTACGGCCCCGAGCAGCTGGTGCCCCACACCGGCGAGGTGGAGGAGGGGGCCGAGGTCCCCGAGCCGGTGCCGTTCGTGCGCGAGGAGCAGCAGAAGCGGCTCCGGACCGCCGAGCGGGCGCTGTCGATGCTGGGCCGGGTCAACCCGCTGGCGCTCGAGGAGTTCTCGGCGATGGAGGAGCGGCACAAGTTCCTCACCGAGCAGCTCGAGGACCTCAGGAAGACCCGCAAGGACCTGCTCGACATCGTGCGCGAGGTCGACGCCCGGGTGCAGGAGGTCTTCACGACGGCGTACGCCGACGTCAGCAAGGCCTTCGACGCGACCTTCGCCCGGCTCTTCCCCGGCGGCGAGGGCCGGCTGGTGCTCACGGACCCCGCAGACATGCTCAACACCGGCATCGAGGTCGAGGCGCGGCCCGCGGGCAAGAAGGTCAAGCGGCTCTCGCTGCTCTCCGGTGGCGAGCGGTCGCTCGTCGCGGTGGCGTTCCTGGTCGCGCTGTTCAAGGCGCGCCCCTCGCCGTTCTACATCCTCGACGAGGTCGAGGCCGCCCTCGACGACACCAACCTCGGTCGGCTGCTGCAGATCTACGAGGAGCTGCGCGAGAACTCCCAGCTGCTCGTGATCACCCACCAGAAGCGGACCATGGAGGTCGGTGACGCGCTCTACGGCGTCACGATGCGCGGCGACGGCGTCTCGACGGTGATCAGCCAGCGGCTGCGGGATCACGAGGGCGGGGCCGCGGAGCGCGCCCGGTCCGGAGCAGGTCGAGCAAGCGCCGCGACCGAGGAACGAAGTCGCGACGCGCGTGTCGAGACCCAGCACGTATGAACGGCGAGCGACCCGGGCGCCCCACGCGCGCCGACTACGTCCACTGGGAGCAGGTCACGACCCGCTGGGCCGACATCGACGTCTACGGCCACATGAACAACGCCCGCTACTTCGAGCTGATCGACACGGTCGTCAACAACCACCTCCTCCGTGCCACGGACACCGACATCCGCGCACTCGACGCGATCGGGGTCGTCGCCGAGGTGTCGTGCCGCTACTTCGCGGAGATCGGCTACCCGGAGCCGGTGGAGCTCGGGGTCGTGGCCGACAAGGTCGGCCGTTCCTCGGTCGTCTACCGCGTCGGGCTGTTCCAGGGCGACGCCGACGAGGCGGCCGCCGAGGGTCGCTTCGTCCACGTCTACGTCGACAACACCGATCTCGGACGCGCGGTCGTCGAGATGCCGCCGAGATCCGGGCAGCCGTCACCCCGCTGCTGCGCTCCTAGTCGCAGACGGGACGCGAAGCCTCGGAGGACGACGGGCGGTACTCCAGTGGATTCGTGTTCCCCGGACGGCGTGTCGAGGACACATGTCCACTGGAGTACGCCGCCAGGGGACCCGGCAGGCGGTCGGGACACGCCCACCCGTCACGGACGATTCGGGCAGCCCCGACGACTGTGCGAGGGTGAAGAGGTGACTTTCATCGTGATCACCATGGTCGTCATCGTCGCCGTCGCAGGCCTCGTGGTCGCCTTCGTGGCGTTCCCGCACCGGGGTGAGGAGATGCCCGGCGCGCCCTGGCTCGGCGAGGCGATGGACCGTGCCTCGGGTGCGCTCCCGACGCTCGGCGAGGACGAGCGGGACGAGCACAGCGCGATCTTCGGCGGGGCCGGGCACCAGGAGCAGGACGCGCGCCGCTGACCACCGGAGGCCCGTGCTTGGATTGACCCATGGGTGACCTGCTCTACCTGATCATCGGCATCGCCGTCCTCGGTGTGCTGCTCGTCGTCGGCCTCGTGACCCGGGGCCGCTCGGGCCGCTCCGTGCCGCCCGCGGGCGGCACCGACGTCCTGACCCCGCCGACCAGCCCGCCGACCACGGCGCCGGAGGACCTCGACACCGCGCCGGTCGAACCGGCACCGCCCGTCGAGACGGCCCCGGCGCTCGACAAGCCCGAGGGCACCGCCTCGCGGGTCCAGCGGCTCCGCTCCCGACTCGCCGGCTCCCAGGGCGGCTTGGGCAAGGGCCTGCTGGCCCTGATCTCGCGCGACCGCCTCGACGAGGACACCTGGGAGTCCATCGAGGACACGCTGCTCACCGCCGACATGGGGGTCGCACCCACCCAGCAGGTCGTCGACAACCTCCGCACCCGGCTGCGCGTCGAGGGTGTCCAGCCCGCCGAGGCCCGCGAGGTGCTGCGCGAGGAGCTCGTCGCCCTCGTCGACCCGACCATGGACCGCCGGCTGCGGATCACCGGGGAGGACGGTCGTCCCGGCGTGGTCCTGGTCGTCGGCGTCAACGGCTCCGGCAAGACCACCACCGTCGGCAAGATCTCCCGGATCCTGGTCGCCGAGGACAAGTCGGTCGTGCTCGGCGCCGCCGACACGTTCCGTGCGGCCGCCGTCGACCAGCTCGCCACGTGGGGCGAACGCGTCGGGGTCGAGGTCGTGCGCGGCCCCGAGAACGGTGACCCCGCCTCGGTCGCCTTCGAGGCCGTGAAGTCCGGCGTCGAGCGCGGCGTCGACACCGTCATCGTCGACACCGCGGGCCGGCTGCAGAACAAGGCCGGCCTCATGGACGAGCTCGGCAAGGTCAAGCGCGTCATCGAGAAGCAGGCCCCGGTCACCGAGGTGCTGCTGGTCCTCGATGCCACCACGGGGCAGAACGGCCTGATCCAGGCCCGGGTCTTCTCCGAGGTCGTCGACGTGACCGGCATCGTGCTGACCAAGCTCGACGGCTCGGCCAAGGGCGGCATCGTGGTCGCCGTCCAGCGCGAGCTCGGCGTACCCGTGAAGCTGGTCGGTCTCGGTGAAGGTCCCGACGACCTCGCCCCGTTCGACGCGGGCGCCTTCGTGGACGCCCTGCTCGGCTGAGCGACGGAACGACTGAGCGGCCCGTCGAGCGGATTTACGCGGCCGAAACAATCGGTGGGAACTCGTTGCACGGGCGCAACACGACCCGGCAGGCACTGAAACCTCCGCCCACGAGGCTCATGCGCAATCAAGCAGGAGGCCACACGACAGCGTCGTCGGCACGCCACCTGACTACGACACGCAACTCCATGGAGGTCCTGTGGACGGCTATTACGCCTTCATGCTCATCGCGACAGCGCTGGTCCTGATGATGACGGTGCCCGCACTCGCCCTGTTCTACGGTGGCATGAGCAGGTCGAAGTCCGTGCTCAACATGATGATGATGTCCTACGTCGCCGCGGCGATCGTCGGCATCCTGTACGTCGCGGTCGGCTGGTCGATGGGCTTCGGCGGGGACGGCACCTTCTTCGCCGACCCGTTCGAGCTCCTCTGGCTCAACGGCGTCACCACCGACAACTACATCTACGTGATGTTCCAGATGACCTTCGCCGTCATCACCACGGCCCTGATCAGCGGAGCGGTCGCGGACCGCATGAAGTTCTCCGCCTGGGTGGTCTTCGTGCCGCTATGGGCGCTGCTGTGCTACTTCCCGCTGGCCCACATGGTCTTCAGCTGTACCGATGACTCGCTCATCTGCGGTCGGATCGGCGCCCAGGACTACGCCGGGGGCACCGCGGTGCACATCAATGCCGGTGTGGCGGCGCTCGTGCTGGTCGTGCTGCTCGGCAAGCGCGTCGGGTGGCCCCGGGACACGATGCGTCCCCACAACCTGACGCTGACCATGCTCGGCGCCGGTCTGCTCTGGCTCGGCTGGTACGGGTTCAACGTCGGCTCGATCGTGTTCGGTGACGACCCGGAGACCCAGTTCCCGCTGGAGACCGGCCGTACCTTCGCCAACACCACGCTCGCCGCGATGGCCGCCATCCTCGGCTGGCTGCTGATCGAGTACCTCCTGCACAAGAAGGCCACGTCACTGGGTGCCGCGTCCGGCATCGTCGCCGGCCTGGTCGCCATCACCCCGGCTGCAGGTGCCGTCGACATCGGCGGCGCGGTGGCGATCGGTGCCATCGCCGGTGCGGTCTGCGCCATGGCCGTCGGCTGGAAGTACAAGCTCGGCTACGACGACTCGCTCGACGTGGTCGGCGTCCACCTCGTCGGTGGCATCATCGGCACCGTGCTCATCGGGTTGTTCTCGACCGCCGACGGCGCCGGTGGTGTCGACGGGCTGTTCTACGGCGGTGGCCTGGGCTCGCTCGGCGACCAGGCGCTCGGTGCGCTCGTGGCGATCGCCTACTCGGCCGTGGTCACCACGGTCATCGCGCTGGTGATCAAGTTCACGATCGGGCTGCGGATCCCGGCGGAGGACGAGGTCGAGGGCATCGACTTCGTCGCCCACGGTGAGAGCGCCTACGACCTGCACACCGGGGTGGGCGGCGGCGTGAAGTCCGGAGTGCTGGCCGGCGCCACGGGTGTCGTCCCCAAGGAAGGAGTCAAGGCATGAAGCTCGTGACCGCGGTGATCAAGCCGCACAAGTGGGAGGACGTCCGCGAGGCCCTGGAGACCTTCGGGGTGACGGGCATGACCGTCAGTGAGGTCAGTGGCTACGGCCGCCAGAAGGGCCACACCGAGGTCTACCGCGGGGCGGAGTACGACATCGCCCTGGTCCCGAAGATCCGGATCGAGATCGTGGTGGACGACGCGGACGTCGACGACGTCGTCGGCATCATGGTCAAGGCCGCGCAGACCGGCCGGATCGGCGACGGCAAGGTCTGGGTGAGCCCGGTGGACACTGTGATCCGGGTTCGCACGGGCGAGCAGGACGACGCCGCGATCTGAGGCCTGAGGTGGTCCTCGGGACCACCGGCCCAGACGACGACACACCCCGATGACGGCGAGTGACCGGTCCGATCGCACCACGGCAGCAGACACGCTCTGCGCCGCAGCGTTCGAGAAGGCCGGCGCTCCCGTCGTCGGGGTGTCGCTCGTCGCGGTGGGCGGCTACGGCCGCGGCGAGCTGGCCCCCGCCTCGGACCTCGACGTGGTGCTGGTCCACGAGGACGGCGTACGGCTCGGTCGCGCCGCCGAGGACCTCTGGTACCCGCTGTGGGACTCCGGATCCCGGCTGGACCACTCCGTGCGCTCGTCCAGCGAGATGGTCACGGCCGCGCAGGGCGACCTCAAGGTCGCGCTCGGCCTGCTCGACGTCCGCCACCTCGCCGGTGACCCGTCGTTGACCCTCCGGCTGCGCTCCACGATGCTCACCGAGTGGCGACGCGACGCCCGCGGTCGGCTGCCCGCGCTGCGGGAGCTGGTCCGCTCGCGCCACGAGCGGGTCGGCGAGCTGGCGCACCTGTCGGTCCCCGACCTCAAGGAGGCCGCGGGCGGACTGCGGGACGCCACGGTCCTCAAGGCCCTGGTGGCGTCCTGGCTGGTCGACGTGCCCCACGTCGAGCTCGAGGCGAGCCGCGGCTCGCTGCTCGACGTCCGCGACGTCCTCCACACCTCCACCGGCCGCGCCACGGACCGGGTGGCCCCCGAGGCCTGGGCCGACCTGACCTCGGGTCTCGACCTGCGCGACGAGGCCGCGGCCCAGGTGCACGTCCGCGAGCTCGGCCGTCGGATCCACCACCTCCAGCGGCTGACCTGGCGCCGGGTCGACGCGCTGCTGGCCAGGCCGACGCGAGGCCGCGCCGTACGCCGCCCCGACCTCACCCGGATCGCGGAGGGCCTGGCCCTGTCGGGCGGCGAGGTCGTCCTGCACTCCCGGGCCCGCCCGGCCGAGGACCCGCTGCTCCTGCTCCGCGCTGCGGTCGAGGCCGCCGAGCGCGACGTCGTGCTCGCTCCGGCCACCGCCACCCGGCTGGTCCGCGACACGGCCCCGATGCCCGAGCCCTGGCCGGCCGCCGCCCGCCAGCTGCTGGTGCGGCTGCTCGCCTCCGGCCGGGGGCTGCTCGCAGTGTGGGAGACGCTCGAGGAGACCGGCGCCGTCGAGCGGCTGCTGCCCGAGTGGGAGCGGATCCGGATGCTGCCGCACGCCTCGGCGATCCATCGCTTCACGGTGGACCGGCACGTGGTGGAGACGTGCATCGAGGCGTCGTCGCTGATCCGCCACGTGGCTCGGCCCGACGTGCTCATGGTGGCCGCCCTGCTGCACGACATCGGCAAGGGCGGCCTGACCGAGCACAGCGTCGCCGGCGAACCGATCGCGCGCACCGTCGCCACCCGGCTCGGCTTCGACTCCGCGGCGGTCGACACCATCGCCACCCTCGTGCGCTGGCACCTGCTGCTCGCGGAGACGGCCACGACCCGTGACCCCGAGGACCCGGCCACGGTCAGCCACGTGGCATCGCGCCTGGGGGACGGCCCGACCGTCACGCTGTTGCACGCGCTCAGCGAGGCGGACGCCCGGGCGGCCTCGCCCCAGGCGTGGTCACGCTGGCGCGCCGGCCTGGTCGGCGACCTGGCCCGCCGGGTCCTGGCGTCGTACGACGACACGGCCCCCGAGCCCGAGCGTCCCGCGACCCTGCCGGACCGGCTGCCGGGGGAGGGGGTGGTGGAGATCCTCGTCGCCGAGGAGCCGGACGGCTGCCGGGTGACGGTGGTGGCGCACGACCGGGTCGGCCTGCTGGCCGACGTGGCCGGCATGTTCGCGCTGCAGCGGGCCTCGGTCCGGGCGGCCCGGGCCTGGGCCGAGGGTGAGCACGCCTTCTCCGCCTGGGACGTCGCCGACGAGGTCCTCGAGGCGGGGGTCCTGCGGCAGCGCTTCGAGGCGGTGGTCGAGGGACGGGTCGACCCGACCGGCCGGCTGAGCCGGGGCCGCGCCGGCGCGCTGGCGCCGAGCGTCATGGTGCGTCCCGAGGCGTCCCGCCGGGCCACGGTCCTCGAGGTCCGCGCGGCCGACCGCCCCGGGGTGCTGCACCTCGCGCTCGCGGCCCTGGCGGCTCTCGACATCACGGTCCGCTCCGCGCACGTCGACACGTTGGGACCGCAGGCGGTGGACGTCTTCTACCTGCAGGAGGCGAGCGCCGGGGCGCTGTCGGAGTACCGCGCCGCCGAGGCGGCCCATGCGGTCCGGGCGGTGCTGACCCCCGCCGAGGCCGGCGCCGAGGACAAGGGATCGCCCCCTCCGGGCTAGGGTTGGGCACAGTCCAGCGCCCACCTCACCAGTGCCAGGAAGCCACGTGTTCGCCACTCTCTCCGATCGGCTCGCCGACACCTTCAAGCACCTCCGGGGCAAGGGGAAGCTGTCCGAGGCCGACATCGACGCCACGGCGCGCGAGATCCGCATCGCGTTGCTCGAGGCGGACGTCGCACTGCCGGTCGTCAAGGACTTCGTCGCCGCCGTCAAGGAGCGGGCTCGCGGCGAGGAGGTCAGCCAGGCGCTGAACCCCGCCCAGCAGGTCGTCAAGATCGTCAACGACGAGCTCGTCGAGATCCTCGGTGGCGAGACCCGTCGGCTGCGCTACGCCAAGACCGGCCCCACCGTCCTGATGCTCGCCGGGCTCCAGGGCGCCGGCAAGACGACGCTCGCGGCCAAGCTGGCGCTGTGGCTCAAGGAGCAGGGCAAGACCCCGCTGCTGGTGGCTGCCGACCTCCAGCGCCCGAACGCGGTCAACCAGCTGCAGGTCAACGGCGAGCGCGTCGGCGTACCCGTGTTCGCGCCGGAGCCCGGCAACGGCGTCGGTGACCCGGTCTCCGTGGCCCGCGCGTCCGTCGAGGAGGCCAAGCGCCGCCTCCACGACGTCGTCATCGTGGACACCGCGGGCCGCCTCGGCGTCGATGCCGAGCTGATGCAGCAGGCCAGCGACATCCGCGACGCCGTGCAGCCCGACGAGATCCTCTTCGTCGTCGACGCGATGATCGGCCAGGACGCGGTCACCACGGCGCAGGCCTTCCTCGACGGTGTGGGGTACGACGGGGTCGTGCTCACCAAGCTGGACGGTGACGCCCGCGGTGGCGCCGCGCTGTCCATCGCCAAGGTCACGGGCAAGCCGGTCATGTTCGCCTCCAACGGCGAGAAGCTCACCGACTTCGACCTGTTCCACCCCGACCGGATGGCCTCGCGCATCCTCGACATGGGCGACATGCTCACCCTGATCGAGCAGGCCGAGAAGACCTTCGACCAGGACCAGGCCCTCAAGGCTGCCGAGAAGCTCACCGGGCGCGGCCAGGGCGAGTTCACCCTCGACGACTTCCTCGAGCAGATGCAGCAGGTCCGCAAGCTCGGGTCGCTCTCCAAGATCATGGGGATGCTGCCCGGGATGGGGCAGTTCCGCGACCAGCTCGAGAACTTCGACGAGCGGGAGATCGACCGGATCCAGGCGGTCATTCAGTCGATGACGCCCGCCGAGAGGGCCAACCCCAAGCTCATCGACGGCTCGCGCCGCGCCCGCATCGCGAAGGGCTCGGGCCGCCAGGTCTCCGACGTCAACCAGCTCGTCGACCGCTTCTTCGAGGCCCGCAAGATGATGATGCAGATGGCCCGCGGCGGTGGGATGCCCGGCATGCCCGGGATGCCTCCGATGCCCGGCGTCGCCGGTGGCAAGAAGGGCAAGGGCAAGCAGCAGCCGAAGAAGGGCAAGCGCGTCTCCGGCAACCCGGCCAAGGCGGCGGCCCAGAAGAAGGCCGAGCAGGAGAAGGCCCCGGCTGCGGGCAACCCGTTCGGCAGCCCCGACGGCGACCAGGTCGACTACGAGCAGGCGGCCGCCGCCCTCGACCTGCCGAAGGACTTCTCCAAGTTCCTCAAGTGAGGCATCTCGGTCAGAAACGGTCCCGTTGCAGGTGAGAGGCCCTTTCGGGTCTCTTCCGGAGTGACGATACGCCCGCACAGCACTGTACCTCGCATGGGTCGAGGCCAACCATGTGCCGCCGCTCGTGTTGTCAGTCAGTTACTGAGTGGACGAACGCCAGCCTCGTTGAAGCGGTCGAGCCGGTTGTGCGCTGGCCCTGCACTCCATTGCACGATGCCCGACCAAGACTGTCGTCAGCCTGGTCCCACGATCGCAGCTCGCCGAGACGCCACACGCCGTCGACCAGCACCTCCACTTCACGACGGTCCTCGCCCGTGTAAACGACGCTGCCAGGAGATCGGAAGACGGCCACCCCCCGGAGGCTAGGAGGGGCCGCCCACAGCTCGCTGGTCGCGGGCGGTGCCAGGGCGCCTACCCAACTCGGGTGAATTCAGTCGCCCACCCGGCCGCTGGACCTCTCCACCTCGCCTAATGCGAAGGGTCAACCCACCACTAAAGGGGATGTCCCATGCACACACGTATCAAGTCTGGCCTGGTCGTCGCGGCTGTCTGTGCCGTGACCCTGGTCGGCACGCCGGTCGCCAACGCGGCCACTGCACACTGCCCATCGCCGCCTGGATCGGTGAAGGTCGAGACCGACGGCGCCAGCAACACCGTCGAGACCGACCTCGCTCCCGGCACCGAGGTCTGCGTCAAGGCCGGAACGCGGATCACCTACGTGATCGTCGACGAGGACGGCACGATCACCCAGACCGCCATCCGCAACAAGAAGGGCAAGCCGCTCGGGATCAGCTACTACGTCGGGATTCCCTGCGACGACCACGACCCCTACACCGACGGCTGCCAGGAGAACCCGGACTACCCCTCTGGGTCGTGAGCCCCGAACTATGAGTAGGGGCCTGTGCGCCTCCCGCACAGGCCCCTACTCGCCCGCGTGACCCCGCCTCAACCAACGACGCGAAGAGTGCCGCCCCCTCGGTGGCTCGACGCGTGCAGCCCCGCGGTAGCCAGTTCTGAATCTCCAGCACGGGACGCCGACATGGTCCGCGACCTGATGCCGGATCCCGCCAGCGTCGTCGAAGCTGTCGACGAAGCGCTCAACTGAGCGTTTCATCGGAGCGATCCTCGGGACTGCTCGGCCCGTGCCGACATGAGACCCACCTCGTAGCAGGTCTCGAACCAGGTTCGAGCCAGGCGATGGAAGTGCATGCCGTTCACGAGGGCCAGCGCCCGTGCGGTGTTCGGATCACGCGGCCCCGGTCGTTGGTGACCGGCTTGGTGAACGGGTGCTGGTGGCGCATGGTGGATGATGTGGGTCATGGGTTCGGACACCGCTCTCTCACTCGAGGACAATTCGACCCACAGCACTTCTCTCCCACGCGCCTATGGAGCAGTGTCGTAGTACAGCGCTTGCGGGCGTCTACTCTCCAGGTTCCTGAAGTGATGAGCCGCCCAGCAGGGAACGAGCGGAGCTCGTCCCTGCTGACGGTGGCCAGGTCGAGCAAGCCCCGCCCGCGCGCCAGCGCGGGCGACGGCGTGTCGAGACCCGGCATCGAGCCGAGGAGGCAGGGTGACCACAGTCCTCGTCATCGACGCGGCCAACGTCGTCGGCGCCCGCCCCGACGGTTGGTGGAAGGACCGGGCCGGCGCCGCCGCCCGGCTCCACGACGCGCTGCTGCACGCCGACGTGCCGCACGAGGAGATCATCCTGGTGCTCGAGGGCCAGGCGAAGCAGGGCGTGCGTGCCGGTGGGCCCCGGTCCCTGCGCGTGGTGCACGCCAGTCGGGACGGTGACTCCGAGATCCGTCGTCAGGCCGAGCTGGCTGCGTCGGCCGGCCGCCAGGTCACCGTGGTCACGGCCGACCGCGCACTGGCCGCGAACGTCGCCCCGGCGCAGGTGCTGTCACCCACGTGGCTCCTCGACCGCATGGACTAGCGTTCATCCGCATGCGTGGTCTCAAGGTGCGTGGCGTGGTGCTGCCGGAGGGGGAGAGCCGCGAGTTCTTCGTGGTCGACGGGCGGATCACCGCCGAGCGGCCTGCGTCGTTCGACAGCATCGCCGAGGGCTGGATCGTCCCCGGCCTCGTCGACGCCCACTGCCACCTCGGGCTCGACGACTTCGGGGCCACCAGCGAGGAGGAGACCGAGCAGCAGGCCGTCGACGACCGCGACGGGGGTGCACTGCTGATCCGGGACGCGGGGAGCGCCGCCGACACCCGGTGGGTCCAGGACCGCGACGACCTGCCGCGACTGATCCGGTGCGGGCGCCACATCGGGCGGACCAAGCGCTACATCCGCAACTACGCCCACGAGGTCGAGCCCGACCAGCTCGCGGCTGTCGCCGCCCGGGAGGCGCGCGACGGCGACGGTTGGATCAAGCTGGTGGGGGACTGGATCGACCGCGGGGAGGGTGACCTCGCGCCGAGCTTTCCCGCGGCGGCGTTCGTCGCCGCGATCGAGGCCGCACACGCGGAGGGGGCGAAGGTGACCGCCCACTGCTTCGGCACCAGCGTGCTCCCGGGACTGATCCGGGCCGGGATCGACTGCATCGAGCACGGCACCGGTCTCTCCGAGGACCTCGTGGACGAGATGGTCGCCCGCGGCACCGCGCTGGTGCCGACGGTGATGCAGCTCGACAAGTTCCCCGAGCACGCGGCTGCCGCCGGCGGGCGGTTCCCCGACTTCGCGAGCACGATGACCGACCTCTACGAGCGAATGCCCGCCACCCTCATGGCGGCCTACGAGGCGGGGGTGCCGATCTACGCCGGATCGGACGGCGGTGGCATCAGCCGCCACGGGAACATCGCGGGGGAGGTGGCCGCCCTCCATGGGATCGGGATGCCGGCCTTCGACGCGCTGGGCGCCGCGAGCTGGCGGGCCAGGGAGTGGCTCGGCCACCCCGGGCTCGAGGAGGGCGCGCCGGCCGACTTCGTGGTGTACGACGCCGACCCGCTGGCCGACCTCTCGGTCCTCAGGCGTCCGGCGCGCGTCGTGCTCCGGGGACGCGTCGTCGCCTGACCGACCCGGGCGTCGCGTCGTCCTGACGTGGGCGGCGCCGCGCTCGTGACTGCTCGCGGGGGTCCTCGCTCCAGATCTGCTGCAGGATCGGGCCTACGTGATGCATGGTCGTCTCGCCTCCGGTGGGTCGCGGTCTGCGACACCACTTGAACACGTTATGCCCGTGTCGCATGAAGGTGCAACCATCAATCGGGCTACGCTGGTGTCGCGAGATCAAGGAGCGAGCATGCAGTCTGTTGATACCTCGGACGTCCCCGTGGCAGTCGCTGCGGTCCGTGACTTCGTGAACACCACCGACCGCGAGACGGGGGTCGACGACCTCGCGACACCCGCGGCGCTCGCGAGGTTCCTCTCCGACCGGGGCCTGGTGCCGCGCTCCGCGCGGGCCAGCACGGCGCACCTCGACACGGCGCAACGGCTCCGGGCCGGGCTGCGAAGCGCGCTCGAGCTGAACCACGAGGGGCGACGGGCCGCGCTGCCCGAGCTGGCACGGTCGCTGGGCGACCAGCCGGTCGCGCTGACGTGGACCTCGAGCGGTCCGGTCCTGACGACGACCGCCTCCGGGGTGTCGGGAGGACTGGCCCGGCTGGCCATCGCCGCGCACGAGGCTGCCGTCGAGGGCTCCTGGTGGCGGCTGAAGGTCTGTGCCTGGGAGGAGTGCGAGTGGGCCTACTACGACCGCTCCAAGAACCGGTCCCGTTCGTGGTGCGAGTACGGCTGCGGCAACAAGGTGAAGACCCGGGCCTACCGGGCCCGCCAGGCCGGCTCCGGACGGTGATTCGGTCCACGCCCCGGGCCTCTGGCAGAATGACCCGCTGAGTCGTGCGACCCCCGGACCCTCTCATCCGGTGGCCGTGCCGCCAATCGAGGTACCGACCCGGACCCCACCCGGAATCCCGGTCCTCACCACCCCACGAATTTCGAGGAGACACCACAGACGTGGCCGTCAAGATCCGTTTGAAGCGCCTGGGCAAGATCCGGGTGCCCCAGTACCGCATCGTCGTCGTCGACTCGCGCAAGAAGCGCGACGGTCGCGTCATCGAGGAGATCGGCAAGTACCACCCCAAGGAGGACCCGTCGTACATCGACGTCACCTCCGAGCGGGCGCAGTACTGGCTCGGTGTCGGCGCGCAGCCCAGCGAGGCCGTCGCCGCGATCCTCAAGATCACCGGTGACTGGCAGAAGTTCAAGGGCACGCCGGGCACCGAGGGCACGCTGAAGGTCGCCGAGCCCAAGCGGGACAAGCTCGAGATCTTCAACGAGGCGCTCAAGGACGCCGCGGGTGCCCCCAAGGGCGACGCGGTGACCAAGAAGGCCGCCGCGAAGAAGGCCGAGCCCAAGGCCGAGGAGAAGGCCGAGGAGAAGGCCGATGCCGAGAAGGCTGAGGAGCCCCAGGCCGAGAAGGCCGAGGAGCCCCGCGAGGTCCCGGCCTCGGAGACGCCCGAGGGCGCCGCCGAGCAGGCGGAGGCGACCGAGCAGGTCACCGCCGAGGACGCCGGCAAGAGCGAGAGCTGAGCCCGTGCTCGCCGATGCTCTCGAGCACCTCGTCCGCGGGGTCGTCGAGCACCCTGACGACGTGACCGTGCGCGACAAGCAGCTGCGTCGCGGGTCCGTCCTCGAGGTCCGGGTCCACCCCGACGACCTCGGCAAGGTCATCGGTCGCGGTGGGCGCACCGCCACGGCCTTCCGCACCGTCGTCTCGGCCCTTGCGGGTCGCGGCGGTGCGCGCGTCGACTTCGTCGACGTCGACCGCCGGAGCTGACCGCCGGCACACCGCACGTCCCGACCGGGCGTCACCCCTCGTGGGTGACGCCCGGTCGGCGTCGCGGGCCCCGGCGCCTGTGCCTAGGCTGCCTCCCGTGAGCGAGCAGATCGACGTGGTCGTGGGACGGGTGGGCAAGCCCCACGGGATCCGGGGCGAGGTGACCGTGGAGCTGCGCACCGACGAGCCCGAGCGTCGCTTCGCCGACGGGGCGGTGCTGCGGGCCGAGCCACCTCGCGGTTCGGCCGCCGCGTACGCCTCCCTGACGGTGGGGCGCACCCGCTGGCACCAGGGACGCCTGCTGGTGACCTTCACCGAGCTCCACGACCGGACCACGGCGGAGGGCGCCAGGGGGATCGTGCTGCACGTCGAGGTCGACCCCGCGGAGCGGCCGGAGGACCCCGAGGAGTTCTACGACCACCAGCTGGTCGGCCTGCGGGCGGTCGACCTCGACGGCCGCGACCTCGGCGAGGTCACGGCGTTGGTCCACGGTGGCGCCCAGGACCTGCTCACGGTGCGTACGCCGGACCGGCGCGACACGCTCGTCCCCTTCGTCAAGGAGCTCGTCCCGGAGGTCGACCTGGCCGGCGGTCGGGTCGTGGTCGCGGACCGTCCGGGCCTGGTGACCCCACTGCCCGAGGACTCCTGAGGGTCCGCGACGCGCCGCTGTGCCGGGCCCGTCGAGGCGGCCTGTCGGCGGTCCGGTGACGGCCCGGTAGAGGCGTGGACACGTTCCGATAACGATGCCGAGTCGTGCTTGCCACGCCTTGTGACAGACGTGAAGGTTGGCGGCGCTAAGCGTTTCATGCGCACGTTTTCTCAAGGAGGACCTATGAAGGTCAGGACGCCTTTGCGTACGACTGCCGTGGCAGCGGCACTCGTGCTCGGGCTCGCCGCCTGTGGTGGCGGCAGCAGCGAGGAGGACACCCCCGACGCGGGCGGTGAGCCCACCGGCCAGCCCGGCGGCGAGTACATCGCCGAGGTGACGGAGCCGTCGTTCCTCGCCCCCGCTTCGAACTGTTACGAGTCCGAGTGCAGCGCCATCCTCGACATGGTGAACGACCCGCTCGTGACCACCGACTTCGAGAGCGGCGAGCTGATCTTCGACGGCCTCGCCGAGAGCATCGAGCCCAACGAGGACCAGACCGTCTGGACGGTGACCCTCAAGGAGGGCCGCGAGTTCCACAACGGCGAGCCCGTCGACGCCGCCGCGTTCGAGCGTGCGTGGAGCTACTCGCAGGACCCCAAGAACGCCCAGGCCACCGCGGGCTTCCTGTCCCGCATCGAGGGCGCCGGTGAGGGCAAGTCGATGAGCGGCTTCTCCGTCGTCGACGACCAGACCTTCGAGGTCACCCTGAACGGCCCGTTCTCCCAGTTCGGCCAGCAGATGTCCTACGCCCCGGCCTTCGCGCCGATGGCGCAGGAGTGCCTCGACGACCTCAAGGCGTGCAACGAGGAGCCCATCGGCACCGGCCCGTACATGATGGACGGCCCGTGGCAGCACGACGAGTCGATCACCGTCACCAAGTGGGCGGACTACGCCGGCGACATCACCGGCAACGCCGACACGGTCACCTTCCAGATGTTCACGAACCCCACCGCGGCGTTCCGTGACTTCCAGAACGGTGGGCTCGACGTGATCAGCCTCGCTCCCGAGGTCTACCTCGAGGCGAAGGGCCAGCTCGGCGACGACATCATGGAGGAGCCGACCGCGACCCTGACCTACCTCGGCTTCCCGACCACCCAGGCGCCCTTCGACAACCCGCAGGTCCGCCAGGCGATCTCGATGTCGATCGACCGTCAGCTGATCGTGGACCAGGTCCTCAACGGCCTGGCCTACCCCTCCACCGACATCGTCACCCCGCCGATCCCCGGCTCGCGTGACGACGCCTGTGGCTACTGCGTCTACGACCCCGAGCAGGCCAAGCAGCTGCTCGAGGAGTCCGGCGTCTCCGCCGAGGGCGAGACGATCCAGTTCTACTTCAACGCCGACGCGGGCCACGACGCCTGGGTCGAGGCTGCTGCCCGTCAGGTCCAGGAGAACCTGGGCTTCGACTACGAGCTGCAGTCGACCGAGTGGGCCCAGTACCTCGAGCTCCTCGACGCGCAGGACTTCACCGGTCCCTTCCGCCTCGGTTGGTCGCTCGACTACCCGTCGCCGGAGAACTACCTCCGTCCGATCGTGGGCACCGGCGGTGACTCCAACTACACCGGCTACTCCAACTCGGAGGTCGACGACCTGCTCGTGCAGGGCGACGAGGCCGCCAGCACCGAGGAGTCCTTCGCGCTCTACCAGCAGGCTGGCGACGTGGCCCTCGAGGACATGCCGATCATCCCGATGTGGAGCGGTGGCACGGCCATCGCGTCCTCCGACGCGGTCGGCGACGTGGTGTACGACCAGGGTCGAGGGTGAGATCGCGTTCAAGGACATCACCGTCAACTGATCACCTCCTCGTGAGGTAACGTCAACTGGCGACCTGAGCGGGGGCCGGGCCGATGGCTCGGCCCCCGTCTCTGGGTGTGCACCACGTGTTGATCGGAAGGACTCCTATGGGGCGTTACGTGGCCCGCCGGCTCATCCAGTTCATCCCCGTCATCCTGGGGACGCTGTTCCTGCTCCACATCCTGAGCACCATCACGATCCAGGTGGTCGGTGACCCGGTCCGGGCGCTGTTCGGTGAGAACGCCCCGCCGCCGGAGATCATCGAGGCGCTCCAGGTCCAGTACGGGCTCGACGACCCGTGTCTCGACCAGACCGGCAACCCGTGCTTCGGCCTCTTTGTCGACCGGCTCGGGCAGTACCTCCAGGGTGACTTCGGCACCAACTTCCGTGGCCGCGAGGTCACGGACCTCTTCTTCGAGCGCGTCGGCATCACGCTGCGCATGCAGGCGATCGCCCTGGTCTTCGAGGTCGGCGTCGGCATCTTCATCGGCGTGCTCGCCGGCCTGCGCAAGGACAAGTTCATCGACAACTTCGTCCGCATCGCGACCTCGGTGCTGATCGCCGTCCCGGTGTTCGTGGCCGGCTCGCTCGCCGTGCTCTTCATCGGCCTCAAGATCGGGCTCCCGATCCGCAACAGCGACTGGGCCCCGGAGTGGCTGGGGCAGATGATCCAGGTCGGTTACAACCCGGACTACCCGTGGTTGAGCCTGGTCCTGCCCGGCATCGTGCTCGGTTCGTTCTCCCTGGCAGCGATCGCCCGACTCACCCGCACCAGCCTGATCGAGAACCTGCGCTCGGACTACGTCCGCACCGCCCGCGCCAAGGGCCTCACGACGCGACGCGTCGTCGCGATCCACACCCTGCGCAACTCGTTGATCCCCGTGGTCACCTTCATCGGCATCGACATCGGGCTGCTGCTCGGCGGCTCGCTGGTCACCGAGGGCATCTTCAACGTGCCGGGCATCGGGCAGCTGACCTTCCAGGCGATCCAGGCCAACGACACCCCGGTCATCCTGGGCGTCGTCACGATCCTCACGATCGTGTTCCTGATCTCGAGCCTGCTCGTCGACATCCTGTACGCCGCACTCGACCCGAGGATCCGTTATGAGTGACATCAGCGCGGCAGCGACGGCCGCGACCTCCGAGCCGTCCGGCGCGCCGGAGAGCGAGTCGGGCAGCAACCGGAGCCTGTGGGGCGACGTCCGCTACGAGCTCGTCCGCAACCCGGTGTTCTGGATCTCCGGGATCCTGGTGCTGGTCGTGCTGATGATGTCGTTCTTCCCGTGGCTCTTCGCGCCCACCTCTCCCACCGAGAGCGGCGCCTGCCAGCTGGTCGACGCCCGGGTCAAGCCGACGTGGGACAAGCCCTTCGGCTACACCCGCGACGGGTGCGACATGTGGTCCGCCCTGGTCTGGGGGACCGGCAAGTCGGTCAACGTGGCGATCCTGACCACGATCGGCACCGTCATCCTCGGTGTCACCACCGGCACCGCCGCGGGGTGGTTCGGTGGCTTCACCGACACCGTCATCAGCCGGATCACCGACGTGTTCTTCGGCCTGCCGTTCCTGCTGGGCGCGATCGTGTTCCTGGCGATCTTCCCGGACCGCAACATCTGGTCGATCTCGGCCGTCCTGATCATCCTCGGTTGGACCTCGTTGACCCGAGTGATGCGGGGCAGTGTGCTCGCGACCAAGCAACGCGACTACGTGGACGCCGCCCGGGCCCTCGGTGCCGGCGACTTCTTCATCATCCGCAAGCACATCCTGGCCAACAGCATCGCGCCGGTCATCGTGCTCGGCCACGATCGGGCTCGGCTCCTACATCGGCGCCGAGGCGACCCTGACCTTCCTGGGTGTCGGCTACCAGCGACCCACGGTCTCGTGGGGCCTGCTGGTCAACGAGGGACAGACCCTGGTGTTCGCCGGGTTCTCGCACCTGTTGATCTACCCGTGCGCGTTCATCGTGGTCACCGTCCTGGCATTCATCCTGCTGGGAGACGTGCTCCGCGACGCCCTTGACCCCCGAAGCCGCTGAGGACGAGGAATGACTGACACCACGACCCGATCCCGGACCGATGTCGCGTCAGGGCCGCGCAAGTCGCCCCTGAGCGGCGTCGCGTTCGACCCCTCCGCCCCGCTGCTCGAGGTCGAGGACCTGCAGGTCGAGTTCCACACCCGCGACGGCCTTGCCAAGGCCGTCAACGGCGTGAGCTTCTCGCTCTCCGAGGGCGAGACGCTCGGCATCCTGGGAGAGTCCGGCTGCGGCAAGTCCGTGACGGCCCAGGCCATCATGGGCATCCTCGACACCCCACCGGCCCGCGTCGCCGGCGGCCAGGTGCGCTACCGCGGCGTCGACCTGCTCGCCATGGACGAGAAGATGCGCCGCCACGTGCGCGCCAACCGGATCGCGATGATCTTCCAGGACGCCCTCTCCTCGCTGAACCCCACGTTCACCGTCGGCTGGCAGCTCGCCGAGCTCTTCCGGGTGCACCAGGGCGCCAGCCGCAAGGACGCCAAGAAGAAGGCCGTCGAGATGCTGGAGCTGGTCGGGATCCCGGCCGCCAAGGCGCGGGTGGACGACTACCCGCACCAGTTCTCCGGCGGCATGCGCCAGCGCGTGATGATCGCGATGGCGCTCTCGCTCAAGCCCGACGTGATCATCGCCGACGAGCCGACCACCGCCCTCGACGTGACGGTGCAGGCCCAGGTCATGCAGCTCCTCGCCGACCTGCAGCAGGAGATGAAGCTCGGCCTGATCCTGATCACCCACGACATGGGCGTGGTCGCCGACGTCGCCGACAAGATCTGTGTGATGTACGCCGGCAACGCGGTCGAGCAGGCGGACGTCTACCAGATCTACGAGAAGCCGGCCCACCCCTACACGAAGGCGCTGCTCGAGTCGATCCCGCGGATCGACCAGAAGGGGCAGCAGCTGACCGTGATCAAGGGCCTGCCGCCGGCACTGGTGAACACCCCGCCGGGCTGCGCGTTCAACCCGCGCTGCACCTACGCGACCGACAAGTGCAGGACCGACAAGCCGCCCCTCTACCCCGTGCCCGGCGGCCGCACCAGCGCGTGCCACTACTGGGAGGAGGTCATCGGCCAGTGACTACCGAGACTGCTGAAGGGGCCCCGGCGAGCGGGGCCGACGACCCGGACCTCGTGCTCGAGGTCCGGGACGTCAAGAAGCACTTCCCGCTCACCCAGGGGATCGTCTTCCAGCGCACCGTCGGCCACGTCAAGGCCGTCGACGGCGTCTCCTTCCAGCTCCGCAAGGGCGAGACGCTCGGCGTGGTCGGCGAGTCCGGCTGCGGCAAGTCGACCCTCGGTCGGCTGCTGATGGGCCTCGAGACGCCGACCGACGGCTCGATCAAGCTCCTCGGGCGCGAGATGGCCGGGCTCAAGCCCGCCGAGATGCGGCGGATGCGGCGCGACATCCAGATCGTGCTGCAGGACCCGTACTCCTCGCTCGACCCCCGCATGACGGTCGGTGACATCGTCGGCGAGCCGTTCGACATCCACCCCGACGCGCTCGAGGGCCGCGACCGCCAGAAGACCATCCAGGAGATGATCAAGGTGGTCGGCCTGAACCCCGACCACATCAACCGCTACCCGCACCAGTTCTCCGGTGGTCAGCGTCAGCGCATCGGCATCGCCCGGTCACTGACCCTGCGACCCAAGGTGCTGGTCTGCGACGAGCCGGTCTCGGCGCTCGACGTGTCGGTCCAGGCGCAGGTCGTCAACCTGTTCGAGCAGCTGCAGGACGAGTTCGGCCTGTCCTACGTCTTCATCGCGCACGACCTGTCGGTGGTCCGCCACATGGCCGACCGGGTGATGGTGATGTACCTCGGCAAGGCGGTGGAGCTCGGCAACGAGGACGAGATCTACGCCGGTCCGACCCACCCCTACACCCAGGCACTGCTCTCGGCGGTGCCGGTGCCCGACCCGCGGCTCAGGGGCAAGCGCGACCAGATCGTGCTGCAGGGCGACGTCCCCAGCCCGGCCAACCCGCCCTCGGGCTGCCGGTTCCGGACCCGCTGCTGGAAGGCGGAGGACGTCTGCGCCACGGAGGAGCCACTGCTCCAGATCCGCGACCGTTCCGACCACCCGTCAGCCTGCCACTTCGCGGCTCCCCGCGACGTGATCCACGCGGTCGACGCGCAGGACACCTGACGGTGCCTGCCCACCACTCCCTGCGGCGGCACGGCCTGGGGGTGAGCGCACTCCTGCTCGCCCTCACCGGCTGCGCCTCCGGCGGGTCTGCTGACCCTGCCGCGAGTCCGTCCCCCTCGGTGGCGGAGCCGTCCTCGACGATCGCGCCCACCGATTCCGACGGGGTCACCACCACCTCCGACGTCTACCCCACGTGGTCGGCGATCGATGGTCTGGAGACGCCGCGCGACGACTTCGGCACCGCGATCATCGGCGACGAGATCTGGGTGCTCGGTGGGATGACCGGGGAGCGGGGCAACCGGCTGCTCTCGATCGAGGTCCTCGACACGACCACCGGGACCTGGTCGACCTCCGACATCGAGATGCCGGTGGGGGTCGCGTCCTTCGAGGTCGTCGCGCGGGGGTCCGAGATCTATGCGTTCGGTGGCTTCGACGCCGCCAGCCAGGCCATGGACTTCTCCTCCGTGCTCGACACGGAGACCGGGAAGTGGCGCACCCTGCCGCCGCTTCCCCACGCCCGCTACGCCCACACCGTCACCGAGTACGACGGCCGGGTCTACGTGATCGGCGGGCGCGACATCGACGGCGAGGTCGCCGCTGTCGACGTCTTCGACCCGCGCACCGAGACCTGGACGACCCTCGACGAGGGCATGCCGAAGGCGCGGGCGCGTGACTCCCACAAGACCGTCGCCACGCCGGACGGGCTGGTGGTCGCCGGCGGCCAGCGGGACTTCGAGGACAGCGCCCTGGTCGACGTCCTCGACCCGCGGACCGGCCGCTGGAGCACCCTGTCCGACCTGCCGGAGCCCATGTCGCGCGCCGGCCTGGCGTACGCCGACGACAAGCTCTGGATCTCCCTGCACGAGTCCGCCTTCGTCATGGACGCCACCGAGCTCCGGACGTGGGAGGACGCCAACGCCCTCACCCTCTCGCGCCACGGCATGGGCTTCGTGGTGCACGACGGGTTCATCTACTCGATCGCGGGCTGCGCGTTGAACCCGTTGCGCGACGTGCGCACCGTCGACCGCATGGCCCTCACCTGACGGGTGCTGCGCTGATGCGGATCGACGTCGTCTCGATCTTCCCCGACTACCTTGCGCCGCTGGGCCTGTCCCTGGCCGGCAGGGCCCGCGCCGCCGGGCTGCTCGACGTCCACGTGCACGACCTGCGTGACTGGACCCACGACCGGCACCGCACCGTCGACGACAGCCCCTCGGGTGGGGGAGCCGGCATGGTGATGAAGCCGGAGCCCTGGGGCGAGGCACTCGACGAGGTGCTCGCAGACCGGGTCCACCCTGGTCGTCCCCACCCCGTCTGGCGTCCCGTTCGACCAGGCGGCCGCCCGCGACCTCGCCACCCGGGAGCACCTGGTGTTCGCCTGCGGTCGCTACGAGGGCATCGACCAGCGGGTCGTCGACCACTACGCCGGGCGCGGTGAGGTGCGGGAGATCTCGATCGGCGACTACGTGCTCAACGGGGGAGAGGTGGCCGCCCTGGTGGTCGTCGAGGCCGTGGCCCGGCTGCTCCCCGGGTTCATGGGCAACGCCGAGTCGCTGGCCGAGGAGTCGCACGAGGACGGGCTGTTGGAGTACCCCGTCTACACCCGGCCCGCCTCCTGGCGTGGTCACGACGTCCCCGCCGTGCTGCAGAGCGGCAACCATGCCGCGATCGCGGCCTGGCGGCACGGCCAGGCCGTCCGGCGTACGGCGCAACGGCGGCCCGACCTCGCCCATCCGGCGCGGGCGCTCACCGTCGGCGACGCGGAGGTGGTGCTGGCCCCGCTGCGTCCCGGCCGACCTCGGCGAGGTCATGACGCTGCAGTGGGCCTGCTTCGCCCCGGACCTCCACGAGTCCCTCGAGGTGCTGACCCGGGACCTGCTGGGGGACACCTCCTTCGGGGTGCGGTCAGGGGGGCGACTGGTCGGTGCCGTGCGCGGCACCCTGCTCGACGAGGGGGAGTGGCGGATCAGCCTGCTGATGGTCGCGCCGGACCTTCGCGGCCGAGGCCTGGGCCGGATGCTGCTCGAGCACGTGGAGGCCGCGGCACCCGAGTCCGCCAGGACCGTGTCCCAGCTGACCCGCGGGGACGACCCCCGCGGGGACCGGATGCACCGCAAGGCCGGGTACCGTCCGGCGGGCGAGGTCTCCCCGGGCGTGACCCGGCTGGTGAAACGGCGCCGCTGAGCAGATTTCGCCGTACGTCGTCACCTCTGGCAGACTTGCCCCTCGGCCCAGTCGGCCAAACCCGGACCCCCCGAGAGCCACGCTCGGCAGGGGGTCTGCGTCGGGCTCCTGCCACAGGGGGAGCCGGCGCCGCCGGCCACCGCACTGGACCAGCGTGATCACTCGAATCCGCGGCTGACCTGTGGCAATCGTGAGGAGAGACATGACCAACGTCATCACCGAGCTCGGCAATGCCATCAAGCGCGACGACGTCCCCGACTTCCGCGCCGGCGACACCGTCAACGTCGCCGTGAAGGTCGTCGAGGGCAACCGTGCCCGCGTCCAGCAGTTCCAGGGCGTCGTCATCCGCGTCCAGGGCTCCGGGGTCGGCCGCACCTTCACCGTCCGCAAGGTCTCCTTCGGCGTCGGCGTCGAGCGGACCTTCCCGCTGCACTCCCCGATCTTCGAGAAGATCGAGGTCGTGACCCGCGGCGACGTGCGCCGCGCGAAGCTCTACTACCTGCGCAACCTGCGCGGCAAGAAGGCGAAGATCAAGGAGCGTCGCGAGAACTGACCCGAGTCCTGATCCGTCGGATCAGACATCCTCTGGTTACCCTTCATCGCGTGACTTCCGACGACCGCGGTCCCAGCTCAGACGTCAAGGACGACGAGCAGGGGTCGCGGTCGTCGCACGCCGGGAAGAGCGCCGGGAAGAAGCCCAGGAAGCACCTGCCGCTGTGGCAGGAGACGATCCTGCTGCTCGGCCTCGCGCTGGTGCTCGCGGTGGTCATCAAGGCCCTGTTCGTGCAGGCCTTCTACATCCCCTCGGAGTCGATGGAGCCCGGCCTGATCCGCAACGACCGGATCCTGGTCCAGAAGGTCTCCTACTGGCTGGGTGGCGAGCCCGAGCGCGGCGACGTGGTGGTCTTCGAGGACCCGGGCGGCTGGCTGTCCGGTGCCGACGCCGCCGGGCCCACCAACCCGATGGCCAAGGCGATGGCCACGATCGGCCTCTACCCCGAGGGTGGCCACCTGGTGAAGCGGGTGGTCGGCGTCGGTGGTGACACCATCACCTGCTGCGACGACCAGGGCCGGGTCTCCGTCAACGGCCAGCCCCTCGACGAGAAGCCCTACGTCCGCGAGCAGGGCATCGAGTGCAACGGTCCGCGGGGCGTGCCGAGCTGCAACTGGGAGGTCGGTCCCGTCCCCGCGGACAACATCTTCGTGATGGGCGACAACCGTGGGCACTCGGCCGACTCCACCGCCCACATGTGCCGCCCCGACGAGACCGACTGCGTCCCCGGCGACGAGTTCGTGCCCGTCGACCTGGTGGTCGGCAAGGTCTTCGTGCTGATCTGGCCCGCGTCGCGCTTCGACTGGGTCGGCCGCCCGGACTCGTTCGCGGACGTGCCCGACGCCTCCTGAGGTCCTGCTCCGTGTCCACCCTTCCCCGCGGCCTCACGGTCCGGCGTGACGCCGGGCTCTACGGCTACGAGCGCGCGCTGCGCCGGGTCGGGCTCGACCCGGTCGCCGGGGTCGACGAGGCCGGCCGGGGTGCCTGCGCCGGTCCGCTGGTCGCCGGCGCGGTCGTCCTCCCGGAGGGGCGCGCGGGGATCGTCCCCGGGCTGGCCGACTCCAAGCTGCTGACCGAGAAGGCCCGGGAACGCTGCTACGACCAGGTCGTACGCCGGGCGCTCGCGTGGTCGGTCGTGGTGCTGCCCTCGACCGAGTGCGACCGGCTCGGGATGCACGTGGCGAACGTCGAGGCGCTGCGACGGGCGGTGGCGCTGCTGGAGGTGCCCGCGGCGTACGTCCTGACCGACGGGTTCCCCGTCGACGGGCTCGGCGCCCCCGGGCTCGCGGTCTGGAAGGGCGACCGGGTGGCGGCCTGCATCGCCGCGGCCAGCGTGATCGCGAAGGTGACACGGGACCGGATCATGTGTGAGATGCACGAGCAGTACCCGACGTACGACTTCCGGACGCACAAGGGCTACGTCACCGAGGACCACTCGACGGCCCTCACCGCCCACGGTCCCTGCCCCGAGCACCGGATGCGGTTCGTGAACGTCCGGCGGGCCGCGGGCCTGGAGGCGCCGAGCGACGTGCACAATGACCTGGTGGAGGAGAGTCGATGAGCGCCGAGGACCTCGAGAAGTACGAGACCGAGATGGAGCTCACCCTCTACCGCGAGTACCGCGACGTGGTGGGCATCTTCAAGTACGTCGTCGAGACCGACCGGCGCTTCTACCTCTGCAACCAGGTCGACGTGAAGGCGCGCACCGAGTCCGGCGACGTGTTCTTCGAGGTCTCGATGAGCGACGCCTGGGTGTGGGACATGTACCGCCCGGCCCGCTTCGCCAAGAACGTGAAGGTGCTGACGTTCAAGGACGTCAACGTCGAGGAGCTCTCGCCCGCCGACATCGACCCGCCCAAGGACTGACCGGGGCTGGAGGGCTCGCGCCGGCGCCACCCCCGGTCGGCTATGGCAGCCGGATCAGCTTCACGCCACCGGTCACGCTGCCCAGAGCCGTGACGAACAGCGGTGCGAGGTCGTCGCCCTCGGCTGCGCAGTAGAACAGGTCGCCGTCCGAGTTCTCCGCCGCGATGCTGGTGGAGTCGACGCACCCGTTCGAGGTCGACGCCGGGAACTCGGTACCACCGGCGGCGGACGCCAGCACCTCCGTGATGAGCTTGTCTCCACTCGCCTGCGAGGAGGCGTACTGCTGACGGTCCTGGGGCACCGTGTAGGTGATCGTCATATTTTGGCGACAAGAGTTGTTGATCGCATAGGGCGAGGCCTTGGTCCCGGACCCCGCACCACGACAGGCGGTCGGGGCGATCTGGCTGATCCAGGGGGCACCCCCCTGCGTGGTCTGCGCGGCGGGCAGCGAGACGGAGTTGGAGCGGCTGCAGTACACCCCACCGAGGTTGTAGCCGATGGTGATCACGAGGATGTCCTGGGCCTTGGCCTGCCGCGCTACCTCGAGGAAGTTCTCGCACGCCTTCTGTCCGCCGTTCATGCTGCGGGTCTCGGTGCGCGTGCTGGTCGCGGTCCTGTAGTTGTAGCTGTAGTTGTAGCTGTTTCCGCCGGAGGTGTAGGTGTTGGGGTAGCGAGTGGGGTCGTCCCAGGGGCTGGGGGGCGCTGGGGAGGCGCTGGAGGGCTTGCCGCTGGTGGTGCCACTCGACGTGGTCAGGGTGGGCGGGGAGTTGCTCGCGGTGTGGCTGTTGGACTTGGAGAAGATCTCGCTGGAGTTGGTGATGTCGACGGCGCCCGTGGTGGTGGCCGGACTCTCGTTGGGCTCTCCGTCGGTCTCGAAGATGATGACCTTCTGGGGCTCGCCCGACCGGTCCGAGCCCCCGAGCGCCGCGATGTTGTTGTCGTCGCCGCTGAGCCCCAGCACGTAGCGTGCGGCGAACTTCAAGGGCGTCGCGAGCACCGTGCCGGTGCTGGAGGCGTTGATGAGACACTCCACGCCACTCACCAGGCTGCTCGAGGTGTTGAGGGATCGGGCGCCGCTGCTGTCCACGTTGCCGAGGTAGTCGTTCCGGAACGGGATGGGTACCCACCCACCCCGAGTGGCGTGACCCGACGCCGAGCCGCTGGCGCGCGTCAGACCGTTCGTGCTGCAGGGCAGGCTCTCAGCGGTCGGAGAGGTCTTGCGTCCGTAGTTGCTGGGGCCGATCGCGCCCAACGCCACGTACTGCTGCTCCGGTGTCATCACCTGCAACATGCTCTTGATCCCGGCCACCAGGTCATCACGGAAACCGTCCATCGATCCCGTCCGGTCGGCGACCACGACCACGTCCAGCGGATTCGGCGCCACCTCGCCGCAGGACCCGGCGCACGCGACCGACAGCTGGGCCCCGGTGGACCCCTCGTCGATCCCCATGACCGGGGCGAAGCTGAAGGGGACGTCCTGCTCGGCGCCGACCCGGATCGTGTTGCAGGTGATGGCGCGGTTGTTGGCCAGGGAGTTGCCGGGGTTCCAGCTGTTCCCCGGGCCGGCCTGCAGCGCGCAGGGGACCGCGCACAGCGTGTTGTTGCAGGTCATCGAGAACCGGCGGCCGTCCCAGGCCCGCTGCCGGTTCTGATACTCCGACCTGTGCCAGCGGGTGCTGCTCGAGGCGGCGTCGGGGTTGCAGGTGCCGCCGCCGGACGCGGTGGTGGGGATCTGGTAGTCGGCGGCCTGCTCCGGCGTGAGGGGGTTGTTGTTCCCGTCGAGCTTGCGCGCGACCACGCACCAGAAGTCGAGGTCGTGCAGGTCGAGCGTGCCGAGCCCGTTGGCGGCGAAGTAGGCCTGCGCCGCGGCCACCGAGTCCGCGATGGACCCGTCGCTGCCCAGCTCGAAGGCGGCGGCGGTCGAGGCGGAGTCGAGCTGGTTGATGAGCAGGTGCTTGCGCTGCACCTGGGAGGCCAGGTCGACCCCGAGCGCGGCGACCACCAGCAGGATCGTGGTGAGCGCGGCGACGATGACCGCGACGGCGCCGCGTTCCGACTGAGGGGTGGGTCGGCGGGACTTCAGGGGCATGTCATTCCCTCACCATCGAGGCGTCGCGATACAACAGGATCGTGTCGCCGACGCACGGGCCGCCGCCGACGAGGTTGCACAGGGCGCCGATCGGCGTCAGCCACTGGTGGGTGTAGCTGACCCGGACGATCACGGTGGAGCCGGATCCGGCATTCGTGTCGAACGAGGTGGCCGTGCCGTCGCAGGGGGTGCCACTGGCGTTGCTGCACGTGATCACCGACGTCACGTCGGACAGCTCGATTCCCGCGGCGCCGAGTCCGTTGTCGAGTGTCTGCTTCACCTCGGTGTAGGGACCGTTGAGGCTCGCGATCCGGACGGAGTCACGGGCGGCGTTGTTCACGAGGTTGGCCTTCATGAGCATCCAGCCGAAGTCGATGATGCCCATGACGAGCAGGACCAGGAGGGGGAAGACCAGCGCGAACTCGACGGCAGCGGCTCCCCGCTGTCGCGACCTGTCGCGTCGGACCCACATGCTCGTTTCCTCTCCGCCCACCGCGGTCGCAGGCGTCCCCGTGACGAGGTGCCGATGCGAGTCTGCCGGTTAATCGGGGGTTGAGGGGGCACTTTTGCGAAACAGCGCTCCACGTCGGGACACGGAATGGACCACCTGATGTCCACAGGTGGCGCTGTCGCAGGGTTCTCGACAGGCCGGTGGCGCTCCAGCGCGACAACGCCGCGACGTTGTCAGGGTGGGGTCATGGAGAGGTCACACGTGGAGGAACCGCGCCACCGGAGCAGGAACCAGGCGCTCGGGGCGTACGGCGAACGGGTGGCCGCGCGCCACCTGACCACGCTCGGGATGGTGGTGCTCGACCGCAACTGGCGGTGCCCGGAGGGTGAGCTCGACCTGGTCCTGCGTGACGGACGCGCCCTGGTGGTGTGCGAGGTGAAGACGCGCAGCAGCCTCGAGCACGGCTCGCCGCACGAGGCGATCACCGACGACAAGCTCGAGCGGCTGCGGCGGCTGGGGGAGCGCTGGGTCCAGGCCCACGGGGTCACCCCGCCGGAGACCCGGGTCGACCTGGTCGCCGTGCTGCGACCGCGCTCCGGGCCGGCGCTCGTCGAGCACGTGCGAGGGCTGGTCTGATGCCGGTCGCCACGACGCCGACCATTGCGCTCGACGGGGCGACCGGGCACCTGGTGGACGTCCAGGTCGACGTCTCTGCCGGGCCAGCCGGGGCTCACCCTCGTCGGCCGGCTCGACCTGTCCGTCAACGAGGCGCCCCACCGGTGCCGGATGGCGATCCACAACACCCACCTCCACTGGCCGGCGACCAAGCGGGTGACGATCCTCTTCTCGCCCAGTGACCTGCCCAAGCGCGGCACCAGCTTCGACCTGGCGATGGCGCTTGGCCGTCCTCAAGGCCGACAACCAGCTCGGCGGCGCCGACGTGACCGGCTCGGTGTTCATCGGCGAGCTCACGCTGACCGGCGGGTTGCGCGCGGTCCCCGGCGTCCTGCCGATGGTGCTCGCCGCCGCCCAGCGCGGCATCCGGCGGGTCTTCGTGCCCGAGCCGCAGGCCCACGAGGCGGCGCTGGTGCCCGACATCGAGGTGCTGGGGGTCCGCTCGCTCGGGCAGGTGGTGGCCGAGCTGTGCGGCGAGGACGTCCCCGAGGCGCCACCGGTGGCGCCGATGTCGGGATCCCGGCTGCTCGCGTGGTGCGGTGACGCACGGCTCGACGAGGTCGACATGGTCGACGTCCTCGGGATGGCCGAGGCGCGCTTCGCCGCCGAGGTCGCGGCCGCCGGTGGCCACCACCTGCTGCTGTCGGGCCCGAAGGGCTGCGGGAAGACCACGCTGGCGGAGCGGATCCCCACGATCCTGCCCGACCTCACGACCCACGAGGCGCTCGAGCTGACCGCCCTCCACTCGCTCGCCGGCGCGCTGCGGGACGGGGACGGGCTGATCCGCCGTCCTCCCTTCAGCGCGCCTCACCACGACGCCAGCAAGACCGCCATCGTCGGCGGCGGGAGCGGGCGTGTGCGTCCGGGGGAGATCAGCCGCGCCCACTGCGGCGTGCTGCTGCTCGACGAGTTCCCGTTGCTGCGCACCGACGTCATCGACTCCCTGCGACAACCCCTCGAGAGTGGTGAGGTGACGATCGCGCGCGGCGACGAGTCCGTCACCTTCCCGGCCCGGGGGCTCGTCGTCTTCGCCGCCAACCCGTGCCCCTGCGGGGATTTCCACCCCGACTCCGGTCAGAACCGCTGTCACTGCCGGAGCAAGCAGATCCAGGACTACCAGGCGCGGGTGCGCGGTCCGATCACCGACCGGATCGACATCGTCCGTCACCTCGCCCCGCTGCGGCCCCACGACGCCCATGACGAGTTCGCCAGGCCGGAGTCCTCGGCGCTGGTCCGGACGCGGGTCGAGGACGCCCGACGGCGCCAGGCCGAGCGCTACGGCGGTCGGAGCTGGCGGCTCAACGGTCAGGTGCCCGGTCCGGTGCTCAGTCGCGACTGGCCGCTGGACCGGCCCGCCCAGGACGTCCTCGACCGTCAGATGTACGCCGGCAAGCTCAGTCGACGCGGTGCGACCCGCGTCCACCGGCTCGCCTGGACGGTGGCCGACCTCGCCGGGCGGGCGCAACCCACCCTGGACGACGCCGAGACGGCCCTCGCACTCCGGGACGGGTCACCCCTGACCAGCGCCGCGCTGAGGAGGGTCTCGTGACCGACGAGCGCGTGGCCCGTGCCGGGCTGAGCAGGCTGACCGAGCCCGGGGACCCCCGTGTCGCCGGGGTGGTCGACGAGGTCGGGGCGGTGAGGCTCTACGACGACGTGGTCGCCCAGCGGGGTCGCCGCGAGCTCGACCAGGACGCCGAGGGACGGGTCGCTCGGCTCGATCCCGAGCGCGAGCTGGCCGACGCCGCCGCCCAGGGCATCCGGTTCGTCATCCCCGGCGACGCCGAGTGGCCGACGCAGCTCGACGACCTCGCGCACGTGGAGGAGCTGCAGCAGATGCGCGGGCGACCGCTCGGGCTCTGGGTCAAGGGGCCGCTGCGTCTCGACGAGATCGGGGGTGCCGTGGCCGTCGTCGGCTCGCGCGCGGCCTCGACCTACGGCGAGGACGTCGCCCGGGAGATCGCGGCCGGCCTCGCCCGCGGCGGTCGCTGCGTCGTCTCGGGGGCGGCCTTCGGGATCGACCAGGCGGCCCACCGCGGCGCGCTGGCGCTCCACGGCCCGTCCGTCGCGGTGCTCGCCTGCGGCGTGGACCGCGTCTACCCCGCAGCCCACCGGGACCTGCTGGCCCGGCTGGGGCAGGTGGGGGCGGTCGTGGCCGAGGTGCCGCTGGGGTGCGCGCCGATGCGGATGCGCTTCCTCGCCCGCAACCGGATCATCGCCGGGCTGTGCCAGGGGACCGTGCTGGTCGAGGCCGCGGTGCGGAGCGGGGCCCTCAACACCGCGAGCTGGACCACCCGGCTCTCGCGGACCCTGATGGGGGTGCCGGGACCGGTCACCAGCGCCCGGTCCCAGGGCGTCCACCACCTGGTCCGCAGCGGCGCCGCGGCGCTCGTCACCACTCCCTCCGACGTGCTCGAGCTGGTCGGGGTCGCGGGGGAGCACCTCCAGGAGGAGCCGCGCGAGCCGGACCGACCACGAGACCGGCTGACCCGACGGCACCAGCAGGTGCTCGAGGCGGTTCCCGTCCACCGTCCCGCCGACGTCGGCGCCATCGCGGCGACCGCCGGCATCGGGCTGCTGGCGGCCCGCACGGCGCTCACCCACCTCGCGAAGGGAGGTTTCGTCGAGGACACCGGGGAGGGATGGCGGCTCGGGCCCACGGTGCTCGGGGTCCCGCGTCCCGACCGGTCGACGCCCTAGCATCGGGGCCATGGCCGAGCAGGAGTCCGTCCTCCCCGAGGCCTTCGCGCGCGCCCTCGCCGGCTACGAGCGGCACCTCGTGTCCGAGCGGGACCTCTCGACCCACACCGTGCGCGCCTACCTCGGCGACATCGAGTCCCTGCTCGACCACGCCGGGCGGATGGGGATCGACCGGCCCGACGAGCTCGACCTGCGGACGCTGCGCAGCTGGCTCGCCAACCAGCAGACCCGCGGCAAGGCGCGCACGACGCTCGCACGGCGCGCCACGGCGGCGCGGGTGTTCACCGCCTGGCTGGCGAGGTCGGGCCAGGTCGGCTCCGACCCCGGGGCCAGCCTCGGCTCACCCAAGGCTCACAAGACGTTGCCGGGGGTGCTGCGCGCGGACGAGGCGCGGGTGCTGCTCGAGGCCGCCGCCACCCTCGCGGACGACGGCAGCCCGCTGGGGCTGCGGGACGCCGCGATGCTCGAGCTCCTCTATGCCACCGGCATCCGCGTCGGCGAGCTCGTCGGACTCGACCTCGACGACCTCGACCACGAGCGGCAGGTCGTCCGCGTGCTCGGCAAGGGACGCAAGGAGCGCAGCGTCCCCTACGGCCACCCGGCGGCCGCCGCGGTCGAGGGCTGGTTGCGCACGGGTCGACCGGCGCTGCGGGGGACCGGGTCGGGCCCTGCGCTCTTCCTCGGCGCGCGCGGCGGTCGGATCGACCAACGGGCCGTCCGCTCGCTCGTGCACCGGCGGATCGCGGACGTGCCCGGTGCGCCCGACCTCGGCCCCCACGGACTGCGGCACAGCGCCGCCACCCACCTCCTCGAGGGCGGGGCCGACCTCCGCTCGGTCCAGGAGCTCCTCGGGCACGCCTCCCTCGCCACCACCCAGCTCTACACGCACGTCACGACCGACCGGCTGCGTCGCGCCTACCAGCAGGCGCACCCCCGGGCCTAGCCGGACCCATCGGAGGCACAGCCCGCTCACCACAGGGTGCGGGCCACCTCCCAGACCTCGCCCAGCGGCCGCCAGCCGGCGTACGCCGGGGCCGGACCCGCCGGCAGCGAAGCCAGCCCGGCGATCGGCAACAGCCGCACCGGTCCGCCGCCGACCAGGCGCAACGGGTCGAGGTAGGTGTCGCCGCGCAGCCAGCCCCAGTGGAGGCACGCCCGCGGCAGGCAGTGGGAACCGGGGAGCACGAGGTGGCCGAGCGCCCCGCCGCCGTCCACCTCGTCCCCGACCGACAGGGTGGTGGTCACCGGCTCGTAGGTGGTCCGGGTGGCCCCGTGGCCGACCACGACGACCGGACGGCCGGCGATGGATCCGGCGAAGGTGATCGTGCCCGGCAGTGCCACCCTGACCTGCTGACCGGGCGTGCCCGCGAGGTCGACGCCGCGGTGTCCGGCACCCCACGCGGACGAGGGTGGGTCGAAGCCCGCGACCACGTCGGGCTCCGGACGCAGCGGCCAGGTCCCGACCGGATCGGTCCCGGCGGCGGCCGGGGGTGGGGCCGGACCCAGCAGCAGAGGGAGCAGCAGCAGGGCGGTGGCGAGCATCCTCATGGTTCGAGGATCGCCGCGGTCGGGCAGGCTCGCGACCGGACCCGGGCGGGCTGTGGACACCCGGGCCGGAAGGGCCGCTGTGGACGGTCCGCGGCCCGGCGTACCGCGATTTCCCGGTGGGTCACGGTGTCGACTACTCTCGGTGGAGCACCTCACACCTGTGGGGTGACTTCGCACGTCCACCGACCGCGACGGAGCTGATCCCTGGCTCCGACCGCCCGCGGGCGTCGGTCCTCGGTCCCGAGACATCGGGTCGGGCCGCGCGTGGACGTCAGGGCCGATGGCACCCGCCGGAGGCAGCAACTGAAAACACACCAGAGCGGGCGTTGAGCCGGCTCGGCCTGCCGCCTCACCGCGGTCGAAGGTCGGGCACGACGGTGGCGCCCCTCGCCACACAGGAGATACCCATGGCAGTCGTCACCATGCGCCAGCTGCTCGAGAGCGGCGTCCACTTCGGTCACCAGACCCGTCGGTGGAACCCCAAGATGAAGCGCTTCATCATGACCGAGCGCAACGGCATCTACATCATCGACCTGCAGCAGTCGCTGGCCTACATCGACCGCTCCTACGCCTTCATCAAGGAGACCGTCGCCAAGGGCGGCACCGTGATGTTCGTCGGCACGAAGAAGCAGGCCCAGGAGGCCATCGCCGAGCAGGCGACGCGCGTCGGGATGCCCTACGTCAACCAGCGCTGGCTCGGTGGCATGCTCACCAACTTCCAGACCGTGCACCAGCGGATCAACCGCCTCAAGGAGCTCGACGAGATCGACTTCGAGGACGTGGCCGGCTCCGGTCGCACCAAGAAGGAGCTGCTCCAGATGCGCCGCGAGCGCGACAAGCTCAACAAGTCGCTCGGCGGTATCCGTGAGATGAGCCGTCCCCCGGCCGCCGTCTGGATCGTCGACACCAACAAGGAGCACCTCGCCGTCGAGGAGGCCCGCAAGCTGCGGATCCCGATCATCGGCATCCTGGACTCCAACTGCGACCCCGACGAGGTCGACTTCCCGATCCCCGGCAACGACGACGCGATCCGCGCCGTCGGCCTGCTGACCCGCGTGATCGCGGACGCCGTCGCCGAGGGCCTCATCGCCCGCTCCGGCGCCAAGACCGAGAGCACCGCCCCCGGTGCCGCCGAGCCGCTGGCCGACTGGGAGCGCGAGCTGCTCACCGGTGACGCCGACAAGGCTGCCGTCGCCGCGACCGGTGGCGACACCGCCACCGAGGAGACCCCGGCCGCCGAGTCGACCGGTGCCGCCGCCGAGGCGCCCGCCGCCGACGCCGCTGCCGAGGCCGTGACCGAGGCGCCCGCCGCCGACGCTGCCGCCGACGCCGCGACCGAGGCGCCCACCGCCGACGCTGCCGCTCCCGCCGCCGAGACCCCGGCTGCCGAGACTGCTGCCGAGGGCGAGTTCGGCCCCGACTCCGCCGACGCGCTGGAGAGCGGCGAGGCCCCCGAGGGCTTCGAGATCAAGGGCAACAAGACGTCGAAGAAGTTCCACGCGCCGACGAGCCCCTGGTACGACCGCACCAACGCCGAGGTCTGGTTCCGCACCGCCGAGGCGGCCGAGAAGGCTGGCTTCGTCAACGCCGAGGCCAAGGCCGAGGAGAAGGCCGACGACAAGGCCGACGACAAGGCCGACGCCTGATCCACGGCAGCCGCCCGGTGGGCCCGGTTCGTCCGGGCCCCCGGCTGCCCACCACCACCGTCACGACTTCCAGGAAGAGGGAACATGGCTATCTCCGCTGCTGACGTCAAGAAGCTCCGTGAGCTCACCGGCGCGGGCATGATGGACTGCAAGAAGGCGCTCGACGAGGCCGAGGGCGACTTCGAGAAGGCCGCCGAGCTGATCCGCGTCAAGCTGGGCAAGAAGATGGCCGAGCGCGGCGCCGAGCGCGAGGCGTCGGCCGGTCTGGTCGCCACCTCCGGCGGGGCCCTGGTCGAGCTCAACTGCGAGACCGACTTCGTCGCCAAGGGCGACGACTTCGTCGCCGCCGCCCAGCGGATCGCCGACGCGGCCGCCGAGGCCGAGGTCGGCGACGCCGAGGCGCTCAAGACCGTCAAGGTCGGGGACCAGACGGTCGCCGAGCTCGTCGACGGCCTCGCGATGACCATCGGCGAGAAGATCGAGCTGGGCAAGGTCGCCTACTTCCCGGGCTCGGTCGTCTCCTACATGCACAAGCGCGCCGCTGACCTGCCCCCCGCCGTGGGCGTGCTGGTCGAGTACGACGGCGACGAGCAGGGCGCCCGTGGCGCTGCGATGCAGATCGCCGCCATGCGTCCCAAGTTCCTCACCCGCGACGAGGTCCCGGCCGACGTCGTGGAGAAGGAGCGCTCCATCGCCGAGGCCACCTCCCGCGAGGAGGGCAAGCCCGAGCAGGCGATCGCCAAGATCACCGAGGGCCGCCTCAACGGCTTCTTCAAGGAGGTCGTCCTCCTCGACCAGCCGTCGGTCACCGAGAACAAGAAGACCGTGAAGTCGGTGCTCGACGAGGCCGGCACCACCGTGACCCGCTTCGTGCGGTTCGAGGTCGGCGCCTGACCCGCAGCACCGCCATCCAGGCCGGCCGGACCGTGAGGTCCGGCCGGCCTGTGCTGTTCCCGGGGCTCCGGACCGGGCTCGCCGCCACCGTCGTCGCGGTGACTCGCCCTCGGCGGCTGCACGGGGGAGGGCCGGCCGGGACCGGAGCGCGGACCGACCGGTCCCCGTGCCGGCGCGGAGGCACCGCGCGGGGTGCTGCTCGCCCGCCCCAGCGAGGACGGGGAGGAGGACCGTCACCGGACCCTGCGCGTCCTGGTGCGGCTGATCCAGGACACGCCGGACGGTGAGCGGATCCGGATCGTCGGCAACTCCTTCTCCTACGTCCCCGTGGCCGAGGAGCTGGCGCGGGCGCACGACCGGGGCGTCGACGTCCAGGTGATCGTGTACGACGCGGTCTCGCGCGACTGGAAGGCGCCGGCCCTGCTGCGCGACGCGCTCGGCGAGGACCGGCGGGCCGACTCCTTCATCCAGCTGGCCCCCGGCGGCGTCCACCAGAAGGTCTGGTCCTTCACGCGCACCGGCGACTCGCGCGACGTCGTGCTGGTCGGCTCGATGAACCTCACCTACTTCTCCGCCGGGCAGTACACCGACATGTACTCCTACGTCGACCGGCCCGACGTACGGCGTACGTTCGACCGGCGCTTCGAGGAGCTCTCGCGCTTCCTCCCCGACCCACCACCCTTCGGGCCGGTCGACCTCGGACGCGACCGGGCCTGGTTCTACCCCGGCTACACGGCGACCGACCGACCCGGTCCTGCGACAGCTGGCCGCCGTGCCGCCGGCCGGCGCCCGGATCCGGGTGGTGATGTACGCCTGGCTCGACCAGCGCGGGCTCGACCTCGCCGAGCTGTTGGTGGCCAAGGACGCGGCCGGGGCCGACGTGGAGGTCGTGCTCGGCGCGAGCACCGGTCCACTGGTCCGCGAGGTGCTGGAGGGAACCGGCGTGGAGCTGCACCCCGGGGTCTTCGAGGACGGTGAGGACGTCCACCACAAGCTCACCCTCGTCTCCCACCCGACGTCCGACGGCGGCCGCACCCGCTGGGTGCTCACCGGCTCCGACAACTTCACGACCAGGTCCCTCGACCGCCCCGAGCTGCTGCTGCGCCTCGACGGCGACCGGGGGGTCACCTACGAGCGCTACGACCGCTGGGTCGACGCGCTCGTGGCCCGGGGCGAGCGGGAGCGGGACTGACCGGGGGCGTCCTGCACGATAGGGTCGCCGAGGATCGACCACGGTCCGTCCAGCGACGACCCGAGGAGTCGCGTGCCCAGGTACCAGCGTGTGTTGTTGAAGCTCTCCGGCGAGGTGTTCGGCGGAGGCAGCGTCGGGGTCGACCCGAACGTCGTCTCCGGGGTCGCCCACGAGATCGCCGCGGTCGTCCGACAGGGCGTCGGGGTGTGCATCGTCGTCGGCGGCGGCAACTTCTTCCGCGGTGCCGAGATGCAGCAGCGCGGCATGGACCGCGCCCGCGCCGACTACATGGGCATGCTGGGCACGGTCATGAACTGCCTGGCCCTCCAGGACTTCCTGGAGAAGGAGGGCATCGAGACCCGGGTGCAGACCGCGATCGCCATGGGCCAGGTCGCCGAGCCCTACATCCCGCGTCGTGCCATGCGCCACCTCGACAAGGGCCGGGTCGTGATCTTCGGCGCCGGTGCCGGACTGCCGTTCTTCTCCACCGACACGGTCGCCGCCCAGCGCGCGCTCGAGACCCACTGCGAGGTCGTGCTCATGGCCAAGCAGGGCGTCGACGGCGTCTACACCGCCGACCCCCGGCTCGACCCGACCGCGACCAAGCTCGACCACGTCACCTATCAGGACGCCCTCCAGCAGGGGCTGCGGATCGCCGACGCGACCGCCTTCGCCCTGTGCATGGAGAACAAGATGCCGATGATCGTCTTCGGTGCCGAGGATGAGGGCGCGCTCGCCCGCATCGTCGCAGGTGAGAAGATCGGCACGCTGGTCAGCTCCGACTGACCGCCCCGCACTGCACGACCCGTACCACGATCAGCACGCCGTACACGACCAGCAGCCACAGGAGCGTTCCGTGATCACCGACATCCTCAACGAGGCCGACCAGAAGATGGACAAGTCGGTCGAGGCGACCCGCGAGGACTTCTCGACGATCCGGGCCGGGCGCGCCAACCCGGCGATGTTCGCCAAGCTCACCGCCGACTACTACGGCACCCAGACGCCGCTGCAGCAGCTGGCCTCCTTCACCTCGCAGGACGCGCGCACGATCATCGTGGCCCCCTTCGACATGGGTGCCCTGCCGAACATCGAGCGCGCCATCCGCGACTCCGACCTCGGCGTCAACCCCGCCAGCGACGGCAAGAGCATCCGCTGCGTCTTCCCCGAGCTCACCGAGGAGCGGCGCAAGGAGTACATCAAGCTCGCCCGCACCAAGGCCGAGGAGGGCCGGGTCGCGGTCCGCAACCTCCGGCGTACGGCGAAGCAGGGGCTGGAGAAGCTCGAGAAGGACGGCGACGTCGGCAAGGACGACGTGACCGGTGCCGAGAAGCGGCTCGACGGGATCACCAAGAGCCACACCGACACGATCGACGAGCTGCTCAAGCACAAGGAATCCGAGCTCCTCGAGGTCTGAGCGCCCCCATGTCGACCACCCCCGCACCGGCGAAGGACCACGGCCGCGCGGGCCGGAACCTCCCGGCCGCGGTCGGGTCTGCCGTCGTCCTCCTCGGCGCGATCGCCGCGTCGCTGGCCTTCTGGAAGATCGCCTTCCTCGGCATCGTGGCCGTGGCCGTCGTGGTCGCGATCTGGGAGCTGCGCCAGGGCCTGCTCGCCAAGGGCATCGACCTGCCCGAGCAGCCCCTGATGGTCGGCGGCGTGGTCATGGTGGTGGTCGCCTACTTCTACGGCGCCCCGGCGCTGGTCACCGCCACCGCTGTCACCGCGCTGGTCCTGATGCTGTGGCTGCTGCGGCGCGGCATCGACGGCTACGTCCAGAACGCGACGGCCTCGGTCTTCACCCTCGTCTACGTGCCCTTCCTCGGCTCGTTCGTGGCGCTGCTGCTCGCCGAGGGCGACGCGGTCGGCTTCGACCGCTGGGACGACGGCGCCCGCGGCATCACCGTCTTCATCCTGGTCACCATCGCCTCCGACATCGGCGGCTACGTCGCCGGGGTCCTGTTCGGACGCCACCCGATGGCGCCGGTGATCTCGCCCAAGAAGTCGTGGGAGGGCTTCGTCGGCTCGCTGCTGTTCTGCGTCGTCGCCGGCTACCTGCTGGTCGTCCACCTGCTCGACGGCCCCTGGTGGGTGGGCGTCGCGCTGGGGCTGATCGCGGTGGTCATGGCGACCCTGGGCGACCTGTGCGAGTCGGTCATCAAGCGCGACCTCGGCGTCAAGGACATGAGCCAGGTGATCCCGGGCCACGGCGGCCTCATGGACCGGCTGGACTCGCTGCTGGCGACCATCGCCCCGATCTGGCTGCTGCTCCACTACGCCGTGTTCTGATGCTCCACCTGGTCCGCCACGGCCGGTCGCTGGTCGACCTCTCGCTGCCCGCCCACGAGTGGGACCTCGACCCCGCCGGCTTCGACGACGTCTGGGCGCTGCGCGAGAGCGGTCGACTGCCGCTCGATGCGGTGTGGTTCTGCTCGCCGGAGCCGAAGGCGGTGCAGACCGCCCAGCTGCTCACCGACGGCGACGTCGCGGTCGTCGAGGGTCTGCGTGAGCACCGCCGTGACTCCACGCAGTGGCACGACGACTTCCCCGGCGTCGTACGCCGTGCCTTCGCGGAACCCGACCTCGCGGCCTCGCCCGGCTGGGAGCCCCTCGCTCGCTGCCGGGAGCGGGTCGTGACCGCCGTCCGGGCGTTGCGCGAGGAGCACCCGGACGGGCCGCTGGTGCTCGTCGGGCACGGCACGGCCTGGACGGTGCTGGTGGCCGCGCTGACCGGCAGCGAGCCCGACCTGGCAGCGTGGGAGAGCCTCGCGATGCCCGACGTGCTGACCGTCGAGCCTGCCTGACCGCACCGGCCCGGCGCCGTACCGTGGAGGCATGCGCACCGCCGAGAACGAGGAGCAGGCGACGACCGCCGCTGTACCGGTGGAGACCTCGGCCCGGTCGCACGACTGGTGGCGCCGCGACCACCCGACGTTCGCCGCCATCACCGGGTTCTTCTCCGGGATGCTCTTCGTCACCGTGGTGCCGGGCGGCTTCGCCGGCGTGCTGCGGCTGCTCTTCGACTACGACACGGCCTCGCGGCTCTTCCCGCTGGTGGCCGTGACGCTGGTCGTGCCGACTGCGCTGGTGGCCAACGCCCGGACCCGCCGCTTCGGGCTGCACTTCGTGCTGGGGATGGTGATCACGGCCCTGGTGGTGCTCGGGGTCGCCTCGCTCGTCCTCTACTTCATGGTCCGCTACGACGGCTGACCCGATCCCGTCCGACCGGCGAGGTCGCGAATCGGCTCGGATCGGGGGAGCGTGGGAGAATCGGGTCGATGTCCGACTCCGCACGCCCCGACCCCGCCCCGGCCGACCGGCCCGTGACGCAGCTCCCGCTGGTCATGTCCGAGCCACGCGGGCGCAAGAAGCCGCCGCGGCACCTCGCGGACCTCACCGAGGTCGAGCGCAGCGAGCTGCTCGTCGAGTCCGGCCTGCCCGGCTACCGCGCCAAGCAGCTCTCGAACCACTACTTCTCCCGACTGGTCGACGACCCGACCGAGATGACCGACCTCCCGGCGGGTCAGCGTGAGGACCTCGTCGCCACGCTGCTCCCCACGCTGATGACCCCGTTGCGGACGCTCGAGGCCGACAAGGGCACGACCCGCAAGACGCTGTGGAAGCTCTTCGACGGCGCGCTGGTCGAGTCGGTGCTGATGCGCTATCCGGGCCGGGTCACGATGTGCGTCTCCAGCCAGGCCGGTTGCGGCATGGCCTGTCCCTTCTGTGCCACCGGGCAGGGCGGACTCCAGCGCAACATGTCCACCGCCGAGATCGTGGAGCAGGTCGTGGCGGGCGCCCGGTCCCTGGCGCGCGGTGAGGTCGCGGGCGGCCCGGGACGCGTCTCCAACGTCGTGTTCATGGGCATGGGCGAGCCGCTGGCCAACTACAAGGCCGTCGTCGGCGCCGTACGTCGCCTCACCGACCCCGCGCCCGGCGGACTCGGGATGTCCGCGCGCGGGGTGACGGTCTCGACCGTCGGCCTGGTGCCGCGGATGAAGCAGCTGACCGAGGAGGGGATCCCGGTCACCCTCGCGCTGAGCCTCCATGCTCCGGACGACGAGCTGCGCAACGAGCTGGTGCCGGTGAACACCCGCTGGTCGGTCGCAGAGACGGTGCAGGCCGCGTGGGACTACGCGCGGGTCACCAAGCGTCGGGTGTCGATCGAGTACGCCATGATGCGCGACATCAACGACCAGGCCTGGCGTGCCGACCTGCTCGGCGACGTCCTCAACTCCTACGGCGACTGGGGCTGGGTCCACGTCAACCTGATCCCGCTCAACGAGGTGCGCGGCTCGAGGTTCACCCGGTCGCGTGACGAGGACATGGACGAGTTCATGCGTCGCCTCGAGGCCAAGGGCATCAGCACCACGATGCGCGACACCCGCGGCAGCGAGATCGACGCTGCCTGCGGGCAGCTGGCTGCCACCGACGCCTGATCGGGCCGGGCCGTCTCCGGGTCAACCCGCAGGCGTGTTGCCGACGATCTCTCCGGCCTGTTCCACGTCGTCGACGAGATGCACGTGGTCCGCCATCCCGCGGTCGCGGGCGAGGGCCTGCAGCAGCGGCCACACGGGCAGCTGATCGGTCCAGTGGTGACGGCCCACCAGGACCATCGGGGCGATCGAGGCAGGATCGGCGTAGTAGTTCTCGCACGCGTCCTGGAAGACCTCCTGGACGGTGCCCGCGGCGCCCGGGAGGAAGACGATGCCGGCGTCGCAGACCTCGAGCAGCACCGCCTCGCGCACGGCGTTGCGGACGTACTTGGCGATCGCCGTGGCGAAGACGTTGGGCGGCTCGTGTCCGTAGTGCCAGGTGGGGATCCCGAGGCTCTCGGCGGGGTCGTCGAGGGTGGCCAGCACGTCGAAGCCGCGCGCCGCCCAGTCGCGGATGCTGCAGTCGAAGTCCGGGACGCCCGCGAGGTGGTCGAGCGCCGCGTCCAGCTGATCGACCGGCTGCCGGGACAGGGACGCCCCGAGGTTGGCCGCCTCCATCGCGCCGGGGCCACCGCCGGTCGCCACGGTGTGGTGCTGCGCGAGCAGCCTCCCGAGCCGCGCTGCGTCGGCGTACGCCGGGTCGCCGCGGCGTACGGCGTGGCCGCCCATCACCCCCACCAGTCGGCGCCCTCGCACCCAGTCGGCCAGCGCCAGGTCGATCGCGTGGTCGTGCAGCGTCGCCGCGAGCAGTCGGTCCCGGTCGTCCCCGTCGCGGTCCTGGCTCCACGCGTAGCCGCGGGCGTCGACGCTCTCGTGGTAGCGGCCGGTGCCGTAGAGCTCGGCCGCGGTGTAGAGCTCCCCGCGGTAGGTGTCGAGCGGGCTGTCGGGCAGCGTCGGGAACACGACCGCACCCCGGGACCGGACCTCGGCCTCCACCCCCTCGTCGAAGCGGCAGCCGAGGAACATCGTGCCGGCCACCCGGCAGCGCTCGAACCGCAGCCCGCCGAGGTCGACCGAACGGACCCGCCAGCCGCCGAGGTCGCGGGCGCCCGCCCTCAGCCGCCGGTCGAGGTCGGCGCGCGACTCGACCTCGGTGATCCGTCCGTGGGTGTGCTTCACGGGGGTGAGCCTAGGTCGTGGTGTGTCTCGGCCGGGCCTCAGAACGCGTGGGCCATGAGCTCGCCGAGCAGCTCGTGCTCGTCGACGTCGAGGCCGCGGGCGCGGAACCAGCGGCAGACGTTGGTGCAGTCACGCAGCAGCAGGTCGACACCGCTGGGGTGGCCGATCAGGTCGATCACCTGGGGCAGGTCGATGACCACGAGCCGCTCGCCTGCGGCGAGGATGTTGTACGGCGACAGGTCACCGTGGACGAGTCCGTGACGGGCCATCTCGGCGAGGAAGTCCCGCACCTGCTCGAGGTACGCCGCGAGGAGGTCGGGCTCCGGACGGGTCTGCGCGAGTCGGGGTGCGCTGTCGCCGTCGATCGTCACCCACTCCATGAGCAGCTCGGTGCCGTCGATCTGGACGGGGTAGGGGACCGCGAGGCCCAGCGACCAGAGCCGGCTCAGCGACTCCCACTCGGCCCACGCCCACTGCCCGGCGGCCACCGCGCGCCCGTGAGCGGTCTTCTTGGCCATCGCACGGGTGCTGCGGCTGTCGCGGATCTTGCGGCCGTCGGTGTAGTCGGCCGAGCGGTGGAAGGTGGTGTGCTCCTCGCCGCGGTAGCGCTTGGCAGCCATCACGACCGACTCGTCGGGGCAGTCGGGGACGGCCCGCTCGAGGAGGAAGACGTCGGCCTCCTTGCCGGTCTTGAGGATGCCGAGCTCGGTGTCGAGCGCTGCCTGGGAGGTCACGACCCAGTCGGGGCGGGGTTCCGGGCCGCGGCACAGCGGCTCGACGCTGAGCCAGGTCGACCAGCGCTGCCGGTCGTCGTCGGGGTCGTCCTGGGAGTGGAAGTCGAAGACGAAGCGAGGGTCGATGCCCTCGAGGTGGTCAGGTGCCGGGGTGGTCGACAGCCGTGAGTGGTGCGTGGACAAGCGTGCTCCAGGTGAGAGAGGTGGTGCGGTCTGCGGACAGGCCGGTGAGCGTGGTGGTCATGTCACGCCTCCTCTTCTGCGATGTGGAGCCCTGGGCACGGCTCGATACGCCGTAGGGCTCCACCATGGTGACGGTGGGGCCGCACGGCGCGCAACGGGATTGACGGACCAGATCAGCACACCGAGTCCGACGGGAGAGTGATGACGTCCACGGAGACTCCTTCTCATTCAACAGGAGTAATTTTATGCAGTTTCACCCGGCGGAGGGCATTCGGTCCACCCGGGGTGGGCTTGTCGGATAAAATTCTCCGTCATGTCCTCCCCGTCGTCCGCCCTGCGTGCGGTCATCGCCTCCGCGCTGGCCGGTGGCGTGCTGGTGGGGCTGCTCGCGACGCCCGCCTCGGCGGCGCCGGTCTCGGCCCACCGGCGCCGAGGGCATCGGGGACGCCTACTTCCCGCAGGACGGCAACGGCGGCCTCGACGTCAAGCGCTACCGGATCCACGACCGCTACGACTTCGACCGCGGCCGGCTCTCCGGTCGCACCCGCCTGACGGTGCGGGCCACCGAGGACCTCTCGTCGTTCAACCTCGACTTCCTGCTGCCGGTGCGGTCGGTGACGGTCGACGGCACCGCCGCCGAGCACCGCCGACCGGACAAGCACGAGCTGCGGATCACCCCGCGCGACGCGATCAGCAGCGGCCAGCGCTTCGACGTCGTGGTGTCGTACGCCGGCGTGCCCGACCGCTACGGCTACCTCGGTGAGCGCAACTGGCTCGCCGACCGCCGTGAGGTCGTGGCCATGAACCAGCCCCACATGTCGCCGTGGTGGTTCCCCGCCAACGACCACCCCAGCGACAAGGCCCGGATGGACATCTCCCTCACGGTGCCGCGGGGCAAGCAGGTCTTCGCCAACGGCGAGCGCGTCTCGCGCGTGCCCCGCGGCGATCAGGTGACCCACCGCTTCCGGGCCGCCGAGCCGATGTCGACCGTACCTCGCGACCTTCGCGGCGGGGAACTTCGAGGTCGACCGCGGGGTCCGGGGCGGGCTGCCCTGGACCGCCGCCGTCTCCCGCCAGCTGTCACCGGGCCCGCGGGAGTCGAACCTCGACCTGATGCGCAAGACCCCGCGTGTCGTCGCGGCCCTCGAGCAGGACCTCGGTGACTACCCCTTCAGCACCGTCGGCGGGCTCGTGACGTCGCTCGACGTGGGCTTCGCGCTGGAGAACCAGACGCTGCCGACCTACCCCGTCACCAGCCGCGGCGACACCTGGCTCGTCGTGCACGAGATCGCGCACCAGTGGTTCGGCGACTCCGTGGCGCTGCGCCGCTGGCGCGACATCTGGCTCAACGAGGGCGCGGCCACGTTCATGGAGGTCCGCTGGGACGAGACCCACGGGGGACGCTCGGGGGACGAGTGGCTGTGCGACAACGTCGGCTCGCGACCCGAGTCCAGCTCCTTCTGGGACCTCGAGATCGGCAACCCCGGCGCCGGCCACATCTTCGCCGGGCCTGTCTACTACCGCGGGGCGATGACCTTCCAGGCGCTCCGCAACCGGATCGGCGAAGCCGACTTCTGGACGCTGCTGCGCACCTGGGTCGACCGACCGCGAGGGCGGTCTCGGCACCCGAGGCCAGTTCCAGGCGCTGGCCGAGGACGTCAGCGGCGAGGAGCTCGACGACTTCTTCCGGGTCTGGCTCGACGTCGGCAGCAAGCCCGCCGACGTCGCGGCCAACGGCCTCGACTGCGGCTGAGACCCGAGGCCGCCGTCAGCCCAGCAGCGGCGCGACCGCGCGGGCGAGCAGGCTGGGTCGGCGGGTCAGCCGCTCCTCGGCATCCGCCCAGGTCATCGCTCGCAGACCCGCGTTGATGCCCAGCCAGCGCAGCGGTTCCGGCTCCCAGTGCGGTGAGCGGTGGCCCACCCACGGCAGTCGGGTGAGGGCGGTGTCGCGGCCCAGGACGAGGTCGCGCAGCGTGCGACCGGCGAGGTTCGTCGTGCTGACGCCGTCACCGACGTAGCCACCGGCCCAGCCCACCCTCGTCACCGGGTCGAGCCCGACCGAGGCGCACCAGTCGCGGGCCACCCCCAGCGGGCCGCCCCAGGCGTGCGTCACGCGCACGTCGTGCAGCACCGGGAAGAGGTCCACCAGCGTGGCGCGCAGCGCGGCGAAGACGCGGTCGTCCGCGTCGTACGCCGGGCGGATGCGGGAGCCGAAGTGGTACGGCGCCCCGCGGCCGCCGAAGACCAGCCGGTCGTCGGCGGTCCGCTGGCCGTAGACGATGAGGTGGCGGTGGTCGGTGAAGGTCTCGCGCCGGGCCAGCCCGATCCGTTCCCACACCTCCGACGGCAGCGGTGCGGTCGCGATCACGAGGGAGTAGACCGGGACGACGTCACGTCGGTGGCCCGGCAGCGTGGCCGTCCAGCCCTCGGTCGCGCGGAGCACCGTCCCGGCCCGGAGCGTGCCGCCCGCCGTCACGACCCGACCGGGGCCGACGTCGGTGGCGCGCGAGTGCTCGTGCACGACGACCCCACGCTCCACGAGCGAGTCCGCGAGGCCGTGGACGAGGCGCAACGGGTGGAGGGCCGCGCAGTCCGGGGTGTACGTCGCCCCCAGGGTGCCGGCGGCGTCGACCAGCGACCGGGCCTGGCCGGCGCCGAGCAGCGACAGCTCGTCCTCGCCGATGCCCCAGCGTCGCGCGTGCGCGACCTCGGCCCGGGCGCGGGTGAGCTGGGCGGGGGAGCGAACCAGTGCGATCGTCCCGCCCTTCGCCAGCTGCGCGTCGATGCCGAGGGCGTCCGCGGCGCGGGCCACCTCGTCGACCGAGTCACGCATGGCGGCGTGCTGGGCGAGCGCGGCGTCACGGCCGCCGAGGTCGGCCAGGGAGTCGAGCGAGGCGGGGAAGAGTGCCGAGCACCAGCCGCCGTTGCGGCCCGAGGCCCCGTGGCCGACGGTCTCGGCCTCGAGCACCGCGATCCGTAGCGAGGGGTCGGCCTCGGCGAGGTAGTGGGCGGTCCACAGGCCGGTCAGGCCACCGCCGACGACGGCCACGTCGACCTCGACGTCCCGCACCAGGGCGGGCCGCGCGGAGCGGGACGGCGCGGTGTCCGCCCAGAGCGCCCGGCTCAGCGCACACCCCACGAGTAGGTCTGCTTGCGCAGCTTGAGGTACATGAACGTCTCGGTGCGGCGTACGCCCTCGATCCGGCGGATCTTGTCCGAGAGCAGCTCGAGCAGCCGTTCGTCGCTCTCGCACACGACCTCGGCGAGGATGTCGAAGGTGCCGGCGGTGATGACGACGTAGTCGACCTCGTCCATCTCCGCGAGCGCCTCGGAGACCGGCTCCAGGGCACCCTCCACCTCGATGCCGACCATGGCCTGGCGGGCGAAGCCGAGCTGCAGCGGGTCGGTCACGGCCACGACCTGCATCACGCCGCTGTCGATGAGCCGCTGGACCCGCTGCCGCACGGCGGCCTCGGAGAGACCGACCTCCTTGCCGATGGCGGCGTAGGACCGACGTCCGTCCTGCTGCAGTTGCTCGATGATGGCCTTCGCCACGTCGTCGAGCACCACACCACCGCGTTCCCGCTCTGTTCATGGTTGTGCACCTTTCCACAGAACGGGTCGGTCAGGCTACGACAGACTAACGATTCCGTTGTTTCGTGCATGTTTCCCAACGGATTCCCTTGTCACCTCTGCGAGGGGCGTGACACGATCCGAGACGGCAGACCCGGCGAGCGAGGAGACACGACACCCATGACGAACAGGTGGCGACGAGGTCCGACTGGCGACACGGCAGCTGACCGCCTGGCCATGCAGGTGGCCCAGCAGCTCGGCGCGCCCTCCCGGCGCACCTTCCTGCGCGGAGCCGGAGTCTCGGCGCTGGCCCTGGGATCCGGCGGCCTGCTGGCGGCGTGCGGCACCGAGGGCACGCAACAGACCGCCTCGTCGTGCCGCAGCACGGACCTGTCCGAGGACGAGAAGCAGCTGATCTTCTCGAACTGGCCGCTGTACATGGACGAGAAGGGCGACGGCTACCCGACCCTGGACATGTTCCAGGACGAGACCGGGATCCAGGTCACCTACAACACCGACGTGAACGACAACAACCAGTTCTTCGCCAAGGTGCGCAACCAGCTCGGCGCCTGTGAGTCCGTCGACCGCGACATCATCGTGCTCACCGACTGGATGGCGGCCCGGATGGTCTCGCTGGGCTGGCTCCAGGAGCTCGACCACGCCAACCTCCCCAACGTCGACGCGAACCTCGTGTCCTCCCTGCAGGACCCCGCCTGGGATCCCGGGCGGAAATTCTCCGTCCCGTGGCAGAGCGGCCTGACGGGCATCGCCTACAACTCCAAGTACACCGGCGAGGTGTCCAGCTTCGAGGAGCTGGTGACCCGTAGCGACCTCAAGGGTCGGGTCAGCCTGCTCACCGAGATGGGCGACACCATGGGCTTCTTCCTGAAGCTCGTCGGGGCGAACCCCGACGACTTCGGCCAGGACGAGTGGGAGGAGGCCCTGTCGCGGCTGGAGGAGGTGGTCGGCTGCCGGCCAGGTCCGGCAGTTCACCGGCAACGAGTACGCGCGTGACCTCAACCGGGGCGACCTGGTGGCCGCGCGAGGCCTGGTCCGGGGACGTCATGGTCCTGCAGGACAAGAACCCGGACATCAAGTTCGTCGTCCCGGAGGAGGGCGCGTCGCTCTGGAGCGACAACATGCTCGTGCCCAACAAGGCGACTCACAAGACCAACGCCGAGATGCTCATGAACTACTACTACGAGCCCGAGATCGCGGCTCGCCTCGCGGCGTGGGTCTGGTACATCACGCCGGTCGCGGGCGCCGAGGACGCGATGGAGAAGATCGACCCGTCGCTGGTGGGCGAGCCGTTGGTGTTCCCGACCGAGGACGACCTGGCGAACACGTTCGCCTTCCAGAACGCTCGACATCAAGACGCGCGAGGAGTACGACGCCGCGTTCAACCAGATCATCGGGGCCTGAGCCGGTGACCGGGACCGTCGCCGAGGTGGCTGACGAGGACCGCCTCACGGGACAGGGTCTGGTGCTGCGGGGAGTCACCAAGAAGTTCGGGGACTTCACGGCGGTGGACGACCTCGACCTCACCGTCCCGCCGGGCTCCTTCTTCGCCCTGCTCGGGCCGTCCGGATGCGGGAAGACCACCACGCTGCGCATGGTCGCGGGACTCGAGGTCCCCACCGCGGGCACCATCCACCTCTCGGACCGCGACATCGCCCATGACAAGCCCTACCGACGTCCGGTCAACACGGTCTTCCAGAGCTATGCGCTCTTCCCCCACATGACGATCTTCGAGAACGTCGCGTTCGGGTTGCGCCGCAGCGGGAACAAGGACGTCAAGGCCAAGGTGGCCGAGACCCTCGACCTGGTCGAGCTCGGCGACTACGCCAAGCGCAAGCCGACCCAGCTCTCGGGCGGTCAGCAGCAGCGCGTCGCCCTGGCCCGGGCCCTGATCAACCGGCCCCAGGTGCTGCTGCTCGACGAGCCCCTCGGCGCGCTCGACCTCAAGCTGCGACGCCAGATGCAGATCGAGCTCAAGCGCATCCAGACCGAGGTCGGGATCACCTTCGTCCACGTCACCCACGACCAGGAGGAGGCCATGACCATGGCCGACACGGTCGCGGTGATGAACGCCGGGGTGATCGAGCAGATGGGTCGCGCCCCGCGAGCTCTACGAGCTGCCGAGCACCACGTTCGTGGCCAACTTCCTGGGCCAGTCCAACCTGGTCGAGGGCAGCGTGCTCGGCCGCGCGGGCGACGACGTCCCGGTCGACATGCACGGCTCCCACGCTCGGTACCCCGGGCTCGGGCCCACGACCGACGGGGACGGGGTTGGTCGGGGTCCGGCCCGAGAAGGTCTTCCTCGGGTCCGCCGACTCCGAGACCGGGGACGGTTCGCAACCTGGTCTCCGGCGGCGTCGTGACCGACGTCAGCTTCGTCGGCGTCTCCACCCAGTACCTCGTGCGGATGCCGTGGGGCCAGGAGCTCCCCGTCTTCGAGCAGAACACCGGAGCCCGTCTCGACGTTCCGTAGCGGCGACGCGGTCGACCTCTCACTGGAGGCCGGACTACGCCTTCGTCCTCGACGCCGACCAGGACGCCTCGGCGGGGGTCGAGCGGGCGGATGCGGCCACGCTGCGTCAGCCGACGCCACCGCACCGCCCGGCAACCCCGGGCGGACCGGGTACCTGTTGCTGCTGCCGGCGGTGATCTGGCTCGCCTCTTCTTCGTCGTGCCGTTCTGCAGCTCGTCGCCTCCACCCTCTACGACCCGGGCGGCTCGGCTTCAGACCGGCTACGACATGACCGTGTCACGTGCAGCAACTACTTCACCGCTGCTCGATGAGTACTCGGACCGCATCCTGCGCTCCCTGCTGTACGGCGGGATCGCCACCGTGTTCTGCATGCTGCTCGGCTACCTGCTGGCCTACGCGATCGCGTTCAAGGCGGGCCGCTGGAAGAACCTGATGCTGGTGGCGGTGATCGCCCCCTTCTTCACCTCCTTCCTCGTGCGCACGTTGTCGTGGCAGTTCATCCTGGCCGACCACGGCTTGCCGAGGCGCTGCGCTTCACCCTCTCATGGACGTGCTGGTGGCCGTCAACCTGGTCGGCGACCAGGGCCACCTGCTGGCGACACCCTTCGCCGTGGTCGCCGGACTCACCTACAACTTCCTTCCCTTCATGGTGCTGCCGCTCTACGCATCCCTGGACAAGATCGACCCGCGACTGCACGAGGCCGGGGACGACCTCTACGCGTCGCCCTTCACGACCTTCCGCACGGTGACCCTCCCGCTCTCGCTCCCCGGCCTGGTCGCCGGGACGCTGTTGACGTTCATCCCTGCTCGGGCGACTACATCAACGCCCAGCTGCTCGGGCAGTCCGAACACCACATGATCGGCAACGTGATCCAGAACCTCTTCACCGACGGAACGACTACCCCGAGGCAGCGGCGCTGTCGATGATCATGATGATCGCGATCGTGGTCCTGGTCCTGGTCTACATCCGGCGGGCCGGGACGGAGGAGCTGGTATGACCCCCCTCACTGGCGTCGGACGCTGGATCAGCAACCACCTGGTGCTCGGCGCAGCCCTGCTGGTGCTGCTCTACACGTTCGTGCCGATCTTCATCGTCGTGCTGATGTCGTTCAACGACCCCGCCAGCCGGCTGATCTACCCCTTCGACGGCTTCACGCTGCGACAACTGGCTGACCCCGTGCGACCCCAAGGCATCTGCGAGGCGGTCGGCCCTCCATCCAGATCGGGCTCCTGGCCACGCTGGGCGCCACCCTCCTCGGCACGCTCATGGCGTTCGCCCTCGTCCGGCACCGCTTCCGGGCGCTCGTCGGTGAACCTGCTTCACGTTCCTGCCGATGGCGACCCCCGAGATCGTGATGGGATCCTCCCTGCTCGCGCTCTTCGTCACGGCGGGGTTGGCCGGCCAGCTCGGGCTTCTGGACGATCCTGGTCGCCCACATCATGTTCTGCCTGTCCTTCGTCGTCGTCACCGTCAAGGCGCGGCTCGCCGGGCTCGACGCGTCTCGAGCAGGCGGCCATGGACCTCTACGCGACCGAGTTGCAGACGTTCTGGCGGGTGACCTTCCCGCTCGTCTTCCCCGGCATCCTCGCCGCCGCGCTCCTGAGCTTCTCGCTCTCGTTCGACGACTTCATCATCACCAACCTCAACGCCGGGCACCACGTCACCTTCCCGATGTACGTCTGGGGAGTCGCCCAGCGCGGCGTACCCCTGCAGGTCAACGTCGATCGGCACCCTATGTTCGTGATCTCGATCGCGATCGTGCGTGGGCGGCGAGCTCCGCTCCCGACGTCGCCAGGCTGCCCGCGTCGGTGACCCCCGCCCCCGCCCGTCCCCCTGGGACCCGTCGAGCCCCGCACCCGCCCGGAGGCACGGTGCGGGATCGCCCCTCGGCCCGGGGTGGCTCGAGCAGTGCTGATTGGTCCCCACCGACACGTTCTCTGGGGCCTTTCTTGTCGTTGGTGACCAATCGGCAGGCCCGGACGGAGCCGAACCGGACAGGAGAGCGCAGGCGCAGGATGCGCGGTGACTCTGGCAGTGAGTCAGGGTCCGCACCCTGCGCCCTCCGCGGGACCGCCGCCCTTCACAGGGACGGACCCCGCTCCCTCCCTCAAGGGTCTCGGGCTGCTCCGGATCAGAGCTCCGGATCAGACGGCGTGCCAGAGCAGCGAGTAGGCCTTGTCGAGCACGACGCGCAGGATCTGCTCGATCTCGTCGAAGTGCTCCTGGTCGCAGATCAACGGCGGGGCCAGCTGGATCACCGGGTCGCCGCGGTCGTCGGCCCGGCAGTACAGGCCCTCGTCGTAGAGCGCCTTGGACAGGAAGCCGCGCAGCAGCTTCTCCGCCTCGGCGTCGTCGAACGTCTCCTTGGTCGCCTTGTCCTTGACCAGCTCGATGCCGTAGAAGTACCCGTCGCCGCGGACGTCGCCGACGATCGGCAGGTCGTGCAGCCGCTCGAGCGTGGCTGCGGAAGGCGCCCTCGTTGTCACGGACGTGCTCGTTGACGCTCTCCTTCTCGAACACGTCGAGGTTGGCGAGCGCGACGGCGGTCGAGACCGGGTGGCCGCCGAAGGTGTAGCCGTGCAGGAAGGTCTCGGTGCCGTGCAGGAACGGCTCCATCAGCCGGTCCTGGGCGATCATCGCGCCGAGCGGGGAGTAGCCGGAGGTCAGGCCCTTCGCGCAGGTGATGATGTCGGGCTCGTAGCCGTAGCGCTCGGCGCCGAACATGTGGCCGAGCCGGCCGAAGGCGCAGATGACCTCGTCGGTGACCAGCAGCACGTCGTACTCGTCGCAGATCTCGCGGACCCGCTGGAAGTAGCCCGGCGGCGGCGGGAAGCAGCCGCCGGAGTTCTGCACCGGCTCGAGGAAGACGGCGGCGACGGTGTCGGCGCCCTCGTTCTCGATGGCGACCGCGATCTGGTCGGCGGCCCAGCGACCGAAGCGCTCGGGGTCGCTGCCGTCGAGCAGGCCGCTGGAGACCTCGTGGGCGCGGTAGATGTTGGTGTTCGGGACCCGGAAGGTGCTGGGGACCAGCGGCTCGAACGGTGCCTTCATCGGCGGCAGCCCGGTGATCGACAGCGCCCCCTGCGGGGTGCCGTGGTAGGCGATGGAGCGGCTGATGACCTTGTGCTTGGTCGGCTTGCCGGTGAGCTTGAAGTAGTTCTTCGCGCAGCTTCCAGGCGCTCTCGACCGCCTCGCCGCCACCGGTGGTGAAGAAGACCCGGTTCGAGTCCACCCGGGGCGTAGTGCGCGATCCGCTCGGCGAGCTCGATGGCGCCGGGGTGCGCGTAGGACCACAGCGGCATGAAGGCCAGCTGGCGCGCCTGCTTCGGCGGCGGCGTCGGCGAGCTCGGTGCGCCCGTGGCCGAGCTGGCTCACGAAGAGCCCGGCGAGGCCGTCGAGGTAGCGCTTGCCCTGGTCGTCCCAGATGTAGGCGCCCTCGCCGCGCACGATGACCGGCACGTCGGCGTGGTCGTAGGTGGAGTGGCGCGTGAAGTGCATCCAGAGGTGGTCCTTGGCGGCCCGCTGGCGCTGGTCGTGTTCCGACATGCCCACATCATCACGTCTCGACCGCGCCGATCGCAAGCGAATCCGTGGTGATTCTGGCGCTAGGATTCGGAATCCGTGGTCGAGGGCGCGCTGAATCGAGGAGGGATCGGATGGCACGGACGGTGTTCATCGGTGGTCGGGTCTTCGACGGGAGGCAGTACGCCGGGGCAGCCGACGTGCTGCTCGACGGCGACCGTGTCGTGGCGGTCGGCACGCTCGACCGCGAGGCCAGGGCGGGGGCCGAGGTGGTCGACGTCGCGGGCGGGCTGGTCGCCCCGGGCTTCACCGACGCCCACGTCCACACCGTCCAGGGCGGCCTCGAGCGCACCCGGTGCGACCTCTCCGAGCTGGACGACCCGGGCCGACTACCTCGCCCGCATCGGGGAGTACGCCGCCGCCCACCCGGACCGGCCGTGGCTGCTCGGCGGCGGCTGGGCGATGGCGGAGTTCCCCGGCGGCACGCCCACCGCCGACGACCTCGAGGCGGTGGCGCCCGGCCGGCTGGTCTTCCTGCCCAACCGCGACCACCACGGCGCCTGGGTCAGCCACGCCGCCCTGGCGCTCGCCGGCATCGACCGCACACCCCCGACCCGGCCGACGGCCGGATCGAGCGCGACGCCGACGGCCACCCGACCGGCACCCTCCACGAGGGCGCGATGGCGCTGGTCGCGCGACTGGTCCCGCCCACCACCGAGCAGGAGTACGACGCGGGGCTGCTCGCCGGCCAGGCCCACCTGCACTCGCTCGGTGTCACCGGCTGGCAGGACGCGATCGTCGGCGCCTACGCCGGCATGGACGACCCCGGTCCGGCCTACCGCCGCGCGGCCGAGCGGGGACGCTCACCGGCTGGGTCGTCGGCGCGCTGTGGTGGGACCGCGAGCGCGGCCTCGAGCAGCTCGCCGACCTCGAGGCGCGGCGGGCGGCGTACACCCTCGGCCGGTTCCGGGCCACGAGCGTGAAGATCATGCAGGACGGGGTCGCCGAGAACTTCACGGCCGCGATGGAGGCAGCCCTACCTCGACCGCTGCGGCCACGCGACCACCAACCGGGGCCACTCCTTCCTGACGGCAGAGCGGCTGCGCGAGGTCGTGCCTGCGCTGGCGGGAGCCGGCTTCCAGGTGCACGTGCACGCGATCGGTGACCGGGGCGTCCGCGAGGCGCTCGACGCCTTCGACGTGCGCCCGCCGGCGGCGACCTGCGCCACCACCTCGCCCACCTGCAGGTCGTGGCGCCGCAGGACGTGCCGCGCTTCGCCGAGCTCGGCCTCGCCGCCAACCTGCAGGCGCTCTGGGCCTGCCACGACGACCAGATGGTCGAGCTGACGCTGCCGTTCCTCGGTGAGGAGCGGGCCGGCTGGCAGTACCCCTTCGGTGACCTCCACCGGGCCGGCGCCCGGCTGGTGATGGGGAGCGACTGGCCGGTGTCCACCCCGGACCCGCTCGCCGCGATGCACACCGCGGTCACCCGCACGGCGTACGGCGAGGACGGGCGGGAGGGCGACGACCCGTTCCTCCCCGCGCAGGCGCTCGACCTGACGACGGCGTTCTCGGCGTACACCTCGGGCGGTGCGTGGGTGAACCACCGCGACGACGCCGGGGTGCTGCGTCCGGGCGCGGTCGCGGACCTGGTGGTGCTCGACCGCGACCCGTTCGCCTCGCCGTCACCGAGATCGGCGCTGCCCGGGTGCGCCTCCACCTGGGTCGCGGGCCGGGCGGTCCACGTCAGCTGACGCGGCGGGGCACCGCGGCGATCGCCAGCAGGACCACGGCCAGGCTGAGGAAGCCGGTGACCATGAGCAGGTAGAGCCCGCCGATGACCACGGGGACGGCCACCAGTCCGGCGAGGGTGGTCCGCTTCGTGACGTGATCATGCCGCACCCCCGCGGCAGGTGGTGGAGCGTCGCACCGGCAGTGGGTCGCCGCGGCGCAACGCTGCGTTGACAACGGAATCCGTCATCTGTGCCGCCAACCCCTACCGAATCCGTCGTGCCAACGGTTAGGGTCGGCGCCATGGCTGACACCACCTTCCACAACATCGTCAACGGCGAGCGCGTGCCCGCCGCGTCGGGGGAGACCTACGACGTCCTCGACCCGACCACCGGCGAGACCTACGCGACCGCGCCGAAGTCGGGCGCGGAGGACCTCGACCGCGCCTACGGTGCCGCCGAGAAGGCCTTCGAGACCTGGGGCGAGAGCACGCCGCAGGACCGCTCCAACGCGCTGCTCAAGCTCGCGGAGGGCATCGACGCGCGGATCGAGGAGATCAACGAGGTCGAGTGCCGCGACACCGGCAAGCCGCGCGGCCTGACCATGGACGAGGAGATGCCCTACGCCTCGGACCACTTCCGGTTCTTCGGCGGTGCCGCGCGGGTGCTCGAGGGTCGCTCCGCCGGCGAGTACATGGCCGACCACACCTCCTGGGTACGCCGCGAGCCGATCGGCGTCGTCGGCCAGGTGACGCCGTGGAACTACCCGCTGCTGATGATGATCTGGAAGATCGCCCCGGCCCTGGCGGCCGGCAACACCGTCGTCCTCAAGCCCAGCGACACCACCCCGGCCAGCTCCACCCTGCTCGCCGAGATCGCGCAGGAGTTCCTGCCGCCCGGCGTGCTCAACGTCGTCTGCGGCGACCGCGACACCGGCCGCGCGCTGGTGGAGCACCCGACGCCGCAGATGGTCGCCATCACCGGCTCGGTGCGCGCCGGCATGGAGGTCGCGAAGTCGGCCGCCTCCGACCTCAAGAAGGTCCACCTCGAGCTCGGCGGCAAGGCGCCCGTGATCGTCTTCGACGACGCCGACATCGAGGCCGCGGCCGAGGGCATCGCCGGCGCCGGCCTCTTCAACGCCGGCCAGGACTGCACCGCCGCCACCCGCGTGCTGGTCGCCGCCGGCATCCACGACGAGTTCGTGGCCGCGCTCGCGGAGGCGGCGAAGGGCATGCCCACGGGCGACCCGCTGGCCGAGGGCACCTACTACGGGCCCCTCAACAACGCGAACCAGCTCAGCCACGTCTCCGGCATGGTCGACCGGCTCCCCGACCACGCCACCGTCGAGACCGGCGGCATGCGCCAGGGCGAGCGCGGCTACTTCTACGAGCCGACCGTCCTCTCTGGCCTGCGCCAGGACGACGAGCAGGTCCAGACCGAGATCTTCGGCCCCGTCATGACCGTGCAGAAGTTCAGCGACGAGGCCGAGGCGCTGGCCTGGGCCAACGGCGTGGAGTACGGCCTGGCCTCCAGCGTCTGGACCCGGGACCACGCCCGGGCGCTGCGGATGTCGAAGCGGCTCGACTTCGGTGCGGTGTGGATCAACACCCACATCCCCTTCGTCTCCGAGATGCCCCACGGCGGCTTCAAGCACTCCGGCTACGGCAAGGACCTCTCGATGTACGGCCTCGAGGACTACACCCGGATCAAGCACGTGATGTGTTTCATCGGTGAGTGAGCAGCGGGCCGTCAGGGACGAACGGGCCGCGTGGCGACACCAGGTCGGGCTCAGGCCGCGACCGAGGAACGAGGTCGCGACGCACGTGTCGAGACCCGGTGAGACGAAAGGCAACCGACTGAGGATCCTGCTGGTCGGCGCCGGCGGCGTCGGCGGTGCGTTCACCGCCATCGCCGCCCGTCGCGACTTCTTCGACGCGATCGTGGTCGCCGACTACGACCTGGCCAAGGCCGAGAAGGCCGCCGCCACGGACGAGCGGTACGCCGCAGCGCAGATCGACGCCTCCGACGCGGGCTCGGTCGAGGCGCTGTGCCGCGAGCACGGCATCACCCACGTGATGAACGCCGTCGACCCGGTCTTCAACATGCCGGTCTTCGAGGGTGCCTTCGCCGCCGGCGCCGACTACGTCGACATGGCGATGTCGCTGAGCAAGCCGCACCCGGACGCGGCGTACTCCAAGTGCGGGGTGAAGCTCGGCGACGAGCAGTTCGCCGTCGCGGGGGAGTGGGAGCGCTCCGGGCGGCTCGCGCTGGTCGGGATGGGCGTCGAGCCCGGCCTCTCCGACGTCTTCGCGCGCTACGCCGCCGACCACCTGTTCTCCGAGATCGACGAGCTCGGCACGCGTGACGGCGCCAACCTCGTGGTCACCGACGACGACGGCAACGAGATCTTCGCTCCGTCGTTCTCGATGTGGACCACGATCGAGGAGTGCCTCAACCCGCCCGTGATCTACGAGAAGGCGCGGGCCGAGGTCGACGGCGGCTGGTTCACGACGCCGCCGTTCAGCGAGCCGGAGGTCTTCGACTTCCCCGAGGGGATCGGGCCGGTCGAGTGCGTCAACGTCGAGCACGAGGAGGTGCTCCTGATGCCGCGCTGGGTCGACTGCCGGCGGGCGACCTTCAAGTACGGCCTCGGCGACGAGTTCATCAACATCCTCAAGGTCCTCCACACGCTCGGCCTCGACAGCACCGAGAAGGTCCGCGTGAAGGGTGTCGAGGTCAGCCCGCGCGACGTCGTCGCCGCGGTGCTGCCCGACCCCGCGACCGTCGGGCCGCGGATGACGGGCAAGACCTGCGCCGGGCTGTGGGTCACGGGCAACGGGTAAGGATGGCGGTCCCCGATCTTCCTATCTGTTCCACGTCGTGGACAACGAGTGGACGATGCGGGAGTACGGCCACCAGTGCGTGGTCTGGCAGACCGCGATCAACCCCGTCGTGGCGCTGGAGCTGCTCGCGAACGGCACCTGGAGCGGGGCGGGGGTGCTCGGGCCCGAGGCCTTCGACGCGCAGCCGTTCCTCGACCTGCTGACCGAGTACGGAAGCCCCTGGGGCATCAAGGAGATGGAACCGTGAGCGAGTCGCTGGAGCAGAAGCGCCACCTGGTCACCGAGATCCCCGGCCCGGAGTCCCGGGCCCGGCTCGAGCGCAAGAAGGCGCACGTCGCCGACGGCGTCGGCACGATGCTGCCGGTGTTCGTCACCCAGGCGGGCGGGGGCGTGCTGCGCGACGTCGACGGCAACACCCTGATCGACCTGGGGTCCGGCATCGCCGTCACGACCGTGGGCAACAGCGCCCCGGCCGTCGTACGCCGGGTGCAGGAGCAGGTCGCCGCCTTCACCCACACCTGCTTCATGATCACGCCCTACGACGGGTACGTCGACGTCTGCGAGCAGCTCGCCGAGCTCACCCCCGGCGACCACGCCAAGAAGTCGGCGCTCTTCAACTCCGGTGCCGAGGCGGTCGAGAACGCAGTCAAGATCGCCCGCGTCGCCACGGGTCGCGACGCGGTGGCGGTCTTCGACCACGCCTACCACGGCCGCACCAACCTCACGATGGCGATGACCGCCAAGAACATGCCCTACAAGCAGGGCTTCGGGCCGTTCGCGGGCGAGGTCTACCGCGCCCCGATGTCCTATCCCTTCCGCGACGGCCTGAGCGGCGAGCAGGCCGCGGCCCGCGCGATCGACCACCTCGACAAGCAGGTCGGCGCCGGCAACCTGGCCTGCCTGGCGATCGAGCCGATCCTCGGCGAGGGCGGCTTCGTCGCTCCCGCCCCCGGCTTCCTGCCCGCGCTCTCGGAGTGGTGCACGGCGAACGGCATCGTGTTCATCGCCGACGAGATCCAGTCGGGCTTCTGCCGCACCGGCGACTGGTTCGCCTGCGACGACGAGGGCGTCGTGCCCGACCTGGTCACCACCGCCAAGGGCATCGCCGGCGGGCTGCCGCTCGCGGCGGTCACCGGTCGGGCCGAGCTGATGGACTCCGTCGCACGCCGGCGGCCTCGGTGGCACCTACGGCGGCAACCCGGTGGCCTGTGCCGCGGGGCTGGGCGCGATCGAGGAGATGCGCACCCACGACCTGGTCGGCAGGGCGCGCTCGATCGGCGCCACCATGCGGTCCCGGCTCGAGGCGCTGCAGGCCGAGCACCCGGTCGTGGCCGACATCCGCGGTCGCGGGGCGATGATGGCGATCGAGCTCTGCGAGCCCGGCACCACCACCCCGGACGCCGCCCGCGCCGCCGCCGTCAGCGCGGCGTGCCACGCCGCGGGCGTGGTCACCCTCACCTGCGGCACCTGGGGCAACGTGTTCCGCTTCCTCCCGCCGCTCGCGATCTCCGACGACCTCCTCCACGAGGCCTTCGACGTCGTCGCCGAGGCGTTCGCGACCACCGACTGAGTGGTTGAGTTCCGCCTCCCTCGGCGTCGAGTTCCGCCTCGCTCTCCGAGCGAGGCGGAACTCGAGCACGAGGGAGGCGGAGCTCAACACGGCCCTGGGGAGCCCGGCGCCCGCCCGGTCACCGTGCGCAGGGGCTGGGAGGATGACCGCGTGAGCAGACGTGACGTGGTGATCCTCGGCTCGACCGGGTCGATCGGGACCCAGGCGATCGACCTGGTGCGCGCCAATCCCGACCGGTTCCGGGTGGTCGGGCTGACCGCGGGTGGCTCGAACCAGGAGCTCTTCGACGCCCAGGTCGCCGAGCTCGCCCCGGCGTACGCCGGACTGGGCGAGGACGCGAGCGTCGAGGCGGCCGGGATGGACTGCGACGTGGTCCTCAACGGCATCACGGGTGCCGTCGGGCTGCGGCCGACGCTCGCCGCGCTCGCCGCCGGGACGACGCTCGCGCTCGCCAACAAGGAGAGCCTGATCGTCGGCGGCCCGCTCGTGCAGCAGGCGGCGGCGCCGGGCCAGATCGTCCCGGTCGACTCCGAGCACAGCGCGATCGCGCAGAGCCTCCGCGCCGGCCGGCGTGACGAGGTACGCCGGCTGGTGCTCACCGCCAGCGGCGGCCCGTTCCGCGGCCGCAGCCGCGCGGAGCTCGCCGAGGTGACCCCGGAGCAGGCGCTGGCCCATCCCAACTTCGCGATGGGTCGGGTGATCACCACCAACTCGGCCACGCTGGTCAACAAAGGGCTCGAGGTCATCGAGGCCCACCTGCTCTTCGACGTGCCCTACGACGCGATCGACGTCGTGGTCCACCCGCAGCAGCTGATCCACTCGATGGTGGAGTTCACCGACGGTGCCGTCGTGGCGCAGCTGGGGCTGCCCACCATGCTGGTCCCGATCGCGCTCGGGATGGGCTGGCCCGACCGGGTCCCGGACGCCGAGACCCCGATCGACTGGACGCAGGCGTCCGACTGGCGCTTCGAGCCGCTGGACGACGAGGCCTTCCCGGCCGTGCTGCTGGCGCGGCGCGCGGGGGAGCGGGGCGGCACCGCGCCGGCGGTCTACAACGCGGCCAACGAGGTCTGCGTCGACGCCTTCCACGAGGGTCGGCTCGCCTTCGTCGACATCGTGCCCACGGTCGCCTCCGTGCTGGGGCACCACGACGTACCCTCGGAGGAGCAGCTCACCGTGGACGACGTCCTCGCCGCCGACGCGTGGGCCCGCCGTACCGCCGCCGTCCTCGTCGAAGGAACCCGATGACCGCCGTCTACTACACGCTGGGCGTGCTGATCTTCGTGGTCGCCATCCTGGCCTCGATCGGGCTCCACGAGTTCGGTCACCTGATCCCCGCGAAGAAGTTCGGCGGGAAGGTCACGCAGTGGTTCGTCGGCTTCGGCCCCACGGTCTGGAGCAAGCAGGTCGGCGAGACCGAGTACGGCATCAAGGCGATCCCGCTCGGCGGCTACGTCAAGATCGTCGGGATGCTCCCGCCCGGGGCCGAGGAGCTCGACGAGGACCGCGAGCACCCGGTCTACGACGAGCACGGCGAGCGCGTCGTCCGGGTCCGCAAGTCCAACACCGGCATGTTCACCCAGCTGATCTCGGACGCCCGCGCGGCCGAGTGGGAGCACGTCAAGCCCGGTGACGAGGACCGGCTCTTCTACAAGATGGCGTGGTGGAAGAAGGTCATCGTGATGGCCGGCGGGCCCACGGTGAACATCCTCATCGCGTTCCTGATCTTCGCGCCCGTCTTCGCCTTCTACGGCAACGCCAACGACGACTTCCAGGTGAGGACCACCGTCGACGAGGTGGCGCCCTGCCTCGTCCCCGCCGCGGAGGACGGTCGCGAGTGCACCGCGACGGAGCTGCGGGAGAGCCCGACCCCGGCTGCGGAGGCCGGGGTGGAGCCGGGTGACCGGTTCGTCGCGTTCAACGGCGTCGACGTGACCAGCTGGGAGCAGCTGCAGCGTCAGATCCGCGCCAACGAGGACGGCGAGGCCGTGATCGTGGTCGAGCGTGACGGCGAGGAGGTCACGCTGACGACGAACACCACCGTCCAGCTGCGACCGACGAGCACGACCGACGACACGCTGACGCAGGTCGGCTTCCTGGGCGTGGTGCCCGAGGCCGATCTCACCACCGGCGGCATCGGCTACACCATCGGCGAGATGGGCCACATGACTGTCGACACGGTCCAGGCGCTCGGCACCCTGCCGGTCAAGGTCTTTGACGTCGGGCAGGCCATCGTCGGCCTCGAGGAGCGCGACCCGCAGGGTCCGGTCAGCATCGTCGGCGGTGGCCGGCTCGCCGGCGAGACCGTCGCGCACGAGGACTTCCCGGTGCTCGAGAAGACGATCTTCCTGCTGATGCTGATCGCCGGCTTCAACTTCTTCATCGGCATGTTCAACTTCGTGCCGCTGCTGCCGCTCGACGGCGGCCACATCGCCGGCGCCCTCGCCGAGGCCGTACGCCGCGGGGTCGCCCGGGTACGTGGACGACCCGACCCCGGCTACGTCGACGTCGCCCGGCTGCTGCCGGTGGCGTACGTCGTCGCGTCGGTGCTGCTGGTCTTCGGGGTCGTGCTGATCGTCGGCGACCTCGTCGTACCCCTCCACCTCGAGTCCTGATCGCAGCCGTGGCGGCAGTAGTCTCGGAGGCATGACCGAGATCAACCTGGGCATGCCCGCGGCACCGCCGCCCGTGCTCGCCCCCCGCCGCAAGACCCGCCAGATCAAGGTCGGCAAGGTCGGGGTCGGCAGCGACCACCAGGTCTCGGTGCAGTCGATGACCACGACGCTCACCTCCGACATCAACGCGACGCTCCAGCAGATCGCCGAGCTGACGGCGTCCGGTTGCGACATCGTGCGGGTCGCCTGCCCCAGCCAGGACGACGCCGACGCGCTCCCCGCGATCGCGCAGAAGTCGCAGATCCCGGTCATCGCCGACATCCACTTCCAGCCGAAGTACGTCTTCGCCGCGATCGAGGCGGGCTGTGCGGCGGTCCGGGTCAACCCCGGCAACATCCGCAAGTTCGACGACCAGGTCAAGGAGATCGCGCAGGCGGCCTCCGACCACGGCACGTCGATCCGGATCGGCGTCAACGCCGGCAGCCTCGACAAGCGGCTGCTCGAGAAGTACGGCAAGGCCACGCCCGAGGCGCTCGTCGAGAGCGCGGTCTGGGAGGCCGGGCTCTTCGAGGAGCACGGCTTCCGCGACTTCAAGATCTCGGTCAAGCACAACGACCCGGTCGTGATGGTCCGCGCCTACGAGCTGCTCGCCGAGGCCGGCGACTGGCCGCTGCACCTCGGCGTCACCGAGGCGGGACCCGCCTTCCAGGGCACCATCAAGTCCTCGGTCGCCTTCGGCCACCTGCTCAGCCAGGGCATCGGCGACACCATCCGGGTCTCGCTGTCGGCGCCCCCGGTCGAGGAGGTCAAGGTCGGCATCCAGATCCTCGAGAGCCTCAACCTCAAGCCGCGCCGGCTCGAGATCGTCTCCTGCCCCTCGTGCGGTCGCGCCCAGGTCGACGTCTACAAGCTCGCCGACGAGGTCACCGCCGGCCTCGACGGGCTCGAGGTCCCGCTCCGGGTCGCCGTCATGGGCTGCGTCGTCAACGGCCCCGGCGAGGCTCGCGAGGCCGACCTCGGCGTCGCCTCCGGCAACGGCAAGGGCCAGATCTTCGTCAAGGGCGAGGTCATCAAGACCGTCCCCGAGAGCCAGATCGTGGAGACCCTGATCGAGGAGGCGATGCGGATCGCCGAAGGCATGGAACCGGTCGAGGGCGGCGCCGCGAGCGTCTCGGTGTCCTAGCCGGCCACCCCCTCCCCGGGTCGCTCCGGGGCGGTGCGGGGCACCGCCGTTGGTGACCAATCGGCGTGCAGATGCCCCGAATAGTTGTGGTTGGTGACCAATCGGCATCGCCGCGGGCCGGTCTGACTCCTCGGTCGGGCGTGGAGCTGAGCCGCGGGCCGGGAGGTACGCCGTTGGTGACCAATCGGCGTGCAGATGCCCCGAATTGTTGTGGTTGGTGACCAATCGGCATCGCCGCGGGCCGGTCCGACTCCTCGGTCGGGCGTGGAGCTGAGCCGCGGGCCGGGAGGTACGCCGTTGGTGACCAATCGGCATGCAGATGCCCCGGAATGTTGTGGTTGGTGACCAATCGGCAACCACCCGTGCGACCGGCGGCCGCAGCACCAAGGCGCCACGCTCAGCGGTAGCCGGTGACGTCCACGTGCTCGTGGTCGAAGCCGTGCTCGGCAATCAGCCGCCAGCAGTCGGGGCGCGACCCGTCCACGTCCGTCAGGTCGTACGCCGCGGCGAGGTCGTGCGACGAGAGGCACTGCCCCACATGGCGGGCGTGGCCGGGATCGGCGGCCAGGGCGGCGATGCCGCGGGCGACGTACGTCGGGCTCTCGCTGATCGCGAAGCCCGGCACCCGCGCGAGGGCGTCGCGCCAGGTGGCCTCGGTGACCCCGAAGTGCTCGAGCATGTTCTCGGAGCGGATCCAGCCGGGCGTGACGGCGAGCGGGGTGACGGGGAGGTCGGCCAGCTCGTGCGCGAGTGCCATCACGATCCGCGACACGTTCGCCTTCACCAGGTCGTAGTAGAGCCCCACGCCCTGCCGGAACTCCCGGTTGGCCTCGGCGGTGCCGTCGGTCATCTCGACCAGCAGCGCGGGGGTGTCGGTCGTCCCCGTCCGCATCAGCAGCGGCAACGCGTGGTGGGCGGTGATCAGGTGGGTGTCCACGCCCATCCGCAGCATCCGCAGCCCGCCGGCGAGGTCGTGCTCCCACACCGGCGTACCGAACTCGGCGTAGCGGTCGCCGCCGAAGATGTCGTTGACCAGGACGTCGAGCCGGCCCTGCTCGGCCTCGATCCGGGCGACCAGCGCCGCCACCTGCTCGGGGTCCTCGTGGTCGACGACCAGCGCCGACCCCGAGCCGCCGGCGGCCACCATCAGCTCGCCGGTGTCCTCGATCGTCTCGGGGCGGTCGATCTCGGAGCGCCCGGCGCGACTGCTGCGGCCGGTCGCGTAGACGTGCGCGCCCGACCTGGCGAGCTCGACGGCGATGGCGCGCCCGGCACCGCGGGTCGCGCCCGCGACGAGGGCGACTCGTCCCTGCATGCTCTGGGTCACGGGTCCATCCAAACACCGGCGTCCTGGCGCCGGTTTGATCGCGGTTGCGCGCGCGGCGTACCCAACTCGACGTCGAGGCGCACCCGACTGAACGCCGAGGCGCACCCGACTCGTCGTAGGCTCTCGGCGTGCTCACGGCCCGCCACGGGATCCGGGTGCTGGGCGCGCCCGACCTGGATGCCTTCCAGGCGCTGGCCGCCGACAGCCCGGTCGTCAACGTCTTCGCGTCCCACCGCGCCCGCGTGACCAACCTCGAGCCGCGCTGGCTGGGCGGTGAGGTGTGGGGGCGCTTCGACGACGGCCGGCTGCTCGCCGCCTGCCACGTCGCGGCCAACCTGGTGCCGGTGCAGGCCACCGCCGACGACGCGCGGGTCTTCGCCGAGCGCGCCCTGACCCGGCAGCGCAGCGTGTCCACGATCCTCGGCCCGCAGGATCCGGTGGCCGCCTTCTGGGACGTCGTCGCCGACTCCTGGGGTACGCCGCGCGAGCAGCGCTGGGACCAGCCCCACCTCGAGATCGGCACCGCGCCCCGGGTCGCGGCCGACCCGCTGGTGCGCCGTACGACGCTCGCGGACCTCGACGTGCTCTACCCCGCCTGCGTGGCGATGTACACCGAGGAGGTCGGCGTCAGCCCCGAGGACTTCGGCGGCGCGAACTTCTACCGCACCCGGGTCCGCCACCTCGTCTCCCGCGGCTGGTCCTTCGCCCGGATCGACGGGGGCCGGGTCGTCTTCAAGGCCGAGGTGGCCTCCCTCTCGCCCGCGGCCGCCCAGGTGCAGGGGGTGTGGGTCGACCCGGAGCTGCGCGGCCGGGGTCTGGGTGCGGCCGGGATGGCGGCGGTGGTCGAGGCGATCCGCGCCGACCTCGCACCGGTCTGCTCGCTCTACGTCAACGACTACAACCTGGCCGCCCGACGCATCTACGAGCACGTCGGGTTCCGGCAGACGGCGACGTTCGCCACCGTGATGTTCTGACCGGTCACGCGTGGCGGGGCTGCCGGGGAACTGGGTCGAGACCGGGGAGGGCCGCCAAGTAGCCTTCGCCGCATGATCTTGCGGATGTCCAACCTCTTCGTGCGCACGCTCCGGGACGACCCGAACGACGCCGAGGTGCCGAGCCACCGGCTGCTGGTCCGCGCGGGCTACATCCGCCGCGCCGCGCCGGGCATCTACACGTGGCTGCCGCTGGGCCTGCGGGTGCTGCGCAACGTCGAGACGATCATCCGCGAGGAGATGAACGCGATCGGCGCCCAGGAGCTGTCGTTCCCGGCGCTGCTGCCCCGTGAGCCCTACGAGGCCAGCAACCGCTGGACGACGTACGGCAACGGCATCTTCCGCCTCCAGGACCGCAAGGGCGGCGACTACCTGCTCGGGCCCACGCACGAGGAGATGTTCACCCTCGCGGTGAAGGACATGTACTCCTCCTACAAGGACCTCCCGGTCTGGCTCTACCAGATCCAGACGAAGTACCGCGACGAGGCGCGTCCCCGCGCCGGCGTGCTCCGCGGCCGCGAGTTCATCATGAAGGACTCCTACTCCTTCGACACCTCCGACGAGGGCCTCGACCGTTCGTACGCCGCCCACCGCGCGGCGTACATCAAGACCTTCGACCGGCTCGGCTTCGACTACGCCATCGTCAAGGCGACCAGCGGCGCGATGGGCGGCTCGAAGTCCGAGGAGTTCCTCGCCAAGGCCGACGTCGGCGAGGACACCTACGTCCGCTGCACGCACTGCGACTACGCCGCCAACGTCGAGGCCGTCGCGGTCCGCGCGCCCGCCCCGGTGGCGTACGACGACGCCCCGGCCGCGCACGCCGAGGAGACGCCCGACACCCCGACCATCGACACCCTGGTCGACCACCTCAACGAGAAGTTCCCCCGCGACGACCGGCCCTGGGCGGCCGGCGACACGCTCAAGAACGTCCTCGTCGTCCTCAAGCACCCCGACGGCACCCGTGAGCCGCTCGCCATCGGCGTCCCCGGTGACCGTGAGGTCGACCAGAAGCGCCTCGAGGGCCAGCTCGAGCCGATCGAGGTCGAGCCGATGGACGAGACCGAGCTCCGCAAGCACGAGGCACTCGTCAAGGGCTACATCGGTCCCGAGGCGCTGGGGGAGGAGTCGGCGTCGAAGATCCGGTACGTCGTCGACCCCCGCGTCTCCGAGGGCACCCGCTGGGTGACCGGCGCCAACGTGCCCGGCAGCCACGTGGTCGACCTGGTCGTGGGTCGCGACTTCACGCCCGACGGCACCATCGAGGCGGCTGACGTGCGCGACGGCGACGCCTGCCCGAACTGCGCCGACGGCACCCTCGAGTCCGCCCGCGGCATCGAGATGGGCCACATCTTCCAGCTCGGCCGCTGGTTCGCCGAGGCGCTCGACCTCAAGGTCCTCGACGAGAACGGCAAGCTGGTCACGGTCACGATGGGCTCCTACGGGATCGGCGTCACCCGCGCGGTGGCCGCGATCGCCGAGGGCAACAACGACGAGCTCGGCCTGTGCTGGCCGCGCGAGATCACGCCCGCCGACGTCCACCTCGTGGCGGCCGGCAAGGACGGCGAGATCTTCGAGACCGCGGCCCGGATCGCGGAGGAGCTCTCGGCCCGCGGCGTCGACGTCCTCTACGACGACCGCGCCGGCAAGGTCAGCCCCGGGGTGAAGTTCAAGGACGCCGAGCTGATCGGCGTGCCCACGATCCTCACGGTCGGGCGCGGCCTCGTCGACGGCGTCGTCGAGCTCCGCGACCGCGCGACGGGGGAGCGGCAGGACGTCCCCGTCGCCGAGGTCGTCGACCGGGTCGTGGGAGTCGTCCGGTGATCGAGGCCGTCCTCTTCGACTGGGGCGGCACCCTCACCCGCTGGCACGACGTCGACTTCCACGCCGAGTCCTGCGCGCTCGCGCAGGCGGTGGTCAACACCGACCACGACCACGAGGAGATCACGACCCGGCTGCTGGCCGCCGGTGACGTGGTCTGGGGACGCAGCCGCGACCACCAGCAGAGCGCGACCATCGGTGACCTGTTCGACGAGGCGGGCCTCGAGCACGATCCCGCGCTGCTCTCGGCGTACTACGACTTCTGGGAGCCCCACACCACCACCGACGCCGACGTCCGCCCGACGTGGGAGGCGCTGCAGGGGATGGGGCTGCGCGTCGGTGTGCTGTCCAACACCGTCTGGCCCCGGGAATGGCACCGCGGCTTCTTCGAGCGCGACGGCGTCCTCGACCTGATCGACGGGGACGTCTACACCAGCGAGGTCCCGTGGACGAAGCCGTCCCCGCAGGCGTTCGCCGCCGCCGCTGCGGCGGTCGGCGTCAGCGACCCGGCTCGCTGCGTCTACGTCGGCGACCGGCTCTTCGACGACATCTGGGGTGCCCGCTCGGCCGGGATGCGGGCGATCCACGTGCCCCACTCCACGATCCCCAGCACGCAGGTCGGCCACAGCGAGGGTGAGCCCGACGCCGTCGTGCAACGGCTCGCCGAGATCCCGGACGTCGTAGGCCGCTGGCGCTGAGCGCCCCACACGGTCGCGTGTGCCTGAGACCTACCCAGGGGGCGGTCACAGGCACACGCCGAAGCCCCGGTCGCGATATCGTCGAGGCCCGGAGGAGAGGACCCCGTCCCATGTACAGCACCACTCGAGGGCGTCGTCTCGCCGCCGCCGGACTGGGCCTCGCAGCCCTCACGCTCGTCGGGCTGCCGACGCCCGCCGGGGCAGCCGTCGTCGCCGGTGACCCGGGCTGCGTCGTCCCTGCCGAGGAACACGACGACGGCGCTGCCGCCCGCGGCGGTTGGGGACCGGACACCGCACCGGTCTCGCCCGCCGAGCAGCGTGAGATCCGACAGCGCACCGAGCGGCGCCTGGGCGGGGCACGGGTCGCCGCCGGTGCCGCCATCCGGGTCCACGTCCACGTGATGGCGGCCAGGAACGGCGCCGGAAACGTCTCGCGTGCCGTGCTCGAGGAGCAGGTCGACGTGCTCAACCAGACCTATGCCGGCGCGGAGTCGCCCGACGCCGCCGAGACCGGCTTCACCTTCACGCTGGCCAGCGTCGACCGGTTCTTCAACACCACCTGGCACCGCGACGGCGCCTCGAAGAAGTACCGCAAGCAGACCCGCACGGGCGGCGCGCGGGCGCTGAACGTGTGGCTGGTCGACTTCGACTACCTCGGTGTCGCCACCTTCCCGTGGAGGTACCAGAGGTCCCCGAAGATCGACGGGGTGCGCCTCAACGTCGGCTCCCTGCCCGGCGGCCCGATCGCGGACTACAACCTCGGCGAGACCGCCACCCACGAGGTCGGGCACTGGCTCGGGCTCTTCCACACCTTCCAGGGCGGCTGCTCCCGGGACAACGACGACGTCGCCGACACACCGGCCCAGCTACTGCCGAGCAAGGGCTGCCCCGAGGGCGCCGACACCTGTCCGACGCCGGGCGTCGACCCGATCCACAACTACATGGACTACAGCGTCGACACCTGTTACACCCAGTTCAGTCCGGACCAGAGCACCCGGATGGGCGAGATGTGGGCGGCCTACCGGGCCTGACCGGGCGGGTGGGCACGAACTGCAGAAACTTGCAGTGCGAAAAGCTGAGGAAGGCCGGTTCTCGCCTTCTCGGGCCCCGGGATGCAGGATTGTGCACGAGACGGGGTCCACCGGTCCCCACACCACGGGTTCCCCGTCTCCAGCCGGAGTGGGCTCCGGCCTAGCGGTCCGCGTTGTCGTCCATGCCGGGGAAGATCTCGGGACTTCCTCGGTAGGCGAGAGCGCGGACCGCTCCACTCGTCAGGGCGGTCACCGCGAGCTGCCGCTCAACGCCGCTGGTCTGCCCCACGACCCAGGCGTACGTCGCCTCCAGGCGCCGCTCGATCGCCAGCGCCGCGCGGGTGACGCCGTCGGGCGGAGTCCAGCCCGTCGGGCAGCTCGTAGGCGGCCTCGGCGGCCACCGGCTCGCCGCCCTGGTCGAGGACCCGGGCCGTGAGCAGGTCGCGTCGCGCGCGGTGCTCGGCGTACGACGCGGTGAGCTCGGCGAACAGGCCGGGGCTGGCCGAGGCCGACGTGCTGGCCCCCAGCGCGCCGTACACGTGGAGCGCGGCGTGCTCGGCGGCCAGCGCGGTCTGCAGTGCCTCGCGCGGGCTCACGCCGACCCCCCGATGCCGAGTGCCAGCCGCTGGGCGACCGCGGCCGACATGCTGGCCAGCAGGGACGCCAGCGCGCCACTCTCGGCCGCCACCGCGGCCTCGGCCAGCTGGCGCTGCAGCCGGGTCTCGGCGGCACGGACCCGGGCAGTCGCGGCGGCCTGGTCGCCGGCGATCCTCACCCGACGCGAGCGGGTGCGGTCACCCGGCAACGCCTCGAGGTGACGGTCGTGCAACCGGCCCAGCTCCCGCAGCCCACGCGCCAGGCCGGGACGGCCGCGGCCGGCTCCGTCCACGACGGCGAGCGCGGCGGCGATGTCGTCGCGGGCCTGTGCCACGAGGGCCGTGTCCGGGTCGGCAGTCGGGTCCGCGGTCGCCCGACCTGACCCTCCGGGGCTCGGGGTGGGCGTCGGCGCCTCGTCGCGCTGGAGCTCGCATCCCGTGCCCGCGACGAGCACGGCACCCCCCAGCAGGGCGGTGCGACGGGTCGCTCGGAGCGGGCTGGCTGCGGTCACGGCGAGACCCTATCCCCGGGGAGGGGCCGGCCCACGAGGAGCGGCTATCGTGGCACCTTCCAACTGCACAAGGAGGTCGCCGCCCGTGAACCCCAGGCCAGAGTCCACTCGGGACCAGATCGAGGCCGAGCTCGTCGACCCCCTGGCCGTCCTCGGCCTCGACGTCGAGGCGGTGGAGGTCACGCCGGCCGGCAAGCGGCGGATCCTGCGCGTGGCCGTCGACAAGGACGGCGGCGTCACCCTCGACGACGTCGCCGGGGCCACCCGTGAGGTCAACCGGGTGCTGGACGACTCCGACGTGATGGGGGAGCAGCCCTACACCCTGGAGGTCACGTCGCGGGGCGTCGACCGCCCGCTGACGCTGCCGCGCCACTGGCGCCGCAACACCGACCGGCTGGTGAAGGTGACGACCACGCAGGGCGAGACGATCACCGGGCGGATCGTCGAGTGCGACGAGGAGTCCACCCAGCTCGACGTGGCGGGCAAGCGCCGTCGGGTCGTCCACGCCGACGTGGCGAAGGCCCTGGTCCAGATCGAGTTCAACCGTCGCGGCGCTGCCGCCGAGGAGGCCTGACCCATGGACATCGACCTGAACATCCTGCGCGCGCTGGAGCGCGAGAAGGAGATCTCCTTCGAGGTGCTCGTGGAGGCGATCGAGCAGTCGCTGCTCACGGCGTACCACAAGACCCCGGGGGCCCAGGAGAAGGCGCGGGTCGAGCTCGACCGCAAGAACGGTCACGTCACCGTGCTCGCCGCGGAGCTCGACGAGGAGGGCAACCAGGTCGGGGAGTACGACGACACCCCCGCCGGGTTCGGCCGGATCGCCGCCACGACCGCGAAGCAGATCATGCTGCAGCGGCTGCGCGACGCCGAGGACGACATCAAGTTCGGCGAGTTCTCCGGCAAGGAGGGCGACATCATCTCGGGCGTGATCCAGCAGGGTCGCAACCCCGACGACGTGATGGTCGACCTCGGCCGGCTCGAGGCGCTGCTGCCCGTCGGCGAGCGGGTGCCCGGCGAGACCTACTCCCACGGCACCCGGATCAAGTGCATCGTGGTCTCGGTCCGCAAGGGCATGCGCGGCCCGCAGATCACGCTCTCGCGCACCCACCCCAACCTGGTCAAGCGGCTCTTCGCGCTCGAGGTGCCCGAGATCGCCGACGGCTCCGTCGAGATCATGGCGATCGCCCGCGAGGCGGGCCATCGCACCAAGATCGCGGTCCACTCCACCGTGTCCGGCGTCAACGCCAAGGGTGCCTGCATCGGCCCGATGGGCCAGCGGGTGCGCAACGTGATGTCGGAGCTGCACGGCGAGAAGATCGACATCGTCGACTGGTCGGACGAGCCGTCCCGGTTCGTCGCCAGCGCGCTGTCCCCGGCCCGCGTCCACGCGGTCGAGGTGGTCTCGCTCGCCGAGCGCTCCGCCCGCGTCGTCGTGCCCGACTTCCAGCTCTCCCTCGCGATCGGCAAGGAGGGCCAGAACGCCCGGCTCGCCGCCCGCCTCACCGGCTGGCGCATCGACATCCGCTCCGACGATGAGCCGAGCAGCGACGCCTGAGGCACCAAGGCGGCGCGTGGGCCCGGCCAGGTCGAGCTCGCGACCCGCGTGTCGAGACCAGAGCGTTGACCTGAGCCCCGAATCGGCCTCCCGGGGTTGCGCGCTCGGGGTGCTGGAACGTCGACCGGGGTCCGGGGGCAGCACGCTCACCCCAGCGTCGCGGCCGTACGCCGCGAGTGCGAGCGCGGGCACGCCCCACCGGTCGGGCCACCGGGCGGCGTACGCCACGAGGGGCCGACGGTGCCCGCGAGCCCCGCCGCGAGCCCCGCCACCCCCAGCGAGGCCGGTGCGCCGAGCGATCCGTGCTCGACCAGCGGGTCGTCGAGGTTGAACAGCGCCAGCCCGGCGGCGAGGAAGGCGGGTACGCCGAGCAGCGCCGCACCCGTGAGCGCAGCCGGCACCTGCGACCCGGCGGCAGGCGTCGTCGGGACGGAGCGGGGGCGGTGGACGGCACCAGGGACAGACGGGGCACGGTGGGCGCAGGTTCCCGGTTCGCCCCCGGTACGGTCGACCGGCTAGGGTTGAGGGCGGTGGTCACCCCAACGTCCTTCCCTGCCCGGACACCTGTCCGGACCTGTGTGGGATGTCGGGAACGGGCCGCCAGCAGCGAGTTGTTGCGTGTCGTCGCCGGCACGGACAGCGACGGTCGACCGGCCGTCCTGCCCGATCCACGACGCACCGCACCTGGCCGCGGGGCGCACCTGCACCCCACGACCGCGTGCTTCGACCTCGCAGTGCGCAGACGAGCATTTCCGCGGGCCCTCCGGGTCACGGACGCGCTGGCCTGTGACCTGCTGGCCGAGCACCTCGCAGCAGATCAACCGACATGACCGACCGACAGAAGTTGGAGCAGCAGCTCATGAGCACTCGATGAGTAACTCGCGATGAGCCTGTTCGCGATGAACAGTGCCGACCAGCAACCACCAACGGTCTGAGAAGTAGCCCGACGTCGGGTCTCAGGCCAGAAGGAGAACAGTGGCCAAGACCCGAGTCCAGAACTCGCCAAGGAGTTCGGCATTTCGAGTAAGCAAGTTCGATCGCCGAAGCTCAAGGAGATGGGGGAGTACGTCAAGTCGGCGAGCTCGACCGTCGAGCTCCCCGCGGAGATGAGTTCCAGCAAGGAGTTCGGCGAGCAGCTGAAGACAGCTGCTCCCGCCGCGACGCCGGCCGAGAAGCCCGCCGAGAAGCCGGCCCCAAGCCGAGCCCCCGCCCTGCCGCGAAGAAGGCCGACCCGGCGCCCGCGCGCCGAGACGCACGCCGACGAGACCCCCGCGCCGAGGCCCCGGCTCCGGTCGCAGCCGAGACCGAGGCCCCGGCGCGCGCCACCTCGCGCCCGCCGGCCAAGAAGGCCGCGCCCGAGCCGGCCCGGCCAGAAGGCTGCGCCCGCTGCGGCACCGGAGCCCGACGCCGCCGAGCGTGAGGCCCCGGCCGCCGTCCCGACGGGGGCGCCCAAGCCGCGCCCCGCGTCCGGTCGGCCGTCCCGGCGCGCCCCGCCCCGGCAACAACCCGTTCGCGTCCAGCCAGGGCATGGGCCGTCGCCCCGCCCCGGCTCCCCGCGAGGGCACCCCGGACGACCAGCGACCGCCCCGCCCGCCCGCGGGTGGCGGCGCCAGCGATGGCCGTCCCGGCATGCCGCGCCCCAACCCGGCGATGATGCCCAAGTCCCCGGCTGCCTTCGGCTCCGGCCCCGGCACTCGTCCCGGCCCCGGAGGTCCCGGTGGCGGTCGTGGCGGTGCCGGTGGTCCCGGTGCCGGTCGTGGTGGTGCGCCCGGTCGCGGTGCCCCCCGCGGTGGCGCTCCGGCCGGTGCCGGTGCTCCCGGCGGCGGTGGCCGTCCCGGCGGCTTCGCCGGTCGTCCCCGTCCCGGTCAGCGTGGCCAGACCCAGGGTGCCTTCGGTCGCCCGGGTGGCCCGTCGCGCCGTGGTCGCAAGTCGAAGCGGGCGCGTCGTCAGGAGTTCGAGGCCATGGAGGCCCCGACGCTGGGCGGTGTGCGCGTCCGCAAGGGCAACGGCGAGACCGTGCGTCTCGCCCGTGGCTCCTCGCTGACCGACTTCGCGGAGAAGATCGGCGTCGACGCCGCCGCGCTCGTGCAGATGCTGTTCTCGCTCGGCGAGATGGTGACCGCCACCCAGTCCGTGGGCGACGAGACCTTCGAGCTGCTCGGCGACGAGCTCAACTACGTCGTCGTGGTCATCTCTCCCGAGGACGAGGACCGCGAGCTGCTCGAGTCCTTCGACCTCGAGTTCGGCTCCGACGAGGGCGAGGACTCCGACCTCGCCGTGCGACCCCCGGTCGTCACGGTCATGGGTCACGTCGACCACGGAAAGACCAAGCTGCTCGACGCGCTGCGTGACGCCAACGTCGTGGACAAGGAGGCCGGTGGCATCACCCAGCACATCGGTGCCTACCAGGTCGTGACCGAGGTCGACGGCACCGATCGCCGGATCACCTTCATCGACACCCCGGGCCACGAGGCGTTCACCGCCATGCGTGCCCGTGGTGCCCAGGCGACCGACATCGCGATCCTCGTGGTGGCGGCCGACGACGGCGTCATGCCGCAGACGGTGGAGGCGCTCAACCACGCCAAGGCCGCCGGCGTACCGGTCGTGGTCGCGGTCAACAAGATCGACAAGCCCGACTCCGATCCGACCAAGGTCCGCGGCCAGCTGACCGAGTACGGCCTGATCCCCGAGGAGTACGGCGGCGACGCGATGTTCGTCGACGTCTCGGCCAAGGCCGGGCTCAACCTCGACAAGCTGCTCGAGGCCGTCGTGCTCACCGCGGACGCCTCGCTCGACCTGCGGGCCAACCCCGACCAGGACGCGCAGGGCCTCGTGGTCGAGGCCCACCTCGACCGCGGTCGCGGCCCGGTGGCCACGATCCTGGTCCAGCGCGGCACGCTGCGCGTGGGCGACTCGATCGTCGCCGGTCCGGCGTACGGCCGGGTGCGGGCGATGCTCGACGAGCACGGGGACAACATCGAGGAGGCCTACCCGTCGCGCCCCGCGATGGTGCTGGGCCTCAACGCCGCTCCCGGCGCGGGCCAGAACTTCCTCGTCGTCGAGGACGACCGGATGGCACGCCAGATCGCCGAGAAGCGCGAGGCCCGCGAGCGGGCGGCCATGCAGGCCAAGCGCCGCGTGCGCCGGACGCTCGAGGACTTCATGGCCTCCATGGAGAAGGGTGCCGAGAGCCAGGAGCTCAACCTGATCCTCAAGGGCGACGTGTCCGGTTCGGTCGAGGCGCTCGAGGACGCGCTGTCGCAGATCGACGTGGGCGACGAGGTCAACCTGCGGGTCATCGACCGCGGTGTCGGTGCGATCACCGAGACCAACGTCGACCTGGCCGCCGCCTCCGACGCGATCATCATCGGGTTCAACGTCCGCCCCCAGGGCAAGGCGACCGAGATGGCCGACAAGGAAGGTGTCGAGATCCGCTACTACTCGGTCATCTACCAGGCGATCGACGAGATCGAGGCAGCGCTCAAGGGCCTGCTCAAGCCCGAGTACGAGGAGCACGTCCTCGGCCAGGCGGAGATCCGCGAGATCTTCCGCTCGTCCCGGGCCGGCAACATCGCGGGCTGCATGGTCACCAGCGGAGTGCTGCGGCGCAACGCGAAGGTGCGCGTGCTGCGTGACGGCGCGGTCGTCCAGGACAACGTCGACCTCGCCTCGCTGCGACGTGAGAAGGACGACGCGTCGGAGGTCCGCGAGGGCTTCGAGTGCGGTCTGGTGCTCCGGAACTTCCAGGACATCAAGATCGGCGACCTCGTCGAGGCGTTCGAGATGCGCGAGATCCCGCGCGCCTGATCGGTGTGAACGAGAACCGCGGTTTCCCCGGCTATGCGGGGAAACCGCGGCTTCCCGGCCGATGCAACACCCAGGAAGCAGCAGCATCCCCGCTCAGCCGGGGAAACCGACACCCCCGCTCGAGGACTGAAGACACATGAGCAGCAGCAACCCCCGCGTCCGCAAGATCGCCGACCGGATCCAGGTGATCGTCGCCGAGATGCTCGAGCGCCGGATCAAGGACCCGCGGCTCGGGTTCGTCACGATCACCGACGTCCGCGTGACCGGTGACAGCCAGAACGCGACCGTCTTCTACACCGTCCTCGGCGAGGAGGAGGACCGCGCGAGCAGCGCGGCGGCGCTCGAGTCCGCGAAGGGGATCCTCCGCTCGGAGGTCGCCAAGCAGCTCGGCATGCGCCACGCCCCGTCGCTGGCGTTCGTGCCCGACGCGCTGCCCGAGAACGCCCGCCACCTCGACGAGGTGCTGGCCCGCGCCAAGGCGCTCGACGAGGAGGCCGCCGCCCGCCGCGTCGAGCAGTACGCCGGCGAGCCCGACCCGTACAAGAAGCCGCGGGTGGCCGGTGACGAGGACGAGGCCGAGGCGGACGCTGGTCGGGACGCCGAGGCGGTCGCCGAGGACACCGACGACTGATGGCCGTTGAGTCCGGCCTGGTCGTCGTCGACAAGCCGGGCGGCCTGACCTCGCACGCGGTCGTGAGCCGGGTACGCCGGCTCTCGGGCACCCGCAAGGTCGGTCACGCCGGCACGCTCGACCCGATGGCGACCGGCGTGCTGGTGCTCGGCGTCAACCGCGCCACCCGGCTGCTCGGCCACCTCATGCTCACCGAGAAGAGGTACGCCGCGACGGTGCGGCTCGGTGTCACGACCACCACCGACGACGCCGAGGGCGAGACCGTCGCGACGGCGGACACCGATCACCTCGACGAGGCCGGCATCCGGGCCGCCTTCGCCCGGTTCGTCGGCGACATCGACCAGGTCCCGAGCGCGGTCTCGGCGATCAAGGTCGACGGCAAGCGCGCCTACCAGCGCGTCCGCGACGGCGAGCAGGTCGAGCTCGCCTCCCGCCGGGTCACGGTCCACGGCCTCGAGGTCCACGAGGTGCGTGGCGCCGAGGTGGACCTCTCGGTCCACTGCAGCAGCGGCACCTACATCCGCGCGATCGCCCGCGACGCCGGAGCCGCGCTCGGGGTCGGCGGCCACCTGACGGCGCTGCGGCGTACGGCGGTGGGACCGTTCGGCCTCGACGCCGCACGCACCCTCGAACAGCTCGAGGACGGCTTCGTGATGACGCCGATCGCCGAGGCGGCGCGCACCACGTTCCCCGCCCTCGACCTCGACGAGCAGCAGGCGGCCGACGTCCGCGTCGGCCGCTCCCTCGACGCCGCGCTCCCCGGCAGCGGACCGGTGGCGCTGTTCGCGCCCGACGACACGTTCCTCGCGCTCTACGAGCAGTCGGGGGAGCGCGCCCGGGCGGTCGCGGTCTTCGTGGGCGCGGACGGTCAGTAGGGTTCCTCCGTGCAGGTCTGGCGCTCCCTCGACGAGATCCCCGCCGACGTCGGCCCCTCCGTGGTCGTCGTCGGCAACTTCGACGGCGTCCACCGCGGCCACCGCTCGGTGATCGGACAGGCCCGCAGCCGTGCGGACGCGGCCGGCCACGAGGTCGTCGCGGTCACCTTCGACCCCCACCCGATGGCGGTGCTGCGTCCCGAGCACGCCCCCTCGGTGCTGAGCTCGGTCGACGCCCGCGTCGAGCTGCTCGCCCAGGTCGGGGTCGACCACGTCCTCGCGCTGCCGTTCTCCCGCGAGGTCGCCGCCTGGTCGCCGGCGGAGTTCGTCGACCGGGTGCTGGTCGAGGGTCTCCACGCCTCCTCCGTCGTGGTCGGCGCCAACTTCCGCTTCGGCCACCGGGCCTCCGGTGACGTCACGACGCTGCGCGAGCTGGGGGAGTCGCGCGGCTTCGTCGCCGAGGGCGTCGAGCTCGACGGCGGTCCCCAGGTCTGGTCGTCCACCTACGTCCGCACCTGCCTCGCCGCCGGCGACGTCGCCGGTGCCGCGGAGGCGCTCGGTCGCAGCTTCGCCGTCCGCGGGGTCGTCGTCGTCGGCGACCGACGGGGCCGCGAGCTCGGCTACCCGACCGCCAACGTCCCGATCCCCGCCGGCACCGCCGCTCCCGCGGACGGGGTGTACGCCGGCTGGCTCACCCGCCGCGACACCGCGGAGACGTTCCCGGCGGCCATCAGCGTCGGCACCAACCCCACCTTCGCCGGCGAGCGCGAGCGCCGCGTCGAGGCCTACGCCCTCGACCGCGACGACCTCGAGCTCTACGGCGTCGAGGTCGAGGTGGCCTTCGTCGACCGGATCCGCGGCATGGTGCGCTTCGACGGGATCGAGCCCCTGCTCGAGACGATGGCCGACGACGTACGCCGTACCCGCGTCGTGCTGGACCCCTGATGTCCCGCCGCGCCTGGCGGGACGAGATCGAGCCCTGGTTCGTCCGCAACGGCCTGCCCTACTTCGTGCCGGCCGAGCGCGAACGGGTCCGCTCCGCGCTGCGCCTGCGCAAGGCGGCACCGCTCGTCGTGGTCGCGCTGCTCGTGGCGGTCGCCGCCGCGGTGGCGCTGACGATGTGGACCGATCGGACGTCCTCCGCCCCCGCGACGGTCACGCTGGTCGCCGTGGTCGCCGCGGCGGTCTACGCCGTCACCGCGCTGCGGGCGAGGCCGATCCTCGCGTGGGCGCTGCGGCGCACCCGGGGCAGCCTGCGCCAGCTGTTGCCGATGGTGACCCGGGCGCTGCCGCTGCTGCTGCTCTTCATCACCTTCCTCTTCATCAACGCCGAGGTCTGGCAGCTCTCGGCCAACCTCGACGGCGCCGTGCTGTGGCTGACCGTGCTGATGTTCGCGACGATCGCGATCGGCTTCCTGCTGGTCCGGCTGCCGGAGGAGGTCGACCGGGTCGACGACGACATCGACGTCGAGCTGGTCCGGCGGGCGACCCGCGGCACCCCGATCGAGGAGCCGGTCCGCGAGCTGTTCGACGAGCGCGGCGAGGACGTCGCGCTGCAGGAGTACGGCGACGTCCCGGGCTTCGAGCGCTGGAACCTGATCCTGGTGCTGCTGGTCACCCAGGTCGCCCAGGTGCTGCTGCTGTCGGTGGCGGTGTTCGGCTTCTTCATGGTGTTCGGTGGCCTCGTGATGACCCCGGAGGTCCAGGCTGCGTGGACCGGGGAACGGGAGCCGCGGGCGAACGTCTCGGTCGAGCTGGTGCAGGTCGCGACGTTCCTCGCCGCGTTCTCGGGCCTCTACTTCACCGTCGCGGTGATGACCGACGAGACCTACAAGGCGCAGTTCTTCACCGAGGTCCTCGCCGAGCTCGAGCGCGCGGTCGGCGTCCGCGCCGGCTACCTCGCGCTCGGCGGAGGCCGGGGATGCCTCGGGTGCCGACGGCACGGGCCCCCCAGACGCTGTCTGAGGGGCCCGCACCAGCGGCAGTACGACGCGCTCAGGCGTCGAGGTCCTGCTCGACGAGGGCGGCGATGGTGTCGAGCGCGGCCTGGTCGTCGCTCTCGACCTCGACCGTGTCACCGTTCTTCGCGCCGAGCGTCATGATCATCAGCGACGAGCTGGCGTCGACCCCGTTGATCGTGACGTCGGCATCGAGCTCGCCGGCCTTCTCGGCGATGATCGCGGCGGGGCGGGCGTGGAGGCCGACGGCGGAGCCGACGACGACGGACTTGCTGGGCATGGAGTTCCTCTCGACGAAGTGACTGGATCAGACAGTAGCGAGGTCGTTGCTGGTGCGCCCCACGCTCTTGAGCGCGACGACCAGCGCCGTGCTCACCAGGACGCCGGCGACCAGGGCGATGACGAAGCCCAGGATGTTGTCCACGGCGAAGAGCACGAAGATGCCGCCGTGGGGAGCGCGCAGCCCGACGTCGAGCCCCATCGAGAGGGCGCCGGTCACCGCGCTGCCGGCCATGATGCTCGGGATGACGCGCAGCGGGTCGGCCGCGGCGAACGGGATCGCTCCCTCGGTGATGAACGAGGCACCCATCGCCCACGCCGCCTTGCCGTTCTCGCGCTCGGGCACCGTGAAGAGGCTGGGACGGACGACCGTCGCCAGCGCGAGCGCCAGCGGGGGGACCATGCCGGCGAGCATGACGGCAGCCATCACGTTGAGCTCGGGAGCGTCGGTGGCCGTCGGCGGCGGCACCGAGCCCAGCGGTGGCGAAGGCGTACGCCGTCTTGTTCAGCGGGCCGCCCATGTCGAAGGCCATCATCAGGCCGAGGATGATGCCGAGCACGACCGCGGAACCGCCCTGCAGACTGTTGAGGCCGTCGGCGAGGTTGGTCATCAGGCTCGCCAGCGGGCGACCCAGCACGACGACCATCACGAAGCCGGCCAGCAGCGTGGTGAGCAGCGGGATGACCAGCACCGGCATCAGCCCGCGCATCCACGTCGGGACCTTCCAGGACGTGATCCAGTGGGCGATCAGTCCGGCGAGAACGCCGCCGACGATGCCACCGAGGAAGCCCGAGTTCAGCGTGCCCGCGATGGCGCCCATGACGAAGCCCGGCGCGATGCCGGGGCGGTCGGCGATGGCGTAGGCGATGTAGCCGGCAAGGGCCGGGACCAGGAACCCGAACGCGGCGCCGCCGAGGGTCAGCAGCAGCGCGCCGAGGTAGGTCAGCAACGCACCTCGCGGCAGGCTGTCGTTGCCGGCGAGGTCGTAGGAGCCCGGGTCGGCGGGGTTGAACAGCGTCGAGTCTGCGACGACCTGTCCGGCCACTCCGGCACCGTCCTCGGTCGCCAGCGCGATCTCGTAGCCACCGAGCAAGAATGCCAGGGCGATCAGCAGGCCGCCGGCGGCGACGAACGGGATCATGTAGGAGACGCCGGTCATCAGGACCCGACGGGTCGTGGCACCGAAGGACTGCTTGCCGCCGGTGGCGTCGCCGGACTCGCTGGCCGTGCCCTCGACGCGCGGGGCGCTGGACGGATCGGCGGCGTAGCGCAGCGCCTCGGCGATCATCGCGTCGGCGTCGTCGATCGGGCGCTTCACCCCGGAGCTCACCATCGGCTTGCCGGCGAAGCGGGCCCGGTCGCGCACGCCCACGTCGACCGCGAAGATCACGGCCCCGGCCCCGGCGATGGTCTCGGGAGCGAGCGGGGTCGAGCCGGCCGAACCCTGGGTCTCGACCGCGATCTCCACCCCGGCCCGCTCGGCGGCGGCCTCGAGGGCCTCGGCGGCCATGTAGGTGTGGGCGATGCCGGTCGGGCAGGCGGTGACGGCGACCAGGGACGGCGTGCCGGCTGCGGCCGGTGCTGCGGCCGGGGTCTCGGCGACAGCAGCGGGTGTGGCGGGTGCCGCGGGGCTCCGCCGCCGGAGCCGGCGTCGGGTCCAGGCCGAGCTCGCGGCGAACGAGCGCGACGACGTCCTCGGACGTCTCGGCGGCACGCAGCGAGTCGGTGAAGGCGGGCTTCACGAGCGCCCGGGCGAGCTGGGTCAGGATCGTGAGGTGGTCGGCGTCGCCGCCGGCGGGCGCGGCGATCAGGAAGACCAGGTCGGCGGGGCCGTCCTTGGCTCCGAAGTCGACGCCCGGCCGGAGCCGGGCGAAGGCGAGCGTGGGCTCCTCGACGCCGGTGGTGCGGCAGTGGGGGATGGCCAGCCCCCCGGGCAGGCCGGTGGCGGACTGCTCCTCGCGGGCGAACGCGTCGGCGACCAGCTGGTCGACGTCGGTGGCTCGGCCGGCGTCGCCGACGACGGCCGCCAGGGAGCGGATGACGTCGGGCTTGGAGTCGCCGAGCGAGGCGTCCAGACGCACCAGGTCGGGTGTGATCAGGTCGGACATGGGTTTCTCCTCAGGAGAGGGCGAGGGGGATGACCTCGACCAGGGTGGGATCCACGTGCTGGGGCTCGGGGATGGTGGTGCCGGGCAGACCTGCGGCGGCGCTGCCGTAGGCCACGGCGAGCGCGAGCCGGTGGGCTGGTGCCCGACCCTCGATCGCAGCGAGCAGGTAGCCGAAGAGGCTGGAGTCGCCGGCGCCGACCGTGCTGACCACGGTCGTGGGCGGGGGCGTGGCGTGCCAGGCACCCTCCGCGGTGACCAGGACGGCGCCGCGGCCGCCCAGTGTGGCGAGCACGGTCTCGACGCCGTGATCGACCAGCGAGCGGGCGGCGGTGGCCGCGGCCAGGGGGTCGGCCTCGAGGGCGTCGCCGTCGAGGCCGAGGAAGGAGGCGAGCTCGTGGCCGTTGGGCTTCATCAGGTGGGGAGCCGCGCCCGGCCGGTCGGCCACGAGACCGGTCACGAGGGCCTGCAGCGGTGCGTCGCTGGTGTCGACCGCCACCCGGGCGCCCGAGCCGGCCAGGGCGGCCACCAGCTCGGCGTACCACTCGGGCGGGGCGCCGGGCGGCAGCGACCCCGCGAGCACGACCCAGTCGCCCTCGCCGGCGCGCAGCCGCAGCATCTTCGTGACCGCCGCGCGGGTGTCGTCGGTCATCTCCGGGCCGGGGCTGTTGAGCTTGGTGGTGGTGCCGTCGGGCTCGCTGATGGTGATGTTGACCCGCAGGTCGCCGGGGTGGGTCACGGGACGGCAGTCGATGCCGGCGGCGAGCAGCTCGTGGACGAACGGGTCGTCCTTCGGCGCCGGGAGCACGGCGAGCGTGGGCACGCCCGCCGAGACCGAGGCGCGGGAGATGTTGACGCCCTTGCCGCCCGCCTGCGAGATGACCGACGCAGCGCGCTGCACCGAGCCGCGACGCAGCTCCTCGGGCAGGACGACGGTGCGGTCGTGGCTGGGGTTGGCGGTGAAGGTGATGATCATGCGACGACGACCTCCAGCCCGACCTTCTCGAGCGCCCGGCGGGCGCCGGTCTCGATGCCGGAGTCCGTGACCAGGACGTCGACGTCCTCGACGACGGCGAAGCGCTGGGCCGTCTCGACCCCGATCTTCGAGGAGTCGGCGAGCACGACCACGCGGCGACCGGCGGCGACGATCGCCCGCTTGGTGGCGGCCTCGTCGCGGTCGGGGGTGGTGAGCCCGAAGTCGGGGCTGAGGCCGTTGGTGGCCACGAAGCAGACGTCGGCCCGCAGGTCCTGCAGGGCGGCGACCGTGTCCGTCCCCACCGCGGCGTGGGTGGTCGGACGGACCCTGCCCGGCAGCAGGTGGAGCTCGATCTGGGCCAGGCCGGCGAGCCGGGCGGCCACCGGGACGGCGTGGGTGACGACGGTCAACCGGACGTCGCGGGGGAGCACGCCGGCGAGCCGGGCCGTGGTGGAGCCGGCGTCGATCACGACCGTGGACCCGGTGGGGGGCAGCTGCTGGACGGCGGCGACCGCGATCGAGTCCTTGGCGGAGGTGTTGGCCTGGTCGCGCTCGCCGAGCCCGGACTCGATCACCGAGAGCGAGGTGGAGGGGACCGCACCTCCGTGCACGCGGCGCACGAGGCCGATACGTTCCAGCGAGGACAGGTCGCGGCGTACCGTCTCCGTGGTCACGTCGAAGGTGTCGGCCAGCTGGGCGACCGAGAGTCGGCCCTGCTGCCCGATCAGCTGGGCCATCGCCTGCTGACGCTCCTCGGCGTACATGGGGATCCTCCCGTAGAAAATCTGTACATCTGTGGTTTTACGCCCGATTGTGTTGACTGTCAAGGGGGTCTCGGGGGTAACTTGTCGCCATGGCCACACTCACCGGCACCCCCGTCGTCCCCGGCATCGCCCACGGACCCGTGCTCGTCGCCCGTACCGACGTCTCCGCCGACGCCGTCGCCGCCTTCGACCCGGGGGCCTTCCCCGACGAGGAGTCGGCGATCGCTCGCTACGACGAGGTCGCGGGCCAGGTCGCCGACGGCTTCGCCGCCAAGGGGGAGGCGGCCTCGGGGGCGGCGGCCGAGGTGCTCACCGCCTCCGCCGGTCTCGCCCGCGACAAGGGGCTGCGCTCCGCGGTGCTCAAGCAGCTCAAGGGCGGCGACGACCTGCTGACCGCCATCCGCGCCGCGGTCGACTCCTTCGTCACCGTCTTCACCGGCATGGGCGGGCTGATGGCCGAGCGGGTCACCGACCTGCGCGACATCGAGCGCCGGATGATCGCCCGCGTCGTCGGCGAGCCCGAGCCCGGCGTACCCGTCCCGGACGCGCCGTGCGTGCTCGTCGCCGCGGACCTCGCTCCCGCGGACACCGCCGGGCTCGACCCCCGGGTCGTGCTCGGCCTGGTGACCGAACGCGGCGGGCCCACCAGCCACACCGCGATCATCGCCCGCCAGCTCGGCATCCCGTGCGTGGTCGGCACCACCGGCGCCCTCACGCTCGCCAGCGGCAGCCGCGTGCTCGTCGACGGCACGACGGGCGTGATCGAGGTCGATCCCGACGCCGACGACGCCGAGCGACGCGTCGCCGACGACAAGGAGCAGCGCGCCGCGCTCGCGACCTGGGCCGGTCCCGGCGCCACCGCCGACGGCAAGCCGGTCCGGATCCTCGCCAACATCGCCGACGGCGACTCGGCGCGCGCGGCCGTCGACTCGGCACCGGTCGAGGGGGTCGGCCTGTTCCGCACCGAGCTCAGCTTCCTCAACCGCAAGGACGAGCCGACGGTGGAGGAACAGGCCGAGATCTACGGCCAGGTCCTCGACGCGTTCAACGGGAAGGGCCCCGGCGACCGGGAGCGGTACGTCGTGGTCCGCACCCTCGACGCCGGCTCCGACAAGCCCCTCGCCTTCGCGAACATGCTCGACGAGGAGAACCCCGCCCTCGGCGTCCGCGGCCTGCGGCTCGCCTTCGGCAACCCCGGGCTGATGCACCGTCAGCTCGACGCGATCGCGGCGGCGGCGAAGGAGTCCGGTACCGAGACCTGGGTGATGGCGCCGATGGTGGCGACCGTGGCCGAGGCGGCCGAGTTCGCCGGCCAGGTCCGCGAGCGCGGCCTGAAGGCGGGCGTGATGGTCGAGGTGCCGAGCGCCGCGCTGCTCGCGCACCGGATGCTCGAGGTCGTCGACTTCCTGTCCATCGGGACCAACGACCTGTCGCAGTACACGATGGCCGCCGACCGGATGGCCACCGACCTCGCCCACCTCACCGACCCGTGGCAGCCGGCCGTGCTGCAGCTGATCGCCATCACCGCCGAGGCCGGGCGGCAGGCCGACAAGTCGGTCGGCGTCTGCGGCGAGGCTGCCGCGGACCCGTTGCTCGCCTGCGCCCTGGTGGGCATGGGGATCACGTCGCTCTCGATGGCCGCGGCCGCCGTACGCCCGGTCGGGGCGCAGCTCGCCCGCGTCACCTTCGACCAGTGCGAGGAGGCCGCCGAGGCGGCGTTGGCCGCCAGTGACCCGATGGCCGCCCGGGACGCCGCCCGAGCCGCCCTCGGCTGACGCTGATCGCGGCGTGTGCCTGAGAACGCCCTCTGGGTAGCTCTCAGGCACGCGCGCAGGCTTCCTCGGGCTACGGCTCGACGGTGACCTTGATGGCCTCGCCCTTGGCGACGATGTCGAAGACGCTCATCACGTCGGCGAGGGCGACGTGCTTGGTGATCAGGTCCTTCACCGGCACCTGACCGGTCGAGATGTACTCCAGCGCCCGCTTGTTGTGGGCCCGGGGGAGGAGCCGTTGGCGCCGTGCACGTGGAGCTGGCGGTAGTGGATGGCCGCGTACACCCAGCGCCGACGCCTTGAGCCCAAGGACGGCGGGACGATGTGGATCGTCGGCCGGCCCGGCGACGAACGGAAGTATGAATTCTCCGCTGGGTTGGACGCGCCGGGCACGATCGTGCTGACCGACGCGCCGGTCTCGGTGAGGGCGCTGGTGGAGCGCACGTCGGCCACGGTCGTCGTGCGAGACGGCCTCGGCGCCGAGGAGCTACCCGGTGCTCGTCGACGAACTGACCGGGGGCGCCGGCTTCGACGATCGTGATGCTCGACCCGCGCTCCGCGGCCACGGCCGGTGCCGTCGCCGCGCACATCGCCCGTCGCGGCACCCTCAACCTCGTCGGCGAGACGGCGCTGGACGGTCTGGTGGACCTCGACGTGGGTCGCTTGCATGCGACTACACCGCCTACCTCGGCGGCCGGGGCCCCGACGTCGCGACCTCCTACGGTGAGGCGCGCAACAGGTGCGACCTGCGCGGCCGGGGGGTGACGGTCTTCGTGGGTGCCGGAGGTCCGATGGGGCGATGCACGTCCAGCGGGCGATCCAGCAGCTCGACGGGCCCGACGATCGTCGCCACGGAGGTGAGCGACGAGCGGCTGAAGAGCCTCGAGGACCGTCTGGCCCACCTGGCGGAGAGCAACGACTGCGAGCTGATCACCTTCAACTCCCAGGCCTCGGAGACGTCCCTCGAGGACTTCGTCAGGGGATCACCGACGGGAGGGGTGCCGACGACGTGGTGGTCAGCGTGCCCATCGCCGAAGTGATGGCCGAGGCCGACACGCTGATGCGCTCGGACGGCATGCTCGTCTTCTTCGCCGGCGTCCCCAACGGCACGCTCGCACCGATGAACCTCAGCGCGGTCTACCTGGACAACGCGCAGTACACCGGCACCTCGGGGCTGACCATCCACGACCAGCAGCAGGTGATCGACCTGGCCACGCGTGGAGCCTCTCCCCGGGGTCCATCGTGGGCGCCGTCGGCGGGATGCGGGCGGCCGGCGACGGATCTCCAGGCCCTCGTCGAGGGCCGCTACTCCGGGAAGGTGCTGATCTTCCCGCAGATCCACGATCTCCCGCTCACGGGGCTGGACGAGCTGCAGGAGAGGCTGCCCGAGGTGGCGGCCGCACTGGGCCCCGGCGACACCTGGAACAGCGAGGCGGAGAAGGCCTTCTTCGACAGCCAGCTGAGGGGCTGACACGACGCGCCGTCCGCGGATCAGATCGAATACCACAAGGACGGGCGGAAATTGTGCCCGAATGCTTGGCAATCGCCCCGGTTGTGAGGTTTACTGCCGAGAGAGCGTGTGATCGCGGTCACGGGACCGCAGTCGCGAGAGAGATCCCGGAGGAGTCAGATGTCCACCACCACCTCAGCGGCGCCGCGCAAGAGCGCGCGCGTACGGGTGCAGCAGTTCGGGACGTTCCTGTCCAACATGATCATGCCCAACATCCCCGCGCTCATCGCCTGGGGACTGCTGACCGCCCTGTTCATCGACGTCGGGTGGCTGCCCAACGCCGACCTCGCCACGATGGTCGGGCCGACCATCCACTACCTGCTCCCGATCCTGATCGCCGCGACCGGCGGCCGGATGGTCTACGGCGACCGCGGCGCGGTCGTCGGCGGCTTCGCCGTGATGGGCGCGATCGCCGGTTCCGACTTCCTGATCGCGGAGTTCAACGCGGACGCGCTGGCCGACTGGGTCGCCGCCGGCAACGCCGCCGAGGACTTTGCGGCGCTGGGCCAGGTCCACATGTTCATCGGCGCGATGATCCTCGGTCCGCTCTCGGCGTGGGTCATGAAGAAGCTCGACGCGCTGTGGGAGGGCAAGGTCCGCTCCGGCTTCGAGATGCTGGTCAACATGTTCTCCGCCGGCATCACGGCGTTCGTGATGGCGCTGGTCGGGTTCTTCGCGGTGGCGCGCCTGGTCAACGCGGTGATGGACGTGGCGAGCAGCATCGTCCAGACGCTGGTCGACAACAGCCTGCTCCCGCTGACCTCGATCCTCATCGAGCCCGCCAAGGTGTTCTTCCTCAACAACGCGATCAACCACGGGGTGCTGACCCCGCTGGGTCTCTCCGAGGCGGCCGAGAGCGGCAAGTCCGTCCTCTTCCTCCTCGAGGCGAACCCGGGACCCGGCCTCGGGCTGCTGCTCGCGGTCTCGGTCTTCGGCAAGGGCGTCGCCAAGGCGACCGCCCCCGGCGCGGCGATCATCCACTTCTTCGGTGGCATCCACGAGATCTACTTCCCCTACGTGCTGATGAAGCCCAAGCTGATCCTCGCGATGATCGCCGGCGGCATGACCGGTGTCGCGATCAACGTCGCCTTCGACGTGGGCCTGCGTGCCCCGGCGGCTCCCGGCTCCATCTTCGCGGTCTACGCGCAGACGGCCTCGGGCTCCTTCCTCGGGGTGACGCTGGCCGTCGCCGGCTCGGCGCTGGTCACGTTCCTGGTGGCCTCGTTGCTGCTGAAGACCGACAAGTCCGAGGACGAGGGCGACCTGGTCGCCGCGACCGCCTCCATGGAGTCGATGAAGGGCAAGAAGTCGATCGCCAGCAGCGCGCTGGCCGGCGGCGCCACGAGCTCCGCGGCCCCGATCAGCTCCATCGTGTTCGCGTGCGACGCGGGCATGGGGTCCTCGGCCATGGGCGCCTCGGTGCTGCGCAAGAAGATCCACAGCGCCGGGTACACCGACGTGACGGTCGTCAACAAGGCGATCGCCAACCTCGAGGACGACATCGACCTCGTGGTCACCCACCAGGACCTCACGGCGCGTGCCGAGCAGCGGACGCCGTCGGCGGTCCACGTGTCGGTGGACAACTTCATGAGCAGTCCGAAGTACGACGAGATCGTCGAGATGGTCCGCCAGAACAACAGCGTCACCAGCTAGGAGGCTGAAGCGAGTGAGTGCACAGGTGCTGTCAGAGGAGTCGATCGTGCTCGGCGGGTCCGCCAGGACGCGCGACGAGGCGATCACCGAGGCGGGGCGGCTGCTGGTCGCCGCAGGCGCGGTCGACGACTCCTACGTCGAGGCGATGCACGAGCGGGAGACGTCGGTGTCCACGTTCATGGGGAACGGGCTCGCCATCCCGCACGGCACCAACGAGGCCAAGCCGTCGATCAGGCGGACCGCGATCTCGTTCGTGCGGTACGCCGAGCCGATCGACTGGAACGGCCAGCCGGCGGAGTTCGTGGTCGGCATCGCCGGCGCCGGCGACGACCACCTGTCGGTGCTGTCCTCCCTCGCGGGGATCTTCACCGACGACGACGCCATCGCCCGGCTGCGCGCGGCCGGCGCCCCGGGTGACGTGCTGGCGGCACTGGACGAGGTCAGCGCCTGACCTCTCGACACCACCCCCGACGACGGCGGCCCCGGCGGATCATCCCGGCGGGGCCGCCGTCTTGTCGTGCGCTGGTCGGCTCAACCGGTCGGATGGGCATGCGGAGCCCCACGACCCCACCGGTCGGGTGACCTGAACCAGCAGGCGGGCACCGTGACGCGCGAGCGGTGCCGTCCTCGACGGTCCCGGTCAGACGCCCAGCCACGCGAGCACGGCGCGGACCCGTCGGTGGTCGTCCGCGGCGAGCGGGAGGTCCAACTACTGCGAGAGCACCATGACCGGGTAGCCGGGCCTGGCCTCGCGGGCGGTGATCGCGGCGCGGAGACCCCCGTCAGTGTGGGTCGGTGGCAGCAGTACGTCGAGCACCGCGGCGTCGGCCGTCCGGTCCCGGAGCGCCTGCTCCAGGTCGGGCAGGTTGTCGACCGCGGCGAGGACGGTGAAGCCCCGCGACCAGGTCGAGCGCCTCGTCCCAGGAGACCTACGACGACTCGCCCGTCGCGCATTCCCGCCGGACGGGTTGGCGCAACCGCTCGGGGTCGTGGTGCAGATCGCCGATCGCGACCCCCCTTGGGACGCACGTGGCCGCGCGACAGCGGGTCGTCGGGGTTGCCGCGCACCCCGGTCATCCGGTCGCCCTCGACGGTGATCCGCAGCCCGCAGATCGCCTCGCAGATGTTGCAGACACCGATGGTCTCGGTCACGGCGCCGACTCTCCCACACCGGGTCCGGCCCCTCACCCCGGCGGGTGAGGGTCGGCGGGGGAGACGTGCGGAGCACCGTCGGCGCCGTTAACCTGCCCACGCCCGCCCTCCCCGGTCGGGCACGACGAAAGGGGCAGCACATGGGATACGGAGGCGGCGTCGGCCTGATCGTGATCGGGCTGATCCTCGCGCTCGCGGTGAACGAGGAGACGATCGGCCCGGTGAACGTGGGCATGATCGGCTGGATCCTCGTGCTGGGCGGCATCGTGCTGCTCGTGCTCGCGATCGCGCAGAACAACACCAAGCGCAAGAACACGACCGTGGCGACCACGACCCACGCCGACGGCACCCAGACGGCCCAGCAGCGCTCGACCGAGCGTCAGGACCCGCCCCCGGCGGTCTGAAGGCTCGCCCGGCTGCTACCCACGCCGCCGGCTCGGGGGAGACCCCGGGCCGGCGGCGTTTTGGGTGCCCCCGCAGGGCGCTGATAATCTCCTCCGGTTGCCGTGTAACGGCCGCGGAACCAGAGTGCCCGGGTGGATCTGCCCCGGGGCGCCGCGCAACGAGAACCCGAAGGAGCCTTCATGTCGATCGGTACTGACGCGGAGACCAAGAAGAAGATCATCGCCGAGTACGCCACCACTGAGGGCGACACCGGTTCACCCGAGGTGCAGGTCGCTCTCCTGAGCTACCGGATCAGCCACCTCACCGAGCACCTCAAGATGCACAAGCACGACCACCACAGCCGTCGTGGTCTGCTGCTGCTCGTCGGCCAGCGACGGCGCCTGCTGAACTACCTGCGCGACACCGAGATCGAGCGCTACCGCTCGCTCGTCGAGCGCCTCGGCCTGCGCCGCTGACACGACAGAAGGGTCCGTCCCCACGGGGTGCGGGCCCTTCTGCTTTGACGCGCTAGCCTCACAACTGAACAACGCATTCCAACCACAGGAGCGATCCGCGACGCCGGCCCGGTCCTCGGTAGTGGCTCTCAGGGCGCCGACCACGGCGTCGCTGCGGGCCTCGATCGAAGACCGGCCGCCCACGACATGGGCCAGCGGGTCATGTCGCGGGACCGCTCCGCGAAGAGAAAGGGATCCCACCCCACGTGGAACCCATCATTTCTGCCGTCGAGACGGTTCTCGACAACGGCAAGTTCGGCACGCGCACCATCAAGTTCGAGACCGGGCTCCTCGCCCGCCAGGCCGCCGGTTCGGTGACCGCCTACCTCGACGACGACACGATGCTGCTCTCGGCCACCACCGCCGGCAAGCACCCCAAGGACCACTTCGACTTCTTCCCCCTGACGATCGACGTCGAGGAGCGGATGTACGCCGCGGGCCAGATCCCCGGCTCGTTCTTCCGCTCCGAGGGTCGCCCGGGCGAGGACGCGATCCTCACCTGCCGCCTCATCGACCGCCCGCTGCGCCCGACCTTCAAGAAGGGTCTGCGCAACGAGGTCCAGGTCGTCATCACCGTCATGGCGCTCAACCCCGACGCCCCGTACGACGTGCTCGCGATCAACGCCGCGTCGCTCTCCACCCAGCTCTCCGGCCTGCCGTTCTCCGGCCCGGTCGGCGGCGTCCGTGTCGCCCTCATCGAGGGCCAGTGGGTCGCCTTCCCGTCGCACAGCCAGCTCGAGAGCGCCGTGTTCGACATGGTGGTCGCGGGTCGCGTCACCGACACCGGTGACGTCGCGATCATGATGGTCGAGGCCGAGGCGCCCGAGCAGGCCTGGGACCTCATCCAGAGCGGCACCAAGGCTCCCAACGAGGAGGTCGTGGCATCCGGCCTCGACGCCGCCAAGCCCTTCATCAAGCAGCTGGTCGAGGCGCAGGTCGAGCTGGCCAACGTGGCCGCCAAGCCGGTCCAGGAGTTCCCGGTCTTCCTCGACTTCGAGGACGACGCCTACGCCGCGGTCGAGGCCGCCGCGAAGGGCGACCTCGGCTCGGCGATGACCATCGCCGACAAGCAGGAGCGCGAGGCGCGCACCGACGAGATCAAGGCGTCCGTCATCGACCGCCTCGCCGGCCAGTTCGAGGGCCGCGAGAAGGAGATCGGCGCGGCCTTCCGCGCGGTCAACAAGGAGCTCGTGCGCGAGCGCGTGCTGCGCGACAAGGTCCGCATGGACGGCCGCGGCCTGGCCGACATCCGGCCGCTGCACGCCGAGGTCGGCGTGCTGCCCCGCGTCCACGGGTCCGCGCTGTTCGAGCGTGGCGAAACCCAGATCCTGGGCGTCACCACCCTCGACATGCTCAAGATGGAGCAGCAGCTCGACACTCTCTCCCCGGAGAAGAAGCGTCGCTACATGCACAAGTACGTCTTCCCGCCGTTCTCCACCGGTGAGACCGGCCGGGTCGGCTCGCCGAAGCGTCGCGAGGTCGGCCACGGTGCGCTCGCGCGCCGCGCACTGATGCCGGTGCTGCCCTCCCGCGAGGAGTTCCCCTACGCCATCCGCCAGCTGTCGGAGGCCATGGGCTCCAACGGCTCCACCTCGATGGGCTCGGTCTGCGCCTCGACCATGTCGCTGCTGCAGGCGGGTGTCCCGCTGCGGGCCGCCGTCGCCGGCATCGCGATGGGCCTGATCTCCGGTGAGGTCGACGGCAGGACCGAGTACGTCGCGCTGACCGACATCCTCGGCGCCGAGGACGCCTTCGGCGACATGGACTTCAAGGTCGCCGGCACCCGCGAGTTCATCACCGCGCTGCAGCTCGACACCAAGCTCGACGGCCTCCCGGCCGAGGTCCTCGCCTCCGCGCTGACGCAGGCCAAGGACGCCCGGCTCGCGATCCTCGAGGTGATGGGCGAGGCGATCGACGCTCCCGAGGAGATGTCGTCCTACGCCCCGCGGATCATCACCGTCATGGTGCCGGTCGACAAGATCGGCGAGGTGATCGGTCCCAAGGGCAAGATCATCAACCAGATCCAGGACGACACCGGCGCCACGCTGTCGATCGAGGACGACGGCACCGTCTACATCGGTGCCACCAACGGCGAGGCGGCCGAGGCTGCCAAGGCCGCCGTCAACGCGATCGCCAACCCGACCATGCCCGAGATCGGCGAGCGCTACCTCGGCACGGTCGTCAAGACGACGAACTTCGGTGCGTTCGTCTCACTGATGCCGGGCAAGGACGGGCTGCTGCACATCAGCAAGCTGCGGTCGCTCGCCGGTGGCAAGCGCGTCGAGGCCGTCGAGGACGTCGTCTCGGTGGGCCAGAAGGTCCAGGTCCAGATCGCCGAGATCGACGACCGCGGCAAGCTGTCGCTGGTCCCGGTCGTCGAGGACGGCGCCGAGGGCTCTGACGAGGACGGCTCGGACGACTCCGAGTGACCTCTCGCTCCACGCGGACGACCGGCTCACAGCACCACGCTGTGGGCCGGTTGTCCGTTGACCAGAAGATCGGCGGCACCCGCACCCTGGAGACGGTCCGCAACTCCGAGGGACTGGTGACCGGGCGGGTCCGGCGTACGGTCCTGCCCGGAGGGCTCCGTGTCATCACCGAGCAGCTGCCGGGCGTCCGCTCGGCGAGCGTCGGGGTGTGGGTCGGGGTCGGCTCGCGCGACGAGACGCCCACGCTGCACGGCTGCTCCCACTTCCTCGAGCACCTGCTGTTCAAGGGCACCCGGGGGCGCACGGCGATGGACATCTCGGTGGAGCTCGACGCGGTGGGCGGGGAGTTCAACGCCTTCACCGCGAAGGAGTACACCTGCTTCCACGCGCGGGTCCTCGACGACGACCTGCCGCTGGCCGTCGACGTGCTCGGCGACATGGTGACCGACTCGCTGCTGGCCGCCGCCGACGTCGAGGCGGAGCGCGACGTGATCCTCGACGAGATCGCCATGCACGACGACGACCCCGACGACGTCGTCCACAACCTCTTCGCCACCCAGGCGTGGGGGGACAGCCCGCTGGGTCGGCCGATCGCCGGCACCGTCGAGTCGATCGAGGCGCTGACGCGTGACCAGGTGGCCCGCTTCCACCGGCGCCACTACCGGCCCGCCAACATGGTGGTCGCCGCCGCGGGCAACCTCGACCACACGGCCGTCGTACGCCTGGTCCGCAAGGCCTTCGGCCGCCAGGGCTTCCTCAACCGCGACGAGGCGCCCGTCGTGCCCCGCCAGACCAGTCGCGTACGCCGGGTCCACCCCGGCACCAGCACCGTCGAGCGGCCCTTCGAGCAGGTCAACCTGGTGCTCGGCGTCAACGGGTTCACCCGCCACGACGAGCGCCGCTACGCCCTCGGCGTGCTCAACACCGCGCTCGGGGGCGGCACGTCGTCCCGGCTGTTCCAGGAGGTCCGCGAGCGCCGCGGCCTCGCCTACAGCGTGTTCAGCTTCGGGTCCCACCACCACGACGCCGGCCTGGTCGGCGTCTCGGTCGGCTGCCTGCCTCCGCAAGGTCGACGAGGTGCTGGCCACCGTGCGCGCCGAGCTGGCCTCGGTGGCCGCCGACGGGATCACCGACGAGGAGCTCGAGCGCGGCCAGGGCCAGCTGCGGGGCGGGCTGGTGCTCGGCCTGGAGGACAGCGGGTCGCGGATGTCGCGGCTGGCGAAGGCCGAGCTGATCTACGACGAGCTGCTGCCGATCGGTGAGGTGATCGCCCGGATCGACGCGGTGACCGGGGACGACGTACGCGCCGTCGGGCGCAGCCCTCTTCACCCAGCCCGAGATCCTCGCGGTGGTCGGTCCTGGGGGTTGAGGTCCCGGTGAGCCTCACCTGGTTTCGACACGCTCGGTCGCGACCTCGTTCCTCAGTCGCGCTCGCTGCTCAACCACCAACGATCACGCCCTCGCGAGCTCGGGCGTGATCACCGCTTGGCGACGAGCCCGACGACCGGGGGAGCCTTCTGCTCGACGACGGAGACCCGGAAGCCGGCCTTGGTGAGGGCCTCGGAGCCCTTCTGCACGATCGTCGGCACCAGCTCGGGCTGCTTGGCCTCGTAGAAGAGGTAGACCGCGCCGCCGGGGACGACCCGCTCGTGGAGCAGCGCCAGCTCGTCGCGGCAGTCACGCACCCAGAACAGGTTGACGTTGAACGCGAAGACCTTGTTGAGCCGCTTGACCGGCACCCGCAGCGTGGCCAGGTCGATCTGGCGCACCGTGAGGCGACCGGCCTCCACGTGCTTCGCGCAGCGGCGCTTGGTGCGGTCGACGCCGGACTCCGAGCGGTCGATGGCGAAGAGCTTGCCGGTCTGCAGCCGCTGGCAGATCAGCTCCGCCGCGTGTCCGGGTCCGCAGCCGATCTCGAGCACGTTGTCGTTCGGCTGGACGTCCATCATGTCGACCGCCCACCGGATACGCGGCGGGATCTGCTGCAGGGCCATGACCCCTAGCCTGCCACTACCGACGCTGCAGCGTCAGCGACCCCCGGCTAGGTTGGGATCTGTGAGCGAGTCGATGAGGGTCGGGGTGCTCGGCGCGCTGGGCAAGGTCGGGCGCGAGGTGTGTCGTGCGGTGGACGAGGCCGAGGGCCTCGAGCTGGTCGCTCGCGTCGACGCCGACGACTCGCTCGACACGCTGACCGACGCCGGGGTCGAGGCGGTCGTGGACTTCACCCACCCTGACGTGGTCATGGACAACCTGCACTTCTGTGTCGAGCACGGCATCCATGCCGTCGTCGGCACGACCGGCTTCGACGACGACCGGCTCGCGACGCTGCGGGGATGGCTGGACGGCGCCCCCTCGGTGGGCGTGCTGATCGCCCCCAACTTCTCCATCGGCGCGGTGCTGATGATGCGGTTCGCCGCCGAGGCGGCCCCCTTCTTCGAGTCCGTCGAGGTCGTCGAGCTGCACCACCCGGACAAGGCGGACGCGCCCTCGGGCACCGCGCGGCGTACGGCGGAGCTGATCGCGGCCGTCCGCTCCGAGGCCGGCTCCGCACCCGTGCCGGACGCCACCTCCACCGGGCTCGACGGCGCTCGCGGTGCCGACGTGGACGGCGTGCGGGTCCACTCCGTCCGCTCCCGGGGCCTGGTCGCGCACCAGGAGGTGATCCTCGGGGGGCTGGGGGAGACCCTCACGATCCGGCACGACTCGATGGACCGTGCGTCCTTCACCCCCGGCGTCCTCACGGGACTGCGCGCGATCGGTGCCCACCCCGGTCTGACGGTCGGGCTCGAGGAGCTCCTGGGGTTGGCGTGAGGGCGCTGCCATTTCCCCGGATATCCGGGGAACCAGCAGTTCGGCACCGCTGGATGCCCCAGGAACGTACGGACTCGCTCAAGAACCTCAGGCGCTGACGCCCAGCGAGGCCGCCTCGATCACCTCGGGGGAGAGGGCGTGGCCGATGGCCAGCGCGGCGGCGCCGAGGATGCCGGCCCGCTCGCCCGCCACCGACGAGACCAGCTGCAGCTGCTCGGTCGCGAGCGGCAACGAGCGCTGGTAGACGACCTCGCGGATGCCGGCCAGCAGGTGCTCGCCGGCCTCGGCGAGCGGACCGCCGATCACCACGACCGACGGGTTGACGAGGTTGACCAGCATCGCGAGCACCTCGCCGAGGTCGCGTCCGGCCTGGCGCACGGCCTGGATCGCCTGCACGTCGCCACCGCGGGTCAGGCGTACGACGTCCGCCCCGTCGGCCGCGTCGAGTCCGGCGGAGCCGCAGCGCGGTGGCGACGGCGGCCCCCGAGGCGACCGCCTCGAGGCAGCCCTCGTTGCCGCAGCGGCACCAGATGCCCTCGCCACGCGGGATCCGGACGTGCCCGACGTCGCCCGCGGTGCCCTGGGCCCCGCGCTGGAGCGCGCCGCCGGAGATGATGCCGGCGCCGATGCCGGTGCCCACCTTGACGAAGACCAGGTCGCTCACGGCCGGCAGGTGCACGTGCCGCTCACCGAGCGCCATGATGTTCACGTCGTTGTCGACCATGACCGGCACCTCGATGGCGCGCTGCACGTGGCCGGGCACGTCGTAGCGGTCCCAGCCCGGCATGATCGGCGGGTTGATCGCCCGGCCGCTCGAGTGCTGCACCGGTCCGGGCAGCCCCATCCCGATCGCCGCCAGGTCCTCGCGGCGCCGTCCTGCCTCCTCGAGGAGCTCCAGCACCGCGCCGGTGGTCCAGCCCAGGACCCGGTCCGGGCCCTCGGCGATGTCGAGGACCGTACGCCGCTCCGCGAGGACCGTGCCGGACAGGTCGGCGATCGCCACCCGGGCGTGCGAGGCCCCGAGGTCGACCCCGGCCACGACGCGCGCGGCGGGGTTGAAGGCGAGCAGGGAGGGCGGTCGCCCGCCGGTCGAGGCCGCGTCACCGATCGGGGTGACCAGGCCGAGCCGCAGCAGGATGTCGATGCGTGAGGTGATGGTGGAGCGGGCCAGGCCGCTGGTCTCGGCGAGCTGCGCCCGGGTCCGGGGCTGGCCGTCCCGCAGCAGCTCGAAGACGTCGCTGGTCCGCACCTGCAGAGTGAACCACCCACGACTTAGTTACGTCCAGCACACAACTTCTGCCGGACTCTCGACAAAAGCGCGTGACGCATGCCACAGTGACCCCGTGAGCCCCACCCAGGACATCGCGGCGCCCCGCACCCCCGAGAGCCACCTCGGTGACGTCGTGCTCCGCGGCCGCGGCCTCTCGAAGAGCTTCGCCGGCCACACCGTCCTCGCTGACGCGGAGCTCGAGCTGCGCGCCGGGCAGGTGCTCGGCCTCGTGGGGGAGAACGGCGCCGGCAAGTCCACGCTGATGAAGCTGCTGGCCGGCGTCCACCAGCCCGACTCCGGCACGATCGAGGTCGCGGGCGAGGCGGTCACGTTCAGCCACCCGCTGCAGGCGCAGCACGCCGGCATCGCCACCGTCTTCCAGGAGTTCAACCTGCTCCCGGAGCGCTCGGTGGCCGAGAACGTCTGGCTCGGTCGCGAGCCCCGGCGCCGCGGCTCGGTCGACATCGGCCGGATGCAGCGCGACACCCAGGAGCTGCTCGACGGGCTCGGGGTCAGCGGGATCCGCCCGGGGCAGCGGGTGCGCACCCTCTCGGTCGCCGAGCAGCAGATCGTCGAGATCGCCAAGGCCATCAGCTTCGACGCCCGCGTGATCTCGATGGACGAGCCGACCGCCGCGCTCGCCGACCACGAGGTCGAGCTGCTCTACGGCATCATCCGGGGCCTCACCGAGCGCGGCGTCGCGATCCTCTACGTCTCCCACCGGCTCAAGGAGGTCTTCGACCTCTGCGACACGATCACCGTCCTCAAGGACGGCCAGCAGGTCACCACCGAGCCGGCCGCCGACCTCGACGACGCCGGCCTGGTGCGGCTGATGGTCGGCCGCTCGATCTCCTCGTTCTTCCCCGACAAGGTCGAGGGGACGACGGTCGGGGAGCCGCGGCTCGAGCTCCGCGGCGCAGGCAACGGGTACGTCGACGCCGTCGACCTCACCGTCCGGGCCGGCGAGATCGTCGGCGTGGCCGGCCTCCAGGGGTCGGGGCGGACCGAGCTGCTCGAGGCGGTCTTCGGCGTACGTCCCCTCGCCCGTGGCGAGCTGCTCGTCGACGGCACCCCCCGCACCGTCACCTCGCCGCGCCGCGCGATCCGCCACGGACTGGCGATGATCACCGAGGACCGCAAGGCCACCGGTCTCGCCCTGCACCAGACGATCCTCGACAACGCGCTCGGGGTGGTCCGCGCGGTCTTCCCGCGGCGCACTCCCCAGGTCCGGCGCGAGATGCCCGGCCTGCTGTCCTCGCTGGCGGTCTCGGCGCGGGCGATGGACCAGGAGGTGCAGTTCCTCTCCGGCGGCAACCAGCAGAAGGTCGTCCTCGCCCGCTGGCTGGCGGCGCGCCCCCAGGTCGTGCTGATGGACGAGCCGACGCGCGGCATCGACGTCGGCGCCAAGCACGGCATCTACGAGCTGATGCGCACCCTCGCCGCCGAGGGCGTCAGCATCCTGATGGTCTCCAGCGAGCTGCCCGAGGTGATCGGCATGTCCGACCGGATCCTGGTGATGCGCGACGGGCGGCTCGCCGGCGAGCTGCCCCCGGGCTCGACCGAGGAGCAGGTGCTCGCGCTCGCCACCGGCGTCACCCACCGGTCCGAGGGTGGTGCCGCGTGAAGCGTCTCACCTCCACCGGGATCGTGGTCGGCGTCCTGCTGCTCGTGATCGTCGTCGGGGCGGTCCTCACCGCCCTCGAGGGCCGCAGCTTCTTCAGCATGGGGAACATCCGCTCGATCCTGACCCTGATGAGCGTGCTCGGCTTCATCGCCATCGGGCAGACCCTGGTGATCCTGGTCGGCAGCCTCGACCTGTCGGTGCCGTTCGTGGCCAGCCTCACCAGCGTCGTCGCCGGCGGCATCATGGCCGGCCAGACCGGCAGCGTGCTCCCCGGCGTGCTCGCGGCCCTCGGCGTCGCCGCCCTCATCGGGCTGGCGAACGGCCTGATCGTGAGCAAGCTGGGCGTCCACGGGTTCGTCGCCACCCTCGGCGTCGGGTTGATCATCAGCGGCTACCTCTCCACCAACTACCAGGGCAACCACGGCTCCGCCCCCCGCTCCTTCCGGCTGATCGGCGCCACCCAGGTCGGACCGGTCCCGGTCTCGTGGCTGATCATGATCGGCTGCGCGCTGCTCGCGATCTGGATGCTGCGCCGTACCCGCCTCGGGCACCACCTGTACGCCGTGGGCGGCAACCCCGAGGTCGCCCGGATGTCCGGCATCCGCACCTGGGTCCCGGTGGTCGCGGCCCACGTCCTGTGCTCGGTGCTGACGGCGATGGCCGGCCTGCTGCTGCTCGCGCGGCTCAGCGTCGGCAGCCCCACCATCGGCACCCAGGGCGGCTACGACCTGATGTCGATCGCCGCCGTCGTCCTCGGCGGCACCCTGCTCGCGGGCGGCAAGGGCAACGTCACCGGCACCCTCGCGGGGGTCGCGATCTTCGCCGTCCTCGACAACGTCATGGGCGTCATGCAGGTGAACCCGTTCCTGCGCGACGTGATCCGCGGGGTGGTCATCGTGGCCGCCGTCGCCGTCTACGCGCGCCGGGAGATCGACCGCCGACCCGCGCCCTTCGAACGACCGACCGGGCTCGACGCCGCCCTCCAGGAAGCGAGGTAACCGGCCGTGACCGACGTCCTGCGCCACCTCACCGACCCGTCCGCCGGGAAGCGCGAGCCGCTGCCCGCCCACCGGGGCGGCCTCGGCGCCCGCACCCTCGCGGCCGCCGGCACCCCGGGCGGTTTCGTGTTCGTCCTCGTGGTCGTGCTGGTGGTCGCCACCGCGCTGGCCAACCCCAACTTCAGCGACCCGGGCGTGCTGATCCGCTTCATGGGTCGCACGGCGCCGATCGCCATCGCCGCGATGGGGCAGTACTTCGTCATCGTCTCCGGCGAGTTCGACCTCTCGATGGCCGCGGTCGTCACCGCGCAGGTCGTCATGGCCGGCAACCTGATCGGGGACGACACCGGCCGGATCCTCCCGGTGATGCTCCTGATGATCGCCGTCGGCGCCCTGATCGGTCTGCTGAACGGCCTGGCGACGACGCTGCTGCGCGTGCCGAGCTTCATCGTGACGCTCGGCATGATGCTGGCGCTCGGCGGGCTCGTCCGCTACCTCACCGGCGGCGCCGCCACCGGCAACCCGGTCGACGAGTTCCGCCAGATCGGACGCGGCGCCATCGAGGGCGTACCCGTCGTCGAGGTCGTGCCCTACCCCCTCCTCATCTTCGTGGTCCTGGCCGCCCTCGCCTCGTGGCTGATGCGCCGGCCCTTCGGCCGCAGCCTGGTGGCCGCCGGTGACAACCCGGCCGCCGCCGCGGTGTCGGGCACGTCCGTGTGGTGGCTCAAGACCCGCGCGTTCATGCTGTCGTCGCTGTCCGCGACGGTCGCCGGCATCATCCTGGTCGGGTACGCCGGGGTGCACCCCTCGGTCGGCCAGGGCTACGAGTTCACCGCGATCACCGCGGTCGTGCTCGGTGGCGTGCTGCTCGGCGGCGGGCGTGGCTGGGTGCTCTCCGCCGCGGCCGGCGCGTTCGCGCTGGAGCTCCTCTTCACGCTGCTGACCGCCCTGGAGATCGCGTCCACGTGGCGCGACACCGTGCAGGGCCTGATCATCATCCTCGCCGTCGCGGCCGCCGGCCGCGCCTGGCAGGTCGGACGCCGCCCACGCGGCTCCAGCCAGCCATCCACCGCTCTCGGAAGCACCACCACCACGCCCGCACCGGGCACCACACAGAGGGAGAACATCTGATGCGCAGTCGCAAGATCAGGGGAGCCGTCGCGGCGTCCGCCGCGGTGCTGGCGCTGCTCACGGCGTGCAGCACCGACAGCTCGCTCGACGAACCGGACGCTGCCGGTGAGCCGGCCGAGGGTGAGTCGAGCTCGAGCGAGGAGTGGTTCGTCCAGGCCGACTACGACGAGCAGATGGAGCAGATGGGCGCCAGCTTCGAGGGCGACCCGTCCGAGCCGTGGCTCCAGTACATCGACGGCGAGATGACCGACACCTCGGAGTACGCCGGCGGCAACGGCGGCGACAAGGTCTGCTTCGCCAACGCCTCGATCTCCAACCCGTGGCGCCAGACCGGCTGGATCACCATGAACCAGCAGCTCGAGGTCCTCGTCGACGCCGGGGTGATCTCCGAGATGGAGACCCGCGACGCGGGCGACGACGACAACACGCAGATCGACGACATCGACTACTTCATCAGCGAGGGCAACTGCGACGCCTTCATCATCTCGCCGAACTCCACGGCCGCGATGACGCCGGCCGTCGAGCGCGCCTGTGAGACCGGCAAGCCGGTCATCATCTTCGACCGCGGTGTCGAGACCGACTGCTACACCACGTTCATCCACCCCATCGGTGGCTACGCGTGGGGCATCGCCACCGCCGAGTTCCTCAGCGAGAACCTCGAGGAGGGCGACAAGGTCGTCGCGCTGCGGATCCTGCCCGGTGTCGACGTGCTCGAGACCCGCTGGGCGGCCGCCGAGAAGATCTTCGAGGAGAACGGCATCGAGGCCGTCGACTACTTCACCGGGGCCGACCCGGCGGAGATCAAGAAGATCATCACCGACGAGCTCGCCTCCGGCGAGGTCCAGGGTGTCTGGATGGACGCCGGCGACGGCGCCGTCGCCGCCATCGAGGCGTTCGAGGACGCCGGTGTCGACTACCCCGTCATGACCGGCGAGGACGAGATGAGCTTCCTGCGCAAGTGGGAGGAGACCGGGCTCAACGGCCTGGCGCCCGTCTACTCGAACTTCCAGTGGCGCACCCCGCTGCTCGCGGTCGAGAAGGTCTTCGCCGGCGAGGAGGTGCCGGCCGAGTGGGTGCTCCCGCAGGAGCCGATCACCGAGGCCGAGCGTGCCGACTTCCTGGCGGCCAACGAGGGCATGCCCGACGGCCACTACGCGAAGTTCGGTGGCGAGGACCTGCCGGGCTACCCGCAGGTCTGGCAGGACCGCGTCATCCCGTGACGCATGCCTGACGGTCCCGTACGACGGGGCCGGCCGCCGGGCAGCAGCCGGCGGCCGGCCCCACCCACCCTGCACCTCCACCCACCCGACTCCGACAGGAGAGCGCGCGTGAGACCCATCGGCGTCAACACCTGGGTGTGGCAGTCACCGCTCACCGACGCCACGCTGCCCGCGCTCGCCCGCCGTGTGGCGGACCTCGGCTTCGACGCGATCGAGCTCCCCCTGGAGAACGTCGGGGACCTCACGGTCGCCGGGGTCCGGGCCGCGCTCGACGACACCGGCCTGGCGCCGTACGTCGTGGGGGCGATGGCTCCGGGCCGCACCCTCGTGGCGGGCACGGACGCGCAGGTCGCGGCGACCCAGGACTACCTCCGCGCCTGCCTCGACCTCGCCTCCGGCATCGGGGCGCCCAGCGTGTGCGGCCCGTTCTACGCCGAGACCGGCCGCTGCTGGCGGATGGACGACGCCGAGCGCGCCAGGACGTACGCCGAGTGGCGCGAGCACCTCTCGCCCGTCGTGGACCACGCCGTGGACGCGGGCGTCGCGATCGGCATCGAGCCGCTCAACCGCTACGAGACCTCGCTGGTCAACACCGTCGACCAGGCCCTCACCGGCCTCGGCGACCTGCTCGGCGAGGGCTGCGGCCTGGCGCTCGACACCTACCACCTCCACCTCGAGGAACGCTCCAGCGGCGATGCCGTGCGCGCCACGGGTCGCCACCTCGTGCACGTCCAGGCCAGCGGCAGCGACCGCGGCGCCCCGGGCGGCGACCAGGTCGACTGGCAGGGCCTGGTCGCCGCGCTCGACGAGGTCGGCTACGACGGCGCACTGAACATCGAGAGCTTCACCCCCGACAACGACGCCATCGCGCGCGCCGCGTCGATCTGGCGCCCGCTCGCGGCCTCGCCCGACGCCCTCGCCGCCGACGGCCTGGCCCACCTCAGGAGCCTCGCATGACCGAGCAGACCCCGCCACGCACCTACGGCGTCGCCATGGTCGGCCACGCCTTCATGGGCAAGGCCCACTCCAACGCCTGGCGCAACGTCGGTGCGTTCTACCCCGACGTCCCCGGCGTACGCCGCCACGTCGTCGTCGGCCGCGACCGCGACTCCCTCGAGCACGCCGCCCGCACCCTCGGCTGGGACTCGGTCTCCACCGACTACGACGCGGTGCTGGCCGACAACGCGGTCGACGTCGTCGACCTCTGCGTCCCCGGCCACCTGCACGCGGCCATGGCGATCGCCGCCCTCGAGGCCGGCAAGCACGTGCTCGTCGAGAAGCCGCTCGCCAACACCGTCGCCGAGGCCGAGGCCATGGCCGACGCCGCCGCCCGGGCCGACGAGCGCGGCGTCCATGCGATGGTCGGCTTCAACTACCGACGGATCCCGGCGCTCGCGCTCGCCCGGCAGTACGTCGAGTCCGGCCGGCTCGGTCAGGTCCGGCAGGCCCGTGTCGCCTACCTCCAGGACTGGCTGGCCGACGACGACGCCCCCATGACCTGGCGGCTGCGTCGCGAGACCGCCGGCTCCGGGGCGCTGGGCGACCTGGCCTCACACGCGGTCGACCAGGTCCATTATCTGCTCGGCCAGGACGTGGTCCGGGTCAACGGCGAGGTCCGCACCTTCGTGCCGCAGCGGGTCGGTGAGCAGGGTCGTGAGGACGTGACCGTCGACGACGCCGCGTGGGCCACGCTCCAGCTCGACGGGGGAGCGGTCGCCTCGGTCGAGGTGACGCGGATGGCGACCGGCCGCAAGAACTCCCTGCTCGTCGAGCTCTACGGCTCGCGCGGCGCGGTCCGCTTCGACCTGGAGGCGCTCAACGAGCTCCAGGTCTGCCTCGACGGCGCCACGTCGTTCACCCGGCTGCTCGTCACCGACCCCGGTCAGCCGTACGTCGAGAGCTGGTGGCCGCCGGGCCACGTGCTCGGCTGGGACCACACCTTCACCTCCCAGGCCGCCGACCTGCTCCGCTGCCTGGGCGAGGGCCGCGCCCCGTCGCCCTCGTTCGCCGACGGCCTCGCCGTACAACGGGTGCTGGCCGCGATCGAGCAGAGTGCGGCAGGCTCAGGCACGTCCGTCGACCCGAAGGAGACCCGATGACCACCCCACGAGATGGCGAGGATCCCCCGCTTCGCTCCTCCACCTCACGATTCCGCGGGGACCCCGGATGACGGCCCGCCGCCCCTACACCCTGTTCACCGGCCAGTGGGTCGACCTCACGCTGGAGGAGGTGGCGGCCCACGCCGCGGGCTGGGGCTACGACGGCCTCGAGATCGCGGTCTCCGGCGAGCACCTCGACGCGTGGCGCTGGGACGACGACGACTACGTCGCGGAGCGGCTCGGCATCCTGGACAAGCACGGGCTGAAGCTGTGGGCGATCTCCAACCACCTGACCGGCCAGGCGGTGTGCGACGACCCGATCGACGACCGCCACCGCGCGATCGTCGGCTCGCGGGTGTGGGGCGACGGCGATCCCGAGGGGGTCCGGCGACGAGCCGCCGAGGAGATGCAGCACACCGCCCGGCTCGCGCAGAAGCTCGGCGTCGACACCGTCGTCGGCTTCACCGGCTCCTCGATCTGGCAGTACGTCGCGATGTTCCCGCCGGTGCCGGCCACCACCATCGAGGCCGGCTACCAGGACTTCGCCGACCGCTGGAACCCGATCCTCGACGTCTTCGACGAGTGCGGCGTCCGCTTCGCCCACGAGGTGCACCCCTCGGAGATCGCCTACGACTACTGGTCGACCCGCCGCGCGCTCGACGCGGTCGGCAACCGCCCGGCGTTCGGCATCAACTGGGACCCCTCCCACATGGTCTGGCAGGGCCTCGACACGGTCGCCTTCATCACCGACTTCGCCGACCGGATCTACCACGTGGACTGCAAGGACACCCGGATGCGGATGGGCGGCGGCCGCAACGGCGTCCTCTCCTCGCACCTGCCCTGGGGCGACCAGCACCGCGGCTGGGACTTCGTCTCCGCCGGTCGGGGCGACGTCCCGTGGGAGGACTGCTTCCGCGCGCTCAACGCCATCGGCTACACCGGTCCGATCTCGGTCGAGTGGGAGGACGCCTCCATGGACCGCCTCCACGGCGCCCCCGAGGCGCTCGAGTTCCTGCGCCGCTTCGACTACCCCGCCCCGACCGCGAGCTTCGACTCGGTCTTCGACCAGCAGGGCTGACCCGGCGGCTGGTCGAGCTGGCGAGCTGCGCCTCCCTCGGCGTCGAGTCGGGTGCGACTCGGGTGCCCCGGTGCGTGCCGATTGGTCACCAACCACAGTGATCCGGGGCGAAAACCTGTCGATTGGTCACCAACGGCGACCCCCGCGGCCGCCCGTCACCGGTCCTCAGAGCAGCCGCAGCAGGGCGGCGACCAGCGCCGCCCCGAACACCACGACCAGGAACGGCGCGCGCAGCAGGAGCAGCACGAACGCGACGGCCAGGCCCGCGAGCCGGGCGTCGACCACGAGCGCGGGGCCCGACGCGAACACCTGGACGGCGACCAGGGCCGAGAGCAGCGCGACCGGGATGTAGTCGGCGACCCGCGACATGACGGGGTGCTCGACCACCTTCGCGGGGATGGAGAGACCGGCGAGCTTGAGCAGGTAGCAGCCGATCCCGGCCGCCACCACCGCGATCCAGACGCTCATCGCGCGTCCCGTCGTCCCAGCACGCCCGCGAGCAGTGCCACGCCGCCTGCGGCGAGCACGGGTACGCCGGCGGCCGCGACCGGCACGAGTGCCAGCGCCAGCGCCGCCGACGCGAGGGCCACCCACTGGTTGCGCCGCTCCGCCAGCCGCGGCCACACCAGCGCCAGGAACGCGGCCCCGACGGCGGCGTCGAGTCCGTAGGTGCGCGGGTCGCCGAGTGCCGAGCCTGCGACGGCACCGAGGAGGGTGAACAGGTTCCACAGCACGAAGATCGACAGCCCGGTGGCCAGGAAGCCGACCCGCGCCAGCGACCGGGAGTGCCGGGTCACCGCCATCGCGGTCGACTCGTCGATCAGGATCTGGGCAGCGGCCAGCCGCCGCCCGCCGGTCCAGCCGAGCATCGGTCCGACCCGCAGTCCGTAGAGGGTGTTCCGGGTGCCGAGCAGCAGGGCGGTCAGGGCGCCGGCGAACGGCGTACCGCCGGCGGCGAGCACGCCGACCAGCGCGAACTGCGACGCCCCGGTGAACATCACCAGCGACAGCGCGCAGGTCTGGGCCACGCTGAGCCCGGAGCCGACGGCGACCGCACCGAAGGAGGTGCCGTAGAGCCCGGTCGCGATCCCGACCCCGAGGCTGTCCCGGACGACCGCAGCGCGTTCCGGGTCCGGGGTCGTCACCCGCCGACCCTACGGCCGGACCACGGCCTCAGCGGCGACGCTCGGTGTGCGTGGGACGCTCCCCGCGAAAGTCGTGGACCAGGACGAAGGCGATCAGGCAGCCGGCTCCCAGGCCGACGCCGAAGCCGCCGAGGGGGAGCTCCAGCCGGCCCGCCAGCCACACCCCGCCGGCCAGCGAGACGAGCAGCGCCAGTCCCGCCACGAGGTAGCGGTAGAGCTGCGGGAGCGGTCCCATGCCGGCCAGTGTGCCAAATCGGGTCAAGGACGCCACCCGAGCGGCTCCGGTCAGGCGTCCTCGGAGCCGATCGCGGCGTGGAGCCGCACCTGCTTCACGGTCGTGGTGCCGCTGCCGTCGAGGTCGAGCTCGCGATGGGCGGTGTCCGGCGCCCAGCCGGCCGAGGCGAGGAAGGCCCGGAGCGCGTCGTCGCCCGCCAGCGCCCAGAACACGGCTCGCGTGAACCGGTCGGCGGCGAGCGTCTCGATGCCGGCCTGCAGCAGTCGCGAGCCGTGGCCGAGGCCCCGCTCGTCCGGGTCGATGGTCAGCTCCATCAGCTCGCCGTCGGAGACCGGGTCGCAGTCGGGGTCGGTGGCGGGGGAGGTGATCGCGAAGCCGGTCACCTTGTTGCGCTCCAACGCCACCAGCACCCGTACCCGCGCGTCCGCCGGGCGGGCCAGCGCCTGATGCCACGCCGCCTCGGCCGCCTCGGGCTCCACCGCGAGCGCCTCGGCGGGCAGCAGCGTGCCCAGGTCGTGCGAGCGCGCACGCAGCTGGAGGCGGGCGATCGCGGGGGCGTCGTCGACCCAGGCGATCCGGCAGGAGACGTCGGCGGTGGGGCTCGGCATGGCGCCCATCCTGACACCGCACCGCGGTGTTACACGTCAGCGGCCGACATGCTGATCCGTGTAACAGGCGGTGGTAGCCTCGAGGTGTGTACGGCAACGACTTCACCGCCCCGGAAGAGCCCCGCCCCCGAGCGGCCGCTCCCGACGAACCGGCGTCCTTCGCCGCGGTCCTGGCCGACGACGGCCGGGTCGAGCCGCGCGACGAGATGCCGGAGGCCTACCGCCGCACCCTGGTACGCCAGATCGCCCAGCACGCGCACTCCGAGATCATCGGCATGCAGCCCGAGGGCAACTGGATCAGCCGGGCGCCGAGCCTGCGTCGCAAGGCGATCCTGATGGCCAAGGTGCAGGACGAGGCCGGCCACGGCCTCTACCTGTACGCCGCCGCGGAGACGCTCGGCGCCGACCGGGCCGACCTCCTCGACATGCTCCACGACGGCCGGCAGAAGTACTCCTCGATCTTCAACTACCCCACCCTCACCTGGGCCGACGTCGGCGCGATCGGCTGGCTGGTCGACGGCGCCGCGATCGTCAACCAGGTGCCGCTGTGCCGCTGCTCCTACGGCCCCTACGCCCGCGCCATGGTCAGGGTCTGCAAGGAGGAGTCCTTCCACCAGCGGCAGGGCTTCGAGATCCTCCACACGCTCTCCCGGGGCACGCGCCGCCCAGCAGGCGATGGCCCAGGACGCCGTCGACCGCTACTGGTGGCCGAGCCTGATGATGTTCGGCCCGCCCGACGACGACTCGCCCAACTCCGCGCAGTCGATGGCCTGGGGCATCAAGCGCTTCTCCAACGACGACCTGCGCCAGCGCTTCGTCGACATGACCGTGCCGCAGGCCGAGGCGCTCGGCCTGACCCTGCCCGACCCGGACATCGCCTGGAACGAGGAGCGCGGTCACTACGACTTCGGCGACATCGACTTCACCGAGCTGTTCGACGTGATCAAGGGCAACGGCCCCTGCAACGAGCAGCGGATGTCCCACCGGGTCGCCGCCCACGAGGACGGCGCCTGGGTCCGCGAGGCGGCGACGGCGTACGCCGAGAAGCAGGCGGCCCGCGCCACCGTGGGCGCCGCATGAGCACCCCATTCGAATGCTCGCTGCGCTCCGCTTCGAACAGGGACCCCGCATGAGCACCCGCGAGTGGCCGCTGTGGGAGGTCTTCGTGCGCTCGCGCCGGGGGCTGTCCCACGTCCACGCCGGCTCGCTGCACGCCCCGGACGCGGAGATGGCGCTGCGCAACGCCCGCGACCTCTACACCCGCCGGCAGGAAGGCGTCTCCCTCTGGGTCGTCCGCTCCGCCGACATCGAGGCCAGTGCCCCCGAGGAGCGCGACTCCTTCTTCGACCCCGCGGCCGACAAGATCTACCGCCACCCGACGTTCTACGACGTCCCCGAAGGTGTCGAGCACCTATGAGCACCCCTGAGTTCTTCACCTCCTCCGCTCCGCTCCTCCGGCGAACAACTCGTCGGGGACCCGCTCCCCGGACCGTCTCCTCTCAGCCCACGTGACCTACGTCCTCGCCCTCGCCGACGACGCGCTGGTCTCCGCCCAGCGGATGGGGTGGTGGATCTCCCGCGCCCCGCAGCTCGAGGAGGACGTCGCGCTCGCCAACATCGGGCTCGACCAGCTCGGCCAGGCCCGTGCCCTGCTCGCGCACGCCGGGGCGCTGGAGGGGGAGGGCCGCAGCGAGGACGACCTCGCCTACCTCCGTGACGAGCGCGACTTCCGCAACGTCCACCTCGTCGAGCGCGACCAGTCCGACTTCGGGGTCGCGATGGTGCGGCTGCTGCTGGTCGCGGCCTGGCAGTCCGAGCTGTACGCCGCGCTGCGTGCCAGCACCGACGCGACGCTCGCCGGCGTGGCCGGCAAGGCGGTCAAGGAGGTCGCCTACCACCTCGACCACGCCGCCCGCTGGGTCGTCCGGCTCGGCGACGGCACGCCCGAGAGCCACGACCGGGTGCAGGCGGCGCTCGACGCCGAGTGGCCCCACCTCGCCGAGCTGTTCGTCAGCGACTGGCTCGACCCGGCGCTCGTCGGGTCCGGCGTCGCCGTCGACCCGGTCGCGCTGCGCGAGTCCGTGCTCGCCCGGATCGAGCCGGTGCTGGCCGAGGCGACGCTGGTCGTCCCCGAGGTCGCCCCCGCGCGCGGCGGTGGTCGGCACGGACTGCACAGCGAGCAGATGGGCTACCTCCTCGCCGAGATGCAGCACCTCGCCCGCTCCCACCCGGGGGCGACGTGGTGACGGGCCTGCGGGCGCGCGAGGTCGCCGCCCAGGTGCTCGACCCCGAGCTGCCGGTCGTCACGATCGACGACCTCGGCATCCTGCGCGACGTCACCGAGGACGACCGTGGTCGCGTCCACGTCCAGATCACGCCGACCTACTCCGGCTGCCCCGCCATGGAGACGATCCGCACCGACCTCGTCGACGCGCTCGAGGACGCCGGCTTCGCGGAGGTCTCGGTCGAGTTCGTGCTCGCGCCCGCCTGGACGACCGACTGGGTCACCGCCGAGGGACGCCGCAAGCTCGAGGAGTACGGCGTCGCCCCGCCGGCCGCGACCGGTCCCGCCGATGGTCCGGTCGCCCTGACGCTGGCCGTGCGCTGCCCCCAGTGCGGCAGCCCGGACACCCGCGAGTCGAGCCGGTTCGGCTCCACGGCCTGCAAGTCGCTGTGGGTCTGCAACGCCTGCCGCGAGCCCTTCGACCACTTCAAGACCCTGTGACCGGTCACTCCGAGATCCACCCGCTCCGGGTGGCGGCCATCGACGAGCTCACCGAGGACGCGGTGGCGATCACGTTCGCCGTGCCCGACGACCTCCGCGCGGCGTACTCCTTCTCCCACGGGCAGCACCTCTCCATCCGCGGCCGCGACGACGTCCGCCGCAGCTTCTCCATCTGCTCCTCGCCGTCGTCCGGCGTGCTGCGGATCGGCGTCAAACGCCTGCCCGGCGGTGCCTTCTCCGACAGCGTCGTGGGTGCCCTGCAGGTCGGTGAGGAGCTCGAGGTGATGACGCCCGCGGGGCGCTTCACCACCGAGCTGGACCCCACGGCCGTACGCCGCTACGTCGCCGTCGCGGCCGGCTCCGGGATCACCCCGATCCTCTCGATCGTCACGGCACTGCTCGAGGGCGAGCCCGCGGCGCGGGTGACGCTCGTGTACGCCAACCGCACCAGCCGGTCGGTGATGTTCCTCGAGGAGGTGGCCGACCTCAAGGACCGCTTCACCGACCGCTTCCAGGTGCTCCACGTGCTCTCACGCGAGCAGCAGGACGTCGACCTGCTCTCGGGCCGGCTCGACGGCGAGCGGTTCGCCGCGATCGTCGAGGCGTTCGGGCTCGGAGACACCGACGACTGGTTCCTGTGCGGCCCGCAGCAGATGGTCGTCGACCTGCGCGACCTGCTCCGCGACTCCGGTGCCACCCGGGTCCACACCGAGCTGTTCCACGCGGACCCGGTGCCTCGGGCGCCGGTCGCGGCCCTGGCCGACGGCGCCGACGGCGCGGCCGCGGTCACGATCCGGCTCGACGGTCGCAGCAGCGACTTCCCGCTGCGCCCCGACGGCCCGCCGGTCCTCGAGGCGGCCCTCGGCGTACGCGGGGACCTGCCGTTCGCCTGCAAGGGCGGCGTCTGCGGCACGTGTCGCGCCCGGCTGGTCGAGGGGACGGTGCAGATGGACGCCAACTACGCCCTCGAGCCCGAGGAGGTCGAGCGCGGCTACGTCCTCACCTGCCAGTCGCACCCCACGTCGGCCCGGGTCGTCCTCGACTACGACGCCTGAGCTCGCGTCAGTTGGGCCAGCGGTTGCGAACCTCGTGCGCGAGCCTGTGACTTCGCCCGGATTGTTTCGGGTGCGAGGTCACGGTTTCCCCGCCCGGGCGGGGAAACCAACGGGCTACCCGACGCCTGAGCCAGGCGTCAGCGGTAGCGCTCCGGCAGCGTCGTCCCGATCTTGACCTGTGCCTTGGGCAGCCGCATGAAGCGCATCTGCATGGAGCGGGAGACGGCGTAGAGCGTGGTGCCCTTCGTCGACTCCTCGGGGAAGCGGCGGGCGAGCTCGCGGCGGACCCGGAACCGCAGCGTCACGATGTCGACGATGATCAGCACGAACATGCCGAGCAGGATGAAGTTGCCGGTCTCCATCAGCGTGGTGTTGCCGGAGTAGCCCAGCACCAGCGTCAGCAGCATCACCGGGATGACGACCTCGAGGAACGAGAAGCGGGCGTCGACGAAGTCACGCACGAACCGGCGGACGGGGCCCTTGTCGCGCGGCATGTAGTAGCGCTCGTCGCCGTCCTTCATCGCCTGCCGGATCTTCTTGCTGGACTCCGAGCGCTGGCCCCGCTGCTGGGCGGCCATCTCCTTGCGCGTGCGCGGTGCCTTGGCGCGCGCCTTCGCGGCGGCCTCGGCCTCCTTGCGCGTGGGGGTCGGACGACCCTTGGCGCCCGGCCTGGCGGCGTCCTCCTCCGGGGTCGGAGAGGTGGCGGTGGTCTCGGTCTTGCTGCGGCGGAACAACGAGGGGCCTCTTGCTGGCTGGACTGGCAGGACAGCGACAGCCTACCGGGGTGTCGCGGACCCCTCGCACGCCTTGGCCTTTGGACCTAGGGTTGGCCCCATGAGCCTCATGAAGCGCATCAGCCTGATCTTCCGGTCGAAGGCCAACACGGCCCTCGATCGGGCGGAGGACCCGCGGCAGACCCTCGACTACAGCTACCAGCGCCAGCAGGACCTGCTGGTCAAGGTACGCCGCGGCGTGGCCGACGTCGCGACCTCCCGCAAGCGCGTGGAGCTGCAGGTCAACCAGCTCGAGCAGCAGCAGGCGAAGCTGCAGGGCCAGGCCGAGAAGGCGATCTCGGTCGACCGCGAGGACCTCGCGCGCGAGGCACTGACTCGCAAGTCCGGGCTGACGCAGCAGATCAACGACCTGAAGACGCAGCACGCGCAGCTGCAGGCGGAGGAGGAGAAGCTCACCCTCGCCCAGCAGCGGCTGCAGGCGAAGGTCGAGGCCTTCCGCACCCGCAAGGAGACGATCAAGGCGACCTACACCGCCGCCGAGGCCTCGACCAAGATCAACGAGGCGATGTCGGGCATCGGCGAGGAGATGGGCGACGTCGGCATGGCGATCCAGCGCGCCGAGGACAAGACCGCGCAGATGCAGGCCCGGGCCGGCGCGATCGACGAGCTGCTCGCCTCCGGCGCGCTCGACGACGTCACCCAGCCGGGCGGCGGCGACGACATCTCCCGCGAGCTCGACGCGCTGAGCTCCGGCTCCGACGTGGAGTCCGAGCTGGCCCGGCTCAAGGCCGGCTCCAGCCCCCAGGCGATCGAGTCCGCCGACAACGGCGACATCCTGAGCGCGGAGCCGCAGCAGACCGCTGACCCCGCCACCGACACCGACAAGGCGTGAGCCGGTGATCATCCGCATCCTGGGCGAGGGCCAGTTCGACGTCCCGGAGGACGCCCTGGAGCGCCTCAACGGCCTCGACGCGGCGGTCGAGCAGGGCGTCGAGACCGGCGACCGCGAGTCGTTCAGCAAGGCACTGGCCGCGTTGCTCTCCGGCGTCCGCGACCACGCCGTCCCCCACGAGGAGGGCACGCTCGACTCCTCCGACCTGATCCTGCCGCACGCGGACGCCACCCTGGAGGAGGTCCGGGACCTGCTCAGCGGTGACGGCCTGATCCCCGGCTGATGGCCTCGTCACGCTTCGCGCCGGACGCCGGGCTCACGGTCCGGATGACGACGGTCATGTTCCTGCTGGGGGCACTGTTCGTGGCCCTCGTCGTCGGCCTGATGTTCGCGGCCTCGGGCGCCGGCTACGGCGGTCTCGTCCCGATCATCGGCCTCGCCGGCATCGGGGTCGCCGTCTACCAGTGGTGGAACTCCGACAAGGTCGCCATGAAGGCGATGCGGGCGCGTGAGGTGACCCCCGAGGAGGCGCCCGAGCTGCACGGCATGATCGACCGGCTCTGCGCCCTCGCCGACATGCCCAAGCCGCGGGTCGGGATCGCGGACATGGCGATCCCCAACGCCTTCGCCACCGGACGCTCGCCCGAGCGGGCGGTCGTGTGCGTGACGACGGGCATCCAGGGGCTGCTCACCGCCGAGGAGCTCGAGGCGGTCCTGGCCCACGAGCTGTCGCACGTCGCGCACCGCGACGTGCTGGTGATGACGGTGGCGTCCTCGGCCGGCATCGTGGCCGGGATGCTGATGCACGGCGCCCGGTTCGGCGCGCTCGCCGGACGGCGCGACCGCAACTCCGCCGCGTTCTTCCTGATCACACTGGTGGTCAGCCTCGTGGTCTATGCGATCAGCTTCTTCCTCACGCGGCTGCTGTCCCGCTATCGCGAGCTGGCCGCGGACCGGGCCGGCGCCCACCTCACGATGAAGCCTCAGGCCCTCGCGAGCGCGCTGCAGAAGATCAGCGGCGGGATCGCCACCATCCCCCAGAAGGACCTGCGCTCCTCCCAGGCGATGAACGCGTTCTTCATCGCGCCGGCCATCAGCGGCGCCTCGCTCAAGACCCTCACCGCGACCCACCCGTCGCTCGAGCAGCGCCTCGAGCAGCTGGCGAAGATCCAGGCCGAGCTCGGCCGACCCGACGCCTGATGGGCTTCTGGAAGTCTGTCACCGGCAGGTCCGAGCCGGTGCACGCCAACCTCGACGCCCTCTTCGAGGTGCCGAGCGCCGCCATCACGTTGCAGACGTCGATGGGTCTCGTGCCGACCGGGCAGGCGTCGGTCTGCTACCGCGGTGCCGGTGGTGCAGCGTTCGAGACGACCCAGCGCGAGGTCGTCGAGCTGCTGCAGGCCGACCCGGCCACGCCCGCCGTACGCCTCACCTCCGACGACTTCGGGTTCACCTGGCTCACCGTCACCGGCGACCCCGAGGACACGGCGGGGCTGTGCACCGACCTGCACGCCGTGAACACCACGCTGGAGTCGTCCGGGTTCGGCCCCGGCCTGCTGTGCACCCTCGTCCCGTTCGCCGACGGGAGCGGGCGACGGCTCGGGCTGGTCTACCTCTACAAGCAGGGCACGTTCTACGGCTTCGCCCCGACCGGACCCCAGCAGCGGGACAACCTGCTGGAGATCTCCGTGCGTGACGCGCTGGCCGACGAGCTTCCGATGGAGAAGGACCTCAGCCGGTGGCTCGCGGTGTGGGAGGCTCCCGGACTGTGAGCACCGACGAACGACGCATGGCGGCCCTGGAGCGCTACGGCGTCCTGGAGGGTACGACGCCGCCCGCCCTGCAGGCCCTGGTCGACCTCGCGTCGCGGATCGTCGGCGTCCCCAAGGCCACCATCAACATCCACACCGACGCCGAGCAGGTGCAGGTCGCCACGGTGGGGTTCGCGGGCGGGAGGATCCCCCGCGAAACCTCGATGTGCGTGCGCGTCGTCGCCGACGGGAGTCCCGCCCTGGTCGCGGACGCCTCGCGCGACGAGCGCTTCGCCGACAACCCCCACGTGACCGGCGAGCTGGCCGACATCAGGTTCTACGCCGCCCACCCGCTGCGCACCCCCGACGACGTCGTCATCGGCACGCTCTGCGTGTACGACGAGGAGGTGCGGCCGGTCGACGCCCAGATGGAGGCCGAGCTGCGGATCCTCGCCGACCGGGTGGTCGACGTCCTCGAGCTCGACCTCACCTCGCGCCGGCTGGCGGCGGCCAACGAGCAGCTCAGCTGGGCCAACGAGGCGCTCGGCGCCTTCGCCGGCCAGGTGAGCCACGACCTGAAGAATCCGCTGGCGGCGGTGATCATGTCGCTGGGCCTGGCGCTGGAGGAGATGGAGGAGGAGCACCCGTCGCGGGACCTCATCGAGCGTGCGGGTCGCAGCGCGACCCGGATGTCGACGATGATCGGTGACCTGCTCGACTTCGCGGCCGGTCGGGTCGGTGCCACCCGGGAGACCGGTCGACCTCGCGGCGCTGCTGTCCGTGGTGACGGAGGACCTCGGTGCCTCGCTCGCCTCCGCGACGGTGCGGGTCGGCGAGCCTGCCGACGGTGCCCGGCGACCCGGGTCCGCTGCGGGTCGTCATGCAGAACCTGCTCGCCAACGCCGCGAAGTTCGCCCGACCCGACGTGCCCGTCGTGATCGAGGTCAGCGGTCACGCCACCGAGCGCTACTGGCGGCTCGAGATGTCCGACAACGGCCGCGGCGTACCCCCGGCGGAGCGCACGCACGTGCTGGAGCCGCTGGTGCGCCTCGACCGGCGGGTCGCCGGGTCCGGCATCGGGTTGTCGACCTGCGTCCGGATCGTGGCTGCCCACGGAGGGACGCTGGGCCTGACCGACGGGCTCGCCGAGGGCCTGCCGGAGGGCGAGGTCGGGACGTCCGTGTGGCTGGAGATCCCGGTCGACCAGCCGCGGTAGGTCAGTCCTTGTGGGACTTGCCCGGCAGGTCGAGCATCCGCTGCAGCGCGATCCTGGCCCACCGCTCGGTCTCGGGGTCGACGTCGATCACGTTGACGACCTGGCCGGCGACCAACGACTCCATCGCCCACACGAAGTGCGGCAGGTCGATCCGGTTCATCGTCGAGCAGTAGCAGACGTTCTTGTCGAGGAACGTGATCTGCTTGTCGGGGTGGGCGGCCGCGAGCCGCTTCACGAGGTTGAGCTCGGTGCCGATCGCCCAGGACGATCCGGCCGGGGCTGCCTCGATGGTCTTGATGATGAACTCGGTCGAGCCGACCAGGTCGGCCTTCAGCACGACCTCGTGGGTGCACTCCGGGTGCACCAGGATCTGGACGCCGGGGATGGTCGCGCGCAGCTCGTCGACCACGTCGACCGTGAACCGGCCGTGCACCGAGCAGTGGCCGCGCCACAGGATCACCCGTGCGTCACGCAGCTCCTGGGCGGTCAGGCCGCCGTCGGGCAGCAAGGGGTTCCACACGACGCAGTCGTCGAGCGAGAAGCCCATCTGCAGCACGGCGGTGTTGCGGCCGAGGTGCTGGTCGGGCAGGAAGAGCACCTTGGCGTCCGACTTCTGGTCGAAGGCCCACTCCAGCGCCGTCTCTGCGTTGCTGGAGGTGCACACGACCCCGTCGTGGCGGCCGACGAAGCCCTTGATGTCGGCGCTGGAGTTCATGTAGGTCACGGGGACGACGCTGTCGGCGACACCGGCCGCGGTGAGCGCGTCCCAGGCGTCCTCGACCTGGGCGAGCCGGGCCATGTCGGCCATCGAGCAGCCGGCCGCCAGGTCGGGGAGGATCGACCTGCTGGTGCTCGGCGGTGAGGATGTCGGCCGACTCGGCCATGAAGTGCACGCCGCAGAAGACGATGAACTCGGCCTCCGGGCGGTCCGCCGCGTCGCGCGCCAGCTTGAAGGAGTCGCCGGTGACGTCGGCGAACTCGATGACCTCGTCGCGCTGGTAGTGGTGGCCGAGGACGAACACCCGCTCGCCCAGCGCCGCCTTCGCCGCCCTCGCCCGCGCCACCAGGTCCGGGTCGGAGGCCGACGGCAGCTCGCCCGGACACTCCACGCCCCGCTCGGTCTCCAGGTCACGGCCGCGGCCGAGGGGCAGCAGGGGGAGGTCGACGGTGCTCATGCCCTCGATCCTAGTTGGCGGGGTGGGGGGGTCGGGTGCGGTAGTCCAGTGGAAACGTGTCCCTCGACCGCGGGGACGACCGTATCCACTGGAGTACCCCATCGCCGCCCGAGCCCCGGTCTCAGAGCAGCGTGGAGTGCGGGACGTACGGCGCGGGGTCCTTCATCCGGCGCAGTGCGAGGAAGCCGCGGGACCAGACGCCGAGCCGTGCTGCCATCGCGAGGTCGACGGCCCAGTCGTTCGCGGCCGAGACGTGCCCGATCTCGACCGGCACGTCGGGGTCGGAGGCCGCCAGCGCCTCCCAGGTGAGCAGGCTCGCGGCCTTGCGGGAGCTGGCCGCGAGCAGCATGGGTACGCCGACGGGGGAGACGTAGGCGTAACCGGACCCGGCCGGCCGGTCGGTCACCAGCAGCCGCAGCTCGCGTGCCAGCACCTCGTGGTCGGGCCCGTGCGCGGCCCCGCGCGTCCGCCGGTCGAGCGAGTCGAGCAGGTCGCGGTCGCCGGGGGTTCCCTCCCGGACGTGACGCACCACCGGCAGCACCGCGCGGTCGACGGTGCCGTGCAGCACCATCTGCGGCTGCAGCCGGAAGCCGGCCAGTGCATAGCGGCGCAGTGCCTGCGGGTCCGCGGACGCGTTCAGCATCCCGCGCAGACAGCCGCGGCCGTGCTGCAGCGCCGCGTCGAGGAGCGCGCGCCCGAGCCCCTGGCCCTGCAGGCCCGGCCGGACGGCGTACGACGCCAGGATCCACATCAGCTCTCGCACCAGCGAGGTGGCGAACCCCACCACCTGACCGTCGACCTCGACGACCCAGCAGCCGCCGGGGTCGGTGGTGAGCAGGTGGCGGGTCCGGGCGTGCCACAGCGGACGCGCGGTGGGGCGGTCTGGCGCTCGGCTCGGGCCAGCCGCGCTGGTGGGTACGCCGGTCGAGCTCGAGGAACGCGGACGAGCTGAGCTGCTCGCAGGCCTCGACGTCGTCGTCGCGCATCGGCCGGATCCGGGCGTCGGACGTGCCGACCGGGCCGGCAGCAGTGTGGGTGCTCATCGCCTGGCACGTTACGGCGTGGGAGAGGATGCGGGCATGCGAGTTCTGGTGGCACCCGACAAGTTCGCCGGCACGTTGAGCGCGGTCGAGGCCGCCGAGGCGATCGCGCTCGGGTGGCGGCGGCACGCGCCGGCCGACGAGCTCGACCTGGTCCCGATGTCCGACGGCGGCCCCGGCTTCGTCGACGTCCTCGGCAACGCCCTGGGAGGGACCCGTGAGCCCGTGGTGGTGCGCGGCCCCTTCGGCGAGTCGGTCCCGGCCGAGGTGCTGGTCGTCGGCGACGAGGCGTACGTCGAGTCCGCGCAGGCCTGCGGTCTGCACCTGACCGGGGCGCGGGACGCCGAGCGCGCCACGACGTACGGCGTGGGGGAGCTGGTCGTCGCCGCCCGCGACGCCGGCGCCCGCACGGTCGTGGTGGGCCTCGGCGGCAGCGGCACCAACGACGGCGGCGCCGGCCTGCTCGCCGCCCTCGGCGCCACCGCCGACCGCCCGCTGGACGAGGGCGTCGTGGGGCTGGCCGGGATCACCCGGCTCGAGCTGCCCGACCCCGGCGTCGCGCTGGTCTCCGCGAGCGACGTCGACAACCAGCTGACCGGGCTCTTCGGCGCCACCAAGACCTTCGGCCCGCAGAAGGGCATCCCCGAGGAGCGGCTGCCCGCGGTCGACGGCCTGCTCGAGGAGCTCGCCCGCGCCGCCGGCCAGCGCACCGCCCTGGAGAAGGGTGCCGGTGCGGCCGGCGGACTGGGCTACGCGCTGCTGCTGCTCGGCGGCGAACGACGCCCCGGCCTCGACCTCGTCGCCGCCGCCACCGGCCTGGCCGAACGGGCGCGGGCGGCCGACCTGGTGGTGACGGGCGAGGGTGCCTTCGACTTCTCCAGCCGGGCGGGCAAGGTGCCCTACGGCGTCGCGACGATCGCGGCCGAGGCGATCCGACCGTGCGTGGCTCTGGCCGGCGCGGTGCTGGTCGGCTCCCGGGAGATGCGCGCGCTCGGCGTGGAGTCGGCGTACTCCCTCGTCGACCTGGTGGGGGAGGAGCGCGCCTTCGCCGACGCCGCCGGCTCGCTGGCAGACCTCGCGGAGCGGGTTGCCCGGACCTGGTCGCACTAGGTCGCCGGTCTGCGCCAGCGTCTCATCCGATCGGCCACACCTTCGGCGCATCCGGATCATCCCCGCCGGAACCGGACGCGCGATGCTGACGCAGTTCCTACGCTGATGATCGTCGTCGGCTCACCGGCGACCTCACCCACCCGGACGCAGGAGCACCCCATGCGCAAGATCTCCAAGTCGGTCGTGATCGCCGTTGTCGGCCTGGTGGTAGCGGCCGGCGTTGCCTTCGCCTACTGGACCACCACGGGCTCCGGCTCCGGCGCCACGACGACCGGAACCGTGGTTCCCGTCACGGTCAACCAGACCAGCACGATCACTGGCCTCGCGCCTGGCCTGGCCGCGCAGACGTTGAGCGGCACCTTCGACAACTCGAACCCGGGTCCGGTGTACATCAGCTCCGTGAACGTGACCGTGACCGGGACGAACAAGACCGGCTGCGACGCCACCGACTTCACCATTGCGGGCAACGCCCTGGTGAACGCGGAGATCCCCTCCGGCAACGGCGTGGGCTCGTGGACGGGGCTGACCGTCCAGTTCAAGAACAAGGTGGCCGTGAACCAGGACGCCTGCAAGAACGCGACCGTCACGCTCGCCTACACCAGCAGCTGACGAGGTGTGGACGGGCCACCACTGGGTGGCCCGTCGACGCAGCTCGGCCGGATCACGGAAGTAGGCGACACCCGATGCCAGGATCTCGGAACCGCGTCCTGACCGCGAGGCCGTCCCGCGCGACGACGCGGCACCGCAGCGTCCTTGTGCTTCTCGGCGTCGCGGGTCTGATCGCGATCGGCGGTGCGGCCTGGGCGTTCTGGACTGCCACGGCCACCGGGGCAGCCGGCGCCACGACCGGTGACCTGGGTGCGCCGACCGCTGTGGTCGCCACAGCGCCCAGCAACAGCAGCACCGTCGCGGTTTCCTGGGATCAGGCCACCCTGGGCACCGGCGAGCCCGCCTCCGGCTACTACGTCGTGCGGGTCCGCGTCGCTGATGGTCTGACCGAACCAGCATGTGGCACCTCGCCGACGGCACCGCTGTCGGGCCTCGCGTGTGACGACCTCGGAGTCGTCGACGCCGTCTACAGCTACCGCGTCACCGCGGTCGTGGGCGGCTGGACCGCGACCAGCGCCGCCGGCAACCAGGTCACCGTCGTCAACGACGACACGGCCCCGAGCGTGTCGGTCAGCCGCATCAGTCCCGTTCCCAACGAGAACGGGTGGATCTCCTCGAGCCCGGTCACCGTCGATCTCGTGGCCACCGCGGGACGGGGGATCGTCTCGACCAGCTATTCCGTCGACGGCGGCCCGACGGTGACCGTCCAGGGCGACACCGCCCCCGTGACCGTCACCGGCGACGGCATCCACACCGTCACCTACTGGGCGCTCGACAAAGGCGGAAACACCAGCGCGACCGGAAGCGTGGAGGTCCGGATCGACACGGTCGCCCCGGACGCGGGCTCCGCGCCCCGGCTCACCACCGCCAGCGACTCCGGAAGCTCCTCCACCGACGGCGTCACCAACGTGACCAACCCGACCGTCACCGGCTGGGCGGAGACCGGCACCATCGTCACCCTGTACGACGGCGTGACCCCGATCGGCAGCGCGGTCGCGACGGCGGGGGACTACACGATCGCCACCAGTGGGCTCTCGCAGGGAAACCACCTGCTGAGCGTCGGGCTCACCGACCCGGCCGGCAATGCCGGCCCCGCGTCGGCGACCACGACGATCACCATCGACACCAGCGCTCCTCCCGCCCCGCCTGCACCCACCCTGACCGCGGCCAGTGACAGCGGCGTGTCCTCCAGTGACCTGAACACCAACGTCACCACGCCGACCTTCACGGGCTCGGCGGAGGCCGAGGCCACGGTCACCCTCTTCAACGGTGGGGTCAGTGCCGGGACGGCCGCGGCCACGGGTGGCAGCTACAGCGTCACGTCGAGCAGCCTGGCGACAGGCGCAAGGACGATGACGGTCCGGGCGACCGACCTCGCCGGCAACCTCAGCGCCGCCTCGGCGGCGACCACCATCACGATCGATGTCACCGCACCCGGCCAGCCAGGGCAGCCAGTGCTCGCCGCCGCCAGCGACAGCGGCCGCTCCAGCACCGACCGGACCACCAACGTGACCACCCCCACCATCACGGGCTCCGTCACCACCGGCACCGCCACCGTCACCCTCTTCGACGGCGCCACCGAGGTGGCTGCCGCTTCCACCTCCGGGTCGTACGCCCTGACCACCAGCACGCTCACCGACGGTGCGCGGTCCATCACCTCCCGGGTCGGCGACATCGCCGGCAACCAGTCGGTGCCTTCCCTCGCGCGCATCGTCACGGTGGACACGGTGGCCCCGGTCGCGCCCACGGTCCCGGACCTCGCCGGCGCGAGCGACACCGGGAGCTCCAACACCGACAACGTGACCAAGACGATCACGCCCAGCTTCTCCGGAACCAACGAGTCGAGGGCGATCGTCGCCCTGTTCGACGGTGTCACTCAGGTGGGGACCCAGACCACTGCCGCGACGTCGTACAGCATCCTCTCCAGCACGCTGTCCGAGGGCGTGCACAGCATGTCGGGGACGTCGACCGACATCGCCGGCAACGTGTCCGTCCGGTCCGCCGGACTCACCGTGACCATCGACACCACCGCGCCCACCGAGCTGTCCTCGGCCCCGACGTTGACGGCCGCGAGCGACACCGGCGTGTCGACGAGCGACCGGATCACCAGCGACACCACCGCCACCTTCACCGGCACAGCGGAGCTCGGAGCGCAGT
>CAVWGQ010000022.1:0-22022 GCA_963754575.1 uncultured Actinomycetota bacterium | reverse complement strand
CCGGCCCCGCCCGCTGAGACCTGTCGGACGCCGCAGCGACCTTGTCGTCGTGGGGCCGATCACAGGTCGAACAGTGACCCGCCGGTCGGGATCCCGGCCGAGGGCTGCACGGCGGGCTTCGTCGGAGCGGCCTTCGGCGCGACGTCCGTCTTCGGCTCTGACGTCGGCTCCGCAGTGGCGGCGGGCTTCGGCTCGTCCGGCGTCTCGATGTCGAACAGCGAGCCCGAGGGCATCGTGGTGGCGGGTGTCGAGGTGGGCTCGGCGGCTCCGGGGGTTTCGAGGCTCGTCGCTGGCGCTCGTGGCACCTCAACCTCCGGAGCGTCGTCGTCGGAGGTGGCCTCCCCTGAGGTGGCGGGCTTCTGCTCGCCCGGGGCTCTCCAGGTCGAACGGCGATCCAGCCGCGCACCGGTTCCGGACTGTGGGCGTCCGGTGCCGACGGGCCCAGCGGCAGCAGGGTGTCGGCGAACCCGTCACCCCGATCGCCATCCTCGGGCTCGTCGTCAGCGCCGGAGGTGGCGTGTTCGTCCTGAACGGGCGACGCAATCGAATGAAGGCACAGGTCGTCGATGGGCAACAGCGGCGGGCTCAGCCGACGCCTGCCAGGGTGCCCCGTCCGCTCCATCCGCAGAGGGGTTGTTGCCCTCTGCGCGGGCGGGTCACCGAGGGAATCCCCTGCGACCTGTGGCCGTTGAAACGGTGTGACCACCGATCCCGCGGCCAGTAAGAGCGTCCGCCGGGTGCCCGTCGAGCTCGCCGACCGGCTCTTCGACATCCGGACCATCTACCACGAGCCGGACATCGACCGTTTCGATCGCGCTCGCGAGGTGTTCGGCCGATTCCCCGACGCTGATCGGATCGTCGTGCCCTCCCACGACGCCATCCCCGGGCTCTACGGCAACGAGGGCAACGTCGAGGACTGGGTGCGGATCAAGCGCGAGGTGCTCGTCCTCGGGGAGAAGAAGTCAGTCGCCGCGCGGCCCAACGGCAGGTCGAGCGACTGGATCGCCCCCTCGACCGCCAACGGCTGCGCCATGTCCTGCTCCTACTGCTATGTGCCGCGCCGCAAGGGCTTCGCCAACCCGGTGACCATCTTCGCCAACATCGATCGGATCGTCGGCTACCTCGAACGCCACGCGGCTCGTCAGGGTCCCAAGACGGAGCCCAACCAGTGCGACCCGACGGACTGGATCTATGACATCGGTGAGAACAGCGACTGCTCGGCCGATGCTCTCGTCTCGGACAACGTGAGGGATCTGGTCGAGCTGTTCGCAAGGATCCCCGGTGCGAAGGCAAGCTTCGCCACCAAGCTGGTCAACCGTCAGCTGCTCGACATGAACCCCCGGGGTGGCACGCGCGTCAGGTTTAGCCTCATGCCCGAGGCGCCGTCGAAGCTCGTCGACGTCCGGACCTCCAAGGTCGCAGAGCGCATCGCGGCCATCGATGACTTCGTCGAGGCCGGCTACGAGGTGCACTTGAACCTGAGCCCGGTGATCGTGCACGAGGGCTGGCGGCACGAATGGGCCGAGCTCCTGGTCCAGGTGGCGGACCGCACCAGCGCGCGGACGAAGGCGCAGCTGGCCGCGGAGATCATCTTCCTCACCCACAACCAGGACCTGCACGAGGTCAATCTCGGGTGGCACCCGCAGGGTGAGGACCTTCTATGGCGCCCTGACCTACAACAGGCGAAGCGGAGCCAGAGCGGGCAGTGGAACGTCCGTTACAAGAGCCCGTGGAAGGGCCAGTGGGTGCAGCAGCTCACGGACTTGGTCGCCTCGACGTTGCCGGAGTGCCGAGTCCGGTACGCCTTCTGAGCCCGTGGAGCGGCCGGGTAGTGGGCCCACGGCCGACCGGGTCCGAACCTGGGGACACCTCCCCCGCGCGGGGCAGCTCATCGATGTGGCCGACCGCGTCGCCCTGTCGGGGCAGTGCCAACACCCCACGACAAAGCCTCCCCGTCACTGAGCAGCCAGTGGCGGGGAGGCTTTCGCTCGGTCCTCCCCGAACACGGCGCGCCCGTCACGGGGCGCCGTGTCTCGAGTCTGACCACACGGCCGAGGGGCGGCTACACCCCGACGGTCTCGCCCCAAGGGGTGTCGGGAGATCGTCATGCGTCGCCGCGTGTGCGAGGCGTCCACGGATGACAAAGCTCTCCGCGGGACTGTCGGGCTTCCTCCGTTCGGAGCGACCTCTCACTGCATCGGGTGGGGCTGGCGGTCTTCCTCACGGTGGGATCGAGCCTCACACCCAACCCCGGCAAGGACCACCCGACATCGAGCAGAACCGCCCCGGCCCGCGGGACGGTCGCTGACGGTGCGCGGCCCGACCTACTGCCCCCATCTGTCCAGCGCAACTGGGCGGCCGCGATCGGTGCATTGCATACGTCGGTTCGGGGTACGAACGGAGCCCACGTCACGAACACTCCCAGGAAGGTCGTGCCATGGCCAGCGCAGCACACACAGATGCAAGGAAGTCAGATCTGCAACGCGCCGCCGCAGCGGTCGGCGTTGTATTTCTGCTCGTCGGGGTCCTGGGGTTCATTCCCGGAGTCACGACGGACTACTCCACGATGGAGTTCGCGGGTCACGAGTCCGATGCCAAGTTGCTGGGCATCTTCGAGGTCTCGATCCTGCACAACATCGTGCACCTGCTCTTCGGCGTCGCTGGCCTTGCCCTGGCGAAGTCCTGGACCGGCGCCCGCTCCTACCTGGTCGGCGGAGGGGTCATCTACCTGGTCCTCTGGATCTACGGACTAGTCGTCGACCACGACAGTGCGGCCAATTTCGTCCCGGTCAACGACGCCGACGACTGGCTCCACTTCGTCCTCGGCTTGGCCATGATCGCTCTGGGCGTCCTGCTCGCGAAGCGGGACAGGAACACGGCGGGGCACCACGATGACCGCGGCCACTAGCCGGTCGGCCTGAGGCCGACATCTGCCCTGGGGCCACCACCGCAGCACGGTCGACCCACACCCCTGGCAAGTCCGACTCAGCGTCGACCGCCGGCCGAGCTCTGACCCGCAGCGAGGTACGGACGGCCGGCACCGGATGGATCCGGCCCGGCCGCGCCGCGAGTAGTCGACTCAGTGTCGGCTCAGAGGTCGAACAGCGACCCTTTCTCGTTGACGTCCACGTCGGTCTTCGGCGTGTAAGCCTCGCCCGAGGAGGCCGGCTTCGCAGGTGACGGCTCGGAGTCGGGCTCCGGTTCGACCGAGGCCTCGACCTCGGTGTCCTCGGCGTCCGGTGTTGCCGGCTCGGGCTCGTCCGCGGCGGCAGGAGTCGCAGCAGCGTCGGTGTCGGACGCCGCCGACGTGGCGGCCCGGCTCAGGGCAGTCGGATCCGGCTGCCCGGAGTCGGACGGCTCAGCCTCACCCTGCGGCTCGGGATCGGGCTCGGGCTCGGGCTCCGCGACGGCCGTCGGCTCGCTGGCCGTCGGCTCCGGCGCGGCGATGTCGAACAGTGACCCGCCGGTCGGGATCGCGGCCGGGGGCTGCGCGGCCGGCTTCGTCTGGGCGAGCTCCGGAGCGGCTTCCGCCTTCGGCCCGGGCGTCGGCTCAGGCGTCGGCTCAGGCGTCGGCTCTGCCGCGGCGGCGGGCTCCGGCTGGGCGGGGGTCTCGATGTCGAACAGGGAGCCCGAGGGGATCTTGGTGGCGGGTTCCGAGGTGGGCTCGGTGGCGCCGGGGGTTTCGAGGCTCGTCGCTGGCGCTCCTCGCACCTCAGCCTCCGGAGCGGCGGGCTCCGGCTCTGCCGGGGTCTCGATGTCGAACAGCGAGCCCGAAGGGATCTCCGAGGCGGGGTCCGGGGTGGGCTCGGTGGCTCCGGGGGTTTCGAGGCTCGTCGCTGGCGCTCCTCGCACCTCAACCTCCGGAGCGGCCGGCTCCGGCTCGGTCGGCGCCTCCAGGTCGAAGAGCGAGCCCCCCGACGCGGGCTTCGCAGCCGGCTCCGGCTCGGCCGGGCTCTCCAGGTCGAACAGCGAGCCACCCGACGGGGCGGCCTTCGCCTCCTCGGGGACGGACTTCTCCTCCGAGGCGGTGGCAGGGGCGGGCTCGTCGCCCGAGTCGTCGCCGAGGTCGAACAGCGAGGACCCGCCGGAGGCCTTGGCGGCCGGGCCGACGTCGGCCGTCTCGGTGATCGTGCCCTCGGTCTGGGTGGCGTCGCCGGCCGCGGGCTCGGCGGCAGTCTCCTCGGACCGCTCGTCCTCGCGGACGAGGGTGTCGGTGCCACCGGAGGAAGCAGCGGGCGACGAGGACGCGGCGACCTTCTTCTGCCGCGTCGCCGGCTCGCCCTTCACCGAGGCGAGCAGCATCTGGGCGACGTCGAGTACCTCGACCTCCGGGCGGGCGTCGCCGGAGTCCTGCATGGCGGTGAGCCCGTCGGAGAGCATCACCCGGCAGAACGGGCAGCCGACGGCGATCTGGTCGGCACCGGTGCCGACGGCCTCGGTGGTGCGGTTGAGGTTGATCCGCTCACCGATGGTCTCCTCCATCCACATCCGGGCACCGCCGGCGCCGCAGCAGAAGGACCGCTCGGAGTTGCGCTCCATCTCGATGACCTCGGCACCGGGCAGCACCTGCAGCAGCTCGCGGGGCGGCTCGTAGACCTTGTTGTGGCGGCCGATGTAGCACGGGTCGTGGTAGGTGATCGAGCGCTTCGAAGCACCCGCCCCGTCCTTGACCGGGGTCAGCTTCCCCTCGCGGACGAGCCGGTTCAGCAGCTGGGTGTGGTGGACCACCTCCAGCTCGATGCCGAACTCCTGGTACTCGTTCTTGAGCGTGTTGAAGCAGTGGGCGCAGGTCGAGACGACCTTCTTGACCTTGAACTCCTTGAACGTCTCGATGTTCTGCTGGGCCAGGCCCTGGAAGACGAACTCGTTACCGGCGCGACGGGCGGAGTCGCCGGTGCAGGTCTCGCCCTTGCCGAGCACGCCGAAGGAGATGCCGGCGATGTGGAGCAGCTCGGCAACGGCCCGGGTGGTCTTCTTCGCGCGGTCCTCGTAGGCGCCGGCGCAGCCGACCCAGAACAGCCAGTCCACCGACTCCAGCGACTCGAGGTCCTCGCCGACGACGGGCACCTCGAAGTCGAGGCCCTGCGCCCAGTCCATGCGCATGTTGGGCGAGAGGTTCCAGGGGTTGCCCTTGGACTCCATGCCCTTGAAGAGCTGGTTGAGCTCGGCGGGGAAGTTCGCCTCGACCAGCACCTGGTAGCGGCGCATGTCGACGATGTGGTCGACGTGCTCGATGTCGACGGGGCACTGCTCGACGCAGGCGCCGCAGGTCACGCAGGACCACAGCACGTCGGGGTCGATGATGCCGCCGCCGGTGGGCTGCCACGCCTCGCCCTCGGTGGCGCCGACCAGCGCCCGCTCGACCTCGGCCGCGAGCTCGGGGTCGTCCTCGAGCAGCTTCTCGCGCTTGGCGGTGTCGGCCTGGAGGTAGGAACCGATGTGGAACGCGTGGTCCCGCAGGTTCATAATCAGCATCTTCGGGCTGAGCGGCTTCTCGGTGTTCCAGGCCGGGCACTGGCTCTGGCAGCGGCCGCACTCGGTGCAGGTCGCCATGTCCAGCAGGCCCTTCCAGGAGAAGTCCTCCATGGAGCCGATGCCGAGCGTGGTGTCCTCGTCCATCTCCTCGATGTCGTCGAGGGTGACCGGCCTGCCCTGCGCGGTGAGCGGCTTGACGGCGCCGAGCGCGACGCCGTCGTCCTCACGCTTGAAGAGCACGTTGAGCGGCGCCAGGAAGATGTGGAGGTGCTTGGAGTGCACGACCTCGATCAGGAACACCAGCATGATCCCGATGTGGAGCAGCAGGCCGACGCCCTCGAGCACCTCGAGCGTCTCGTGGCTCAGCCCGTCGAGGAGCGCACCGACGGCCTGGGAGCCGTAGGCACCCCAGCCGTAGGGCAGGTTGTCCAGCGCCGCGGCCGCGCCGCGGAAGAAGAACATCGTCCAGATGACGTTGAAGATCATGAACAGCACGAGGTAGGCGCCGCCGAGGTGGGAGCCCTTGAACCGGGAGCTCCGCCCGAGCCTCTGCGGGGTGTTCCTCAGCCGGATCTGCCAGAACAGGAAGAGGCCGACCAGGCACAGGATCGCGATCGTGTCCTGGGCGAAGCCCAGCAGGTCCCAGTGGCCCACCAGCGGGATCGCCCACTCGGGGTTGCGGCTGAACATGATGCCGAACGCCTCGAGGTAGACCGTGCCGAGGATCAGGAAGGCCCAGAAGACCATCGCGTGCGCGGCCCCGGGGATGCTCCACTTCAGCAGCCGGCGCTGGCCGAACACCTCGACCACCTGGTTGCGGACGGCGGCACCGAGGCGCCCGGTGACGCCCTCGATCCGGTCCGGGGCGGGCTGTCCGCTGCGGATCAGGCGGAACAGGAACAGCACGCGGCGCCCGACCACCGGCAGCGCCACCGCCAGCATGATCAGACCGACGATCAGGACCCAGGTCACTTCTGTCTCCTCGCAAGGCAGGGGTACGACGGCGCCAGCGGCCGGCTCGGGCACGACGTGTGCGCCGAGACTACGGCGCGGCGCCGACCCGGGTCAGCACCCTGGAGGTGTGAGAAAGGCTACCCGTTGGTAACCATGGCCGGGCAGGGACCTCGACCGTGCCCGCCGAGGCGCACGCCGACGATCAGTTCGGATTGCCCGGACTGCCAGCCGTGCTCAGATCACACGCCCCGACACCGAACTGATCGTCCCCGCGCTCGGGGCCGGGGTCAGCCCACCCGACGCATGCCGGTGACCCGTCCCTTGACCGCGCCGGCGACGAGCAGCGCGGCGACGGTCGCGGGCACCACCACGCGACGCCCCAGCGAGGGGAAGGAGGGGGACTGCCGGCTCACGGCTGCTCCTGGGGTCGACCCGGTCGGGGTGCTCCCGACGAGGGGCCTAACGAGCAGGTGCGGGGGAGGTCACTCGACCGCCGAGGCGGAGGGTGAGGCTCCGCGCGGACTGCAGCACCGCCTCGACCAGGGGACCGGTCCGGGTGAGGTGGTTCTCGTAGGTGATCGCGACCGCGCCGACCGGGCGACCGTTGTGGTCGCGCACCGCCGCCGCGACGCTCGCGAAGCCCGGTGTCACCTCACCGTCCTCGACCGCGTGGCCGCGCTGCCGGGTCTCGGAGAGCAGGACGCGCAGCTGGCTGGGGGACCCGGGTCCGACCCCGTGCCGCTCGACGAAGGCCGAGCCGTCGGGGTAGAGGGCCCGGACCTGGGCCGCGGGGAGGCCGGCGAGGATCGCGCGTCCGCTCGCGGTGAGGTGGGCCGGGAGCCTCACCCCCACGTCGGTCACCAGGCTCGGTCGACCCGGCGCCCGCTCCTCGACGACGTAGAGCACGTCGCTCCCGTGGAGCACCGCGAAGTGGGCGCTCTGCCGGGTCTGGTCGACGATCGAGGCCAGCACCCGCCGGGCCAGACGCTGCAGCTGGCCCTGGCGGGAGTAGCCGCTGCCGACCTCGAAGGCGGCCACGCCGAGCCCGAAGCGGTGCTCCTCCTCCAAGTGCTCGACGAAGCCCTGCTCGACCATCGCCTCCAGCAGGTGGTACGCCGTGCTGCGGGGCAGGTCGCACGCCCGCCGGATCCGGTCGAGCGGGACCGGCTCGGGCTGGCTGGCCAAGAACGTCAGCACCCGGAGGCATCGGGAGGCCGCAGGCACCTGGCTCATCGGGACAACCTAGGGCAGCGACCCGGGATCTCGACCGCCCAGACGTCTCGTATCCGAGACTTGGGACGGCTGGCGGGGCTGGTGGGCGGCGGGGTGACGGCGTTCCATGAGAGGCATGAGCACTCCGCACGTGATCGTCGGCACCGGTCCGGTCTCCCTCGCCGAGGTGATGGCCGTGGCCCGCCACGGCGCCGCCGTCACCCTCTCCGACGAGGCCGAGCAGGCGCTCGCCCGCTCCCGGGCCGTGGTCGAGGCACTGGCCGAGGCGCCGGTGCCGGCGTACGGCATCTCGACCGGGTTCGGCGCCCTCGCCACCCGCCACATCCCGACGGACCTGAGGGCCCGGCTGCAGCGCTCGCTGGTGCGCTCGCACGCCGCCGGGTCGGGGCCCGAGGTCGAGCGCGAGGTGGTCCGGGGGCTGATGCTGCTGCGGCTCTCGACGCTGGCGACCGGCCACACCGGCGTACGCCCGGAGACGGCGCGGCTGCTCGCCGGGCTGCTGACCCACGGCATCACCCCGGTCGTGCACGAGTACGGCTCGCTCGGCTGCTCTGGCGACCTCGCGCCGCTCTCGCACTGCGCGCTCGCGCTGATCGGGGAGGGCGACGTCCGCGACGCCGACGGCGTGCTCCGCCCCGCCGCGGAGGCGCTCGCCGCCGCCGGCCTCGAGCCCGTCGAGCTCGCCGCCAAGGAGGGTCTAGCCCTGATCAACGGCACCGACGGGATGCTCGGCATGCTCGCGCTCGCGATCGCCGACCTCGAGCGGCTGCTCCGGACCGCCGACGTCGCGGCCGCGATGTCGGTCGAGGGGCAGCTCGGGACCGACCGGGTCTTCGCCGCCGAGCTGCAGGCGATCCGCCCCCACCCCGGGCAGGCGGCCTCCGCGGCCAACCTGGTGCGGCTGCTCGCCGACTCCGGCGTCGTCGCCTCCCACCGCGGGCCCGACTGCAACCGGGTCCAGGACGCCTACTCGCTGCGGTGCTCGCCGCAGGTCCACGGCGCCGCCCGCGACACCGTCGCCCACGCCGCCACCGTGGCCGGTCGCGAGCTCGCCTCGGCCGTCGACAACCCCGTGGTCGTCGGCGACCGGGTCGAGTCCAACGGCAACTTCCACGGCGCCCCGGTCGCCTACGTGCTCGACTTCCTCGCGATCGTCGCCGCCGACGTGGCCTCGATCAGCGAGCGGCGTACGGACCGGTTCCTCGACAAGGCCCGCAACCACGGGCTACCACCCTTCCTGGCCGACGACCCCGGCGTCGACAGCGGCCTGATGATCGCGCAGTACACCCAGGCCGCGATCGTCTCCGAGCTCAAGCGACTCGCGAACCCCGCGAGCGTCGACTCGATCCCCTCCAGCGCGATGCAGGAGGACCACGTCTCGATGGGGTGGTCGGCCGCCCGCAAGCTGCGGCGCTCGGTCGACGGGCTCACCCGGGTCGTCGCGATCGAGGTGCTCACCGCCGCCCGCGCGCTCGACCTGCGCGCGCCGCTCGCCCCGTCACCGGCCACCGCTGCAGTCATCCACCTGCTGCGCGCCTCCGGCGTCGAGGGCCCCGGCCCCGACCGCCACCTCTCGCCCGAGATCGAGACCACCGTCTCGCTCGTCCAGTCCGGCGCCGTGCTCGCGGCCGCCGAGTCCGTGATCGGAGAACTCCAGTGACCAGCCCCGTGACCAGCACCGACAACCCGCGCCTCCCCATCCACGCGCCCACCGGCACCGAGCTCTCCTGCCGCTCGTGGCAGACCGAGGCGCCGCTGCGGATGCTGATGAACAACCTCGACCCCGCCAACGCCGAGAACCCTGCGGACCTCGTCGTCTACGGCGGCACCGGCAAGGCCGCCCGCAGCTGGGAGGCGTACGACGCGCTGGTGCGGACCCTGCGCACGCTCGGCGACGACGAGACGATGCTGGTGCAGTCGGGCAAGCCGGTCGGCGTCATGCGCACCCATGAGTGGGCGCCGCGTGTGCTCATCGCCAACTCCAACCTGGTCGGTGACTGGGCCAACTGGGAGGAGTTCCGGCGGCTCGAGGACCTCGGGCTCACGATGTACGGCCAGATGACCGCCGGGTCGTGGATCTACATCGGCACGCAGGGGATCCTGCAGGGCACGTTCGAGACCTTCGCCGCCGTGGCCGACGTACTCGCGGCCCGCAGGGCCTCGCCGGTTGTTGAGGAGCCGCGAGGGACGAGCGGCGTCTCGAAACACGGCGGCACGCTGGCCGGCACCATCACCCTCACCGCCGGCCTCGGCGGCATGGGCGGGGCCCAGCCACTCGCGGTGACCATGAACGACGGCGTCGCGATCTGCATCGAGTGCGACTCCGCGCGGATCGACCGGCGGATCGAGCACCGCTTCCTCGACGTCCGCGCCGACTCCCTCGACCACGCGCTCGAGCTCGCCGTGGCCGCCCGCGACGAGCGCCGGCCGCTGTCGATCGGTGTGCTCGGCAACGCGGCAGAGCTCCTCCCCGAGCTGCTCGAGCGCGACGCCCCGATCGACGTCGTCACCGACCAGACCTCCGCCCACGACCCGCTGTTCTACCTCCCGGCCGGCGTGCCCTTCGCCGAGTGGGAGGCGCGCCGCACCGCCGACCCCGCCGGGTTCACCAAGGAGGCGCAGGCCTCGATGGCCTTGCACGTGCGCGCGATGGTCGAGTTCCAGGACCGCGGCGCCGAGGTCTTCGACTACGGCAACTCGATCCGCGACGAGGCCCGCACCGGCGGCTACGACCGCGCCTTCGAGTTCCCCGGGTTCGTGCCGGCGTACATCCGGCCGCTGTTCTGCGAGGGCAGGGGCCCGTTCCGGTGGGCGGCGCTCTCCGGCGACCCGGCCGACATCGCGGCGACGGACCGCGCGATCCTCGAGCTCTTCCCGGAGAACGAGCGGCTGCGGAAGTGGATCACCATGGCTGGGGAGCGGGTCTCCTTCCAGGGCCTGCCGGCGCGGATCTGCTGGCTCGGCCAGGGCGAGCGGCACCTCGCGGGGCTGAAGTTCAACGAGATGGTGGCCTCCGGCGAGCTGACGGCGCCGGTCGTCATCGGACGCGACCACCTCGACTGCGGCTCGGTCGCCTCGCCCTACCGCGAGACCGAGGCGATGCTCGACGGCTCCGACGCGATCGCCGACTGGGCGATCCTCAACGCGCTGGTCAACACCGCGTCCGGGGCGTCGTGGGTGTCCTTCCACCACGGCGGTGGGGTCGGTATGGGCCGCTCGCTGCACGCGGGCCAGGTCTGCGTCGCCGACGGCACCGCCCTGGCCGCGGAGAAGATCGAGCGGGTGCTCACCAACGACCCCGGCATGGGCGTCATCCGGCACGTGGACGCCGGCTACGACCGGGCGGTCGAGGTGGCGGCCGAGCATGGCGTCAGGATCCCGATCAGGGAAGAATGACCGCATGGCGCACCCGCAGATGTTCGACGACGACGACCCGGTGCTGGCCCGGGTGAGATCGCTCGCGCTCGACCTGCCGGACGCAGCCGAGAAGGTCTCGCACGGTCGGCCGGCGTTCTTCACGACCAAGGTGTTCGCCTACTACGGCGGTGCGCAGAAGCTCGAGGGCGACTGGGTCGACCACCCGCACTGCGTGATGGTGCTGCCCGACGCCGGTGAGCGGGAGGCGCTGCTCGGAGAGGAGCGGGCCTTCGCCCCGGCGTACCTCGGGCCCTCCGGCTGGGTCGGGGTCGACCTGCGCGACGAGACCGACTGGGACGAGGTGGCCGAGCTGCTCGACGCGTCGTACCGCCTGACCGCAGGGGTACGCCGCGTGGCGGCCCTCGACACACGAGGAGAGTGATCGGGATGGATGCTGCTGCCGAGTTCCGCGCGATCGGCGGCCGCTTCGGCGACGTCGTGCGGGGCGTGAAGGCCGACGGCTGGGCCGCCCCGACGCCGGTCGAGGGCTGGGTGGCGCGCGACGTGGTCGGTCACCTGGTCGGCTGGTTCCCCGGCTTCCTCGCCGGCGGGTCCGACGTCGTGCTGCCACCGGTGCCGCCGGTCGAGGACGACCCGGTCGCCGCGTGGGAGTCCTTCGCCGCGTCCGTGCAGGCGCTGCTCGACGACCCCGCGACGGCCGAGCTGTCCTTCAGCAACCCCCACACCGGCGAGATGCCGCTGCCGCAGGCGGTCTCGCAGTTCTTCGTCGCCGACGTCTTCATGCACACCTGGGACCTGGCCGTTGCGACCGGCCAGGACCCGACCCTCGACGCGAGTCGCTGCGAGGCGATGGTCGAGGGGATGGCGCCGCTCGACGACCTGCTGCGCGCGAGCGGTCAGTACGGCGCGCGGGTCCCGGTCCCCGACGACGCCGACCCGCAGAGCCGGCTGCTCGGCTTCATCGGGCGGGACCCGTCGTGGCGCGTGTCGGGGTAGTTCAGTGGGAAACGGTCGTTGGGACGACCGATTCACGACCGTTTCCCACTGGACTACCGACAACCACCCGGCGTCCGTGACGTCGGTCCTCGCCCGGCTGGCGAGCCGCGTGCCCGCGCCCGGACGGCCGGTGCTCGTCGTCGTGGACGGTGCCGACGGGGCCGGGAAGACCGAGCTGGCCGAGGGCCTCGGCGTCGCGCTGGCCGACGCCGGCCGGGTCGTGGTCCGCGCCCGCCTCGACGACTTCCACCACCCGCGGGCGCACCGGCACGCGCTCGGGCGCACGGCGTCGACGGTGTGGGAGCGCTCCTTCGACACCGCCGCGATCCGGCGCGACCTGCTCGACCCGTGGCGGGCCGGCGCCGGGTCGGCGTACCGCCGTCGCTGGCACGACCTCGCCACCGACCGGCACCTCGACGAGGCGCCGGAGCGGGTGCCCGAGGACGGCGTGCTCGTGGTGGACGGCGTGTTCGCCCAGCGCCCGGAGCTCGCCGGCTGCTGGGACCTCGTGGTGTGGCTGGAGGCGCCCGACGGCGTGCGGGTCTCGCGGATGGCGGTGCGCGACGGCACCGTCGACGACCTCGCCGCCCCGGACCAGCAGCGCTACCTCGGCGCCCAGCGCCACTACCGGGACACGTGCGACCCGGCGGGCTCCGCGGACGTCGTCGTCGACAACACCGACTGGGCCGCGCCGGTGGTGCTCCGGGGCTGATCTCGGGTCCTTGTCAGGGAGATGAGGCATCATGCCGCCATGGGGGAGACGCGACCAGTACGTGCCCGGGTGACCTTGACCGACATCAGCTCGCGGGCCTGGGAGCACCCGGCCGACAAGGGCGCGCTGGTCGCGCTGCGACGGCTGAAGGGCTTCGACAAGCTGCTCAAGGCGATGTCGGGACTGATCAACGAGCGCGCGGTCCGGCTGCTCTACCTCGGCTCCGCGGTGCGGGTCGACGAGCGCCAGTTCCCCGGGCTGCACCGGTCGCTGGCCGAGGTCGGCGCGGTGCTCGACGCGCCGGCACTGCCCGAGCTCTACGTCCAGGCCAACCCCGGCTTCAACGCGATGACGATCGGCCTGGACACGCCGGTCATCGTCCTCGACTCCGGGCTGGTCGGGCTGCTCGACGAGGACGAGCTGCGCTTCGTGATCGGCCACGAGCTCGGCCACGCCCTGTCGGGCCACGCGCTCTACCGCACGCTACTGATGAGGATGCTGGCGCTGACCGGCGTGCTCTCGACCATCCCGATCGGCGGACTCGGCTTCCGCGTCATCACGGGCGCGCTGATGGAGTGGGTCCGCAAGTCCGAGCTGTCCGCCGACCGGGCCGGCCTGCTCGCCACCCAGGACCCCGCCGTCGCGTTCCGCGCCCACATGCGGATGGCCTCCGGCGGCAACCTCGACCAGCTCGACCAGACGTCCTTCTTCGCCCAGGGCCAGGAGTACGACGAGGCGCTGGACGTCCGTGACGCGGTGCTCAAGCTGCTGCTGATCGAGCAGCGCACCCACCCGTTCCCGGTGTCGCGAGCCAGCGAGATGCGGCGCTGGGTCGACTCGGGGGACTACACCCGGATCCTCGGCGGCGCCTACCCGCGCCGCGAGGACGACGCCACCGCGCCGGTCAGCCAGGCCGCGCAGGAGGCCGCCCGCTCCTACTCCGAGGCGTTCCGCGACTCCCAGGACGTGCTCGGCAAGCTGGTCCACGACATGGCGGGCTGGCTCGGGAGCGCCAAGGGCTGGTTCGACGACCAGGTGCGTCGGCGTACCGGCACCGACGAGCCGTGACCTGGAGCCCCGACGACGTCGCCGGGGCGGCCGAGCGCTTCGCCGGTGGTCTCGCCGACGCCGACCCGGCCGCGGTCGTGCCGGCCTGCCCGGGGTGGACGGTGCTCGACCTGGTCGCCCACCTCGGCAACATCCACACCTGGGCAGCCGCGATCGTGGCGTCCGGCGGGCCGGTCGAGGAGCCGGTGCAGCAGCCCGGCGAGGTGGCGCTCGACGCGTGGTACGCCGCCCGGGCCACCCACCTGCTCGGCGTACTCACTGCGAGCGACCCGGACGCACCGTGCTGGAACTTCGCCGGCGTCGGCGAGACCGCGGGGTTCTGGCGACGGCGGCAGCTGCTCGAGATCCTGATGCACCTCGTCGACCTCGACCAGGCGCACGGGCGGCGAACGTCGCTGGAGCCGACGGTCTGCGCGGACGGGGTGAGCGAGACCGTCGAGGTGTTCGGGCCGCGGCTGCACGCCCGCGGCTTCCCGGCCGACCTCGCCGCGCCCGTGTCGCTGGTCGCGACCGACACCGGGCACACGTGGACGCTCTCGCCCGGCACGTCGGGTCCGCCGCTGCTGTCCCGCGGGGGCGCGCTGTCGGTCCACCGCGTCACCGGCACCGCGGAGCAGCTCTGGCTGCGGTTGTGGCACCGCGGCGCCGAGGGGGTCGTCTCGGGCGAGGCGGGCGTCGTCGACCGGCTGCTCGCCTCCCAGCTGTCCGCTTGAGCGTTGAGTTGCCAGCCCGCCGGGTTGAGTTGCCAGCCCGGCCGGGACGGAATGGCAACTCGACTCGGCGCAGTGGCAACTCGACCGTCAGGGGCGGGAGGAGATCGCGTCGTGGATCTGCAGGGTGCGCTGGGCGGACTCGACGTGGAGGTTCTCGACCATCCGGCCGCGGTAGGTGACGACGCCGGAGGTGCGGGCCTCCCAGGCCTCGAGGATGCCCCGGGCGGTCTCGACGTCCTCCTCGGAGGGGGCGAAGGCGGTGTTGGCGCCGGCGACCTGGCCGGGGTGGATGAGGGTCTTGCCGTCGAAGCCCATCTCGCGGCCCTGGCGGCACTCGGCGAGGAAGCCGTCCTCGTCCTTCACGTCGTTGTAGACGCCGTCGAGGATCGCCGTGCCGGTCGCGCGGGCGGCGAGCAGCGCGAGCGAGAGCCCGGTCAGCACCGGCGCGCGGCTGGGCACGTGCTCGGCGTACAGCTCCTTGACGAGGTCGTTGGTGCCCATCACCAGCACCGACAGCCGCTCGGACGCACCCGCGATCTCCTCGGCGTGCAGCATCGCGCGGGGGGTCTCGACCATCGCCCAGAGCGTCGTGTGCTCGGGGGCGTCGTACGCCGCCATCGCGTCGACGAGCGTCAGCACGGCCTCCGCGCTGTCGACCTTGGGGACGACGATCGCGGCGGGTCCGGCGGCGCAGGCGGCCCGCAGGTCGTCGTCGTGCCACTCGGTGTCGGCGCCGTTGACGCGGATCGTGACCTCGCGCTCGCCGTACTCGCCGGACGCGGCGGCGGCGCACGCCGCGTCACGGGCGGCGGCCTTGTCGTCGGGGGCGACGGCGTCCTCGAGGTCGAGGATCAGCCCGTCGCAGGGGATCGTCTTCGCCTTCTCCAGCGCGCGGGCGTTGGAGGAGGGCATGTAGAGGACGCTGCGTCGCGGCCGGAACTCACTCACGCCTCGATCCCTTCGTAGACCTTCGCGAGCTCGGGGTCGATGGCCGCCAGCTGCTCGGCGAGCTCGACCATCACCAGGCACTGCTTGAGGGAGGCGTCGTCCTCCATCTTGCCGTCGAGCATCACCGCACCGGTGCCGTCGCCCATGGCGGCGACGACGCGGCGGGCGTGGGCGATGTCCTCGACGCTGGGGGAGAAGACCCGGTTCGCGATCGCGATCTGCTTGGGGTGCAGGCTCCAGGTGCCGACGCAGCCGAGCAGGAAGGCGTTGCGGAACTGGTCCTCGCAGGCGATCTCGTCGGCGATGTCGCCGAAGGGCCCGTAGTAGGGGTAGATCCCGTGCATCGCGCAGGCGTCGACCATCCGCGCGATCGTGTAGTGCCACAGGTCCTGCTGGAAGGTCTGGCGCTGCTTGTCGGGCTGCAGCGGGTCGGGGTCCTGCCGGACGAGGTAGCCCGGGTGGCCGCCGCCGACGCGTGTGGTCTTCATCCGCCGGTCGGCGGCGAGGTCGGCCGGGCCGAGGGAGAGCCCCTGCATCCGGGGCGAGGCGCCGCAGATCTCCTCGACGTTGGCCACGCCGCGGGCGGTCTCGAGGATCGCGTGGACCAGGATCGGCCGATCCAGTCCGGCCTTCGCCTCGAGCTGGGCGAGCAGCCGGTCGACGTAGTGGATGTCCTCGGCGCCCTGCACCTTCGGCACCATGATCACGTCGAGCTTGTCGCCGATCTCGCCGACCAGCGTCGTCAGGTCGTCGAGTGCCCACGGGCTGTCGAGGGCGTTGATCCGCGTCCACAGCTGCGTCGGACCGCTCTGCCCACCGAGATTGGCGGTGGCCTGCGCGATCGTCACCAGTCCGGCGCGGGCGGCCTCCTTGTTGTCCGCCTTGACGGCGTCCTCGAGGTTGCCGAGCAGCACGTCGACCGTGCCGACCATGTCGGGGATCTTGGCGGCCATCTTCGCGTTGCTCGGGTCGAAGAAGTGGATGGCGCGGCTGGGGCGCGCCGGTACCTCGCGCACCGGCTCCGGGGCGCCGACGGCGAGGGGGCGGAAGAAGTCCTTGGCACTCTGCGACGAACTGGGCATGGGCGGGAACCTACCGCCCGGTCACCGGCCTCCGGTATGACGCATTCCACGCCGGCGCCACCAACCGCGCGGCTCCTCGGAGCGTTCCGCCCGCGCCGCCGCCGCAGTCGTACGCCGAGCGTCCCGTCGCTCCCGCCAGGCAGCGAGCTCCGCGTCGACGTCGCGGGTCGGCGTGATCACCGGCGGCCCACCCTCGAGCTGGCGGCGGGCCGAGACGACCCGGGCGTTGAAGTCGTCGAGCTCGCGGCGTACCTCCCGCTCGGCGGCGAGCCGGTCGAGCCGCGCGTCGAGCTCGGCGTCGTCCTTGCGGAGCTGCAGCGCCGCGGGCAGCACGCCGGTGATCCGCTCGCGCTCGATCAGCTGCTTGAGCCACCAGTCGGGGTCGTGGGAGGAGCCGAGGCCCTCGATCGGCTTGCCGGCGCCGGGCAGGTCGTCGAACTCCCCGCGCTCCATCGCCTGCTGGACCTGGAGGTCTACCCACCGGTGTTGGTGGCGCATCCGGACCCGGGCGGCGGAGTCGCCGGTGCGGGCGTCGCGGGCTTGCTCGACCCGCTCCGGTCGGTCGTCACGTGGCTCTCGGGATCCAGACAAAGAGATCACCCCCTGCCCCGTCAGGATACGAGGCAGGGGGTGATCGTCGGCGGACGCCGATCAGGTGTCGCTCGCGCGCTGCCCGGCGTGGTCGGTGTTCGTGTCCCCGGAGGCGCCGGGGGTGTCGTGCTCGACGGCGATCCGGAAGTCGTCGCCGTGCTCGGTCACTCCCGCCACGACGGCGTCCTCGACCGCGTTCTTGGCGTAGGTCGCGCGGACGACCAGCGGGTCGTTGGCGAGGTCCTTCCAGAGCGAGACGCAGAGCCCGACCATCACGACGGCGAAGGGAACCGCCGACACGATGGTCATGTTCTTGAGCCCGTCGAGCCCGGACTTGCCGCCCACGAGCAGCATCACCGCCGCGACGCCACCGGTGGCGACGCCCCAGAAGATCACCACGGCCCGTCGCGGCTCGAGCGCGCCGTTCTGCGAGAGCGTGCCCATCACGATGGACGCGGCGTCCGCGCCGGAGACGAAGAACACCGCGACCAGCACCATCACCACGATCGAGGTGAAGGTCGCCCACGGGAAGCTCTCCAGCATCGTGAACAGCTGCGCCTCGGCGCCGCCGGAGCCGTAGACGTCGGTGCCGTCCATCTGGAGCTTGATCGCGGAGCCGCCGAAGATGGCGAACCAGGCCAGGCTGACCAGGCTCGGCACGAGAAGGACGCCGGTCACGAACTGCCGGATGGTGCGACCCCGCGAGATGCGGGCGATGAACATGCCGACGAAGGGCGTCCAGGAGATCCACCACGCCCAGTAGAAGACGGTGTAGAAGGACAGCCAGGTCGCGACCGAGTCGCCCTGGGCGTTGGTGCGACCGGCCATGTCGGGCAGGTCGCCGAAGTAGCCCGCGACGGCGGTCGGCAGCAGGTCGAGCACGAACATCGTCGGGCCGGCGACGAACACGAAGAGCGCGAGCGCGATGGCCAGCACCATGTTGAAGTTGGACAGCCACTGGATGCCCCGGGCGACGCCGGAGACGGCCGAGAGCACGAAGCCCACGGTGAGCACGGCGATGATGCCGATCAGCAGCGCGTTCCCGACCTGGCCGATGCCGCCGACGATCTGCAGCCCGCTCTTGATCTGCAGGGCACCGAGGCCGAGCGAGGCCGCGGAGCCGAAGAGGGTGGCGAAGATCGCGAGGATGTCGATGACCTTGCCGGCGCCGCCCTCGGCGCGCTTGCCGAGCAGCGGGACGAACGCCGAGCTGATCAGCTGCTTGCGGCCCTTGCGGAACGTGCCGTAGGCGATCGCGAGCCCCACGACGGCGTAGATCGCCCACGGGTGCAGGGTCCAGTGGAACAGGGTCTGGGCCATCGCGGTCTCGGCGAGCTGGGCCTGGGTCTGGCCACCGCTGCCCGGTACGGCGTAGTCGCCGCCGTCGGCGAAGAAGGTGAGCGGCTCGTTGACGCCGTAGAACATCAGGCCGATGCCCATACCGGCGGAGAACATCATCGCGATCCACGACGTGGTCCGGAACTCCGGCTCCTCGCCGTCACGCCCGAGGGTGATGTTGCCGAACTTGCTCATCGCCAGCCAGAGCGCGAACACGACGAAGCCGGACGCGATCAGCACGAAGAACCAGTCCAGGCCGCTCATCGTCCACTCCAGCGCGGTGCTGGACGCCGCGGAGAGGCTGGCGGTGCTCACGAAGCCCCAGATCAGGAAGGCGACGGCGATGACGGCCGTGATGCCGAAGACGATTGTGTCCACCGGGAGGTCGCTGGTGCCGCGCTCCCGGACGTGCAGGTCGAGGGCCGGGTGACGCCGCTTGCGCGGGTGCTTCCCCTCCGGCCCGTGCTCGTGGTCGGGCGGCTCAGGGAGCGCACCCGAGCGGTGCTCGGTGGTGGTAGCCATTGCTCCACCGTGACCCTTGAGGGTGAGTTTCGCAAACCGTCGGTACGCGAGCGGCGGGCGTGGTCGTCCGGGGTCGTGCAGCGAGCTCCCCTGGCTAACGTGCCGGGGGCTGCGCTGGGGTCCCGTTGCAACGGGACTCCAGCATGGCGGCGGGCACGTTAGCCACGACCACGACGGGTTTCGCGCTACCAGCCGCCGCGGTGGACGAGGTCGTCGAGCGGGACCCGGGGCCGGCGGGACGGCGAGCCGGGGGCGCCGGTGTCGTCGGCGAGGTGGCCGATGGTGACCGCCCCGATCGGCTCGTGCGAGGCGGGGATGGCGAACGCCTCGCGCACCGCGTCCACCCGGTCCGCCGGGATGCCGAAGAACAGCCCGCCGAGCCCCTCGTCGACGACGGTCTGCAGGATCAGCAGGCTGGCCATCGCGGTGTCCATGTGCCAGAACGGCATCGGCCAGCGGGCCTCGTCGCGGTCCGACCAGCCCTTGTCGGCGGCGGCGTACCGGTCGAGGTAGGCGGCCTTGCTCGAGCAGGGAATGACCACGACCGGCGCCCGCAGCATCCCGGCGAGCCAGGAGTCGGGCTCGGCGAGCTGGCGCGCGTCGGTGGTCGCCTCCCAGTAGCGGCGTACGTCGCCGGGCTCGTCGAGCAGCACGAACGCCCACCCCTGGGTGAATCCCGCGCTCGGGGCCCGGGTCGCGTTGCGCAGCGCGCGCTGCACGGCGCCCGGGTCGACCGGCCGCTCGGCGTAGTTGCGGACCATCCGGCGCCGGTCGACGACCTGCTGGAACTCCATGCCCCCACCCTGACACGTCTCGGATCCGAGACGACCGGTGCGTGGCGCGCTTGCCCGCGGAGCGGGGCGGCGGTGGACTGGGCGGATGCGCTTCGAGGAGATGTGGGCCGACCTCGCGCCGGTGGGACGCTCGGCCTCCTCGGGCGGCTACTTCCGGCAGCCGTGGACGTCGGTCGAGGCCGAGCTGCGGGGGTGGTTCGCCGAGGAGGCGACCGCGCGCGGGCTGCGGCTGGAGACCGACGCGCTCGGCAACACGGTCGCCTGGTGGGACACCGGGGACGGTCCGGGTGTGCTCACCGGGTCGCACCTCGACAGCGTCCTCGACGGTGGGGCGTACGACGGCCCGCTCGGCGTGGTCTCCGCGCTGGCGGCGGTCGACCTGCTGCGCGAGCGGGGGATCGCCCCGGCCCGGCCGCTGGGGATCGGGGTCTTCGTCGAGGAGGAGGGCTCGCGGTTCGGGCTGGCCTGCCTCGGGTCCCGGCTGGCGACCGGGGCGCTCGCGTGGGAGTCGGCGATCGGGCTGCGCGACCGTGACGGGGTCGCGCTCGGCGACGTGGTCGACGGCAGCGCGCCCTCGCGGCTGCTCGACGGTGTCGGCTGCTTCGTGGAGCTCCACGTCGAGCAGGGCCGCGACCTCGTCGAGCGTGACGTGGCGGTCGGTGCGGGCAGCGGGATCTGGCCGCACGGGCGCTACCGCTTCGACTTCGGCGGGGAGGCCAACCACGCGGGCACGACCCGGATGGAGGACCGTCACGACCCGATGCTGACCTACGCCATGACCGCGCTGGCGGCCGACGAGCAGGCCCGGCTCGGCTCGGCCCGGGCGACCTTCGGCCGGGTCGCCGTCGAGCCGAACGGCACCAACGCCGTGCCCTCGCGCGTCACCGGCTGGCTGGACGCGCGTGCGTCCTCGACCGCGTCGCTGGACGAGCTCGTCGAGGCGGTCACGCGCCAGGCGCACGACCGGGCCTCGCGGGACGGCACCTCGCTGGAGGTCACCGCCGAGTCGGTCTCCGGGCTGGTCTCGTTCGACGCCTCGCTCACCGACCGGATCGTCGAGGGCCGGGGCTGGCCGGTGATCCCCACCGCCGCCGGGCACGACGCGGGGATCCTCGCCGCCGCCGGCGTACCGACCGCGATGCTGTTCGTCCGCAACCCCACCGGGATCTCCCACTCACCCGACGAGCACGCGGCCACGGTCGACTGCCTGGCCGGGGTCACCGCGTTGGCCGACACCCTCGAACGGTTGCTGGCGTGACCACGGCGTACGTCCTGGAGCGGGCGTGGGTCGACGGCGCGGTCCACGACGACGTGCTGGTCGAGATCGCGGGCGGGCGCTTCACCCGGGTCGAGGTTCGTGACCGAAACCGTGACCTCGCCCGGATCGGTTCGGTCACGAAGTCACGGTTTCCCCGCCCGGGCGGGGAAACCGACAGCCCCACATCCACCCGCCTCCCCGGCCTCACGCTGCCGGGCCTGGCCAACACCCACAGCCACGCGTTCCACCGGGCGCTGCGCGGGCGGACGCAGCACGGGCGCGGGACGTTCTGGACCTGGCGGGAGCAGATGTACGCCGTGGCCGAGCGGCTCGACCCGGACAGCTATTTCCGGCTGGCCCGCGCCGCCTACCGCGAGATGGTGGCGGCCGGCTGGACGAGCGTGGCCGAGTTCCACTACCTCCACCACCAGCCCGACGGGACGCCGTACGACGAGCCGCGTGCGATGGGCCGGGCGCTGCGGGAGGCCGCCGAGGAGGCCGGGATCCGGATCCGGCTGTTCGACACCTGCTACCTCAGCAGCGGCTTCGGCGCGCCGCCCGAGGGCGTCCAGCGCCGCTACAGCGACGGCACCGCCGAGCGCTGGGCCGAGCGCGCTGGGAGCGGCCCGGCCGCGATCCACTCCGTCCGGGCGGTGCCCCGCGACCAGCTCCACGTCTTCCGCGGCCGGGCTCCGCTGCACGTCCACCTGTCCGAGCAGGTCGCCGAGAACGACGCCTGCCTCGCGACGTACGGCGTGACGCCGACCCGGCTGCTCCACGACGAGGGCCTGCTCGGACCCGGGACCACGGTCGTCCACGCCACCCACCTGACCGACGACGACATCGCGCTGCTCGGCGCCACCCACGCCCGGGTCTGCCTCACCCCGACCACCGAGCGCGACCTCGCCGACGGGATCGGGCCGGCCCGCCGGCGGCGCGACGCCGGCTGCTGGATCAGCA
>CAVWGQ010000021.1:0-32677 GCA_963754575.1 uncultured Actinomycetota bacterium | reverse complement strand
TGACGCCCCGTCCACGGACCCGTTCAGCTCGTGACCGACCTCCGGGTCGTCCCGGCCAACGAGGCCTCCTGGGAGGACCTGGCCGCCGTCTTCGGCAACCGCGGCTCCGGGTCCCGCTGCTTCTGCCAGCGCTACAAGCTCGCCCCCGGGGAACGCTTCGCCGGCTTCCCGGCCGAGGAGCGCGCCTGGCGGCTGCGGCAGCAGAGCGACTGCGGCTTCGCCGACGCCGAGCAGACCTCCGGTCTCGTGGCGTACGCCGGCGCAGTCGCGGTCGGCTGGTGCGCGGTCGAGCCGCGGCCGGCGTACGGCTCGCTCGTGCGGCACTCCCGCGTCGCCTGGCTCGACCGCGACGAGGACCGCGCCGACGAGTCGGTCTGGGCGGTCACCTGCGTCTTCACCCGCGCCGGGCACCGGCGGCGCGGTGTCAGCCGCGCGCTGGTCGCGGCGGTCGTGCCGTTCGCGCGCGAACGGGGTGCCCGGTCGCTGGAGGGCTACCCGATCACGACCACGGACGTCATCGAGGAGGAGCTCCTCGTCGGGACGCTGAGCACCTTCGAGGCGGCCGGCTTCCGGGTCGTGGCTCACCCGACGCCGCGCCGGGTCGTGGCCCGGATCGACTTCTGAGACCTCCACCACCTCGCCTCGTGTGCCTGAGGACTACCCAGAGGGCGTTCTCAGGCACACGCCGCGGGCTCGTCAGGTGCGCTCGCGCAGGTAGCGGCCGAAGTGCGGGACGGTGAAGGCGATCCGGCCGCGTTCACTGGAGTAGATCAGCCCCTTCTTCAGCAGCGCGTCGCGCGCGGGCGAGAGCGACTGCGGCTTCTTGCCGAGCACGGCGGCGACCTCGCTCGTCGGCACGCTCTCGATGTCGTCGAGCGGCTCCTCGCCGGCCTCGGCGATGCGGGAGGCGGCGTCGGCCATCGCGTGGAGGTAGTCCCGCTCCCCCGGCGTCGCCCGCTCGAAGCGGGAGCCGAAGAAGCCGACCGCGAGCTCCGACTCGGCCTCGGGGGCGGCCACCGCCACGTCGTCGGCGGTGATCGGGGTGCGCGGGGCACGGTCCCAGACCGCCTTGCCGTAGGCCTGGATGAAGTAGGGGTAGCCGCCGGTCGCGGCGTACATCGCCGCCAGCGCGTCCGGGTCGTACGCCGCCTCCTCGTCGGCCGCCGGAGCCGCGAGGGCCCGGTCCGCGGCGTCGCGGGGCAGCCGGTCGATGCGCTGGTAGCGGAAGAGCCGCTCGGAGTAGGACTTGCTGGCGCTGAGCACCGCCGGCAGGTGCGGCAGCCCGGCACCGACCACGATCACCGGCAACCCCGACTGCGAGATCTCGTGGCAGGCGGCGCAGAGCGCGGAGACGTCGTCGGGGCCGAGGTCCTGCATCTCGTCGATGAAGACCGCGATCCCCTTGCCCTCATCGGCAGCGAGCCCGCCGAGGTCGGTGAACAGCTCGACCAGGTCGATCTCGATGTCGCCGGAGTCGGCGCGGCCCTTGACCGCGGGGACGTCGATGCCGGGGTTCCACTGCTCGCGCAGCTTGGCGTTCGGCCCGGCCTCGCGCTGGGCGAAGGAGCGGATCACGCCGAGCACGTGGGAGACGGACTCCTCGTCGCGGTGGCCGAGCTCGCGCACGGCCTGGTGCAGCGCGCTCGACAGCGGCCGGCGCAGCGACTGGTCGGGGCGCGCCTCGAGCTTGCCGGTGCCCCAGCGTCGGCGTACGGCCGCCGAGCGCAGCGCGTTGAGCAGCACCGTCTTGCCGACGCCGCGCAGCCCGGTCAGCACCAACGACCGCTCGGGGCGACCCGCGGCCACCCGCTCCAGCACCACGTCGAAGGCGCGCAGCTGCTCGTCACGACCGGCGAGCTCGGGCGGTCGCTGGCCGGCGCCAGGGGCGTAGGGGTTCCTGATCGGGTCCACGATCGGACCGTATCTGCTTCTCTAGCGCGAGCCGTAGACCCTGCTATCGCGTGTCAGACGTCAGCCGGCGGCGCCGCGTCGCCGCTGGAGCGCCACGTCGTACGCCGCGTCGAGGCCGGAGCGCAGCGTGGCGATCATCTCGGGCACGTCGTCGACCGCGAGCCGGAACGACCCGCTGCACACGTTGTCGCGCCACAGCGACAGCACGACGAGGCCGTTGTCGAGGTGCCAGGAGACCCGCAGCACGCGCTCGCCACTGCGGGCGTCGAGGAAGATCGACCCCTGTTCAGGGAGCGGGCGGGCCTTGGCCATGCCCCATTCTGCTCCTGAAGTGGTCACGGTGTCACTGGGGCGACCTAGAGTGGGCCTGTGCCCGAGCTTCCGGAGGTGGAGGCGCTGGCCCTCGACCTGCGGGGCCGGTTCGCCGACCGAGCGATCGCGAAGGTGCACGTCGTGGCCTTCTCCGCGCTGAAGACCTTCGACCCGCCGGTGCACGCAGTCGAGGGTTCCTTCGTCGACGACGTGACCCGCCACGGCAAGTTCCTCGACGTCTCCGCGGGCGGGCTGCACCTCGTCGTCCACCTCGCCCGGGCCGGCTGGATCCGCTGGCGCGAGGACTTCCCGCCCACCCCGCCGCGGCCCTCGTCGAAGTCCCCGCTGGCGCTGCGCATCGAGCTCGACGACGGCTCCGGGGTCGACATCACCGAGGCGGGCACCAAGAAGTCGCTGGCGGCGTACGTCGTGCGCGAGCCCTCGGACGTGCCCGGCATCGCCTCGCTCGGGCCCGACCCGCTGGTCGACGACTTCACGGTCGAGGCGCTCGCGGGCATCCTGGCGAAGGCCGGGCGGGCGCAGGTCAAGGGCGTGCTGCGCCACCAGGGCACCATCGCCGGGATCGGCAACGCCTACTCCGACGAGATCCTGCACGCCGCGCGGATGTCGCCGTTCAAGCCCGCGTCGAGCCTGACCGAGGACGACCTGCAGACGCTCTACGACGCGATCCACGACGTCCTCGGTGCGGCCGTCGACCGCTCGCGCGGGCTGGCCGCCAGCGAGCTCAAGGGCGAGAAGAAGACCCACCTCGCCGTCCACGGCCGCGCCGGCCAGGAGTGCCCGGTCTGCGGTGACACCGTGCGTGAGGTGAGCTTCGCCGACTCCAGCCTTCAGTACTGTCCGACGTGCCAGACCGGCGGCAAGCCGCTGGCCGACCGCCGCATGTCCCGCCTCCTGAAGTGAGCTGAGCCCCCGTGATGCACCCCGACGTCCCGAGCACCACCGTCGATGCGCTGCCCGACCCGCTACCCGAGGGGATGGCGGTGCTCGACGTGCGCGAGCCGGAGGAGTGGGCGCACGGCCACATCGAGGGTGCCGTCCACGTGCCGCTGATGCAGCTGCCGCAGCGGCGTGACGAAGTGCCGGACGGGCGGGTGCTCGTCGTGTGCAAGATCGGCGGCCGCTCGATGCAGGCGACCCACTACCTCGCCCAGCAGGGCTTCGACGTCGTCAACCTCGACGGCGGGATGATCGACTGGGCCGGCGCCGGTCGCCCGATGCTCAGCGACACCGGGCGGGCGCCGCAGGTCGTGTGACCCCGACGTCTGTCCGGCTCAGCCGAGCGGTGACTCGGTGAGCTGCTCGAGCTCCTCGAGGTTCTTGCCCAGCTCGCCCTCGAGGTCGCCCTGGAGGTCGCCGAGCTGACCCTCGAGCTCGTCCATCTGCCCGCCGAGCTCCTCGTCGAGGCCACCCATCATCTCCTCGAGCGCGTCGGGGCAGGCCTGGAACGTGTACTCCCCGAACGCCGCGACCTCCTTCTCGGCCGTGGCGCCGAGGTCCTCTCCGAGCTGCTCGAGCTCCCGCTGGGACGCCCCCGCGTCGAGCTTCCCGACCTCGGCGACGATCGTCTCGAAGCCGCGGCGGGCCTCGCCCGGCATGTCCTTGGGCGTGCCGACGCCGGTCATCTCCTCCGCCCAGTTCTGCATGCGCTCCACCGCCGCGCCGGCGTCCTCTTCGGGATTCCCCTGGGCCATTGCCTTCATCTGGCTGACGTAGGTGTCGCAGAACTCCGCCTTCGAGGCGTCGTCGGGGGCGGACTGTGCGGCATCGCCGGAGTCGCCACCACAGGCCGTCACGGAGCCCACGAGCAGGGCGAGGGCGGCGAGTCCGAGGCGGGTGCGCGAGGTCGACGTCATGGCTCCATGGTCCCCCGTCCGAGCCGGTTCAACCCCATCGGTGCGGGAGCGGCACGGCCAGCGCGTCCGGCAGCCGTTCGAGGTACTGCGCTCGCGGCACCTCGCCCGCCCCGAGCGTGGCCAGGTGGTCGGTCACCCACTGCACGTCGAGCAGCCGCCGCTCGGCGTACTCGTCGCGGAGCAGGTCGACCAGCCCCATCAGCGCCGCCTTCGAGGCGTCGCGCTCGTGGTGGAACATCGACTCCCCCGCGAACAGCCCGCCGATCGCGACGCCGTACAACCCGCCGACGAGCCGGCCCTCGCGCCAGGCCTCGACGGAGTGGACCCAGCCGAGCTCGCCGAGCCGGAGGTACGCCGCCCGCACGGCGCCGTCGATCCAGCCGCCGGGGCGTCGCGGGTCGGCACACGCGGCGAGGACCTCGGGCAGCGCGGTGTCGACCCGGATCTCGAAGCGGCGCGCCGCCTGGCGCATCGAGCGGGTCACGCGCAGCCCGTCCAGCGGGAGCACCCCGCGCTCGAGCGGGCTCCACCAGCCCGGGGCGTCGGTCCCCTCGCAGGGCATGGGGAACAGCCCGGTGCGGTACGCCGAGAGCAGCGTCCCCGGCGCCAGGTCCGCCCCGATCGCCACCAGGTCGTCGTCGTCCGGCCACAGCTCCGGCTCCGGGAACGACCACGGCGTGGGCGACGGCTCGGTCGGCATGTCCCCGAACCTAGTCCGCGCGGGGCCGATGTTCTTGAGCGAGTCGTCAGCTTCCTGGGGCAACCAGCACCCGGATCTCGCTGGTTCCCCGGATATCCGGGGAACCAGCGCCATGACCCGCTCCGTAGGATCGGAGGCATGGGAGCGATGAGCGCGATGTCCCGCCGACTGGCGCCGAGGGTCACCGACCTGGCGCCGGGGCTGACGACCACCTTCGTGCGTGAGGCACTGCGCCGGGCGATCGAGGGCGTCGGACCCTTTCCCCCGGCAGCGAAGGCCGCGGACGCGCAGCTCGAGGAGCAGCACGGCAACGTCGAGAAGGCGATCCACGAGGTCATCGAGAACCACGTCCGCTACGCGGGCGCCCAGGGCTTCGTCACCAACATCGGCGGCCTGGTGACGATGGCCGTCACGGTGCCCGCCAACATCAGCGGGCTGGCCCTGATCGAGTGCCGGATGATCGCCGGCATCGCCCACCTGCGCGGCTACGACCTCGACGACCCGCGCACGCGCAACGCGATCCTGGTCTGCCTGCTCGGCGAGGACACCGTCAAGTCACTGGTGAAGGCCAAGCACCTGCCGGCCCCGCCGATGGCGCTGGCCACCGCCCCGGCCCACGACCCCGAGGTCGACCAGCGGATCTCGACCTTCGTCGCGCGCGACCTGATCGCCAAGGTCGCCGGCAAGCGGCTGGCCACCTCGGTCGGACGCCGGATCCCGGTCGTCGGCGGCGTGGTCGGTGCGGGCGCCGACGGCTTCGCCACCTGGCGGGTCGGTCGCTACGCCGACCGCGAGCTCCTGCCGCGCGCCGCGCGATAGGTCCGCAGCAGCACGCGACCGCTGCGGCTGCCGCGGAGTCGGCGTACGACCTTCTCGCGCAGCCGGTAGGTCGGGCGCAGGTAGGCGCGCTCGAGCCGGTGCTCGAGGTCGGCCACGCGCTCCTGCAGGTGCCGCTCGCTGTCGCTGACCCGCATGTGGTCCACGAGCAGCGCGGTGATCGCGTCGACCGCGGCCCCGGCCACCTGCGCCTCGTCGGGCGAGTCCGGGTCGGCGTAGTCGGCCGGCGGCACGTCGCCCACGAGGTCGGCCAGGTCGCCGACCACGTCGTAGCCCCGCTCACCGACCACTTCGGTCCACGTCTGCTGCAGCGGCGCGACCCACGCGTGGTCGTCGGGGGGCAGCGTCAGCCGTGGTGAGGCCTGGCGCCGCGAGAGCGTCTGGTGGGCGAGCAGCTCGCGCACCAGCGGGCGGTACGCCGCCGGCGGCACGACCTTGTTGGCCGCGACGTTGACCCGGCGCACCAGGGTCGTCTCCGGGACGCCGAGCGAGGGGTTGGCCCGCTCCGCGCGGATGTCGAGGCGCAGGTCGTCGAGGCCGAAGGTGGTGCTGAAGCGCTGCCAGAGCAGGTCGTGCGGGCTGCCCGGCCGCGGCACCGTGATGACGTGGACCCGCTCGGCCGGCAGCGGGGAGGCCCAGCGGTCGAGGATGTCGGGGATCTCCTGCACGCCCCAGAACCAGCTCCCGATCGGGGTCGCCCGCTCGGGGTCGCGCACCTGCTCGAGGAACCGGGTGAACGGCAGCTCGCGACGGTGCTTGACGTTCTCCTGCCACTCGGCCGGGATCTGTCGCACCAGGTCGCGCACCGACAGCACCACGTGCACCTCGGTGTCGGGGTGGCCCAGCGACGCGAGCGCCCGCTCGGCCTGCCCGCGCGAGGCGATCGCCAGGATCTCGTGGCTGATGATCGCGGTGCCGTCGGGCTCGTGGTCGTGGAAGGCACGGACCTGGGCGGCGAGGGCGTCCCAGGCGCCGAGCGCCTCGTCCTCCAGCCCGCCCCACGGCAGCTGCATCAGGTCGAGCGCGGCGAGGAAGTGCGCGTCGAACCGCTCGGCCGGATAGAGCACGTGCTGGTCGCGCAGCGCCTCGCGGTTGCGGAACAGCACGTCCTGCAGGTGGCTGGTGCCGGTCTTGGGGGTGCCGACGTGGAGCAGGACCCGACGGGTCACGTGGTCTCCTCCGTCCTCTCGAGCAGCAGCCGGACGGCCAGCGTGAGCGTCTCGGAGGACGCCGCCGCCGCGGTGCCGGGGCGATCGGCGGGCAGCAGCAGCGCCGGGTCGCCGTGGACAGGGTAGCGACCTCGACGGACCTCACCGAGCACCCGATCCGCCTCGGCGCGCACCCACTCGCGGTGCTGCTCCGGGACGACCAGCGGTTCCCCGTCGGCGGCGGCCAGCCACGGCCGGACCACCTCGGCCATCAGCCGGGCGCGTCGCGGCCCCGGAGCCATCGGCCGGAGCGCGGAGGCGATCCGACGGCCGAGGTCCACCGCGGAGGCCGCCGGGCGCGGCGGCACCCCCGGCCCCCGGCGTACGCCGAGCAGCCGGGGCGCGAGCGCCGGGTCGGTCACGACGTGCACCGGGACCTCGCCACGCCGGGCGCGGGCGAGCCGGTCGGGGTCGGCCTCGTCGGGCAGCCGGTACTGCCGGGAGGTGGTGGCGATCCACTCCGGCCAGGGCGGTGCCCCATGGTGCAGCGACTGGGCCGTCCAGAGGTCGACCAGGGCCTGCCCGGTGTCGGTGGCCAGCGCCAGCACCAGGACCGGGCGGCCGCCGGGAGGCCGGCCGCGGGCGACGAGGTGGCGGCGCAGCGGCACCACGAGCTCGGGGTCGCCGACCAGTCGGTAGGGCGTGCGCCACGGCCGCCGGAAGCCGGGGACGGGGGCAGCCTTCGGCGTGGTGGCGGCCAGCCGCTGCGCGAGCAGGACCGCGGCGAGCCGCGAGAGCTCACCGTCACGGAGGTCGGCCGGGTCGACGGGACGGGGTCCGTGGGCGAGCGGCTCAGGACCACCCGCCAGCGGGAGCGCCGGCCGGCTGCGCCGCGACGGGTCGACGGCCAGCACGCCCTCCACCAGCCCGGGTCCGGGACGCCCCGCGAGGTTGAGGCGCCGCAGCAGCTCGAGGTTCTGCGCGCCGGGGAGCCGGTCACCCCGCGGCTCGGCCGTGCCCGACCAGGCGGCCCACGGCGTCGTACCGCCGTCGGCGAGGTGGGCGACCCAGCCCCACGCCGCCGCCGTACCGGTCATCCCCGGATCACCGTTCGATCATCCTTCGGTCACCGGGAGCGCAGCCGATCGGCGTTCTTCCGCAGTCGCGAGGCCAGCTGGCGGTCAGGGTCGGGCCGGGTGGCCGCCTCGGTCGTCATCGCGACCAGGGCACGCATCGCGACCTGCGTCCGGTGGCGTGCCCGGACGTTGTCCGGGTCGTGCCAGCGCACGTCGGCGGCCGGGGCGGTCGGCACCAGGTCGGTGACGTCGCCGACGACGTCGATCCCGGACTGCTCGACCCACTCGACCCACTGGTTGCCGCGCTCGACGACCCAGTCGTACTCCGCCGGCGGCAGCGTGATCCGGGGCGAGTCGCCGCGGACCAGCTCCTCCTCGGCGAGCATCTGCCGGATCAGCCCGTCGTACGCCGCCTCCCGCCGGGCCTTGCGGTCAAGCTTCTTGTTCAGCGTGCGCAGCACCGCCGTCTCGGCGACCCCGAGCGAGGCGTTGGCGCGCGTGCTCTCCTCGGGCGCCCACGACGACTCGATCCGGGTGGCACGGCAGAACCGGTCCCACAGCGACTCGCCGCGACGGTCGGTGGGGACGGTGACGAGGTGGATGTTGCCGGGCGGGACGTGGGCGCCCCACGTGCCGAGCACCGCGGGCAGGTCGAAGGAGCGGGCGAACCAGGTGCGGCCCCGCTCGGACTTGCGCAGGAACTTCCGGAAGCGCCAGGTGCGGCCCTGCTTGATGCTCTCCTGCCACGCCGCCGGCAGCTGCCGCGCGAGGTCGCGGGCGGTGTAGACGACGTGGACGTCGGCGTCCGCGCCGAGGTCGTTCATCGCCCGCGCGACGTGGTGCGGCCGGGCCGGGGCGAGGATCTCGTGGCTGATGACCACGGTGCCGCTGCGGCGGTTGACCCGCTTGACCAGCTGGTCCCAGCTGCCCTCGGCGTGGCCGGGCGCACCGCCCCAGTCCTGGCCGAGCAGGTCGAGTGCCGCGCGGAACTGGAACAGCCCCGGGCTGACCAGGGCCGAGCGCGACGGGAAGTGCACGTCGTGGGCAGCCAGCGCCGCGGCATTGAGGGTCAGCCGGTCCTGCAGGTAGGTGGTGCCGGTCTTGGGGGCTCCGATGTGGAGGTAGACCGTGCGGCTCATGCCGGTGATTGTGCCAGCGGGCGCTCGTCGCGGTGATGCGTGGGTAACGTCACCGTGCCCGCGCTCCGGTCCCGTTGCACCGGAACTGGAGCGGGGATGGCGGCAGGTCAGCCACTCAGGCGCCGGGATCGCCCGCCAGCGCGCGTACGACGGCGGAGGGGCTGGGTCGTCCGAGCACGCTCGCCATCCAGGTGCTGGTGGCGACCACCGCGCCGAGGTCGACGCCGTGCTCGATGCCGAGCCCGCTGAGCATCCAGACCAGGTCCTCGGTCGCGAGGTTGCCGGTCGCGGACTTCGCGTAGGGGCAGCCGCCCAGCCCACCGGCGCTGGCGTCGAAGGTGGTGATGCCGCACTCGAGCGCGGAGAAGGTGTTGGCGAGCGCCTGTCCGTAGGTGTCGTGGAAGTGCATCGCGAGCCGGTCGGTGCCGATCCCGGCGTCCTCGAAGGCGGCCACCAGGGCCTTGACGTGGCCGGCGGTCCCGACGCCGACGGTGTCGCCGAGGCTGAGCTGGCCGGCGCCGAGGTCGAGCAGCTGCCGGCCCACGGAGACGACCTGCTCGACCGGCACCGCACCCTCCCACGGGTCGCCGAAGCACATGCTCACGTAGGCGCGTACGTCGAGCCCGGCGTCGCGGGCTCGCCCCACCACCGGCTCGAACATCGCGAGCTGCTCGTCCAGGCTGCGGTTGAGGTTCTTCTGCGCGAACGTCTCGGTGGCCGAGCCGAAGATCGCGACGTGGCGCAACCCGAGCTCCAGCGCCCGGTCGAGCCCGCGCTCGTTGGGCACCAGCACCGGCAGGTCGCGGCCATCGTCACCCAGCAACGTCATCAGCTCAGCGGCGTCGGCGAGCTGGGGAACCCACCTCGGGTGGACGAAGGACGTCGCCTCGACGACCGGGAGCCCGGCGGCGAGGAGTCGGCGTACGAACTCGGCCTTGGCCTCGACCGGGACGATCGCCGCCTCGTTCTGCAGGCCGTCGCGCGGCCCGACCTCGTAGATCGTGACCGCCTCGGGCAGCCCTGCCACCGGGAAGGTCATGCGTCCTCCCCCACGACCACGAACAGCGTGGCCCCGAGCGCCACCTGGTCCCCGGCCGCGGCCCCGACCTCGGTGACGGTGCCGGCGAAGGGCGCCTTGAGCGCCAGCTCCATCTTCATCGCCTCGAGCGTGCCGAGCACCTGGCCCTCCGTGACGGTGTCGCCGTCGGCGACGCGGACGTCGAGCACGGTGCCGGGCATCGGGGCGGTGAGCGTCCCGTCGCCGACAGCCACGCTCCCGGCCAACCGGTCGGGCCGCTCGAAGCGGTGCCGGTGGCCGTGCAGCGCCACCTCGACGAAGTCCCGCTGGGCGTTGACGGCCGAGCGGACCCGGCGGCCGTCGACGACCGCCTCGAGCACGTGATCGGCGGCGCTCGTCATCCGCAGCGGCGTGCCGTCGACGGTGCCGGCGGCCCGGTCGACGACGACGTCGCGGTCGAGCTCGACCAGCGTGGGCGCCGGGGCGGCGCCGAGCCGGAAGCCGTCGGCCTGGAAGGGGTGGCCGGTGTCGAACGACGTGATCATCGCCGAGGTCCAGGCACCGAGCTGGCGCGGCAGCTCCGGGTCGGGCTCGGGCAGCTCCGGTCCGGGGATCTCCACCGTGTCGAGCCAAGCCGTGTCGATGGTCGCGTCCCGGAACTGCTCGGAGGCGACCAGCGTGCGCAGGAACCCGGCGTTGGTGGTGAGCCCGAGGATCGAGGTCTCGTCGAGCGCGGCGACCAGCGCCTGCCGCGCGGCCTCGCGGTCGGGACCGTGGGCGATCACCTTGCCCAGCATCGGGTCGTACGCCGTGGCGACGGTCTGGTCCGGCTCCAGCGCGTGGTCCACGCGTACGCCGGGCAGGTCGACCGGCCAGCGCACGATGCTCGCCTGCCCGGCCTGGGGCAGGAAGCCACCGAACGAGTCCTCGGCGTAGACCCGCGCCTCGATCGCGTGGCCGTCGCAGCGCACGTCGTCCTGGGTGAGACCGAGCGGCTCGCCGTCGGCCACGCGCAGCTGCAGCTCGACCAGGTCGAGCCCGGTCACCATCTCGGTCACGGGGTGCTCGACCTGGAGCCGGGTGTTCATCTCCAGGAAGTAGGCCTCACCGGTGTCGCTGTCGAGCAGGAACTCCACGGTGCCGGCGTTGACGTAGCCGACGTGGCGGGCGAGGTCGACGGCCGCGGTCGTGATCGCCGAGCGCTGCTCGTCGGTGAGGGTCGGGGCGGGCGCCTCCTCCAGCACCTTCTGGTGGCGGCGCTGGGTCGAGCAGTCACGCTCGAAGAGGTGGAGCACGGCGCCGTGGGAGTCGGCCATCACCTGGACCTCGATGTGCCGCCCGTGCTCGACGTACTTCTCGACCAGCATCGTGTCGTCGCCGAACGCCGAGCGCGCCTCGCGCTTCGCCGAGGCGACGGCCTCGGCCATCTGGTCTTGAGAGCGCACGATGCGCATCCCCTTGCCGCCACCGCCGGCGGCGGCCTTGACCAGCACCGGGAACCCGGCGTCCTCACCACGCGGGACCACGGGTACGCCGGCTGCGACTGCCAACTCGCGAGCAGCGTCCTTGCGACCCATCTGCTCCATCACGCGCGCGCTCGGACCGACCAGGGCGATCCCGGCCGCCTCCAGCGCCGCCGCGAACGGCGCCCGCTCGGACAGGAAGCCGTAGCCCGGGTGGACGGCGTCGGCACCGACGGCGACCGCGGCTGCCACGACCTCCTCGACGTCGAGGTAGCTCTCCACCCGCACCGCCTCGTCGGCGGCGTGGGTGTGGGGGGCGGCGGCGTCGAGGTCGGTGAAGACCGCGACGGTGCGGATGCCGAGCCGGTGGGCGGTGCGCATGATCCGCAGCGCGATCTCGCCGCGGTTGGCGATGAGCAGGGTCTTCATCACATTCTGAATATTCCGTAGGAGGGATCGGGCACCGGCGCGTTCGCCGTGGCGGCCAGGCCCATGCCCAGCACCCGGCGGGTGTCGACGGGGTCGATGATGCCGTCGTCCCAGAGCCTTGCTGTTGCGTAGTACGGCGAGCCCTGGGTCTCGTACTGGTCGCGGATCGACGCCTTGAAGTCGTCGTCCTCCTCGCGGCCGGCCACGGTCGCGAGGACGTTGGCCGCCTGCTCGCCACCCATCACCGAGATCCGGGCGTTCGGCCACATCCACAGGAAGCGCGGGTCATAGGCGCGGCCGCACATGCCGTAGTTGCCGGCACCGAACGAGCCGCCGATGACGACCGTGAACTTCGGGACGACGCTGCACGCGACCGCGGTGACCAGCTTGGCGCCGTCACGCGCGATCCCCTTGTTCTCGTACTCGCGCCCGACCATGAAGCCGGAGATGTTCTGCAGGAACACCAGCGGGATGCCGCGCTGGTTGCAGAGCTGGATGAAGTGGGCGCCCTTGAGCGCCGACTCGCTGAAGAGGATGCCGTTGTTGGCGACGATGCCGACCTCATGGCCCCAGATCCGGGCGAAGCCGCAGACCAGCGTCTCGGCGTACAGCTGCTTGAACTCGTGGAAGCGACTGCCGTCGACGACCCGGCGGATCACCTCGCGGACGTCGTACGGCGTGCGGGTGTCGGCGGGCACCACGTCGTAGAGGCCCGCGGGGTCCTCCAGCGGTTCCTCCACCGGGGCGGTCGCCTTCGGGGTGATCGCCGGCAGCGTCTCCACGACGGAGCGCACGATGGCGAGCGCGTGGGCGTCGTCCTCCGCGAGGTGGTCGACGACGCCGGAGGTGCGGGCGTGGACGTCGCCGCCGCCGAGCTCCTCGGCCGTCACGACCTCGCCGGTCGCGGCCTTCACCAACGGCGGGCCGCCGAGGAAGATCGTGCCCTGCTCCTTGACGATCACGGTCTCGTCCGACATCGCCGGGACGTAGGCGCCGCCGGCGGTGCAGGAGCCCATCACGCTGGCGATCTGGGGGATCCCGGCCGCAGAGAGGTTGGCCTGGTTGAAGAAGATCCGGCCGAAGTGCTCGCGGTCGGGGAAGACCTCGTCCTGCATCGGCAGGAAGGCGCCACCCGAGTCGACGAGGTAGAGGCACGGCAGCCGGTTCTCGGCCGCCACGGTCTGCGCGCGCAGGTGCTTCTTCACCGTCAGCGGGTAGTAGGTGCCGCCCTTGACGGTCGCGTCGTTCGCGACCACGACGCACTCGCGGCCCGCGACCCGGCCGATGCCGGTCACGATGCCGGCACTGGGCACCCCGCCTCCGTACATGTCGTACGCCGCCAGCGGGCTCAGCTCGAGGAAGGGGCTGCCCGGGTCGAGCAACCGGTCGACCCGGTCGCGCACCAGCAGCTTGCCGCGGTCGGTGTGCTTGCGCCGGGCACTCTCCGACCCGCCCTGGCGGGCGGTCGCGAGCCGCTCGCGCAGCTCGGCCACCAGCTCCCTCATGTCGCTCACCCGCTCAGGTTAGCGATCGTTAACCTTCCCGTCCACGGCCCGACCCACCCCCGGACGCGCGGGTCACGAGACGGCCACAATCTCCGCGAACCTCGGTTCCGGGGCGATTTCTCGACCTTCCCGCTCTACGGTGCAAGGGCCGACCCGGTGCGCCGTAGGGAGACACGTGCGCGCGATCGGGGTCGATCTCGCGACGCAGCCGCCGACCGCCCGGAGGAACGTGACTTTTCTCGAGTACCTCACCAACAGCTACGAGAACCTGATCGAGCTCTCGATCGAGCACATCTACCTGGTCCTCGTCTCCATGGGGATCGCCATCGCCGTCGGCCTGCCCCTGGGCATCCTGGGCCACCGCTACCGACTCGCCCGCTCACCCGTCCTCAGCGTCGCATCCTTCTTCCTGACCCTGCCGTCTCTGGCGCTGTTCGCCATCTTCATCCCGATCTTCGGGCTGGGGGCGGCCCCTGCCATCGCCGGGCTCACGCTCTACGCCCTGCTGCCGGTGGTGAGCAACACGATCGCCGGTCTCAACGCCGTGGACCCTGCCATCGTCAAGGCGGCGCGCGGGATGGGCGTCGGACCGGTACGCCGCCTGGTGCAGATCCAGTTCCCCCTGGCCTGGCCGATCATCGTCACCGGCATCCGCGTGTCGACCCAGGTCGTGGTGGGAATCGCGGCCATCGCCGCCCTCGTCGGCGGCCCCGGCCTGGGCAACGAGATCTTCCGGGGCATCCGTTCGGTGCCGAACGAGAACGCGCCCAACCTCATCTACGGCGGCACGCTCGCCATCGTCGTCCTGGCCCTGCTCTTCGACGCCGCTTTCGTCCTGATCCGCCGACTGACCACTTCGCGAGGTATCCGTTGACCACCACCGAGTCCCCGACCCAGCCCGGGCCCGCCGCCGACTCCACGACGATGATCGAGCTCGTCGAGCTCACCAAGCAGTTCCCCGGCCAGCGCCAGCCTGCCGTCGACCGGCTGAGCCTGTCGGTGGCGCGCGGCGAGATCGTGGTGCTGGTTGGTCCGTCCGGGTGCGGCAAGACCACCTCGATGGAGCTGATCAACCGGTTGATCGAGCCCACGTCCGGCCACATCATCCTCGACGGCGAGGACGTCACGAGCGGCAACCCCGACGCCCTGCGCCGCCGCATCGGCTACGTCATCCAGGAGACCGGCCTCCTCCCGCACCGCACGATTGCCCAGAACATCGGCACCGTCCCCAAGCTGCTCGCGTGGGACAAGGGCAGGATCACCGATCGTGTCGACGAGCTGCTCGGCATGGTCGGCATGGACCCCGGGACCTACCGCTCCCGCTACCCCAAGGAGCTCTCCGGCGGGCAGCGGCAGCGGGTCGGGGTCGCCCGGGCGATGGCGGCCGACCCGCCGGTGATGCTGATGGACGAGCCGTTCGGGGCAATCGACCCGATCACCCGCGAGCGGCTGCAGAACGAGTTCCTCCGGCTCCAGCAGCAGATCCAGAAGACGATCATCTTCGTCACCCACGACATCGACGAGGCGATCAAGATGGGCGACAAGATCGCGGTGCTGCGCGACCAGTCCCACATCGCCCAGTTCGACACCCCGGAGAACATCCTCACCAACCCGGCGGACGACTACGTCTCCGACTTCATCGGCGCCGGCGCGTCCCTCAAGCGGCTCAACCTCTCGCGGATCCGCGACCTCGAGGTGACTGCGGACGCCCCCACCGGGTCGCTCACCGACGACCGCGACATGCTCCTGCGGCGCCTCGTCGAGTCCGACTGGACGGCGATGCTGCTCCTCGACGAGGGGCGGCGTCCGGCCCGCTGGGTGACGACCCACGACCTGCGCCGCAGCGAGGACCTCGACCGGGTGGGCCTGCCGGCCCTCGCCGTGGTCGAGCCCCACGCGACGCTCGCCGACGCCCTCAACGAGCTGATCACCTCCAACGGCGGCTGCGCGATCATCGTCGACGGGAGCGGCGCCTACCAGGGCATCGTCGACCTCGAGACGATCATGACCTCGGTGCGCACGATGCGTGACCAGCACTCCGCCTTCTACCTCGCCCAGAAGTCCCAGGGGCACGAGGGGGTCGGATGAGCGACACGCAGCACGACGAGGCCGCGGCCCTGCGGGAGGCCGAGACCGTCAACCAGCTCGCGTCCGCCGGGTCCGGCGCTGCGCCCATGCGGGTCGCCCAGGGCGGGCGGCCGACCCTGTTCGAGTGGCTCGGGATGCCGGCCTTCCTGCTGCTCGTCGGCGGGGCCACCTACGCCTGGATCAGCTCTCGGGAGCTCGACTCCATCGAGGAGCGGGTGCTGACGCGGGACGAGCTGGTCGAGAAGCTCGTGGAGCACCTCCAGCTCACCGCGGTCTCGACGGTCATCGTGATCCTGCTCGCGATCCCGCTCGGCATCGTGCTGACCCGGCGCGGGGCGAGGAAGGCGGTCCCGGTCGTGCTGACGATCGCCAACATCGGCCAGGGGATCCCGTCGTTCGGGCTGCTCGCGGTGATCTTCGTGGCGTTCGGGAGCCTGGGCTTCACCCCGGTCGTGATCGGCCTGGTGGCGTACTCCGCGCTGCCGGTGCTGCGCAACACCATGGTCGGACTCCAGCAGGTCGACCCGACGCTGATCAAGGCCTCCCGAGGGATGGGGATGTCGCCGATGACGGTGCTGCGCAGGGTCGAGCTGCCGCTCGCCGTACCCGTGATGATCGCCGGGCTCCGCACGGCCCTGATCATCAACGTCGGCACCGCCACCCTGGCCACGTTCTTCGGAGCGGGCGGGCTCGGCTACATCATCTTCAACGGCATCGGCCTGAACCGGGACACGGTGCTCGTCACCGGCGTCGTGCTGGTCTCCGGCCTGGCCCTGTTCGTCGACTACCTGGCGGGGATCGCAGGACGACTCCTCGCACCACGCGGGCTCTGAGCCCGACAACGACGCTCTCGAAAGGAGCATCATGCACACCAGCAAATTCATGGTCACGGGAGGCGCGCTCGCCCTCCTGCTGGGACTCGCGGCCTGCGGAGGTGACGGGGGCGGGACGGCGAGCCAGACCGAGGGGACCCTGGACGGAGCCTCGATCGCGGTCGGGTCCAAGGACTTCGACGAGCAGCTGATCCTCGGAAACATCAGCAAGCTCGCGCTCGAGGCCGCCGGCGCCGACGTGGACGACCAGATCAACACCGGGGGCACCGACGTCGCCCGGGCCGCGCTGGTCAACGGCGAGATCGACACCTACTGGGAGTACAACGGCACCGCGTGGATCTCCTTCTTCAAGGAGACCGAGCCGATCGCCGACCGGATCGAGCAGTACGAGGTCGTGCGCGACCGCGACCTCGAGGAGAACGACCTCCACTGGCTCGCCCCGGCCGACTTCAACAACACCTACGCACTGGCCTTCCCGAGCGAGGCCGCCGAGGAGCTCGGCAACCCCGAGACGCTCTCGGACCTCGCGACGCTGATCGAGTCCGACCCGGACAGCGCCACGCTGTGCGTCGAGAGCGAGTTCTCGGCCCGCGACGACGGCCTGCCCGGCATGGAGAAGACCTACGGCTACGAGTTCCCGGACGACAACGTCACGGTGCTCGACACGGCCATCGTCTACTCCGCGGCCGACAAGCGGGACCCGTGCAACTTCGGTGAGGTGTTCACCAGCGACGGCCGCGTCAGCGCGCTCGACCTGACCGTGCTCGAGGACGACAAGGGCTTCTTCCCGCTCTACAACCCGAGCCCGGTCTTCACCGACGAGGTCTACGCCGAGTACGGCGACGAGCTCGACGCGATCTTCGAGCCGATCGCCGAGGCGCTGACCCAGGAGGAGATGACTGCCCTCAACGAGCGCGTCTCCGTCGACCTGGAGCAGCCCGACCAGGTCGCCGAGGACTGGCTGGAGGAGAACGGCTTCATCTGAGCCGACCGCACCCCACCACCCCGACGGGCCACCCGCCGGGGTGGTGGGCCGGTGCCCCTCCCCCGCCTAGCGTCGAGGACATGACGACTGACCACCCGCAGGGAGACCGCAAGCACCTCGTCGAGCTGATGGCGGACCTGCCGATCGCGATGTTCACCACCTTCGGCCCCGAGGGACCGCACACGGTCCCGATGGCCCGGCAGGAGGTCGAGCCGGACGCGGAGATGTGGTTCATCACCGCGCGCGACACCGCCCACGCCCGGGCCCTCGCGAGCGAGCCGCTGGTCTCGATCTCCTTTTCCTCCCGCGACGCCTGGGTCGCGCTGACGGGCCGCGCCGAGGTCGTCGACGACAGGGAGAAGCTCGACGAGCTGTGGAACACCTTCGCCGAGGCCTGGCTCCCCGGGGGGCCCGACAACCCCCAGGCCGCGCTGATCCGGGTCGACGTCGACCGCGCGGAGTACTGGGACACCCCCGGCAGCAAGGTCGCCTCCCTCATCAGCTTCGCCAAGACCAAGCTCACCGGCGACACCTTCGACGCCGACCACGGCGTCGTCGAGCCCTGACCGGCAGTAGCCGTCCCTTCGGTAGGTGGTCGAGCAGCGAGGGTTCGAGACCCTCCGGGCCCCTGCCTCAGCCGGGCAGTGCGACCAGCTCGTCCGGCACCTGCGGCAAGGTCGTGGGTCGCGACTACCGACGGTGCGGAGTGACCACCACCCGGTGACGCAGCCCACGTCGGGGACCCGACACAAGTCGGTCGTGCCGGAGGCCGGCGGATTCCTACCCTTGACGGGTGAGCACCGGAACGATCCCCGACCCCTCGACCAACCCCTCCGACGCCGGCGCGCCCGCCGGACGGGGGGCCGACGACAAGCTCGCCCGCGGCGTCCTCCTGGTCGCCTGCTGCCTGATCCCGGCCTTCTTCCTGCCACGCCGCAAGGTCGCCCCGGTCGACCCGACGGTGCTGGCCGGGTACTGAGACCGGGTCCTCGTGCCCACCGGTGACGACGCCCTCGCCGCGGACCCCTACGACTGGCAGGCCACCCAGGCCGGCCACGTCCTGGTCTTCCGCGGCGGGCGCAGGGTCGACACGGTCGGTGGCAAGGAGGCGGCGCGGCTGCTCGCCCGGCTCGAGCAGGCCGACGACGCCGGTGACGACGCCCGGGTCCAGCACCTGCTGGCCCGCGCGACCGGCCACTACCGGCACGGCAACGAGCGCTGACCACTCCTCGGATCGCGGCCACCGGCCGGTTAGCAACCGCTAACCTCCTGCCATGACCAGCGAGGTGACCGGCGAGGTGACCAGCCGCCGCGACCAGGTGCTGGCCACGGCGGCCGACCTGTTCGCCGCCCGCGGCTTCCACGGGGTCTCGGTCGCCGAGATCGGGGCGGCCTGCGGCATCTCGGGTCCCGCGCTCTACAAGCACTTCCCCGGCAAGGACGCGATCCTGGCCGAGATGTTGGTCTCGATCAGCGAGGAGCTGCTCGGGGTCGGCCGGGAACGCGCGGCCGCAGCCGGTGACGGCGTACGTGCGTTGCGGGCGTTGGTCGACTGGCACGTCGACTTCGCCCTGCGCCACCGCCCGCTGATCGTCGTGCAGGACCGCGACTGGGAGTCGCTGCCGCCGCAGGCGCGCGAGCGGGTCCGCACCCTGCAGCGGGAGTACGTCGACGTGTGGGCCACCGGGCTGCAGCAGGCCCACGACGGCCTGGGGGTCGACCGGGCCCGCGCGATGGCGCACGCGACCTTCGGCCTGATCAACTCCACGCCCCACTCCGCGCTGCTGCCCGAGCCGGAGATGCGCGACCTGCTGACCCGGATGGCGCTCGACGCGCTCGGGGCCGGCTGAGGTCTGCTCCGGCACGGGTCGGGCGCCCGGTGCATGCTTGTAGGCCGGATGGGCACAGACAGGAGATGCGCCACCGACACCTCCCGGGAGGGCAGATGCAGCACGCGATCTCGTTGCGCGTCGACGGGGCCGACCACGCGGTCGACGTCGACACCCGCACCACCCTGCTCGACGCGCTGCGCGAGCGTCTCGGCAACACCGCAGCCAAGAAGGGGTGCGACCACGGCCAGTGTGGTTCGTGCACCGTGCTGCTGGACGGCCGCCGCCACCTGAGCTGTCTCACGCTCGCGGTCGCCCACGACGGCGCCGAGGTCGTGACCGCCTCAGGCCTGGCAGGTGAGGGAGACGACGGTGAGCTCCACCCGGTGCAGCAGGCGTTCCTCGACCATGACGGGTTCCAGTGCGGCTACTGCACGCCGGGCCAGGTGTGCTCCGCGGTCGGAGTCCTCGAGGAGCTCCGCCAGGGCCATCCCAGCCACGTGACCGAGGACCTCGAGGCCGGGGTCGAGCCCGGCGCCGGCCTCGACGACGACGAGCTCCGGGAGCGGATGAGCGGCAACCTGTGCCGGTGCGGTGCCTACGTCGGCATCCTCGCCGCGGTGAAGGAGGCGGCCGCCCGATGAGGGAGCTCACCTACGAGAGGCCCGCCACCGCCACCGAGGCCGTCGCTGCCGTCACCAACGACGAGCACGCACGCTTCCTGGCCGGGGGCAGCAACCTGGTGGACCACCTCAAGCTCGGGGTGAGCACGCCCGGACGCCTGGTCGACATCAGCCGGCTGCCCCTCGACACGGTCGAGCGGACGGACGACGGACTGCGGATCGGGACGAACGTCCGCAACAGCGACCTCGCCGCCCACCCGCTCGTGCGCCGGGACTGGCCCGGAGTGGCCAGGGCGCTCCTCTCCGGGGCGTCCGGGCAGATCCGGCACCAGGCCACGACCGGTGGCAACCTGCTGCAGCGCACGCGCTGCGTCTACTTCCAGGACGTCACCACCCCCTGCAACAAGCGGGAGCCCGGGAGTGGCTGCTCGGCGCTCGAGGGCTACGGACGCTACAACGCCGTGCTCGGCGCCAGCGAGGCCTGCGTCGCCACCCACCCCTCCGACCTGGCCGTGGCCCTGGCCGCGCTCGACGCCACCGTGGTGGTGCTCGGCAGCGCGGGGGAGCGTCGGGTGCCGATGGGCCACCTGCACACGCTGCCCGGCCACCACCCCGACGTGGAGACCACGCTGGCCCACGGCGAGCTGATCACGCACGTGGAGCTGCCCGCCTCGAGCCTCGCCCGACGGTCGACATACCACAAGGCGCGTGACCGGGCGTCCTACGCCTTCGCCCTCGTGTCGGTCGCCGCGGCGCTCGAGACCGACCGTGACGGCGTGGTCACGGACATCGCCCTGGCGTGGGGCGGCGTGGCTCACAAGCCCTGGCGCGCGAGCCGGGCCGAGGACGCGCTCCGGGGCGAGCCGCTCGACGAGCACGCGATCGCCACGGCCGTGGACGAGGAGCTCCGCGACGCCGTCACCGGGCCCGACACCGCCTACAAGCGCCCGCTGCTGCGGGGCGTCACCACCGTCGCCCTCTCGCGACTATCCACCACGGAGGTGCCGCGATGACCGCCCACCCGTTCGAGGCCCGCTCGATGGGTACCCCGCTCGCCCGTGTCGACAGCCGCGACAAGGTCACCGGCCGGGCGGCGTACGCCGTCGAGCACGACACCTCCCTGGACGAGACGCCGCTGCACTGCTGGCTGGTCACCTCGACCACGGCCCGAGGTCGGGTGCTCAGGGTGGACACCAGCGACGCGTTGGCACACCCGGGCGTCCTCACCGTCCTCGACCACACCAACGCCCCCCGGCTGGCCGTCACCGACGACCGGGAGCTGGCGGTGCTGCAGGACGACCGGATCGGGTTCCGCGGCCAGGTCGTCGGGCTGGTGCTCGCAGAGAGCCTCGAGGCGGCGCGCGAGGGGGCCCGGCTGGTCCGGGTCCACGAGCAGGCCGAGCCCGCGAGCGTGGTGCTGGAGGGGGCGCCGACCTACGCCCCCGACAAGGTCAACGCCGGCTTCGCGACCGACACGGACGAGGGCGACGTCGACGACGCCTGGGCGACGGCACCGGTACGGGTGGAGCAGAGCTACCGCACGCCCCACGAGCACAACAACCCGATGGAGCCGCACGCCACGACCGCGATCTGGCGCGACGGGTCGCTGACGATGTGGGACTCGACCCAGGCCGTGCACGGGGTGGCGTCCACGCTCGCCCCGCTGCTCGGGATCGAGCAGGACCGGGTGCACGTCCGCGCCCCGCACGTCGGCGGCGGCTTCGGCAGCAAGGGACTGCCGCACGGCCCCGAGGTGGCGGTCGCCCTCGCCGCGCGCTGGGCCGACGGCCGACCGGTGAAGCTGGCGGTGACGCGGCAACAGATGTTCGCGCTGACGGGCTATCGCACCCAGACGGTGTCGCACGTGCGGCTCGGCGCCGAGCCCGACGGACGCATCGTCGCGCTCGAGCACGCCGCGGTGAGCCAGACCTCCGCGATCAAGGAGTACACCGAGCAGACCGCCGTCCCCTCCCGGATGATGTACTCCGCTCCGCACCGTCGCACCAGCCACCGGGTGGCGGGCCTCGACGTCGCGGTCCCTTCGTGGATGCGTGCGCCCGGCGAGATGCCGGGCATGTTCGCGCTGGAGGTGGCGATGGACGAGCTGGCGGAGGCCGCCGGCGTCGACCCGATCGAGCTGCGTGAGCGCAACGAGCCGGACGTCGACCCCGAGACCGGGAACCCCTTCAACAACCGTCGGCTCGTCGAGTGCCTCCACCGCGGCGCCGAACGCTTCGGCTGGTGGGCGCGCCCCCGCGAGGCGCGGGCCACGCTCGAGGGCGACTGGTGGATCGGCACGGGCGTCGCAGCGGCGACGTACCCGAGCTCGTTCGCCCCCGGCAACACCGCGCGCATCGAGGCGCTCGACGCAGGTCGGTACGCCGTCGCGATCGGTGCGGTCGACCTCGGTACCGGCGCCCGGACCGTGCTGCTGCAGGTGGCCGCCGATGCCCTGGGCGTGGCGGCCGGCGACGTCGAGCCTCGCGATCGCCGACACCGACCTGCCGATGGCCACCGTCGCGGGCGGCTCCTCCGGGACCAACTCCTGGGGCACGGCCATCGTCCAGGCGTCGCAGCAGTTCCGCGCCGACCACGGCGAGCACCCGGACGCCGGCGTGCAGAGCACGGCGACGGCCGAGTCCTACCCCGACACCGAGGGGCACGCCCTGCACTCCTTCGGCGCGGTGCTCGCCGAGGCCCGGGTGCACCGGCTGACCGGCGAGATCCGGGTCCCGAGGCTGCTCGGGGTCTACTCGGTCGGTCGGGTCATCAACCCCGTCACTGCTCGGTCCCAGCTGCTCGGCGGGCTCACGATGGGGCTCTCCGCCGCGCTGTTCGAGGAGTCCTGGCGCGACCCGCGATACGGGCACGTGGTCACCCAGGACCTCGCGACCTACCACGTGGCCTCGCACGCGGACGTGGCCGACCTCGAGGTCGAGTGGCTCGACGACGTCGACGAGCTGGCGTCACCGATGGGCTCGCGCGGCATCGGCGAGATCGGCATCGTCGGGACGGCGGCGGCGATCGCCAACGCCGCCAGCCACGCCACCGGCGTGCGGGTCCGGGACCTGCCCGCGACGTGCGACCTCTTCCTCTGACCGTCCCCTGCTCGGTCGGCTTGGCTAACGTGCCCTGCCCCGCGCTCCGATCCCGTTGCAGCGGGACTCCAGCGCGGGGAACGTGACGTTAGCCAAGCCGATCAGGCGCAGCCCACACAGGTCCGGGCGTCGGGACGAGCGTCGAGCCGCGCGGGGTCGATCGGTCGACCGCAGCGCTCGCAGCGGCCGTAGCTCCCGTTGTCGAGCCGGTCCAGCGCGGCGTCGAGCTCGGCCAGCCGCTCCCTGGCCTGGCGCACGAGGGCCCCGACCTGGGAGCGCTCGAAGGCGATGGTGGCGCCCTCGGGGTCGTGCTCGTCGTCGGCGTTGGTGTCGCGGGAGGCGGCCACCACCTCGTCGTAGTCGTGGTCGAGGGCGGCGAGCCGGCGGCGTACGACGTCGCGCTCGGCGACCACCCGCTCCCGCGCGCTCACGGCGACTCCAGCTCGGCGAGCAGCCCGGCGGCCTGGCGGACCGCCTCGGCCGCGACGTCGAGGTCGACCTCGGCTGGGTCGGGCTCGCCCCCGTCGCGACGGGAACCGGCGGTCGCGGCGTGCAGCCGGGCGAGCAGCGCGTCACGCTCGAGGCCGCGCAGCGCGAGCAGCACGAACGGATCGGCCTCGACCAGCCACGTCAGCTGCTGGAGCACCGCGATGCCGTGGCGGCACGGGTCGGTCCACGGCTCGCAGGTGCACCGGGTGGCGAGCTCGCCGCCGTAGGGCAGCAGCTCGACGCCGACCTCCTCGGCGTGCTCGACCAGGCCGTGGGGCAGGTCGCCGGCCAGCAGCGCCGCGATCCGGCCCGACTCGGCCGCGACCGTCTCGGTCAACGCAAGGAGCCCACGCTCGTCGAGCACCGGCAGCCCACCGGTGACCGTGAACGCGTCGTCGCCCTCCTCGACCGCCGCGAGGAACCGGCCCGACTCGAGCGTGATCCCGCCGACGCGGCCGGCCCGGGCGAGGGCACGGCCCTTGCGCAGGTCGTCCTCGCCGTACGCCGCCTCCTCGACGGCCCGCACCCAGGCCTTGGCCCACCACGTGCGGGCCCGGGCGGTGGCCGCCGAGCGGGGAGCGATCCGGGCGTGGGTGGCCATCACTCGTCCGGACCGGAGTCACGACGCAGCGTCACCAGGTCGCGCAGCTCGTCGTTGCTGAGCTCGGTCAGCCCGCCCTCGCCTCCGACCAGCACCGCGTCGGCGAGCGACTGCTTGCGCGCCAGCAGCTCGGCGACCCGCTCCTCGATGGTGCCGGTGGTGATCATCCGATGGACCTGCACCGGCCGGGTCTGCCCGATCCGGTGGGCCCGGTCGCTCGCCTGCTCCTCGACGGCGGGGTTCCACCAGCGGTCGAAGTGGACGACGTGGTCGGCCTGGGTGAGGTTGAGGCCGGTGCCCCCGGCCTTGAGCGACAGCAGGAACACCGGGACCTCCCCGGACTGGAACCGCGCGACCATCGCCTCGCGATCCCGGACCGGCGTGCCGCCGTGGAGCAGCTGGTGGGGAACCCCCTGCCGGTCGAGGTGGCCGGCCAGCAGCCGGGCCATCGCGACGTACTGGGTGAAGACGAGCACCGCGCCGTCCTCGGCCAGGACAGTGCCGACGATCTCGTCGAGCAGGTCGGTCTTCTCCGAGGAGTGCCGCAGGACGCCCTGCTTGAGGAAGTGGGAGGGGTGGTTGCAGATCTGCTTGAGGCCGGTGAGCATCGCCAGCACCAGCCCGCGGCGGCCGAGGTCGTCGGCCCGCTCGATGCGCTCCATCGCGTCGCGGACGAAGGACTCGTAGAGGACGACCTGCTCGCGGGTGAGCGAGAGCAGGTGGTCGGTGTCGGTGCGTGGCGGCAGCTCGGGCGCGATCCCGGGGTCGGACTTGCGGCGACGCAGCAGGAAGGGCGAGACCAGCTCGCGGAAGCGCGCGGTCACGGCCGGGTCGACGCCGGCCTCGATCGGGGCCGCCCAGACCCGGCGGAAGGCCTGCCGCGAGCCCAGCAGCCCGGGGGTCGCCCAGTCGAGGATCGACCAGAGCTCGGTGAGGTCGTTCTCCACGGGGGTGCCGGTCAGGGCCACCCGGGCCGTGCTGGGGATGGTGCGCAGCATCCGGGCCGTGGCGGAGCGGGCGTTCTTGACGTGCTGCGCCTCGTCGGCGACGACGAGGTCCCAGCCGACGCCGGCCAGCAGCTCGGCGTCCACGCGCATCGTGCCGTAGGTGGTGAGGACGAAGCCCGGCTCGCTGCCCGCCAGCCCCGACAGGTCGCGCACGGAGCCGTGGAAGCGACGGACCGGGACGCCGGGGGCGAACTTCTCGATCTCGGCCTGCCAGTTGCCGAGCAAGGAGGCCGGACAGACCACGAGCACCGGGCCGGAGCCCCCGGGCCGGGCGGCCCGGTGGAGCACCAGGGAGATCAGGGTGACGGTCTTGCCCAGGCCCATGTCGTCGGCCAGGCAGGCGCCGAGGCCGAGCGAGGTGAGCTGGTCGAGCCAGGTCAGGCCGTGGCGCTGGTAGTCGCGCAGCGTCGCGGCCAGCCCCGGGGGCGCGGGGAGCGGCGCTCGCTCGGCGGCGCCGACCAGCTGCTCGCGGACCTTCAGCAGGCTGGCGCCGACGATCACCTCGCTGGCCTCGTCGGTGCCGTCGACCTCGGCGACCCCCGACAGCGCGGCCGCCACCGCCTGCGCGGGGGTGGCGGTGCGGATCAGCCGCTTGCGGGCCTTGCGGGCGAGCGCCGGGTCGACGACGGCCCACTGGCCGCGCAGCCGCAGCACCGGGGAGGCGGCGTCGGCCAGCCGGTCCATCTCCTCGTCGGTGAGCGGGTCGCCGTGCAGCGCGAGCTGCCAGTTGAACGCGAACAGGGCGTCCTGGGTCAGCAGCCCGGTCTGCAGCGGCTTCTCGCGGAACGGCGTCCCGGACGGGCGCCGGTCGAGCACCGCCGTCGCGGTCAGGTCGCGGCCCAGGCTGCGCGGCCACATCACGTCGACGCCGCCGGCGGCCAGCGCACCGACGCCGTCCTCGAGCAGGCTCACGAGCTCGTCGGCGTCGAGCGTGATCTGGTCGGGGACCCGCAGCTCGAGGAGCCGGTCGAGCGGCGGCCACGCCTCGGCGGCCGAGCGCAGCGCGATGCCGGCGTGGGTCCGCGCCCGCTCCCCGAAGCCCTGTCGGAGACCCTCGTCGGTCCACAGGAGCGCGGCGTCGCAGACCCGCATCGGGTCCTGCTCGTCGTGGACCTGCGGCACCACGCGGACCGCGCCGGCGCGCAGCTCCTCCTCGTCCGCCTCGATCCGCAGCGAGAGCCGGACCAGCTGGGCCAGCGCCGAGGTGTCGTGCACCTGCAACCGGCGGGCCAGCCGCTCCCGGAAGGCGGGCCGGGCCGGCGCCGCGACCGGGCGCGCCGGGGCCGGGGAGGTGCGCGGCACGGCGTCGACCACGGCGGCCACGACGTCACGGACCAGCCGCTCGGTCTCGGGGTCGTCACCGGCCAGGCGGCGTACGCGATCCTCGTCGGCGGGGACCAGGGGCGTGGGACGCCAGCTCGCGCCCGCCGGCTCGAAGCTCCCCGCAGCCACCAACCTCAGCCCCAGCAGCGCCGCGCCGCCGAGCAGCCGGACGGTCGGGTGGGCGTCGTCGCGCGACGGGGCCCGGGTCAGCAGCGGCAGCGCGCCCCGGATCGGCATCGCGATCGTCCGACCGCCCCCGGTGAACTCCACGACGCCCTCGCGCGGTGAGTCGGCGGCCGCGAAGGTGGCCGGACCGGAGACGGGGACGAAGCTCACGCAGGGAGGACCTCTCGCGGTCGGGATCGGCAGGGGTGGCGCCTTGACGCTAACGCGTGGCGCCGACATGTTCGTTCCTCGTTTCGGTGGCGAGCCCAATGGGTAGGTTGCCGCCATGACTCGGGGGAGAACGTCACTGCTGCCCGCCACGGCCGTCCTCGCGCTCGCGCTGGCCCTCACCGGGTGCAGCAGCGGCGGCGCCGAGGACGACCCGGAGCCCACCGGCGGGTCGGGCGGCGCTGCGGCCCCCGCGCCGGAACCGCCCGACCCGTACGCCGTCCCCGCGATCTCCGAGGGCGGCGACCTCACGGTCCTCGGCGTCCTCAAGGGCACCCTGAGCCAGGCCGACCAGGACGCGCTCGACAAGGGCCAGGTCGTGGTGACCCCGGAGCTCTTCCTCGTCATCCCCGGCGACAACCGGATGCACGCGCTCTCCCGCGAGACCGGCAAGCTCGAGTGGAAGACGTCGCTGCGCCGCGACGACTCCGACACCGGGCCCTGCCCGCTGGTCTCCCCGCCCGACGGCGCCACCGCGGTCGTCGTGTTCAGCGGCCTGCAGTGCGGGCTGATCGACGCCTACTCGCTCGAGGACGGCTCCCGGATCTCGCGGGACGAGGCGCCGGGGGGCATCGGCCCCTCGGCCGAGGGGCCGGTCCGGGTCGCGGAGCAGGTCTTCTACGCCGATGACGCCGGCGTGCACAGCGTCCTGCCCGACGGCAGCACCGAGCTCCAGGTCGCGACCGCCCAGCTCGGGCTGAAGGGCGACTACCGCAGCATCAGCGGGTTGGTGGCGTTGGCCGGCAGCGACGTGCTCATGGTGCGCTCCGACAACTCGCTCGGCAACCAGGTGGCCGACCTGGTCGGGATGCGCGTGGGCGAGGACGGCGCCCTGGAAGAGGCGTGGCGGACCACCCAGAAGAAGGCGCTCGGCCCGGAGTCCTTGTCCGGCTTCGCCAGCCGGCCCTTCATGGAGGGCGTGGTGGTCGACACGATCCGCAAGGGGATCGTCACCCCCCGGATGATCACCCTCGACCCCGAGACCGGCGAGCGCGCGAGCACGTTCGTGCTGCAGCGCGATCCCCCGGGCGGCTACCCGGCCTGGATCGAGGGCAAGTTCCCCGACGAGATCCAGGTCGACGCCGAGCGACAGGTGTTCTCCCCCGCCGGCGACGGCGGCTTCGGCTACACCCCCCACGTGGTGCGCTACGACGTCGCCCGCAACGAGCTGGCCTGGGACTGGACGCCCCGCTTCGGCACCGACCAGGCCGTCTCGGGCAAGGTCATGGCGGTCTCGGAGGACCGTGAGCACGTCTACGCGCTGTGGACGGCGTACCGGGAGAGCCGGCTGGTCGAGCTCGACTACGACACCGGCCGCCAGCAACGGGTGTGGCAGGTCCCGCCCGTGGCCGCCGACAAGGTCACCAGCGCCAGCGGCGTGATGGCCGGCAACCAGCTGGTGCTCTTCAGCCTCTTCGGGACCAAGTACGACAAGGCCCACGCCGTGGTGGTGGAGATCGGGGAGCCGGCAGCGGGGTGATGCGAGACTCGGCCGCATGCCCTCCCCCCGCGACCTGACCGACCTGCTCGCCCGCCACCCCGTCGTCGACGGCCACAACGACCTGCTGTGGGCGGCACGCGAGCAGGTCCGCTACGACTTCGACCGGCTCGACGTGGGGGCCGGCGGCACGCCGACCCACACCGACCTCCCCCGGCTGGTCGAGGGCGGCGTCGGTGGCCAGTTCTGGTCGGTCTACGTCCCCTCGGACCTGCCCGGCTCGAGCGCGGTCACCGCGACCCTGGAGCAGGTCGACGCCTGCCACCGCATGATCGAGAGGTACGCCGACCGGCTGGCGCTCGCCACGACCGCCGACGAGGTCGAGGCCGCCTGGCGCGGGGGTCGGATCGCCTCGCTGCTCGGGGCCGAGGGTGGCCACTCCGTCGACTCCTCGCTGGGCGCGCTCCGGATGCTCTTCGACCTCGGCGTGCGCTACCTGACGCTCACCCACAACGACAACACCCCGTGGGCCGACTCGGCGACCGACGACCCGGCCGTCGGCGGCCTCTCGGCCTTCGGGGTCGAGGTCGTCCGCGAGATGAACCGGCTCGGGATGATGGTCGACCTCTCCCACGTCGCGGCCACCACGATGCGCGCGGCGCTCGACGCCACCGTGGCGCCGGTGCTGTTCTCGCACTCCTCGGCCCGGGCGGTCACCGACCACCCGCGCAACGTCCCCGACGACGTGCTCGCCCGGCTCGCCGGCAACGGCGGGGTCTGCATGGTGACCTTCGTGCCGTCCTTCGTGAGCTCCGCCTGCGCCGAGTGGGACCTGGAGTTCCGGCGGCGGTGCCGGGAGCGGGGCCTGGACCACCTCGCGGCCGGGGAGTTCGGCGAGGACTACCAGCGAGACCACCCCGAGCCGACCGCCACCCTGGAGGACGTCGTCGCCCACGTCGAGCACGTCCGCGAGGTCGCCGGGATCGAGCACGTCGGGCTCGGCGGCGACTACGACGGCACCGGCACGCTCCCCGACGGGCTCGAGGACGTCACCGGCTATCCCCGGCTGCTCGCCGCGCTGGCCGGGCGGGGCTGGTCGGCCGACGACCTCGGCCGGCTCACCAGCGGCAACGTGCTGCGGGTGATGCGCGACGTCGAGGCGACCGCGCGCGACGTCTCCGCCACGCGCGGCCCCTCGTTCGCGACGATCGACGACCTCGACGGGGCCTGAGCCGCCAGTCACCGGTCCCCTCACCCGGCACCCGTGGACGGGGGTCGGCATGCGGTGGGAGGGTGGTCGGCACGGTCACTCGACTCGGGAGGTCAACGTGGACGACGAGGGCAACGGCACGACGCCCGCACGACGCCGCGGCGGCGTGGTCGCCTACGCGCTGGCCGCCGTGATGGCCGTCGTGCTCGTGGTCGTCAGCCTCAACCGCAGCGAGCCCAGTGCGGCCGCGGCCGAGCTGCTCGACGGCAAGCAGCTGAAGATCATGGCCCCGGCGGACCCCGGCGGCGGCTGGGACGGCACCGCGCGCGAGATGCAGACCAGCCTCCAGGAGCTCGTCGGGCGCACCGAGGTCTACAACGTCGGTGGTGCCGGCGGCACGATCGGCCTGAGCAACTTCCGCAACCTCGAGGGCCAGTCCAACCAGCTGATGGTGATGGGCCTGGTGATGGTCGGTGCGATCGCGTTCAACGACTCCGCCGTCACCCTCGACGAGGTCACCCCGATCGCCGAGCTCACCACCGAGCCGCTGGTCATCGTGGTGCCGGCCGACTCCGAGATCCAGGACCTCGACGGCCTCGTCGCCGAGCTGCAGGCCGACGTCGGCAACGTCTCGTGGGCCGGGGGATCCGCCGGCGGCGCCGAGCAGATCCTGGCCGGCCTGGTCGCCGAGGACGTCGGCGAGGACGCCGGTCAGGTCAACTACATCGCCCACGACGGCGGCGGCGAGGCGATCGCGACCCTGCTCTCGGGCAGCGCGACCACCGGGCTGTCCGGCGTCTCGGAGTTCCTGGCCCAGATCGAGAACGGCGACCTCCGCGCGATCGCGGTCTCCGGCCCCGAGCGGGTCGCCTCGCTGCCCGACACCCCCACGCTGCAGGAGGCCGGCGTCGACGTCGAGCTCACCAACTGGCGCGGCGTGGTCGCTCCCCCGGGCATCTCCGAGGAGCAGCGGCAGGCGCTGGTCGACCTGATGGACGACATGGTCGCCTCCCCCGAGTGGGAGGAGGCACTCGAGCGGCAGGGCTGGACCCCCGACGTGAAGACCGGTGACGACTTCGAGCAGTTCCTCGACGACGAGGTCACCCGGGTCGAGAAGGTCATCGACGAGCTCGGTCTCTGAGGGGGACGGACATGCCACCGCGCAAGCGCAGCCCACGAGGCCGACCGGTCAACGTCCGCGGCGACCTGGTCGGCGACGAGGGTGCCGAGACGCTCCACGTCGACGACGACCGCACCCAGGCGCTGGCCACGATGGGCTTCGGGCTGCTGCTCGTCGTGCTCTCGGTGCTGGTGATCGCGCAGGCAGTCCGGCTCGACAACGGCGGCAACACCGTCGGCCCGGCCACCACGCCCTGGGTGGTGGGCGTCTCGATGCTGGTCGTCGGCGTGCTGACCGTCGTCCGCGGTCGGCGCGACATGGGCGTCTGGGAGGTCTCCGAGCACACCTCCGGCCAGGACTGGAAGCGGCTCGGCGTCCTGCTCGTCGCCCTCCTGGTCTTCGCCGTGATCGTCCCCTTCCTGGGTTACGTCGTCTCCGCGACGCTGCTCTACGGCGTCACCGCCGGCGTCCTCGGCGCCCCGCGCCGGGCGCAGATGTTCGCGGTCGGCTTCACGGTCGCCTCGCTCGTCTACCTGCTCTTCGACGTCGGCATCGGGATCACCCTCCCGGCCGGGCCCTGGGGGTTCTGAGATGGATTCCTTCTCATTGCTGATGGACGGCTTCGCGGCCGCCCTCACGCCGACCAACCTGCTGCTCGCCCTGATCGGCGTCACGATCGGCACCGCCGTCGGCGTGCTCCCCGGCATCGGGCCGGCGCTCACCGTGGCGCTGCTGCTGCCGATCACGTTCACCCTCGAGCCGACCGGGGCGCTGATCCTCTTCGCCGGCGTCTACTACGGCGGGATGTACGGCGGCTCGACCACCGCCATCCTGCTCAACACCCCGGGTGAGAGCGCCTCGATGGTGGCCGCGCTCGAGGGCAACAAGATGGCCCGCTCCGGCCGGGCCGCCTCGGCGCTCGCGACCGCGGCGATCGGCTCGTTCGTCGCCGGCACCATCGCCACCGTGCTGCTGACCTTCCTGGCGCAGCCCATCGCCGACATCGCCGTCGGCTTCACCCCCGCCGACTACGCCGGCCTGATGGCGATCGCCTTCGTCACCGTCGCCACCCTGCTCGGGTCCTCCCCGCTCAAGGGCCTGGGCAGCCTGCTGATCGGGCTCGCGATCGGACTGGTCGGCATCGAGAGCCAGAGCGGCCAGTCGCGGCTGACCTTCGGCATCCCCACGCTGCTCGACGGCCTCGACGTGGTCATCGTCGTGGTGGCGCTGTTCGCGATCGGCGAGGTCTTCCAGATGGCGCTGCGCGGCGGGGCCACCGACACCGTCATCCCGCTCGAGGGGCGCACCATCCTCAGCCGCGAGGACTTCCGCCGCTCGTGGCCGGCCTGGCTGCGCGGCACGGCGTTCGGCTTCCCGATCGGGGCGCTGCCCGCCGGTGGCGCGGAGATCCCGACCTTCCTGTCCTACGCCACCGAGCGCAAGCTCTCCAAGCACCCCGAGGAGTTCGGCCACGGCGCGATCGAGGGCGTCGCCGGCCCCGAGGCCGCCAACAACGCGGCCGCGGCCGGCGTGCTGGTGCCGCTGCTGACGATCGGGCTGCCGACCTCGGCGACGGCGGCGGTCATCCTCACCGCCTTCCAGTCCTACGGGCTGCAGCCCGGACCCCTGCTCTTCACCGAGTCAGGCGCCGCTGGTCTACGCACTGATCGCGAGCCTCTACATCGGCAACGTGATGCTGCTGGTGCTCAACCTGCCGCTCGCGCGGGTATGGGCCAAGCTGCTGCAGATCCCGGCGTACGCGATCTACGGCGCGATCATGGTCTTCGCCACCCTCGGCACGTTCGCCTCCGGCGGCGGCCTGGCCGACCTCGCGGTGCTCTACGTCCTGGGCATGCTCGGCGTGCTGATGGCGATGGCCGGCATCCCGGTCGCCCCCGCGGTCGTGGGTCTGATCCTCGGGCCCCTGTTCGAGGTGCAGATGCTGCGGGCGGTGCTGCTCGAGGGCGGCAACGTGAGCGGCCTCTTCGCCGGCCCGCTCTCGATCACGCTGTGGGTGATCGCCGGCCTCGGGCTGGTGGTCCCGCTGGTGATCGGCGCCCTGCGCAAGGGCCGCGGCCCGGTCGACGCGCCGGTCGTGAAGACCCCCAGCCGCTGACCGCGCAGCTCAGTTCCCCCCAGCGTGCGTGCCCGGGCACTCGGGTCCCCTCAGTGGCTCCGGCGCGGGGCTGACCTGCCCGGTCGACGGGATCCGCGGGGGCTGACCT
>CAVWGQ010000020.1:0-20874 GCA_963754575.1 uncultured Actinomycetota bacterium | reverse complement strand
CGGGGAGGTCCGGTCCGGCGACAGGGTCATCGTCTACTGGAGCTGACGCCCGCGGCAGCCACGCGTGGTCTCATGCCCTCGGATCAGGGAACTAGCAGTTCGAATCGCTCCAGCACGACTGGCATGCTTCCGGTGACTTGCCTGCCTGCAGGGAGGGAGCTCCGGAAGAAGTCCTCGTGCGTCCCGCGCCAGTGAGCCAGCGTGCGGTCACCCTCACCTTCGGCCCACGCGTGACGCTCCGAGACGTCCTCGAGGGCGGTCACCGTGACGTCCGTCAGGCGCAGCAGGGCTCGAGGCCGAGGTCGGGGTCGGGCGGCCGCGTCGCTTCCACGTCATGCCCCTCTCGCTCGACAGTCGCCCTCCGAGACCCGATGCAAGCAGAGGCCTACACCAGCCTCGGCACCGGGGAGTGTCAGTGGCTCCACCTAGAATCGAACACATGTTCGACACCCTGACCCGCGCACCCTCCCCGGCCGACACGGCCGCGACGGTGCTCGCGTCTGCGGTGTCCGAACGCCAGATCGCGGACGCTGCCGAGGCACGACTGCTCCTCACCGCCTGCGACTGGGCCGACCTGCACCCCCCGGAGTCGATCCTCGACGCCGCGACCTTCCCTGCCCCGCCGGGCTCCGAGCACGAGGAACGGATCGCTGGTCCGGGGTGTCCACTCGTGGCGGAGTTCTGCATCCCCGAGCTCGCCGCCGCCCTGGGCATGTCCACCCTCGCCGGCAAGCGCCTGATCGGGCACGCCCTGGAGCTGCGCCACCGCCTCCCCCGACTCTGGGCCCGGGTGCAGGCCGGGGAGGTCCAGGCGTGGCGCGCCCGCCGGATCGCCGAGGCCACCATCCACGCCGACCTCACCCCCACCGGCGCCGGGTTCGTCGACCAGATGGTCACCCCCTTCGCCTCCTCGCTGACCACCGCCGCCCTCGACCGGGTGATCGCCGAGGCCCTGCAACGCTTCAGCACCCCCACCGACCCCGACCACGACCAGGACCAGCAGGACCGCGACTCGCGGTTCCTGCACATCGACGACCCGATCACCCCCTACGGCGGCAACGCCCTGCTCCGCGGCGAGCTCGACCCCGCCGACGCCCGCGACGTCGAGGCCGCCGTCACCGCGCGCGCCCACCAGCTCGCCGAGGACGGCTGCACCGCCCCGCTCGACGTACGCCGGGCGATGGCGCTGGCCGACCTCGCCCGCCACCAGACCACCCTCGACCTCACCGACACCGACGCGGGCCCCGAGGGGCAGACGACCCTGCGGCCGGCACGCCAGGTCGTCCTCCAGGTCCACCTCTCCGCCGTCGTCACCGGCGTCGTCACCGGCGACGACACCGGCAACGACACGGGCAACAGCACCATCACCTTCGACCGACTCGCAACCCTCGAACAAGGCCAGCAGCAGGTCCTCCTCGAGCAGGTGAAGGAGTGGTGCGCCGCCAGCCACACCACGGTCACCCTGCGCCCCGTCCTCGACCTCGCCGCCCAGATCCGCGCCCGCGGCTACACCCCGACCGAGCACCTGCGCGAGGTCGTCATCGCACGCGACCGCACCTGCGTCTTCCCCTGGTGCCACCGACCAGCCCGGTCCTGCCAGCTCGACCACATCCAGCCCTACGAGCCCAACAACCCCCACGCACAGACCGACACCACCAACCTCGCCTGCCTGTGCACCTTCCACCACCGCCTCAAGACCCACGGCGGCTGGCACTACACCACGACCGCACCCGGCCACTACTCCTGGACCTCACCCCACGGCCACCACTACCTCCGCAACCCCACCGGCACCCGACATCTACCCCGCCCCTGACCCCGCCACCCCACGGCGGGGCCACCGGCACGCCCGCAGCCCTCAGCGGGACGCGCGCCCAGCGGAACCCGCCAACAGCTCGGTCAGGACGCCCCGACCGACCGCCGGGCTCTTGTACTGGGCCCTCTGGTTCACGCTGTTGTTCGTGTTCCGTTGCGATGAGAACTGTTCCGGCGGGCAGTACGACAGCTGGCGCTACCCGGCGCAGTTCGGCCTGGGTGCCGTCGGGTTCGGACTCGGCATTCTCGCCTTGGCGCTCGGGTACACCAGGCGCTGGATCGCGTACCGGGCCTGCCTTCTCGGCGCGACCCTCTGCCTTGCGTCCTGGGGGGTGTGGGCGCTCTTCCTCGGAGGGTTCTGACCTCCCGTGGACCAGTGCCGGCCGTCAGCCATGCCGCAACGACGGGGCTCGACCCGCACCGGCCAGGCCCTCCCCCGTGCCCCCGCACCGAATCGGTCGGCGTCGGGGCCCGGCGTAGGCTTCTCCCTCGTGACGTCCAGCGCGATCCCCGAGGGGCAGGCCGGCCCTCTCGTCGTCCGTACGGTCGCCCTCGACCTCGACCCCGGGACCCCGCTGCTCGACCTGCTCCCGAGCGACGCGCCCGTGACCTGGCTACGTCGCGGCGACGGCCTGGTCGGCTGGGGCGTCGCCGTCGAGATCCGCACGACCGGGACCACCCGCTTCTCCGACGCCGGGAAGTGGTGGGACGAGACCACCGCCCGCGCGGTCGTCCGGGACGAGATCGACGAACCGGGCTCGGGCCTGGTCTGCTTCGGCAGCTTCGCCTTTGCCGACGAGCCCGGGTCCTCGGTGCTGAGCGTCCCCGCCGTCGTCGTGGGGCGACGCGGCGACCGCACCTGGCTGACCACCGTGTCGCGCGGCAGCCTCGACCAGCCCACGACCGTGGCCGCCGCCGACCCGCCGCGACCGCCGGTCGGCATCAGCTTCGCTGACGGCGCCCTCGACGGGGAGCGCTGGATGGGCGTCGTCGCCGACGCCGTCTCCCGGATCGGCGTCGGCGACCTCGAGAAGGTCGTGCTGGCCCGGGACCTGATCGCTACGGGTGAGGAGTCGATCGACGTCCGGTGGCCGCTGCGGCGCCTGACCGAGGGCTACCCGATGTGCTGGACCTTCCACGTCGACGGCCTCTTCGGCGCCACCCCCGAGATGCTGGTCCGCCGCGAGCGCGGTCTGGTCACCTCGCGGGTGCTGGCCGGCACCATCCGGCGCACCGGCGACGACGGTCGCGACCTCGCCCTCGCCGCCACCCTCGCCCGCTCCTCGAAGGACCTCGAGGAGCACGAGTACGCCGTCCGCTCGGTCGCCGACGCGCTCGACCCGCACTGCTCGTCGATGAACGTCCCCGAGGCGCCGTTCGTGCTGCACCTGCCCAACGTCATGCACCTCGCCACCGACGTGGCGGGCGTGGTGCACGACGCCGCGACCGTCTCCTCGCTGCAGCTCGCCGAGGCACTGCACCCCTCGGCCGCCGTCGGGGGTACGCCGACGCCCGCGGCGACCGAGCTGATCTCGTCGATCGAGGGCATGGACCGCGGCCGCTACGCCGGCCCGGTCGGCTGGATGGACGCCAGCGGCGACGGCGAGTGGGGCATCGGGCTGCGCTCGGCCGAGATCGACGGCCCGACCGTGCGGCTCTTCGCCGGCTGCGGCATCGTCGCCGACTCCGATCCCGAGGCCGAGCTGGCCGAGTCGCAGGCGAAGTTCGTCCCGGTCCGGGACGCGCTGGTCGCCGACTGAAGCAGCTCAGGTGAGGTCCGCGCCCTCGGGCAGCCGGACGTAGGACTGCTCCTCGGCGAGCAGCCGGCCGAGGTGGCCGTCGACGATCCCCAGCCCGGCCTCGGAGTAGATCCGGTCATGGATCGCGAGGTTGCGCGGGGCGCCGACCGAGCGGGCGAAGTCGATCGCCTCCGACACCTTGAGCCACGGCGCGGAGACCGGGACGCAGAGCACGTCGACCGGCTGACCGGGCCCGGTCAGCGCGTCACCGGGGTGGAACAGCGTCGCACCTCCACCCGACACGACGTAGCCGGAGTTGTCGAAGCGCGGCAGGTCGGGATGGATGACGGCGTGCTGCTCCCCCACCACCCGCACCGTGAGACCCAGGTCGAGCTCGTCGCCAGGGGCGACGACCGTGACCCGCTCGACGAGGTCGGGAGCCGCCTCGGCGAGCTGCCCGGCGACGGCCGCGATCGTCCAGATCGGGGCGTCGGCAGCGCGGAGGTGGTCGACGTCGAGGTGGTCGGGGTGCTCGTGGGTCACGAGCACCGCCGTGGCCCCCTCGACGGCCTCCCGCTCGGTGAAGACACCCGGGTCCAGGACGAGCCGGATGGCCCCGTGCTCGAGCCGGAGGCAGGCATGAGCGAACTTCGTGATCCGCATATCGACCAACCTACGCCCCGGCGTCGCGGGTCACGGAGTCATAACAGGTGTGCCAAGCCCCCCCGTGGCGTCCTGTTCAGCGACCGATCCGTGGGACTAGTGTGCGCGGAACGTCCTGCGGCGTGCATCACGTCGCGAGGCACTTGGAGTCCGCCGCCAGGGTGGGCAACGACCGATGAATGAGGTTCCACTGATGAGATCGATCCGCAAGGTCGCCCCCGTGGCGCTCGCCGCGGCGCTCGCCCTCGGCGTGACGTCCTGCGCCGAGTCCGATCGCAGCGGCGACGGTGAGGGCAGCGGCGAGGGAGGCACCTTCACCTTCGGCGCCGCCGGCGCCCCCGAGATGTTCGACCCGCTCTACGCCACCGACGGAGAGACCTTCCGCGTCACCCGCCAGATGTTCGAGGGCCTCCTCGACATCGAGCCGGGCAGCGCCGAGGTGGTCCCCGGCCTGGCGACCGAGTGGACGTCCAACGAGGAGGGCACGGTCTGGGACTTCACGCTCCGCGACGACGTGACCTTCCACGACGGCACCGACTTCAACGCCGAGGCCGTGTGCGCCAACTTCGAGCGGATGTTCGACCAGAACGAGGCCGGCCAGGTCGCCGCCGAGTACTGGGGCTACGTCATGGGCGGGTTCGCCAACGCCCCGGAGGACTCGCTCTACGAGAGCTGCGAGGCGACCGACGAGTTCACCGCCCAGGTGACCATCACCCGCGCGACCTCCGGCTTCCCGACCATGCTCACCCTCTCGTCGCTGGCGATGCAGTCGCCGACCGCGATGGAGGAGGGCGACGCCAACGGCATCGCCACCGAGGGTGAGGGCTTCAGCTTCCCGGAGTACGCCCAGGCCCCCGTCGGCACCGGCCCCTTCCAGTTCGGTGAGTACGACGAGGCCAACGCCACCATCACCCTGGAGAAGTTCGCCGACTACTACGGCGAGGAGCCCGCGCAGACCGACGAGCTCGTCTTCCGCGTGATCCCCGACGAGAGCACCCGTCGCCAGGAGCTCGAGGCCGGCAGCATCGACGGCTACGACCTGCCGAGCCCGTCCGACTGGGCCGGTCTCGAGGAGGGCGGCAACTCCGTCGAGATCCGCGACCCGTTCAACATCTTCTACCTCGGCCTCAACCCCGAGTCGAACCCGATGCTGAAGGACCTCAAGGTCCGCCAGGCGCTCTACCACGCGATCGACCGCGACACGATCGTCCAGTCCCAGCTGCCCGAGGGCGCCGCGGTCGCGACGCAGTTCATGCCCGAGACCGTGAGCGGCTACAACGCCGAGCTCGAGCCGTACCCCTACGACCCGGAGATGGCACAGCAGCTGCTCGAGGAGGCCGGCGCCGACGGCATGACCCTCAAGTTCGCGTTCCCGACCGAGGTCAGCCGGCCCTACATGCCGGACCCGCAGCAGCTGTTCGAGGCGATGCGCACCAACCTCGAGGACGTCGGCATCAACGTCGAGGTCGTCAGCGCGTCGTGGAACGGTGGCTACCTGGACAACGTGACGGCCGGCAAGTACGACGCGTACCTGCTCGGCTGGACCGGTGACTACGACGCCGCGTTCAACTTCATCGGCACCTTCTTCGGCAACCTGAAGGAGAACGACTTCGGCACCGAGGTCATGCCGTGGGGCGAGCAGCTCGCCCAGGACCTGCAGGACGCCGACGCCATCGTCGACGAGGCCGAGCGCGCGACCGCGTTCGAGACCATCAACCAGCAGATCATGGAGGAGTACCTGCCCGGCCTGCCGATCAGCCACTCCCCGCCGGCCCTGGTCGTGGGTCCGGACGTCGAGGGCGTCGTGACGAGCCCGCTGACGGCCGAGGAGTTCGCCTCGGTCACCGTCGGCGGCCAGTGACGGTCCGGCACGCACGCGACCTCGGACCGGCAACCCGGTCGGTCTAGGGTCCTAGCAGCAACGAGCGGTCGAGGGGGGTCACCCACCGCGGGTGACCCCCCTCTCCACTGTCCGAGGGAGGCTCGATGATCCGCTTCATCGTGCGCCGGCTGATCCAGATGGCCGGCGTCGTGGTGGTCCTGTCCGTGCTGTTGTTCGTGTGGTTGCGCTCGCTCCCCGGCGGCACCGTCTCCGCGATCCTGGGCGAGCGGGCCACCCCCAGCCGGCGCGAGGCCCTCGAGGCGGCGCTCGGCCTCGACCAGCCGATCTACGTGCAGTACTTCAAGTTCGTGGGCCGCGCCTTCCGCGGCGAGTTCGGCGCCTCGACCGCGGTGCTGCCCGGCGAGGACGCCTTCGACATCTTCCTGCTGCGACTGCCCGCCACCCTCGAGCTCTCCTTCTTCGCGATCATGATCGCGGTCACGCTCGGCATCCCGCTGGGCTACTTCGCGGCCCGGCGGCGCGGCTCGGTCCTCGACAACTCCTCGGTGGTCTTCTCCCTCGTCGGCGTGGCGGTGCCGGTCTTCTTCACCGCCTTCATGCTCAAGTACTTCTTCGCCGTGCAGTGGCAGCTGCTGCCGGTCTCGGGACGGCAGGACCCCGGCATCGATGCCACCCGCGTCACCGGCTTCTTCGTCCTCGACGGGATCCTGACCCGCGAGTGGGACGCGGCCGGCGACGCGTTCCTCCACCTGGTCCTCCCGGCCCTCGCGCTGTCGACGATCCCGTTCGCGGTGGTCTTCCGGATCACCCGGGCCTCGGTCCTCGACACCCTCGACGCCGACTTCGTCCGGACGGCGGAGGCCAAGGGCCTGACCGCACGGACCGTCCGCGGGCGCCACGTGCTCCGCAACGCGATGCTGCCCGTGGTCACCACGATCGGGCTCCAGGTCGGCGGCCTGCTCGCCGGTGCCGTCCTGACCGAGACCGTCTTCTCCTACCCGGGCATCGGGGACGCGCTCGCGCTGGCCTTCCGGGACAAGGACTACGCCGTGCTGCAGGTGCTGATCCTGGCGGCGGCGGTGATCTTCGTCCTCGTGAACCTGCTCGTGGACATCTCCTACGCCCTCATCGACCCCCGCGTCAGGACCAGGTGAGCCGATGACCACCCACACCCCGGGCCAGAACCCCGACCAGACCCCCGACCCGGACCGGAAGCGCCGTTCGTTCGGCGCCCGCCGCCGCGACCGGATCGACGCCCTCGCCTCCGGCTCGGTCGACGAGACGCCGGGCGTCTCCCTGATCGCCAGCGCGTGGCAACGGCTGCGTCGCAACCCGGTCTTCCTCATCGGCCTCACGATCACGGTGCTGTTCATCGTGCTCGCCCTGATCTCGCCGTGGCTGGCTCCCCACGACCCTGCCGACAACCCGCTCATCGACCAGGTGCGTCAGCAGACCAATCCCGTCCCCGGACCACAGCCGGGCTACCCGCTCGGCGCCGACGGCGACACCGGCCGCGACCTGCTCTCCCGGCTGCTCGTCGGCAGCCGGCAGACGCTCTTCGTCGGGGTGTTCGCGACGATCTTCGGACTCGCCGGCGGCATGGTGCTGGGCATCCTCGCCGGTGCCTTCGGCGGCTGGGTCGACTCGGCCACCATGCGACTCGTCGACGTGATGCTGTCGATCCCCTCGCTGCTGCTGGCCTTCTCGATCGCCGCGCTGGCCGCCAAGCCGAACCAGTGGACGGTGATCATCGCGATCGCGGTGATCCAGGTGCCGATCTTCGCCCGGCTGCTGCGCGGGTCGATGCTCGGGCAACGCTCGAGCGACCACGTGCTGGCCGCGCGGGCGCTCGGCGTGAAGCCCGGCGCCATCGTCTTCCGCCACATGCTGCCCAACGCGCTCGGCCCGGTGATCGTGCAGACGACGCTGGTGCTGGCGGTCGCGATCATCGACGCCGCCGCGCTCTCCTTCCTCGGGCTCGGCAACCCCGACGACCGCAAGCCCGAGTGGGGCCAGATGCTGGGCGACTCCCAGGAGTTCATCAACGCCTACCCGCACCTCGCGGTCTACCCCGCGGCGTGCATCATCGTGGTCGCCCTCGGGTTCACGCTGATGGGCGAGTCCCTGCGCGAGGCGCTCGACCCGAAGGCGAGGCGATGACGACGATGAGCACCCGGAAGTCAGGCACGCCGCTGCTGTCGGTGAAGGACCTCGCGGTCACCTTCACCCGGCAGGGCGAGCAGCCCTTCAAGGCCGTCGACGGCGTCTCCTTCGACGTCCACGCCGGTCAGACCCTCGGCCTCGTGGGCGAGTCCGGCTGCGGCAAGTCCGTGACGTCGCTGGCGATCATGGGCCTGCTGCCGCGCCGCGGCAACACGGTCACCGGCTCCGCGACGTACGACGGCACCACCGACCTGCTGTCGCTCACCCCGTCCCAGATGCGCGACCGGCGCGGCCGCGACATCGCGATGATCTTCCAGGACCCGCTGTCCTCGCTGAACCCGGTCGTGCCGATCGGGATCCAGGTCACCGAGGTGATGGAGCGCCACCGCGGGCTGTCCCGCAAGGAGGCGATGCCGCAGGCCCAGGAGCTGCTCGAGCGGGTCGGCATCCCGGACCCGAAGGCGCGGCTGAAGAACTACCCCCACCAGCTGTCCGGCGGGATGCGGCAGCGGGCGCTGATCGCGATGTCGCTGGCGTGCGAACCGCGGCTGCTGATCGCCGACGAACCGACCACCGCCCTCGACGTGACGATCCAGGCGCAGATCCTGGCGCTCCTCAAGGAGCTCGTGGTCGACACCGGCACCGCGCTGATCATGATCACCCACGACCTCGGCGTCGTGGCCGGGCTCTGCGACGAGGTCAACGTCCTCTACGGCGGCCGGATCGTCGAGCGCGGTGACCGGCACCGGCTCTTCGCCCATGCCGGTCACCCCTACACCAACGGCCTGCTCAGCTCGATCCCCCGGCTCGACGCCCCCCGGGGCGAGAAGCTGAACGCGATCCCCGGCTCGGTCGTCGACAACCTGCCGTGGGACAGCGCGTGCGCCTTCGCGCCGCGCTGCCCCCGGGTGCTCGACCGGTGCCGCGAGGAGACCCCGGTGTGGGAGGAGCAGCCGGCGACGGGACTGCGGTGCCACAACCCGGCGGAGGTGAGCCATGACTGAGCAGGTGACCGAACGCGACCCCCGCACGTCGCCCGGCGGCGAGGTGCTGGTCGACGTCAGCGGCGTGAAGGTCCACTTCCCGATCAAGCGGGGCGTGCTCTTCGACCGCACCGTCGGCCACGTGTACGCCGTCGACGGCGTGGACCTCCAGATCCGGCGCGGCGAGACCTACGGCCTGGTCGGTGAGTCCGGCTGCGGCAAGTCCACGCTGGGCAAGGCGATCCTCAACCTCGAGACCCCCACCGAGGGCAGCGTCCTGTTCGACGGCGTCGACATCGCCGCCCTCAAGGGCGAGGCGCTGCGCACCAAGCGGCAGGACCTGCAGATGGTCTTCCAGGACCCGATGTCGAGCCTCGACCCCCGCCAGTCGGTGGAGTCGCTGCTCGTGGAGGGGATGAAGGCCCACGGGCTGGCCGACGACAAGGCCCAGACGCACGCCCGGCTGCGCGAGCTGCTGGCGGCCGTGGGGCTGCCGCCGGCCGCGCTGGCGAAGTACCCCCACGAGTTCTCCGGCGGGCAGCGGCAGCGGATCGGGATCGCCCGCGCGCTGTCGGTGAACCCCAAGCTGATCGTGGCCGACGAGCCGGTCAGCGCGCTCGACGTGTCGGTGCAGGCGCAGGTGCTCAACCTGCTGGAGGACCTGCAGGACGAGTTCGGCCTGACCTACCTCGTGATCGCCCACGACCTCGCCGTCGTCCGCCACATCAGCGACCGGATCGGCGTGATGTACCTCGGGGGCATGGTCGAGGAGTCGGAGGCCGGCGAGCTCTACGACCGCCCGCTGCACCCCTACACGCGGGCCCTGATGTCCGCGGTGCCGGTGCCCGACCCCCTGGTCGAGGACCAGCGCGAGCAGATCCTGCTCACCGGCGACCTGCCGTCGCCGTCCAACCCGCCGACCGGGTGCCGCTTCCACACCCGCTGCCCGTGGCGGCAGGACACCCGCTGCGACGACGAACGCCCGCTGCTGCGCGTGGTCGAGGTCGACGGAGTCACGCCCGGGCACCGGGTCGCCTGCCACTGGGCCGAGCAGATCGCGGCCGGCGAGGTGGCCACGCACGAGGTCGACGCGGCCCTGGTCGAGCAGGGGGCGGTCGAGGACGACGACGAACCGTTCATCCCCATGTCGGGCGAGCCGCTGTAGGTCGCGACGTGCTGGTCAGGCGGTGGTGTGGTGCACGAAGCACCACCGCCAGTCCTCCCCCGGCTCGGCCGACTCCATGACGGGGTGGCCGGTCGCGAGGAAGTGCGCCGAGGCGTGCTGCCCGGAGGAGGAGTCGCAGCACGCGACGTGCCCGCAGACCAGGCACTGGCGCATGGCGACCCAGCGGTGGCCCTCGTCGAGGCACTCCTGGCAGACCGGGTCCGGCTCGGTCTCCACCGCGGCGTACTGCTCGAGCTCGGCGCACTCCACCGACCGCTGGCCGGACTCGCCGATGGCGGTCCGCACCTCGTGGCGCGAGGCGGTCGCGATGTCGAGCATCGACTCCTCGACGTCCAGCATCGCGAGCACCTCGGCGACGACGTCGCTGGCGACCCGCCCCTCGCTTCGGATCTCCAGCACCCGCGCCCGCTCGGCCGCGATCATCGCGGTGCGGACCCGGGCGTAGAGGTCGCTGGGCGTCTCGTCGTCCTCGACCGTCGCCAACCGCTCCCACGCCGCGAAGTTGCGCTGGTCGATCCGTTGCCGGATCAGGTCGTGCACGCCGTGCGGGTCGTCGTGGTCCATCTCCTCCAGCGTGGCGAAACCGGCCTTGGAGGCCTGCTGGAGCAGTGTCGCGCGGGCCAGCGCGTCGGCGGCGGGGTCCGGCGAGGGGACGTTGAGCCTGCGGGCGACCCACGGCAGCGTGAGTCCCTGCAGGAAGAGGGTGCCTGCCACCACGGTGAACGCCGCGAGCAGCAGGATGTCGCGGTGGACCGCCTCCTCGGGGATCACGAACGCGGCGGCGAGCGTCACGACACCACGCATGCCGGCCCACCCCAGCACGAAGGTGTACGCCGCCGGCGGCTGCTTCCCGGTCTCCGGGTCGACCCCGGGGCGCACCAGCAGGTAGCGCGCCGGGAAGACCCACAGCAGCCGCAGCACGATCACCGCGAGCAGCGTGGCACCGCAGAAGGCCGCGATCCGGCCCGGGGCGACCGGGCTCTGGCTGACGTCGTCGATGATCCAGCGGGCCTGCAGGCCGATCAGCAGGAAGACGGAGTTCTCGAGGATGTAGGCGATGGTGCGCCAGTTCATCCGCTCCGCGACCCGTGACTGCGCGGTCTGGATGACCGGCGCCTTGTGGCCGAGCAGCAGCCCGGCGACGACGACCGACACCACGCCGGAGGCGTGGAACTCCTCGGCCAGCAGGAACGCGGCGAACGGCACCACGAACGAGATGCCGGTGTCGAGCAGCGGGTCGGTGACGTTGCGGCGTACCTTCGCGACGACGACGAAGACCAGGAGCCCGCCACCACGCCGCCGATCGCGGCCCGCAGGAAGTCGCCCACGACGTAGGCGGTCGAGACGTCAGCGGCCCCGTGGGCGGCGCCGGCGATGCCGGCGGCGGCAATCGCGGTGCGCAGCGCCACCAGGGCGGTCGCGTCGTTGAGCAGCGACTCGCCCTCGAGGATCGTCACGACCCGTCGGGGCAACCCGATCCGGCGCCCGATCGCGGTCGCGGCCACGGCGTCGGGCGGAGCCACGACCGCACCGATCGCGAGGGCCAGCGGCCAGCCGAGGTCCGGCAGCAGCAGCATCGCGACCGCCCCGACGCCCAGCGTCGTGAACGCGACCAGGCCGACCGAGAGCAGCAGGATGGGACGCCGGTTGGCGTTGAAGTCGACCAGTGAGGTCTGCACCGCGGCGGCGTACAGCAGCGGCGGCAGCAGCCCCAGCAGCACCACCTCGGCCTCGAGGTGGATCTCGGGCATGCCGGGCAGGTAGGAGCCGGCAACGCCGACCACGACCAGCAGCAGGGGCGGCGGCAGCCCGATCCGGTCGGCCACCGCCGTCCCCGTCAGCACGACGACGATCAGCGCGACCAGGAAGAAGGCGATCTCCACGGACCCATTGTGGGGGGTCGGGGGAACGGCGGCTCCCGGCTAGCGGGTCGCGGACAGCACCTGCACCAGCGACGTCGCCCAGGCGAAGGCAGCCGCGCCGGCCGGGTCGACGTCGCCCGGCGTGGCGGCGGCGCCCCGCTGGACCGCGTCCTGCCAGGCCTCGACCTCGGTCACCAGCGCGCCGACGGCCGTCTCGCGACGGAAGGCGGCGGCGACGAGGTCCGGGCCGATCTCCAGCTGGTCCTCGACCTGGTCGAGGGCGACGCCGAGCAGCAGGTCGAGGGTCGAGAGCAGCCCGGCGGTGAAGGCGAAGGCGGGGTCGACGCCGTGCTCGAGCGCCAGCAGCTCACAGGTCCGGCCGCGCACCAGCCCGGTCACCAGGGCGTCGGTGTCCGTGCGACCGTGCCGACCCAGCACGGTCAGGGCGGCCCAGCGCTGCAGCCGGCGGGTGCCCATGACGACGAGCGCCTCGCGGACGCTGCGGACCTCCCGACGCAGCCCGCCGGAGCGGCCGGTCGACGCGAGGTGGAGGACCTGCACGACGAGGCCGGGTTCGCGACGCAGGATCAGCTCGACCCGTTCCATCTCCAGGTCGGAGCCGAGCAGCTCCATGCCCAGCTGGAGCTGGGTGAGGGCGGAGGGGGCGATGCCCTCCCCGGGTGGCGCGGCGGGGACCTGGACCGCCCGGCCCTGGAACAGGTCGAAGCCGACGGCGCGGGCCGCGGCGAGCTCCGCCTCGCCGTCGCAGCCGAGGGCGAGCAGCCGGACGGACGCGCGGCGACCCTGCTCCACCAGCTCGACCAGCCCGGCGGACCAGTCGCGGACGTCCAGGGCCACCAGGTCCGCGATCTCCAGCACCTGACCGGCCCCGTCGGCGAGGGCGTCGCCCTCGAACCCCAGGGTGTACTGCTCGCGACGACGGTGTGCGCAGGCGGCCCGCAGCTGCTCGTCGACCTCGAGGCCGGGGATCCGCAGCACGGTGCGCTGCGGCACCAGCATCAGCGGGCTGTCGCTGACCAGCAGCTCCCGGTCGACGTGGCAGTGGGCCATCCCGGTCCCGACCACCTCGTCGAGCGCCGTGCCGTGCGAGCGCAACAGGTCGTGGACCGCGACGACGCCGTGCTCCGCGCCGGCGTAGCGGCTCTCGGCCTCGGGCCCGGGGCGGTAGACGAGCTCGAATCCCGTGATCCGGCGGTCACGGTCGACGACGGGGCGACGCGCCACCACCACGTCGCCGCTGGTCTCACCCATCCGCTCCGACACACTCCCTGATCGCCCGCGTTCCCGAGGCGACCATCCTAGGGAACGCAGCCGGAACGCATGACCCGAATGACGGATCATCCCGGCTGCGCGACCCAGAGCATCGGGTCGCCCCAGCCCAGCTCGTCGACACCGTGGGAGGCGAGGGCGAGCGCGACGAGGGTGCGGCGGTGGGCGGCGAAGGTGAGCACGTGGGCGACCATGCCGCCGTAGGTGAAGACCTCGGCGGGCTCGCAGAGCGCGTCGACGAAGGTGTCGTCGAGCCGGCGCTGGTCGATGACCTCCCGGACGTGGCCGAGGTACGCCGTCCCCTCGGCCGCCAGCCGTTCACGCAGCGAGGTGAGTGACTCGTGCTCCTCGACCGACCAGTCGTAGTCGCGGGTCGCGAGCGCGGCGTTCCACATCCCCATCTGGCCGACCAGCCGCGAGAGCAGCGACCGGATCGTCTGCACGTCGTCGTCGACGTCGACCTCGATCGGCCGGTCCAGCTGCTCGTCGTCGAGCCGACCCGCGACGCGCACCATCTCCCCGGTGAGCCACACGTGGTGCTCCACCATCTTCGTCAACAGCTCCATGCCGTTCACCTCGTCTCTCGAGGGCAGCCGCAGGCCGCCCGGTGGGTGGAAGTGGACCCCGCTCGGCGCCGCGACCTGCAGGTGGCCGGGCTTCCGGCGCCAGGTGGCCGGCGACGTGCCGTACGCCTTGGTGAAGGCGCGCGTGAAGGCCTCGTGCGAGCCGTAGCCCGCCTCGACCGCGATGTCGATCAGTGGCGCGCTCGTCGTGACCATGCGGTACGCCGCGCGCTCGATCAGGATCCGTCGTCGGAACGCCTGCGGCGGCTCGCCCGCGACCGACCGGATCATCCGGTCGAAGTGGTAGCGCGAGAAGTGGAAGCGGCGGGCGAGCTCCTCGCCCGAGTCCGGCCCGGTGCCGTCGACGAGCGCGTCGGCCACGTGGTCGACGAACTCGGCGAAGGTGTCCGCGGGGGTGCTCACGGCGCCAGCGTCGCCCACCGAGGGACCGGCTGCTTGATCACGGTTGCGAGGCGACCGTCATGGCACGAGGCTCCTGACCCGGCGGTCGAGCTCGCGACGGTTGTCGCGGCGCACGCGCACCTCGACGACCTCGATCCCGCCGTTCGGCGACGCCAGCGCCTGCTCGAGCTCGGGCAGCGACTCCACGCGCCAGTGGGGCGTCCGGGTGGCCGAGCAGAGGGCGGCGAGGTCGACGCCGTGGGGGGTGCCGAAGAGCCGGTCGAAGCGGTCGGCGTAGGTCGGGTCGCCCTGCTCGAGCATCGTGAAGATCGAGCCACCGTCGTCGTTGACGACCACGATCGTCAGGTCCGGCCGAGGCTCGTGCGGGCCGAGCACCAGGCCGTTGCTGTCGTGGACGAAGGTCACGTCGCCCATCAGCGCGAACGCCCTCCTCGACGCAGGCCGGCCGAGGGCGGCGCCGATCGCGGTCGAGACGGTGCCGTCGATGCCGGCGAGGCCGCGGTTGGCGATGACCTTGCGCCGGTCGCCGACGGCGTACGGCGCGACCATCAGGTCGAGGTCGCGGACCGGGCTGGAGGCACCGACGACGAGCAGCCCCTCGGGCGGGAGTGCACGGCTGACCGCGCCGGCGACCTCGTGGGGGGTGAGGTCGGGCTCGGTGGCGAGCAACCGGTCGAGCTGCTGCGAGACCGACGCGTCAGCGGTGCGCCACGCCTCGAGCCAGGTGGGGTCGTCGGATCCGTCGACGGCGGGTTGTCCGGAGCTGAAGCGTCCCGCGACGGGGAACGGCCGGTCGGACCAGACGCCCCGCGCGCCGGCGTCGAGGACGGTGACGTCGTCGCGGCCGAGCAACCGGCTGACCGGTCGGCTGAGCGTGGGGTGGCCGAAGACCACGACGCGCTCGACACGGTCGCCGAGGTCGCCGGCGAGGAGGACCCGGTAGGTGCGGATCGGGTGGGTGCCGGTGCGCGAGCCGCTGGTCGGCTCGGCCAGCAACGGCCAACCGGCCTGCTCGGCGAGGGTGCGGGCCGGCGGGCCCGCGTCGTCGCCGGCGACCACGACCGTGCGCGGGCCGAGGGCGACGGTCTCGTGGATCGCGGGGCGCACCTGCTGAGGGCTCTTCCTCGGCTCGATGTCGGGGTGCCAGCGATCGGTCGGGACCAGCGGCTCGTCGAGCTGGACGTTGAGGTGGAGCGGCCCTCCCGACCACATCAACCAGTCGGGAGCCGCCTCGACGTCGAGGGTCTGCACCAGCGGGCCGAAGATCCCCACCTGGTCGGTGGTCTGGTTGGCTCCGGTGCCGCGCAGCCGGGCCGGCCGGTCGGCTGTCACGGCGACCAGCGAGACACCGGCGTGGGCGGCCTCGAGCAGCGCCGGGTGGAGGTTGGCGACCGCGGTGCCGGACGTGCACATCACCGCGGCGGGGGCTCCGGTGCGGGAGAGCCCGAGGGCGAGGAACCCGGCGGAGCGCTCGTCGACGCGGGTGTGGAGGCGCAGCAGCCCGACCTCGGCGGCGTCGTGGGCGGCGAACGCCAGCGGCGCGTTGCGCGACCCCGGCGCCAGCACGACCTCGCGCACGCCGGCCTCGATCAGGCGGGTGACGACCGCGCGGGCCAGGTCGGTGGAGGTGCTCACGCCTGCCGATCCTGCCGTACGGCGCGCAGCCGCGCCTCCCAGTGGGCGACCCGGTCGGGGCACGCGGCGAGCCGGTCGAGCGCGGCCGGGTCGACCTCGGGGCGCGTGACCGGCAGCGCCCCGTCGACCGGGAGCAGCGGGGCGACGACCAGGTCGTCGGTGAGCAGCTGGACGGTCGCCAGCCCGCACGCGTGGGGCAGCTCCGGCAGCGCCGCCGCGAGGGCGACCCCGGCGGCGATGCCGATGCTGCTCTCCAGCGCGCTCGACACGACCACCGGCAGCCCGATGTCCTCGGCGATCCGCAGGCAGGCGCGGACGCCGCCGAGCGGCTGCACCTTCAGCACCGCGATGTCGGCCGCCTCGAGGTCGCGCACCCGGTAGGGGTCGGCAGCGCGGCGGATCGACTCGTCCGCCGCGATCGGGACGTCCACCCGGCGGCGGACCAGCGCGAGGTCCTCGACGCTCGCCACCGGTTGCTCGGCGTACTCCAGGCCGCCGGCGGCGCGGTCGAGCGCGCGGATCGCGGTGACGGCGGTGTCCACGTCCCAGCCGCCGTTGGCGTCGACCCGGACCATCCCGCCGGGACCGAGCGCGTCGCGCACCGCCTCGAGCCGGGCCTCGTCGTCGGCGAGCGTCTGGCCGGGCTCGGCGACCTTGACCTTGGCGGTGCGACAGCCGCCGGCGAGCGTGATCCGGTGGGCGTCCTCGGGTCCCACCGCGGGGACCGTGACGTTGACCGGCACCCGGTCGCGCAGCGGCGCGGGCCAGTCGCCGGCGGCGTACTCCTCGGCGCAGCGGAGCCATGGCTCGGCGACGTCGGGCGGGTACTCCAGGAACGGGCTCCACTCGCCCCAGCCCGCCGGTCCCTCGACGAGCACGCCCTCGCGCACGGTGATGCCGCGGAAGCGGGTGCGCATCGGGATCGACCAGACCCTCATCGGCCCGCCCTCTCCCGCACCGCGAGCCGGTCGACCTTGCCGTTGGGCAGCAGCGGCAACGCGTCGACGACGAGCAGGTCGCGGGGCGCCCAGGAGCGGGGGTGCTCGTCGGCGACCCAGGCGCGGGCTTCCGCGAGGTCGAGGGACCCGACGACGACGGCGACCACGCGGTGGCCCCACTCCTCGTCGGGGACGCCGACCACGGTGGCGTCGGTGACGTCGGGGTGCTCTCGGAGCCGGGCTGCGACGGCGGGGGTCGGCACGTTGACGCCGCCGCTGACGACGACGTCGTCGAGCCGGCCGAGCACGTGCAGCCGGCCGTCGTCGTCGAGCCGGCCCGCGTCGGAGGTCAGGAACCAGCCGTCCTCGGTCACCTCGTCGGTGAGCGCCGGGTCGCCGTCGTAGCCGTCGAAGAGCACGGGTCCGCCGATCCGTACCCGACCGTCGGTGCCCACCGCCACCGCGACACCGTCGAGCGCATAGCCGTCGTAGACGCACCCGCCGCAGGTCTCGGCCATGCCATACGTCGCCACCACCCGCACGCCCGCCTCTTCCGCGCGCGTGCGGAGCTGTGGGTCGATCGGGCCGCCGCCGAGCAGCACGACCTCCATGGCCGCGACCCGCTGCGCGTCCTGCGGGTCGTCGAGCATCCGGTGGAGCTGGGTCGGGACCAGCGAGGTGTGGGACGCGTCGCCCCAGCCGTCGAGCACCGGTTCGTGCCCGGCCACGAGCGAGCGGGTGATCACCTGCAGGCCCGCGACGTACGACGCCGGCAGCCGCAGCGCCCAGCGCCCCTCGCTCCCCAGCCGCCGCGCCGTCGCGGCCACGCTCGCCAGCACCGCCCGGCGCGACAGCAGCACCCGCTTCGGCCGCCCCGTCGACCCCGACGTCTCCACCACCAGCGGCCCCGGGTCCTCGGCCTCCAGCCAGCCGCGGACCGTGGCGACCACGTCCGCCGGCTCACCGGTCACCGCGAGTGCCTGCACCCTCCGAACGCTATCCGGTGCACCCCTCGTGACGCCCGGCCGTACGCCGAGGGCGAACCCGGTCGGTGGTTGAGGTGCGAGGGTCCCCAGGCCCGAGCCTCGAAACCCCCGGCCCCACCGACCGATGCGCACGAAGGCGACCCCAGTCAGTCGAGCAGCGAGCGCCAGCGAGCGGCTGTCGAGACCACCCGCTGCTGCTCGCCCCACTGACCGATGCGTACGCCGAGGGCGACCCCAGTCGGTCGAGCAGCGAGCTCCAGCGAGCGACAGTCGAGACCACCCGCGCTGCCACTCGCGGGTTCCGCCGGTTTCGAGGCCATCCCCTCCCGCCCGTTTTCCCGCTGGTGTCGCTGGTGTCCCACCGGTGGTTGAGGTGCGAGGGCCCCCCGGCCCGAGCCTCGAAACCCCCGGCCCCACCCGCCCGCCAGCCCTCTCAACAGAGCTCCGCGACCCCTTCCCACTGTCAGCAGGCGCGAGTAGAATCGAACACATGTTCGATATCCTCGCTGACACGGACCCGGCCCTCGCAGCCGCCGCCGTGCTCGCGAGCGCGACGGCCGAGCGAGCCGCCGCCGACCAGGCCGAGGCACGGCTCCTCATGACCGCCTGCGACTGGGCCGACCTCCACCCACCGGAGTCGATCCACCTCGCCGCCACCTTCGACCGCACCCCCGGTGGCAGCGAGCACGAGGAACGCATCGCTGGGCGGGGCTGCCCACTCGTGGCCGAGTTCTCCGTCGCCGAGTTCGCCGCAGCACTCGGCACGTCCACGACCGCCGGCAAGCGCCTGATCGGCCACGCCCTCGAGCTGCGCCACCGCCTGCCCCGCGTCTGGCGCCGGATCCACGCCGGCGAGGTCCCCACCTGGCGCGCCCGCCGGATCGCGGAAGCCACCATCCACGCCGACCTCCACCCCGCCGCGGCCGCGTACGTCGACCGCATGGTCGCCCCCTTCGTCGAACGGATCGGCACCGCCGCCCTCGACCGCCTCGTCGCCGAAGCCCTGCTCCGCAGCGCACAGACCACCCCGGCACTGCACCCCGACGACCCCGATGCAGCAGCGGCCTCGGCCACCGACCAACGCCACGCCACCATCCACGACCAGGACATCGCCTTCGACGGCACCGTCCGGGTCGAGGCCGTCCTCGGCATCGCCGACGCCGCCGACCTCGACCACGCCCTGACCAGTCGCGCCGCCGCGTTCAGGGACCTCGGCTCCCACGAGTCCCTCGACGTACGCCGCTCCCGCGCGCTCGGCGACCTCGCCCGCACCCAGACCAGCCTCGACCTCTCCCCAGGGCAACCCGACCTCACCGACGCCGACGCCGACGCCACCACCAACGTGCCCACCGCCCGCGAGCTCGTCCTGCACGTCCACCTCGGCGCCACCACCACCGAGGACGGCGAGGCACACCTCGACCCGGTGGCAACCCTGGAGCGTCACCAGCAGCAGCTGCTCCTCGACCAGGTCCGCGGCTGGTGCCGCGACAGCCTCACCCGGATCACCCTCCGACCGGTCCTCGACCTCGCCACCCAGCTCCACACCCGGAGCTACACCCCCACCCCCACCCAGCGCGAGCAGGTCGTCCAACGCGACCGCACCTGCGTCTTCCCCTGGTGCCACCGACCCGCCCGCGGCTGCCAGATCGACCACGTCACGCCCTACGACCCCGACGACCCGAACACCACCAGTGACAACCTCGCCGCACTCTGCACCTTCCACCACCGACTCAAGACCCACGGCTCATGGAGCTACACCGTGATCGCCCCGGGCGAATACCTCTGGCGCTCACCCCACGGCCACCACTACCTCCGCGACCACACCGGCACCCGCCCCCTCGACCGACATCGACCCAGCCCCTGACCCCCCCGCACCGACGGTGGGGTCACTGGCCTGCCCAGCCCCGGAATCGACCACCCGGGGGCTGAGTTTGCTTGCTGGGCCCGGAGGTTTCGAGGCTCGTCGCTGGCGCTCCTCACACCTCAACCACCGGAGAGGGTCACCGCCCCCGCACGTCGGTCGTGACTGGCTATCGCCGCCCGAACCACCGCGTCCTCGATGGCGACGACGACTCCCAGAGCTCGTCCAGCGACGCCACCAGGTAGACGGTCCCGGACAGCACCGACCCGGGCGGCGGTGCGGTCGGCCAGTCGGCCGCGGGCAGGCACACGTCGAACCGCAGCCCGAGCCCGGCGAGCGAGAGCCCGACGACGTGGAACGACTGGCCGGTGGCGGCGACGGTCGCGCCGTGCACCTCGGAGACCGACCCGCTGACGCGCGCGTGCGCGCCGTTGGCGGGGTCGAACAGCCCGTAGGACAGGAACGACTCCGCAGCCAGTCGCGCGGAGTCCGGCGTCGAGGGGTCCAGCAGGCTGGCCGCGGACGAAGCGAAGGCGGCCTCGTCGGCGTGCACGTTGACGTCGACGCCGAAGCCGGTGAGGGAGACAGTGCCGCTGGCGCCCACCGCGGGCAGCGCCCGCCACTGCTCGAGGTCGCAGGCGAGCCGCGTCACCAGCTCTCCGTCGGCGTCGACCACGTCGGCGCAGACCAGTCCCTCGTCCCCGACACGCGTGATCGCGACCACCCGGGTCGAGGCGGTCCCGGCGTACGACGGGAGCAGGTCGACCAGGGCGTCGTCGGCGATCCCCAGCGACAGCCGCGCCCCGGAGGGATCGGTCCAGCGGTAGGTGGTCACCCCGTCGGCGACGTGCACCACCGACCCCGCCGCCACCGCCTGCTCGGCCAGGGCGAACAGCGCCGCCTCGTCCGCCACCCCGAGTCCCAGGC
>CAVWGQ010000019.1:0-13046 GCA_963754575.1 uncultured Actinomycetota bacterium | reverse complement strand
GTGCCAGGGCTACGACGCCCCGGCTGAGTGCGCGACGGTCCCGGTCCCGCTCGACTACGACGAGCCCGAGGGGGAGACGGTCCCCCTCGACCTGCTGCGCGTCGCGGCCACCGGCACGCCCGAGGAGCGGCTCGGCACGCTGTTCGTCAACCCCGGAGGGCCGGGTGGCCCCTCGCGCGACTTCGCCGCCCAGTTCGGCGCGTTCGTCCCGGCCGAGGTGTCCGCGGCGTACGACGTCGTCGGCATCGACCCGCGCGGGGTCGGCCCGAGCGCCCCCATGGAGTGCACCAAGCCGGGCCGCAAGCCGGCGCACCCGTGGAGCAGCTTCCCGACCACCGGCAAGCAGGTCGACGAGCGGATCGCCTACGACTCCTGGGTCCGGGAAGCCTGCACGAGCGGCCCGGCGCCGATCGTGAACCACATGACCACCGCCGACACCGCCCGCGACATGGACCTGGTCCGGCAGGCGGTCGGTGACGCCGAGCTGAACTACTACGGCATCTCCTACGGCACCCAGCTCGGCTCGACGTACGCCGCGATGTTCCCCGAGACCGTCGGCCGGATGATCCTCGACGGGGTCCTCGACCCGGAGGAGTGGACGACCGGCCACGGCGACGGGAGGACCCGGCCGTTCTCCGAGCGGCTCGAGAGCGGGTACGGCGCGTGGCAGTCGCTGACCGCCGCCTTTGCGGAGTGCGACCGGGTCGGCAAGCGGCGCTGTGTCCTCGCCGGAGACGCCTCGCAGGCCTGGAACGAGATCATCGAGCGGTTGCGCAAGAAGCCCTTCGGCAGGGGCGGCAACCGGGTGACCTACGACCAGGTCGTGGGCTCCACGTTGGGCTACCTCTACTCCGCCGAGGGGCTGCCGTGGCTGATGCGGGAGATCAAGGGCCTGCACCGCGCGATGTTCGGCAAGGGCGCGCTGCGCGCCGCCGCCTGGCGCCCGATGGCGGTCCGCCGCCGGATCGGCGACGGCCCCGTGCTCCCCGGTCCCTACGCGTTCGGCCGGGTCAGCGACGCCTTCGCCGGCGTTGCGTGCGCCGACTCCGACAACCCGACCGGCCCCCGGGCGTGGGTGAAGGCGGGCAACCGCGCCGACCGGCTCTCGCCGTGGTTCGGCAAGCTCTGGACCTGGGCCTCCAGCCCGTGCGCCGGCTGGCCCGCGGTGACGAAGGAGGACCGGTTCGCCGGGCCCTTCGCCACCGTGCCCGCCAACCCGGTGCTGGTCGTGGGCAACACCTACGACCCCGCGACCCCGCTGCACGGCGCCCGGGCCGTCAACCGGCTGATCGAGAACTCCCGGCTGCTGGTGATGGACGGGTGGGGCCACGGCGCCCTCGGGACCGGGCCCTGCACCGACGCGGTGTACCGCGACTACCTCGTCGACGGCACGCTCCCGGCGCCGGGCACGGTCTGCAAGCCCGGCAGCCAGCTGTTCCCCGGCTGAACCGGGCCCGGGCGCGACCGTAGGATGGGGCGCGTCCCGCCCGCCCCATCCCAGGAGTAGCGCCGTGGCCCGTGTCGTCGTCGACGTCATGCCCAAGCCGGAGATCCTCGACCCCCAGGGCAAGGCCGTGCTCGGCGCGCTGCCCCGCCTCGGCTTCGAGGGGGTGAGCGACGTGCGCCAGGGCAAGCGGTTCGAGCTCGAGGTCGACGGCGAGATCACCGACGAGGTGCTCGCGCAGGTCGCCGAGATGGCGGGCACGCTGCTCTCCAACCCGGTGATCGAGAACTTCACCGTCCACGTCGACGAGCCGGTCGCCGGATGAGGGTCGGGGTCGTCACCTTCCCCGGCTCGCTCGACGACGTCGACGCGCAGCGCGCGGTCACGATCGGCGGCCACGAGGCGGTCGCACTGTGGCACGGCGACCACGACCTGCGCGGCGTCGACGCGGTGGTGCTGCCCGGCGGCTTCTCCTACGGCGACTACCTGCGCTGCGGCGCGATCAGCCGCTTCGCCCCGGTGATGACCGAGGTCGTCGACGCGGCGAGGGGTGGGATGCCGGTGCTCGGCATCTGCAACGGCTTCCAGATCCTCTGCGAGTCCCACCTGCTGCCCGGCGCGCTGATCCGCAACGACCACCGCCGCTTCGTCTGCCGCGACCAGCGGCTGCGGATCGAGAACGCGTCGACCGCGTGGACCTCGGCGTACGACGAGGGCGCGGAGGTGACGATCGTGCTCAAGAACGGCGAGGGAGGCTTCGTGGCCGACGAGCCGACGCTCGACCGGCTCGAGGGGGAGGGGCTGGTCGTGGCGCGCTACCTCGACGACAACCCGAACGGCTCGCTGCGCGACATCGCCGGCATCACCAACGAGGCCGGCAACGTCGTCGGCCTGATGCCCCACCCCGAGCACTCCGTCGAGGCGCTGACCGGCTCCGGCACCGACGGGCTCGGGTTCTTCACCTCGCTCGCCGCACGTGCCTTCGCCTCATGAGCCTGACTCCTCGCCTCTTCCGCACCGTCGCCGTCGCCGAGGCCTTCACCTGGGCCGGGCTACTGGCCGGGATGTTCCTCAAGTACGTCACCGGGACGACCGAGGTCGGCGTCCAGGTCTTCGGGATGCTGCACGGGATCGTGTTCATCGGCTACGTCCTGACCACCGTCGTGGTGGCCGTCGACCAGCGCTGGTCGCGCGGTCGCACCCTGCTCGGCCTGGTCAGCGCGATCCCGCCGTTCGCCACCCTGCTGTTCGAGCGGTACGCCGAACGCCGCGGGCTGCTCGCCGACCACTGGCGGCTGCGGTCGGAGCCTCCCGCCACCCCCGCCGAGCGGCTCGTCGGCTGGCTGGTGCGCCACCCCGCCCGTGGTGCCGCCACCGGCGTGCTCGGCGTCGTCGTACTCACCGGCGTCGCGCTGCTGGCGGGCCCGCCGGTCTGACTCGGGTCTGAGGGGGCGCGCCGTCGGTTTCCCCGCTCAGGCGGGGAAACCGTGACTTCGTCACGGAACCAATCCGGGCGAAGTCACCGACTCGCCGACGAAGTCCGCTCGCCGCACCGGCAGTACGCCGACCCTCAGCGACGACCCTTGCGCAGGGCCTTCCAGGTCCGCGGCACCACGATCCCGTTCGACGTGGCGCCCACGGTCGACTGGTAGGCGCGCACGGCCTGCTTCGTCTTGGCGTTGTAGACCCCGCTGATCCGGAGGTCGAGCGCCGCGCTGGCGGACTTGAGCGCCCGCTGCAGCCGGCGTACCTCCTCACCGGCGGAGCCGGTCTTCAGCACCGGCTTCGGCCCCGCGGCGTGCAGGCTCATCCAGTGCACCCGGCCCCACGTCCGGGTGGCGCGGAACCCTCGGCCGGTCTGCCAGGCGTTGGCAGCCGCGATCGTCTTCTCGTTGTAGGCGCCGTTGAGCTTGCCGCCGTAGAAACCCGCCTCCTTCAACAGGCACTGCAGTGCCGTCACCTGCGTGGTCGCCTCGGTGCCGGGCGCGAGCACCGGGTAGGTGCCGAGGTCGACCACCGTGTCCTTGCAGTGCGACACCGGCTTGGCCCAGGCCCCCTTGCCGAGGTCGAGCCAGTTGCTGTCGATGTTGATGGTGACGCCGCCCCAGGACTCGTTGTGGCCGCCGCGGTACTGCTTCATGCGGCCGCCGGGCAGCCACCCGTCGTCGCGGATGTAGTCCGTCCGGGTGTTGGCCTTGCCGTCCCACCGCGCGATCCAGATCGCGTCGGGCAGCGTGAACGCGTTCGGCCGCTTGACCCGCGCGTCGTCGAGCATCTTGATGCCCGAGCTGGCGCTGGAGTAGACGCCGGAGACGTAGTCGAGCGAGTGGAGCTTCACGGTGTACGCCGACAGGAACGCCAGCGCCGACTCGCGGCAGTGGGTGTTGGTGACGTCGAAGCCCTCGAGGTCGTACCACAGCGTGCTGCGCTTGCTGATGCCCAGCGCGCGGGCGGCCTCCACGGTCTTGACGGCCTCGCGCCGCGCCTGGCGACGCGCCTTCGGGTAGCTGTCGTTCCGGCCCGGCTTGGTGCGGATCGTGGCGTCGTCGCCGTAGCGGGGGAAGCTCGGGTGGCAGGCGGCCTGCGGGCCGAGCGTGATCGGCAGCAGCCGCCAGCCCTTGCGGAGCTGGGTGGCGATCCACTTCGGCGTGAGGTTCGGTTGGCTGCGGCAGCCGCGGCTGTCGCCGGAGATGTAGATGCCGGCGGCCAGGAACGGCGACGTCCGCAGCCAGGTGTCCATCGCGGACTGGCTCGGGGCGACGCACTGGTCGAAGCCGTGACCGCGGAAGTTGCCGGGGGTGACCGGGTTGTCGGCGTACGCCGGGGCGGGGCCGACGAGGAGACCGGCGGTGGTCAGCAGGCCGGTGAGGAGACCGGCGGTGAGGCGGCGCATGAGAGCTCCTGGGGGAAGGGGGCTGGCCGACCATAACCCCACCAGTCACACCAGCATCAGGGGTTCTCCTGAACTACAGATCTGTAGTTCACGAGCGTCCCATGACCACCACCGGGGCGGGCGTCCTCGCAGGTCACCGGTAGATTGGCCGCGTGCTCGACACCGTCGCCGTCGCCGCCGAGGACCCCACCCACGAGCAGCCGTGGGCCGAGCTCGGGCTCAAGCCCGACGAGTACCAACGGATCCGCGAGATCCTCGGCCGCCGCCCCACCAGCAGCGAGCTCGCGATGTACTCCGTGATGTGGAGCGAGCACTGCTCCTACAAGTCCTCCAAGGTGCACCTCAAGCAGTTCTCCGAGATCCCCCAGGAGACGCCGGTCGGCAAGATGCTCGCCGGCATCGGCGAGAACGCCGGCGTGATCGACATCGGCCAGGGCTACGCCGTCACCTTCAAGGTCGAGTCGCACAACCACCCGTCGTACGTCGAGCCCTACCAGGGCGCGGCCACCGGCGTCGGCGGCATCGTCCGCGACATCCTCGCGATGGGCGCCCGCCCGGTCGCGGTGATGGACCCGCTGCGCTTCGGCCCGCTCGACGCCCCCGACACCCAGCGCGTGCTGCCGGGGATCGTCGCCGGCGTCGGCGGCTACGGCAACTGCCTCGGGCTGCCCAACATCGGCGGCGAGGCCGTCTTCGACAGCACCTACCTCGGCAACCCGCTCGTCAACGCCCTCTGCGTCGGCGTGCTGCGCCACGAGGACCTCCACCTCGCCAAGGCGACCGGCGCCGGCAACCGGGTCGTGCTGTACGGCGCGCGCACCGGCGGCGACGGCATCGGCGGCGTGAGCGTCCTGGCCTCCGAGACCTTCGACGCCGACGGGCCCGCCAAGCGCCCGGCCGTCCAGGTCGGCGACCCCTTCATGGAGAAGCTCCTCATCGAGTGCACGCTCGACCTCTTCGCGGCCGGCGTCGTCGCCGGCATCCAGGACCTCGGCGGCGCGGGCCTCTCGTGTGCCACCTCCGAGCTCGCGAGCGCGGGTGACGGCGGCATGCACGTCGAGCTCGACCTGGTCCCGCTGCGCGACTCCACGCTCGCGCCGGAGGAGATCCTGATGAGCGAGTCCCAGGAGCGGATGATGGCAGTCGTCGAGCCCGACGACCTCGCCGCGTTCCTGGAGATCTGCGAGCGGTGGGACGTCGAGGCCGTCGACATCGGCGAGGTCACCGACACCGGCCGGCTGGTCATCGACTGGCACGGCGAGCGGGTCGTCGACGTGCCTCCGCGCTCGGTCGCCCACGACGGACCGACCTACCACCGACCCTTCGCCCGCCCCGACGACCAGGACGCGCTGCAGCACGACGTCGCCGAGGCGCTGCCGCGGCCGGCCACCGGCGCGGAGCTGCGCGAGACGGTGCTGCGCCTCGTCGCGAGCCCCAACCTCTGCGACAAGTCGTGGATCACCGACCAGTACGACCGCTACGTCCGCGGCAACACGGTGCTGTCGCAGCCCAGCGACTCCGGCATGGTCCGCATCGATGCGGAGACCAACCTCGGCGTCGCCGTCTCGACCGACTGCAACGGCCGCTTCGCGCGCCTCGACCCGTACGCCGGCGCGCAGCTGGCCCTCGCCGAGAGCTTCCGCAACGTCGCCACCGGCGGCGCCCGACCGCTCGCGGTCAGCGACTGCCTCAACTTCGGCTCGCCCGAGGACCCGGGCGTGATGTGGCAGTTCGCCGAGGCGTGCCGCGGGCTCAAGGACGGCTGCCTCGAGCTCGGCATCCCGGTCACCGGCGGCAACGTCAGCCTCTACAACCAGACCGGCGAAACCGCCATCCTGCCGACCCCGGTGGTCGCCGTGCTCGGCGTCGTCGAGGACGTCACCCGGCGCACCCCCACCGGCTTCCAGGCCGCCGGCGACGAGGTCTTCCTGCTCGGTGAGACCCGTGAGGAGCTGTCGGGCTCGGAGTGGGCCCACGTCGTCCACGGCCACCTCGGCGGGCGGCCGCCGCGGGTCGACCTGGCCGCCGAGCAGGCGCTGGCCACCCTCTTCGCCGACGGCCTCGGGCTGCTGACCAGCGCCCACGACCTCGCCGACGGTGGGCTCGCGCAGGCGCTCGTCGAGTCGTCGCTGCGCCACGACATCGGCGTCACGGTCGAGCTCGCGGGCGACGCCTTCGTGGGGCTGTTCTCCGAGTCGGCCGCCCGGGCGGTCGTCACCGTCGCCCCAGGCGACGTCGCCGCGCTGACCGACCTCGCCGCCCGGCTCGGCGTACCCCTCACCCGGCTGGGGTCCACGGGCGGCGACGCGCTGGTCGTCGACGATGTCCTGGACCTGCCGCTGGCCGAGCTGCGGCAGGCGTGGACAGCCACCCTGCCCGCGGCGCTGGGCTGACGGTGCATCGACGTGGCTTCCTCGTCGTCGCGCTGGGCGCTGCCGCCGCCGGTCCGCTCGCCGGGTGTGCCGCCGACCCGCCGGTGGTGCAGCGCCGCGTGAGCAAGCAGGCCGAGGTCGTGGCGTACGGCGACCACCCCGCCCAGTTCGGGGAGCTCACCCGTCCTGCCGGTAACCCGCGTGGCGTCGTGGTCGTGGTGCACGGCGGCTTCTGGAAGCCGGAGTACGGCATCGAGTACGCCCGGCCGCTGGTGCCGAGCCTGGTCGAGGACGGCTGGGCGGTGTGGGCGGTCGAGTACCGCCGAGGCACCGGCGCCGCCGACACGCTCGCCGACGTGCGCTCCGCGATCGACACCGTCGCCGACCTCCCCGTCGCCGCCGACACCGTGGTGGGCCTGGGCCACTCCGCCGGCGGGCACCTCGTCACGTGGGCGGCTTCGGGCGGCGGCCTCACCCACGTCGTGTCGCAGGCGGGCGTCCTCGACCTCCGGGCGGCGCACGACGCGGACCTGGGCGCCGGTGCCGTCGAGGCGTTCCTCGGCCACCCGCCGGGCCCCGACGACGCCGACGTCGACCCGGTGCAGCTGGTGCCTCTCGACGTCCCGGTCTGGTGCGTGCACGGCCGCGACGACGCGGTCGTCCCGCTGACCCAGTCGCAGTCCTACGTCGACGCCGCCCGCGCTGCCGGCGCCACCGCCGAGCTGGTCGAGGTCGAGGGGGACCACTTCGCCGTCGCTGACCCCGACGCCCCCGCCTGGGCGCGTCAGCGGGAGCTGCTCGCGTCGTTCTGAGGGGTGTGCTGGTTCCCCGGATATCCGGGGAACCAGCGAAATCGGAGTGCTGGTTCCCCCAGGAACCTCACAACTCGCTCAAGAACCCGCCGCGCGCGCTGAGCAGATTCAGGCGGCGTACGTCGGGGCAGCGAGCGACGCGGTCCCGTCGAGCACCGGCCAGTCCCGCGGCCGGGGCACGCTGCGCACCGACCGCGACAGGGTCGGGATGAGTGCCGTGAGCACGGCCGCGACGAGCAGCACGACGGTCGCGGTCGGCCCGCCCCAGGTCTCGAGCAGCCAGCCGCCGAGCAGCGGCGCGAACGGGATCGTGGTCATCGAGAGGAACTGCGAGGACGACGCGATCCGGCCCTGCAGCTCCGTCGGGGTGATCGCGACGCGGTAGGACTGACCGGCGGCGTTGCCCGCGGGGTTGAGCAGGAGGCCGACGAAGAGCATCGCGCCGACCAGCCACGGCGAGGACCAGAAGACCAGCGGCACCAGCAGCGGCACCCACACCCACGCGACCGACATCGTCAGGTGGCCGGTGCGCATCCGGTCGATGACGAACGGGGCGATGAGCGCGCCGAGCACGCCACCGGCACCGGCGAGGGCCTCGACCACGCCGATGGTCGTCGACGGGACGCCGCGCTCGACCAGCCGCACCACGGCCACGAAGAAGACCGCGTTGACGACGAGGTTGCAGCAGGCGGAGAACGCGGCGGTGGTGCGGAAGTAGGGCCGGGCGAGGAGGTAGCGCAGCCCCTCGCCGAGCTCCCGCACCGGCGTACGCCGGGGGCGGTCCGTCGGTGAGAGGTCGGCGCGCACCCGGGAGACGGTGATGAAGGAGACCGCAAACGTGATCGCGTCGACGAGGAACGGCAGCGGCCGGCCGAGGGCGTAGAGCACGCCGCCGAGCGGCCCACCGAGCAGCGAGGCGATGTGGTGGCGCGCCTGGTTCTGGCTGATCGCGGTCGGCAGCTCCTCGCGGGTCACCACGCTGCGCACGGCCGACAGCTCGGTCGGCATGTAGACGCCGGCGACCGCGCCGCTGCCGAGCGCCACGACGACCAGGTGGGCCATCGTGATCGAGCCGAGCAGCCCCGCGACCGCGAGCGAGCCGGCGAGCACGAAGCCGGTGGCGCTGGCCGCGAGCAGCACCCGCCGGCGGTCGAGCTGGTCGGCGATCACGCCCGCGGGCAGCAGCGCCAGCGCGATCCCGAGGGTGTACGCCGCCACCGGGATGCCGGCCAGCAGCGCCGACCCGGTGAGGGCGTAACCGACGAGGGGGAGCACGAACAGGCTGGCGCCGGTGCCGAGCTGGCTGACCGCCTCGCCGACCCACAACCGGGTGAAGTCACGGTTGCGGGCGAGGGAGCGGAAGCTGCTCATGACAGCGAGCGTAGATGCGCACGATTACTTGCGCAAGTAGTCTTGCGCAATGAGTGCTGCGGATAGGCTGTGCCCATGTCCCGGCCCGTCCACGACCCGACCGTCCTGCGCGCGATCGCCCACCCGGTCCGCAACCGGATCCTCGGTGAGCTCTCCGCGCAGGGTCCGCTGCGCGCCGCTGACCTCTCCGCCGAGCTCGGCGTCCCCGCCAACCAGGCGTCCTTCCACCTCCGTCAGCTCGCGAAGTACGGGCTGGTCGAGGAGGCCGTCGGCGAGGGCCGCGACCGGCGCGACCGAGTGTGGCGGCTGGTCGACGAGGCAGGTCTCGACCTCGACCTGGGCGAGCTGGAGAAGCAGCCCGGTGGCGCCGCCGCAGCCGCGGTGTTCCGCTCCCAGTCGGCCGGCTGGGCGCACGCGCTCGTCGACGCGGCGTACTCCGGGCCGAAGCAGGAGGGCGTCCAGCGCTCCATCACCGACCAGACGCTGCGGCTCGACGCCGAGGAGGCCCGGGCGCTGACGGCCGAGCTCGGCCAGGTGCTGCAGGGCTGGGTCGAGCGCACCCGCGGTCGCGACCCCCGGCGCCGGACCTACTCGTACCTGTCGCTGCTGCAGCCGTTGCCCGAGTCGGGCCCGGATGGACGGGAGTCCTAGGGTTGGCCCCATGCCAGCCCGCCTGCGCGTCGCCGAGCCCGCGACGGTCGCCGCCGCCCTCGAGCGCCGCGAGTCCGCCGACCTGCGGCTGCTGACCAAGCACTTCATGGCCGTCCTCGCCGAGCGGGCTCCCGGCCGGTCCGTCGAGGTCCGGGTCCCGCCGTACGCCGCGGTGCAGGCGGTCCCCGGCGTCCGCCACACCCGGGGCACCCCGCCCGCCGTCGTCGAGACCGACGCCGAGACCTGGCTGGCCCTCGCCACCGGCGACCTGGCCTGGGTCGACGCGGTCGCGCTGGGACGGATCCAGGCCTCGGGCGAGCGGGCCGACCTCACGGCGTACCTCCCGCTGCTGGGAGGTCCCGCATGAGCATCGTCGCGTCGCTGCCGAGCGAGGAGCTGCGAGCGGCCGTAGGTCCGGTCGACGGCGTCGAGCTGGTCGTCTGGGACCGCCACGACGAGCCCGACCCGCGGATCGAGGTGTGCGTCCCCGACTACCGCGACCTGACCCACTTCGAGCGGCTCACCGAGCTGCTGGCGCTGCGCGTGGTGCAGACCCAGCTGGCCGGCTACGAAGGCCAGGTCGCGCTGCTGCCGGACGGCACGACGCTGTGCAACGCGGCCGGCGTCCACGACGACGCGACCGCCGAGCACGCCGTGGGGCTGATCCTCGCCTCGCTGCGCCGGGTCCCCGAGGCGGTGCGCGGCCACGGCTCGTGGCAGCAGCTGCGCGGGGAGATGCGGTCGCTGGCGGACTCCCGCGTGCTGGTGCTGGGCTACGGCTCGATCGGCCGTGCCCTCGGCGTACGACTCCTGGCGCACCGCGCCGAGGTCACCGCCGTCGCCTCGACGGCCCGCGACGACGATCTGGTCGGCCGGGTGCACGGCACCGACGAGCTCGACGACCTGCTCCCGCACCAGCACGTCGTGGTGCTGCTGCTCCCGCTGTCGGAGCGGACCCGCGGCTTCCTCGGCCGCGACCGGTTGGCGCTTCTCCCGGACGGCGCCCTGGTCGTCAACGTCGCCCGCGGCGGGGTGCTCGACACCGACGCGGTGCTCGCCGAGGCCGGCCGGCTGCGCTTCGCGCTCGACGTCACCGACCCCGAGCCGCTGCCCGACGGCCACCCGCTCTGGTCGGCCCCCGACGTGCTGGTCACCCCCCACGTGGCCGGCGGCACCACGGCCATGCTTCCGCGCATGGCCGCCCTGGTCCGCGACCAGCTCACCCGCTACGCCGGCGGAGAACCCCTGCGCAACGTGGTGCATCCGGGCTGACGCGACCCGCGGAATCCCCGGCTATGCGGGGAAGTTGTCGCTTCCCGGGCGGTGCACTGCCTTGGAGGCGCACGGTTCCCCACATAGCCGGGGATTCCGACGGCCGCCCCCACACTGCGCCCGGCTAGGGTCGCTCACATGATCGATCACCTGCGCGCCCGCGTCGCCGATGTCCTGCCCGGGATCCGCCGGGACCTCGAGGACCTCGTCCGGATCGAGTCGGTCAGCGCCGACCCCGCCCGTGCGGGTGAGGTACGCCGCAGCGCCGAGGCCGTCAGCGCGCTGTTCGCCGCGGAGGGCTGCACCACGGAGATCGTCGACGTCGACGGCGGCGCGCCGGCCGTGATCGCCCACAAGGCGGGTCCGGAGGGAGCGCCGACGGTGCTGCTCTACGCCCACCACGACGTCCAGCCCGAGAACGACCACGCCGAGTGGGACTCCCCGCCCTTCGAGCCGACCGAGCGGGGCGAGCGGCTCTACGCGCGCGGCGCCGCCGACGACAAGGCCGGCGTGGTGGCCCACCTCGCCGCGCTGCGGATCTTCGGCGACGACCTGCCGGTGGGCGTCACGCTCTTCATCGAGGGCGAGGAGGAGGTCGGCTCCGACACCCTCCCGGCGCTGCTGGAGGCCCACCAGGAGCGGCTCAGGGCCGACGTGATCGTGATCGCCGACTCGGGCAACTGGGACATCGGCGAGCCCGCCCTCACCACCAGCCTGCGCGGCCTGGTCCGCGCCGACGTCGAGGTCCGCACCCTCACCCACGCCGTCCACTCCGGCATGTGGGGCGGGCTGGTGCCCGACGCGCTGATGGCGCTGAGCCGCGACGCCGACGCCTCCACGACGACGAGGGCAACGTCGCGGTCGCCGGCCTCCACGCCGGCCCGGCTGCCGACGTCGTCTACCCCGAGGAGCGGCTGCGTGCCGAGTCCGGTGCCACCGCCGAGGTGCAGTGGATCGGCGACGGCTCGGTCGTCGAGCGGCTCTGGACCAAGCCCTCGCTGAGCGTCGCCGGCCTCGACGCGCCGCAGGTCGACGGCGCCAGCAACACGCTCGTCCCGACCGCCCGTGCCAAGGTCTCGATGCGGATCGCCCCGGTGACACCACCGCCAACGCCGTCGAGTGCCTGCGCCGCCGTCAAGGCCCACGTCCCGTGGGGCGCCGAGCTGACCTTCACGGTGGTCGACACCGGCGAGGCGACCGCGATCGACGCCACCGGCCCGGCGTACGACGCCGCGCGCCGCGCCTTCACCGAGGCGTGGGACGGCACCGCCCCGGTGGACATGGGCGTCGGCGGCTCGATCCCCTCTCATCGCCAGTTCCTCGAGGCCTATGCGGAGGCCAGCGTGCTGGTGACCGGCGTCGAGGACCCCGACACCCGCGCCCACGGCGCCAACGAGGGGCTCCACCTCGCGGAGTTCGAGCGCGTTCTGCTGGCCGAGGCGCTGCTGCTCCACCGCCCTGGGCTGACGCGGGGAACCTTGGGGCCCCGCCGCTCTGGCGGTCCTGACCGAGCACCGCGCCATCCGGGTGACCGAGCTGACAGACCGGCTCGTCGCGACCGGGCGCCGTCGGGCCGAGCGGGGGCTCCCGCTGCGGCACCTGCACCCAGATCCGGGAGGCGATCGTCCAGGGCGCGATCACCCGTTGCCCGCGCTCACCCGGCAGCTCAGCCGGCAGGGCGGGTGGCGACGACGTACGCCGCGACGGCCGGGAGCTCCAGCACCCCGTCGGGTGCCGCCCGTCCTGCCTCGCGCCGGAAGCCGTCGGCGATCGCGGCCCGGACGGCGGGGGACTGGGCGAGGTAGGTCGCCCCGACCACCCCGACCCCGCCGGACACTCCGGTCCAGAGCGGCTCGACCCCGATCGTCCACGTCCAGCGCAGCTCCGCGGCCGCCACGACCTCCAGCCCGGCGGCCTCCGCAAGTCCGCGCAGCCCGGTGGTCGAGCGCTCGAAGTCCAGCGCGGGAGGGAGCAGGGTCCCCGGCAGGGGCACGACGCCGGCCTCGGCGTACACCCGGGAGAGCAGCTCGCCCCAGGCGGTGGGCGCACAGGCCAGGTCGTCAGGGCCACCCGGCCGCCCGGGCGGACGACCCGGGCGAGCTCGCGGACGGCGGCCCGGGGGTCGGGCACGTGGTTGACGACGAAGTTGGCGGTGACGGCATCGAACGTGCCGTCAGCGAAGGGCAGGTCCGGCAACGCGGCGAGCAGCGCCCGCCCGGGCACCGCGGCCC
>CAVWGQ010000018.1:0-21156 GCA_963754575.1 uncultured Actinomycetota bacterium | reverse complement strand
CTGACTCACACGCTGGCGGACCCTGCGGGTCGCGGGGCCTGCCAGTGCCGCCAGATCGCGAGCAACCGCCACGCCAGGCAGACGCCGGCACCCACCAGCGCGCTCACGGCGTACGGCTGGTCGAGGCGGTCGAGCAGGACCGCGAGGGCGGCGCCGGCGAGGGCCGGGGTGGCGTAGAGCTCGCCGCGGAAGACGGCGGGCACCCGGCCGGCGAGCAGGTCGCGCAGCATCCCGCCGCCGATGGCGCTGACCATCCCCATCAGCGCCGCGGGGAGCGGGCCGAGGCCGTACTCGACGGACTTCAGCGCACCGACGGCGCAGAACAGGGAGAGCCCGAACGCGTCGAGGATCCCGACCTGGCGCTCGAGCCGGCCGACGGCCGGGTGGAACCAGAACGTGAGGAGCCCGGCGACCACCGGGACGAGGAGGTAGCGCCAGTCGTCGAGGGCCGCGGGCGGGGTGGCCCCGATGAGGACGTCGCGCAGGAAGCCGCCACCCAGCCCGGTGGTGCCGGCGAGGACCAGGACGCCGAAGACGTCGAGCTGCTTGCGCACCGCGACCAGGGCCCCGGAGATCGCGAAGACGAAGATGCCGGTGAGGTCGAGCACGACGAGGACGGGCGACACGACCGGACCCTACCGGGGCGCGGCGGCCCGGCCGGGGTCCGCCGCTGGCGTAGGCTCGGACGGACCGGAGCGGACCCGCTCACAGCGCCCGACCAGGAAGAATCGACAGCACGCCATGGCCCACCTCACGCTCGCCGGACTGAGCGATGACGGCAAGCGCGTGCTGCTGGTCAGCGACAAGGGAGTCGAGTTCACGCTCGATGTCGACGAACGCCTCAGGGCCGCGCTCCGCGGCGACCATGCACGGCTCGGCCAGTTGGAGATCAAGATGGACTCAGCCCTCCGCCCGCGCGACATCCAGTCCCGGATCCGGGCCGGTGAGACGCCCGAGTCGGTCGCCCAGGCCGCCCGGACGACGGTCGAGGCGATCATGCCGTTCGCCGCGCCCGTGCTCGCCGAGCGGCAGCACGTCGCCGGCCGCGCGCAGCGCTCGTCCGTACGCCGCAGCGCCGCCTCCGGTGGCGCGCGCACCCTCGGCGACGCGGTGGCCGGCCATCTCCGTGGGCTCAACGTCGACCCCGACACCGTCGACTGGGACGCCGCCCGCCGCGAGGACGGCCGCTGGACGGTCACCGGTGCCTTCAACGCCTCCGGCCGCAGCGGCATCGCGCGGTTCGTCTTCGACGCCCCCGGCAACTACTCCACCGTCGACAACGACGAGGCGACCTGGCTGGTCGGTGACGCCCCCGCCGCTGCTGCTGGTGCCGGCGCCGCTGCTGCCGCGCCCGCCGTCGGCGACGACATCTCCCGCGCCCGGGCCCGCCGGGCCGCCGCGACCAGCCCCGGCGAGGACACCCTGCCGCTGGGCGACGACGCGATCTCGCTGGTCAGCGACTCGTCCGACGCCGCGGACTCCTCGGACTCCGCGGATTCGTCGGACGACTCGCTCGGCTCCGAGCAGCCGGTCGAGGGCTACCTCGACGACCCGGCCCCCGAGCGCGAGCCGGAGCCTGCCGACCTCGACGACACGGACGAGGAGCCGGCCGAGGAGCCCGCTCGCGACGAGCGCGACGAGCCGGCCGGCCGCAAGCCCGCCAAGCGCCGCGGCCGCGCCTCCGTCCCGAGCTGGGACGAGATCATGTTCGGTGGCTCGGGCAAGGAGTAGCTCGACCCTCCCCCGGGACGGTTACCTGCGAGTACCCTCACGAGCCATGTCGTACTTCGTGACCGGCGCCACCGGCTTCATCGGCCGCTTCCTCGTCGAGCGGCTGCTCGACCACCGCGAGGGCGAGGTCTTCGTGCTCGTGCGCGAGGGGTCGCTCCCCCGCATGCGGCGGTTGATCGAGCGCTGGGACACCGACCGGGTCGTCCCTGTCGTCGGCGACCTCGGCTCCGACCTGCTCGGCGTCGACCCGGCCTGGGTCGCGGAGCACCGCGGCTCGGTGGACCACTTGTTCCACCTCGCCGCGATCTACGACGTGACGGCGGACGAGGCCACCAACGAGCAGCTCAACGTCGGCGGCACCCGCCACGCGCTGGAGCTGGGGCAGGCGCTCGACGTCGGCTGCTTCCACCAGGTGTCCTCGGTCGCGGCCGCCGGCGACTTCCACGGCCACTTCGACGAGTCGATGTTCGACGAGGGACAGCCGCTACCGTCGCCGTACCACCGCACGAAGTTCCTCTCCGAGCAGCTCGTCCGCGAGCAGGACGCGGTCCCGTGGCGTGTCTACCGGCCGGCTGTGGTCGTCGGTGACAGCCAGAGCGGCGCGATGGACAAGGTCGACGGTCCCTACTACTTCTTCCCCGCGATGAAGCTGATGCGCGACCGGCTGCCGTCGTGGGTGCCGCTGGTCGGCGTCGACCTCGGCGACACCAACGTCGTCCCGGTCGACTACGTCGTCACCGCGATGGACCACCTCGCCCACCTCCCCGGCCGCGACGGCGAGGCCTTCCACCTCGTCAACCCCGAGCCGCAGCCGGTCGTGGACATGCTCAACCTGTTCTGCGCGGCCGCAGGCGCCCCGACCTTCGCCACCCCGCTCGACCGGACCGCGACGCACGCCGGCCCGTTGGGGCTGATCCCCCGCCGGCTCCGCCCGCTCGAGCTCGCCACTTACCTGGTGCGCAGCGGGCCGGGCAAGGCGGTGCTGGGCCAGACGCTCGGCCGGCTCGGCGTACCGGCGGAGGTGCTGGCGCACACCCGCTTCACCGCGACCTTCGACTCCCGGCGGACCGAGCAGGCGCTGGCGGGGTCCGGGATCGGCGTCCCCGACCTCGAGTCCTACGCGCGGACGCTCTGGGGCTACTGGGAGGAGCACCTCGACACCTCCACCGCCCGTGACCGCTCAGCCCGCGAGGCGCTGACGGGCAAGTACGTCGTGATCACCGGCGCCTCGTCCGGCATCGGGCAGGTCACCGCGCTCAAGGTCGCGCAGGCCGGCGGCGTGCCGGTGCTGGTCGCGCGCGGCAAGGAGAAGCTGGAGGAGGTGAAGGCGGCGATCGAGGACCACGGGGGTACGGCGTACGTCTTCCCGTGCGACCTCTCCGACCTCGACGCCATCGACCGGCTCTGCAAGGAGATGACGACCGCGCTGCCGTCGATCGACTTCGTGGTCAACAACGCCGGCCGCTCGATCCGGCGCTCGCTGAAGCTGTCGCACGACCGCTTCCACGACTTCGAGCGCACCATGCAGCTCAACTACTTCGGCGCGATCCGGCTGGTGATGCGCCTGGTGCCGGCGATGCGCGAGCAGAGGCGCGGGCACATCGTGAACATCTCCTCGATCGGGGTGCAGACCAACCCGCCGCGGTTCTCGGCGTACGTCGCGTCGAAGGCGGCGCTCGACTCGTGGAGCAACGTGGTGGCCTCGGAGCTGGTCGGAGACGGCATCACCTTCACCGGCATCCACATGCCCCTGGTGCGGACGCCGATGATCGCCCCGACCAAGCTCTACGACAAGTTCCCCACGATCAGTCCGGCGCAGGCGGCCGACCTGGTGATCAGGGCGATGGTGGACCGGCCCCACGAGATCAACACCGCCCTCGGCAACGCCGGCGCGGTCGCGCACACGGTGATGCCCAAGACCGCCTTCCGGATCCTCAACATGGCCTACCACGTGTTCCCGGACTCCGCCGCCGCGCGCGGCACCGACGCCACCGCCGGGCGGGAGTCGGAGCAGATCATGCTGGCGAAGGTGTTCAAGGGCGTGCACTGGTAGGTCAGGCTCGGTCACGCGGCCAGGGTGAGCCGCCGGGCCCCGGTGGGGTCGACGAGATGGACCGCGCGGCGGGGGTCGCGCCAGAGGAAGAGGCGTGACTGGCCGGCACCCTCGGCGGGCAGCAGGCGCTCTCGTCTCGTGCCGGGATCACGACGGCGACCGCGCGCGGCAGCGTTACGACGGACCGCCGAGGACATGCAGGAGAAAGTCGGGCTCCTCGAGAGACACCAGCTCCGTGGCCGCGCGTGCCCGAAAGGCGTCGTGCACCGCGGGTCCGTCCAGTGGCCAGCCCACCGGTGGGTGCCGCCAGTGGCACAGCACGATGTGTCCGCCGGGAGCGAGTGAGTCGAAGGCTCGCCGGATCAGCTCGTCGAGCTCGCGCGGGCTGAGGAAGTAGCCCACCTCGGAGACCGAGACCAGGTCGAAGAGTCCCTCGGGCCAGCCGTCCGGCATCACGGTCAGCCGCACCTCGACGTGCGGCAGCGCCGCCAGCCGCGCCTCGGCGGCGGCGACGGCCGCCGGGCTGGAGTCGACGGCGAGCAACTGGTCGCAGCGTGCCGCCAGGTCCTCGGCCAGCGCCCCGATGGAGCAGCCGATCTCGAGGGCGCGGCTGTAGTGCTCTCGTGGCAGGCTCGCCTGGGTGAGTGCCCGTTTGCGTCGCTCGTACCAGGAGTCCACCTGCCACGGGTCCGGGCGACTGCGATGCACCTCGTCGAGCGCGTCGTCGCTGACCGGGCTCGGGTCCTCCACGACCACTTCGGACCCACGGGTGAAGTGGGCCAGCATCTGTGGGACGAGCAGAACGTCGTCGCCCTGCTTGTCGGAGATCGGCAGGACCTGGCTGGCGTGCGCCGCGATGGCGGACCGCTTGGCCGTTCGGGCCGCGTCGTCGAGATGCCACACCCGTGCCACCTGACACGGCAGGTCCGGGGCGGATCCCCAGTGCCACCAGCAGACAGGGTATTCCAGCAGTCGGGCATCCGTACGCCGCGCCGTGATCGCTGCCGCCCGTCCTGCCGGCTCGTGGTCGAGGTGCCCGTCCTTGCGCCAGGGCGCGCACAGGACGGTCTCGGCGCCACGGTCTCCCACCACGGCGACCAGGTGCTTCACCAGCTCGTCCTCGCGCTCGGCTACCTCGCCGTCGGGCAGCCCGAGGCAGGTGACGTCGGCGCCGGGGGCAACGGCCTGGATGGCCCGATCCAGCTCGTCCCGTCGCCGATCAACCAGCCCTTCGCGGGTGAGCGTCGGCGAGCTCGGATGCGAGCCCTCCCCCGCCGTCGCCGAGATCACGACTATCTGCCAACCACGGCGCGAGAGAGTGTTGATCAGGCCCGCGACACCGAGCAGCCCGTCGTCCGGGTGAGCTCCCAGCACCACGAGCCGTCCCGGAGTCGGCGGCAGCTCGAGGATGGCCAACGAGCGCTCGGCCAGGGCCACGTCCCACGTCCGGACCGGTGTGCCCGGGCCGTCGTGGCTGAACTCCGCCTCGGTCATGGTGTGCTGGCTCGGTCGTCGAGGAGCGGGTCTTCGAGGAGCAGTGCGCCCAACGCTGCCTGGTCCCGTTCGGCGTGCCACTGTCGGAGGTAGAGCTCGAGATCCGCGACCCGTCGCGCATGCTCTTCCTCGGTGGCCAACGGTCCTGGTCCGAGCGCATGCGCACAACGACGCAGCACCTCCTCGGCAGCGAGCGCGACACTTTGCCGGACGCGGAAAGCGGCGCGCGCGCCGGCGCCACCGGTGAGCAGACCTGCGTCGGTCGCGGTCGCCGCGTCGGCAAGCACGCAGCGCGCGCCATGCAGGGCCGCGTCCACCGCCCCGAGATGCATGGTCGCGACCTGATCGGGTGCGCGACCCACCGCCGAGCGCGTCAACCGGCGTGCCAGGCCGACGGCACCGCCGTACCAGACTGCGGCCACCCCGATCCCACCCCAGGCGAACCCGGGCCGGTCGAGGTACCACCCCGGATCACCGACCGCAGTGGCCCCCACCCGGTCGAAGTCGATCGGACCGGAGTCGACGGCAGTCAACCCGCGCGCCACCCACGTGCCGCTGGCCGCCGCCACTCCAGGACCGACGAGGTCCACGGCGAAGAGCTGACGCTGCTGGCCGACGTGGGCACTGACCAGGGCTCGGTCGAGCACCGCACCGAGTGAGCACCAGTGCTTACGACCATCGAGGGCGTACGCCGCACCCGCCGGCTGGGCTCGCAGTGGCTCGCCCGGCCCCTCAGCCGCAAAGACCCCCCAAACTCCAGTCGCGGCGGGCAAGCCTGCTTGTTCGAGGATGGCCAGTGCGTCGAGGTGCGGCTCGAGCACGCGTGCGACGGTGAGGTCGGCTGCACCTACCGTGGAGAGGGTGGACCAGAGCTGTGCCGTAGCCCCCGTGCCCGGTGCCTGCAGGCTCGCTCCGATCTCGCCGGCCAGCACGAGGGCTGCCTGCACATCACCAGCGGCTTCCCTGGCACAGCGTGCGATGGCAGCGAGCTCATGGTGCTCGGCGCGCGACAGGCCGCCCAGGACCACCGATTCGTCCGTCACGGGCGGACGTCACGCTCCCCGTGACGCAGCGCGCCGCACGTCTCGATGAAGGCGGACGCTGAGGGTGGTGCCAGCCATGGGAGCTCCTCGGCTTGTGAGCGCGCCGGATCACGCCCTGAAGCGATGCTAACCAGCGAGCCCGCCGATCGACACCCTCCCGACAGATAGCGTGTCACTTGCTTCCAGCTCCACCGCGCGCTCAACGCGGATGGGCCTGTTCCAGATTTCCCTGGCCACCGCCCCTGTGGGGAACCGGGGCCTGGCCGTGCAACTCGTCGCTGCAGCGTGCTGGTGACGTTGCCACGACGGACCCGCCGGGATCAAACAAGGCGTGACCTGTTCGACCCCTGACACGACGAAGCGGCGGTGTCCGACACGTCGGACGCCGCCGCTTGTGTGTGTTCGTGGCTACTTGACCTCGGAGCGGCGCAGGAACAGCAGCCCGACGACGAGGGGGACGACGATCCAGATCATCGTGGTCGAGCCGAGCATCGCCCACTCCTCACCGGTGCTCGTGGCGCCCTCGAAGAGCTCCACCTGCGTGTAGTTCCAGTCGATCCACGGCTGCAGGTCCAGGAACCACTCCCGCACCAGGGCGAGCAGCGCCAGGACGCCGGGCAGCACGAGGGAGACCACGAAGTAGCCGACGATCGCCGCGGCCGAGGCCCTCAGCACCACGCCGAGGGTGAAGCCGATCGCCATCCCGACCAGGTTGCCGAGCACGATCTGCGGCGCGGTGGACAGCGACACGTCCCAGACGGTGTCGACGCCGGCGAGCGCGGAGCCGGCCAGGTTGCCGACAGCCCCCACCGCGAAGGCGACGGCCATCGAGGCGAGGCCCACCAGGACGGTCGCGATCGCCTTGGCGCCGATCACGCGCCCGCGGCTCGGCACCAACGTGAACGTCGTGAGCCCGCTGCGCTGGCTCCACTCGCTCGTGACGGCCAGGATCGCGATCATCGGCAGGATCACCGACATCGGCAGGCCGATCGCCGTCGCGAAGCTCTCGTAGGTGACGGAGCTGTCGGGAGCGAAGATGATGACCGCTCCGGTCGCGAGGACCGACAGGACGCCGATGCTGAGGAGCATCCAGCAGCCCGAGCGGGTGGTGAACATCTTGCGCAGCTCGACCGTGACGAGCCGGGCGGTCGGGATGGGACGGGCGGACCGGCGTACCGGTGCAGCCTCCCTGGTGGTGGTCGGCGGGACGATCGTGGCGGTCATGCCGCAGCTCCTTCGCGTTGGGTGTCGGCAGTCAGTGACAGGAACATGTCCTCGAGCCCGGCTCCCTCGGCGGACCGGAGCTCGGTGAGGGCGATGCCGGCGGCCAGGGCCACGGCACCGATTCGGCAGGGATCGGCGTCCGTGCGGACCGAGCCGTCCCCGGCGAGGGTGCTGGGGATCCCGGCCCGCTCGAGCGCGTGGGCGAGCTCGCGCGGTGACGTCGAGCGGGCCAGTGTCCCGGCGGCAGCGAGGAGCTCGTCCTTGGTGCCCGAGGCGACGATCCTGCCGTTGCCGATCACGACCAGGTCATCGGCGATGACCTCGATCTCGTGCAGCAGGTGCGAGGACAGCAGCACCGTGCCGCCCCGGCCGGCGAAGCCCGTCAGCAGGTCGCGCATCCACCGGATCCCCGCCGGGTCGAGCCCGTTGGCGGGCTCGTCGAGGATCAGCACCCTCGGGTCGCCGAGGAGCGCGCTGGCGATGCCGAGCCGTTGCCGCATCCCGAGCGAGTAGTGGCGCACCCGGCGCCGGGACTCAGTGGGGGTCAGGCTCACCAGCTCGAGCATCTCGTCGACCCGGGTGCGTGGCAGGCCCATCGTGGCAGCGGCGACGGTCAGGGTCTCGTGTCCGGTGCGACCGGCGTGCTGGGCCGACGCGTCCAGCAGGACGCCGACCTCGAGGCCGGGGTTGGGGAGGTCGGCGAACCGGACACCGTCGATGGTGGCCGACCCGGACGTCGGGACGGTCAGACCCACCATCACGCGCATCGTGGTGGACTTGCCGGCGCCGTTCGGACCGAGGAAGCCGGTCACGCGACCGGGCAGGGCGGTGAAGGAGACGTCGTCGACAGCGGTGAAGTCGGCGTACCTCCGGGTCAGGGACTCAACAGTGATCATGGGTTCAACCCTCGTCTGCTCGAGGTCGTCACGCATCGGCCGTGAGGCTCCGAGCCGGTCATGCCTTCGGCCGGGTGCCGGGTCAGACGTTCGGCCGGTCCCCCGGCGGCGCTGCTTCCCTACGCTGAGGGGGTGAGCAACCCACTGCGGTCCCTGCTGGCGGAACCCCGGCCCTCGGCCCCGCCGGCCCGGGTGTGGCGGGACTGGGCGCTGCTCGCCGTCGTGACCGTCACCGCGGTGCTGGAGGGTGTCCTGCGGGAGGACCAGCCGCTACCGGTGCTGTCCCTGGTGTTGACGGTGGGGCTCGCCCCGCTGCTGCTGTGGCGGCGTACCCACCCGCTCGCAGTGGTCGCGACCGCCTTCGGCGTGGTCGTCGTCGTGGACACCGGGCTGATCGTGGCTGACGCGCCGGCGCTCGACGCCTATGCGATGGTTTACTTCCTCGTCTTCCCCTACGCCCTCTTCCGGTGGGGCTCCGGGCGGGAGGCGGTGGCGGGCCTGGTCATCATCCTGGTCCCGGCCACCATGTCGTTCCTCGTGAGCTGGACCGGGGTGGGTGACGCGATCGGCGGGGTCGCTGTCCTGATGTCCGCCTTCGCCCTGGGCTGGGCCGTGCGCTCCCAGTACGGCGCTGGGGAGCGACGGCTGGAGCAGGTGAAGTCGGAGGAACGGGTCCTGCTGGCGCGCGAGCTGCACGACACGGTGGCCCACCACGTCTCCGCCATCGCCGTCCAGGCACAGGCAGGACGCGCGCTCGCGGCGACCAGCCCGTCGGCGCCGCTCGAGGCGCTGGAGGTGATCGAGGTGGAGGCGTCGCGCACGCTCGCGGAGATGCGGGCGATGGTCCGCGTGCTGCGCAACGAGGCGCCCGTCGACTACGCCCCGCAGCCCGGTGTGGCCGACCTCGAGCGGTTGTCCGGGGCGTCTCCCGCCGGGCCACGGGTGGACGTCAGGGTCTCGGGTGACGTGGCCGCCCTCCCGGCGGCGATCGACGCCGCTGTCTTCCGGATCGCCCAGGAGGCGGTCACCAATGCCCTGCGGCACGCCCGGAACGCCACCCTGGTCGACGTGCGGGTTGCCGGCGACCGGTCGACGGTCAGCCTCGTCGTCCGCGACGACGGTGATCCGGGCGTGGCCGAGACCGCCCCCGACGCGGGGTTCGGGATCACCGGGATGGTGGAACGCGCGCTGCTCCTGGGCGGCTCGTGCCGGGCAGGTCCCTGCCCCGGTCGCGGCTGGACCGTGCGCGCGACCCTGCCTCGACAGGTGTCGGCGTGAGCATCCGGGTGCTGGTCGCCGACGACCAGGACCTCGTGCGGACCGGGCTGCGGCTGATCCTCGGGACCCTGGACGGCATCGAGGTCGTGGGAGAGGCGCGCGACGGCCAGGAGGCGGTACGGCTGGCCCGCGAGCTGCGCCCCGACGTGTGCCTGATGGACATCCGGATGCCCGTCCTCGACGGGGTCGAGGCGACCCGGCTGCTGGCCGGGCCGGGCGTCGAGGACCCGGTCGCGGTCGTCGTGATCACCACGTTCGACCTCGACGAGTACGTGCACGGCGCGCTGTCGGCCGGCGCCTCCGGCTTCCTGCTGAAGGACGCCGGACCCGAGCTGCTCGGCGAGGCGGTCCGGGCGGCCACCCGGGGTGACTCGCTCATCTCCCCCAGCATCACCCGACGGCTGCTGGCGACCTTCGCGGGCACCGGTCGGGCAGCACCACCCACACAGCCCCTCGAGCCGCTCACCGAACGCGAGGAGCAGGTGCTCGTCACCGTCGCGCGGGGTCGCACCAACGCAGAGATCGCCGTCGAGCTGCACATCAGCCTCAGCACGGTGAAGACCCACCTCGGCAGCCTCATGACCAAGCTCGGCGCCCGCAACCGCGTCGAGGTCGCGATGTGGGCGTACGAGACCGGGCGGGTCCGTGGATGAGGCTGCTCCACGGTGGCACCCTGACCTCATGAGCCCTGAGCTGCCTCGCCCCGTCCGCGTGGTCACGCCAGCCGACCTGTCCCCGGCCGACGCGACGCCCGGCATGGAGCGCGCCCTGGCCTTCGAGCTGCCGCTGCTCTGGGCCGGCCAGGTCGTGACCGAGCCCGGAGCGGTGTCGGGCTGGCACCACCACGAGCGCAACGAGTCCAGCCTGTACGTCGTGCGCGGTGTGCTCCGGCTCGAGTTCGAGGGCCACGACGGTTACCTCGATGCCGGCCCGGGGGACTTCGTCCACGTGCCGGCCTGGACCGTCCACCGGGAGTCGAACCCCGCCCGCGAGCCGTCGCTGGCGGTCATCGCCCGGGTCGGAGGCGGCGTCCCGACGGTCAACGTCGACGGTCCACCGGAGCCACGCCCGTAGCATCAGCACGAGCGAGCGGAGTCGGTCGCAGACAGGGGTCCCCGATGCGCGCTGTCATCCAGGACAGGTACGGCCCTCCGGACGTCCTCCGGCTGGGCGAGCTCCCGGAGCCCGTCCCCGCCGACGACGAGATCCTGCTGCGGGTGCGGGCGGTCTCCTTGAACGGTTCGGACCGGGAGAACCTGACGGGCGTTCCGGCGTACGCGCGATGGTCCAACGGGATGCGCCGACCAAAGAACCGGGTGCCGGGATCCGACGTCGCTGGCGTCGTGGCCGCGGTCGGCGGTGGGGTCACGGAGTACGCCGTGGGAGACGAGCTGTTCGGCGAGCTGGCCGGGTACCGGGGCGGGCTTGCCGACCTCGTCTGCACGCGACCCGATCTGCTGGCTCGGAAGCCTGGCGGGCTGTCGTTCGCGGAGGCCTCGACGATCCCGCAGGCGGGTGGCATCGCGCGCCGGGCGACCGCCGATGTCCGGCCGGGCGCTCGGGTCCTGGTCAACGGCGCGGGCGGCGCTGGCGGTGTGTTCGTCGTCGCTCTGGCCAAGCATGCCGGGGCCGAGGTGACGGCGGTCGACAGAGCGGACAAGGCCGACTTCCTCCGCGACATCGGGGCTGACCGCACGATCGACTTCGCCAAGGAGGACTGGGCCGACGAGCGCGACAGCTTCGACCTGGTCGTGGATCTCGTGGCCCATCGCTCGCCATTTCGCGTCCACCGCGCGCTGCGGCGCGGCGGGAGGTACGCGATGGTGGGCGGTCAGGCCAGGATCCTGCTGGGCACCGCAATCGCCGGTCCGCTCGTGGGACGTGCCAGCGGCAGGAAAGTCGGCGTGCTGGTCGTCCCCCAGTCGCGCACAGAGCTCGAGGCGGTGACCGCCCTCGTCGCCCAGGGCGCCGTCACGCCGCGGATCGACCGCGTGTACCCACTCCGCGATACCCCGTCAGCCTTCGCCCGACTCACCGCAGGGGAGAGCCGGGGCAAGCTCGTGATCGAGGTGTCCGAGGGCTGACAGCCTGGCAGGCGACGGGTGCTCGCTGATGGACCTGTGGCAATCTGCGGACGTGCATCTTCCACGCCACGATGTTGATCCCGATGGACTGCTCGAGTACTCGGTGGTCTTCACCGACCGGTCCTTGAACCACATGTCCGACCGCTTCGTCACGGTGGTGCAGGACATCGTCGAGGTCCTGCGGGAGACCTACCGCGCCGACACCGTCGCGATCGTCCCGGGTGGCGGCACCTATGCCATGGAGGCCGTCGCCCGCCAGCTGGCGACGGGTCGGCGATGCCTCGTCGTCCGCAACGGCCTGTTCTCCTACCGCTGGTCACAGATCCTCGATGCCGGCTCCATCACCGCCGAGTCGACCGTGTGTCGCGCCCGACCGGTGTCCGACGAGCGACACGCTCCCTGGACCCCGCCCCCGGTCGACGAGGTGGTCGAGACGATCGAGCGCACCCGTCCCGAGGTCGTCTTCGCGGCACATGTGGAGACATCGGCAGGCGTGGTGCTGCCCGACGCCTACGTCCGAGCCGTCGCCGCGGCGACACATGCAGTCGGTGGGCTCCTCGTCCTCGACTGCATCGCGTCGGGAGCGCTCTGGGTCGACATGGCCGACCTCGGCATCGACGTCCTGCTCAGCGCCCCGCAGAAGGGATGGAGCGGCTCACCGTGCGCGGGATTCGTGATGCTCGGCGAGGCCGGCCGGGCACAGGTCATGTCAACGGTCTCGACCAGCTTCGCGGTCGACCTCCAGAGGTGGTTGACGATCACCGAGGCCTACCTCCAGGGGCAGACCCCGTATCACGCGACGATGCCGACGGACACGCTCGCGCACGACGCCGCCCTCATGCTCGAGACCCGCGCCGCCGGGCTCAGCGAGCTGCGCCTGGCTCAGGTCTCGCTGGGCACGCGAGTCCGCGCCATGCTCGCGGAGCTCGGGTTCGCCTCCGTCGCGTCCGAAGGATTCGCCGCATCCAGCGTGGTGGTCGCCTTCACGGATGATCCCGAGATCCGTAGCGGCGCCAAGTTCAAGCAGCGTGGCATCCAGGTGGCCGCCGGGGTACCGCTGATGTGTGGTGAACGCGACGACTTCTCCACGTTCCGGGTGGGACTCTTCGGCCTCGACAAGCTCACCGATGTCGACGGCACCGTCGAGCGGCTCAGGGAACACCTCGCGCACTGACCCGGGGAAGGCGCTCAGCCGCAGGGCGAGCGCTCACCCTCTCCGATCGCACGGTGGAGGCACACCTGCGTTCGATCTTCACCAAGCTCGACCTCGACGACGACGGGACCACCAACCGCCGGGTGCGGGCGGTGGTCGCGTACCTGGAGTCGCGAGGATCACCCTGACGGCGCCCCTCACTCCCCCGACGTCGACCGCGCCACCGGTCGCGACGCGTCAGCCACCCACTCGCTCCACGACCCCGGGTACAGCGCGGCGCGGACCCCGGCCACCTCCATCGCCAGCACGTCGTGGCTGGCCGTGACGCCGCTCCCGCAGTACGCCGCCACGTCGGCGCCGGGGGTGGCCCCGACGGCGGCGTAGAGCGCCGCGAGGTGGTCGGGCGGGCGGAAGGTGCCGTCGGTCTGCAGGTTGGTCGAGGTCGGGACGTTGACGGCGCCGGGGACGTGGCCGGCGACCGGGTCGATCGGCTCGGTCTCGCCGCGGTAGCGCTCCGGCGCCCGCGCGTCGACCAGGACGTCGACGTCGGGCACGTCGCCGGCCGTGACCACGGGCATCGAGCCGGGCTCGCCGTGGAAGTCCCCCGCCGCAGGCGCCACGAGATCGACCGAGACCGGACGACCAGCCGCCACCCACCCCGACCAGCCGCCGTCGAGCACGTGCACGGCCGGGTGGCCGTGGTGGCGCAGCAACCACCAGGCGCGCGCCGCGGCGTGTCCGGACCAGTCGTCGTAGACGACGACCGGGCGGGACGACGACACGCCTGCGCGCTGCATCGCGGCGACGAAGACGTCCGGATCCGGCAGCGGGTGACGCCCACGCGGCCCGGGAGGTGCGGCGAGGTCGGTGTCCAGGTCGACGTACGCCGCGCCGGGCACGTGCCCCGCGGCGTACTCCTCGGGGCCGGCAGGACCGCCCATCCGGTAGCGGACGTCGAGCACCGTCACCTCCCCCAGCAGGTCGGACAGCTCCGAGGCGCTCACCAACGGGGAGACGTGCTTGGTGTAGAGCCGGGTCGGCACCTCGAGCGAGTCGTCGTCGACGGGCGTGTAGATGACGTCGCCGTCGTCGCGCCAGCCGCGCCGGGCGTAGAACGCGCGGGCCCGGGGGTTGCCGGGCACGACGAAGAGCCGGGCCCGACGGTGGCCATGGGACCGGACCCGCCGCTCCCCCTCGTCGAGCAGCAGCGTCGCGAGCCCGGACCCGCGCGCGCCGCGGTCGAGGAAGACCTGCTCGACCTCGTCCTCCCCCACCATCACGAAGCCCCGCACGACCCCGTCGACCTCGACGACCGAGATGTCGGCGACCCGCGACGCGGCGCGGGAGTCGAACGACTCGCGCGTGCGGGCCACGACCACCTCCTCGGGCACGTGTCCGAGGTGGGCGTCGCCCCAGCCCTCCCACCACACCTGCGCCACCGCGGGCGCGTCATGGTCACGGGCGGGACGAAGGTCGACCGTCATGCACCCGATCCTCGCAGCCGGGCCAGCAGCCGCCCCGCATCGTGCGGGGCGTGCCCGGCGGCGTCGTTGTCGAAGTAGCAGTGCACGTCCTCACCGCCTTCCGCCCAACCGGCGATCCGGTCTGCCCAGCGGTCGAGCGCCTCGTCGGAGTAGCCGCTGGTGTACAGCTCGCTGTCCCCGTGGAGCCGGACGTAGCGGAAGCCCTCGGTGTCACGGTCGACCGCCGGCCACCGCCCGGCCGTGTCGGCCAGCACGCACGCGGTCCCCGTCGCGGCGAGCTGCTCGTAGAACGCCGGGACGTCGAAGGACGGGCTGCGGAACTCCACGGCGTGGCGCAGCGGACGGTCGGCGTCCGTCGTGGTGTGGACCCGGTCCGGCTTCACCCGGTCGTCGTGACGGGAGGCCAGGTCGGCCGCGGCGCCGGTCGAGCGCGGCAGCAGCGCCAGGAACCGGTCGACCACGTCCGGGTCGTAGCCCAGCCGCTCCGGCAGCTGCCACAGCAGCGGACCGAGCTTCGGGCCGAGCGCGAGGACCCCCGAGGCGAAGAAGTTGGCCAGCGGCTGCTCGACGTCGACGAGGCGCTTGAGGTGGGTGACGAAACGGCTGCCCTTGACCGCGATCACGAAGTCCTCGGGCACCTGCTCGGCCCAGGAGCGGTACGACGACGGGCGCTGCAGGGAGTAGAACGACCCGTTGAGCTCCACGGAGGTCATCCGCGAGGCGGCGTACTCCAGCTCACGGCGCTGGACCAGGCCGCGCGGGTAGAAGTCGCCACGCCACGCGGGATAGCTCCATCCCGAGACGCCCACGAGGAACCGGCCGGCCATGACCCCATCCTGCCCCGTGCCCGCGGCGGCATAGAGTCCTCCCCCGTGGCGGAACTGAACTTCTTCACCGGGACCATGGACTCGGGCAAGAGCACCCTGGCCCTGCAGACCAACCACAACCACGCCGCCCGCGGCCGGGTCGGCCGGATCTTCAGCACCTACGACCGCGGTGGCGAGGCGACGGTCTCGAGCCGGCTCGGGCTCACCCACTCCGCGATCGAGGTCGGTCCGGACTTCGACTTCTGGCGCTACGTCGTCTCCAGCCTCACCGCCGGCGGTCGGATCGACTACCTGATCTGCGACGAGGCCCAGTTCTACGCCCGAGAGCAGATCGACCAGCTCGCGAAGATCGTCGACGAGCTGCAGATCGACTGCTTCGCCTTCGGCATCCTCACCGACTTCCGCGGCCTGATGTTCGACGGCAGCGCCCGGCTCGTCGAGCTCGCCGACCACGTCCACACGCTCCAGGTCGAGGCGCTGTGCTGGTGCGGCAAGCGCGCCACCCACAACGCCCGCACCGAGAACGGCGCGATGGTCACCGAGGGCGAGGTGATCGTCGTCGGTGACGTCGAGGTCGCCGACCAGCCCCCGGCCGACGTCGCCTACGAGGTTCTCTGCCGCCAGCACCACCGTCGTCGGCTCACCGCAGCCCGCGCCAAGGCGGTCTCGCTGGCGCCGGAGCCGCTCCCCTTCGGCTGACCAGCACGGGCTCAGTGGTCTAGACGAACCTTGAAAGCCCGTTGAGGTCGGCCAAGGAGCAAGGATGCTGTCGAGCACCACCGACACACGAGCACGCTCGGCCCACGCCGCATCCGACACCTGGGGGCCCGTCGTGAGATCCACCTACCGTTTCCTGTCCTACGCCATCGCCGTCCTCGTCGTCGTCCAGGCCGGCGCCATCGCCTGGGCGGTGTTCGGCCTGACCAACGCCATCGCCCAGGACGGCCTCGTGATCAACAAGGCTTACCTGGAGTGCACGGACTGCGAGTCCTTCGGCGCCGCCGAGTGGGGCTTCGCGATCCACATGTTCCTCAACGGCATCGTGCTGATCCCGCTCGTGTCGCTGGTCCGCTGGAGGTCGGCGAGGGCGAGACCTTCGAGATCGCCTTCCTCGCCGAGGACCCAGGACTCTGGATGGACCACTGCCACAACCTGCCGGACGCTGCGGAGGGCCTGGTCGCCCACCTGATGTACGACGGCGTCACCTCGTCCTACCGGATCGGCGGCACCCCCGGGAACGTGCCCGAGTGAGGCATCTCAGGCGATGATGACCGGGATCCGCATCTCGGCGGGCGTCAGCGAGCCGTGCAGCCCGACCAGCGTCATCTCGTAGGGGAAGTCCACGCTCGACATCAGGGCGGTGTCCCCGGTGCAGGCGACGACCACGTCGCCGAGCCGGGGACGCACGCCCGGGTCGACGGGTCCGAACCAGCCGCGCCCGATCGCCTCGTCCCGGGTCAGCACCTCGGCGCGGTCGCGCAGGGTCGAGCGCCAGGTGGCGACGACGTCGTCGACGGCGCCGCTCGCGACGTACAGGTGGCGGAAGCGTGCCTCACCGCCGAGCAGGGCGATCCCGTCGCGCAGCCCGGGCTCCTCGTCGACGTCGATCCGGCTGCCGGGTGCGGAGTCGACCATCCCGTGGTCGGCGATCACCACCATCCGGGTGGCGGCGGGCAGCGCCTCGCGCAGCTGCTCGGCCTCGGCGTCGACCATCGCGAGCTGCTGCAGCCACTGGCTCGACGCGACCCCGAAGCGGTGGCCGGTCCAGTCGAGGTCGCCGTCGTAGACGTAGGTGAGCGAGGGCCGGACCCGCGCCGCGGCGACCACGCCCGCGATCCGCTCCCCCACGCGGTCGGCGCCGACGTAGTCGATCCCGCGCTGCGAGGCCAGCGTCAGCCCGCTCTCGCGGAACTCGCGCTTGTTCACCGCTGTCACGGTGACGCCCTCGCGCGAGAGCCGGGAGAAGGCGCTCGGGTGCGGCTGCCACTCGGCCGGGTCGACCCGCTTGTCCCACTGCAGCGCGTTGAGCAGCCGGTCGGTGCCCGGCACCCGCGAGGTGAATCCGACCATCCCGTGGCTGCCCGGCGGCAGCCCGGTGCCGAGCGAGGTCAGGCTGGTCGCGGTGGTCGACGGCACACCGGCGGTGCCGGCGCGGGACTCGTCGAAGAGCTCGGCGAGGAAGGGGGCCGCGTGCGCGTGGCGGCGCAGCAGGTCGGCACCCATCCCGTCGACGAGGAACAGGACGTACGCCGGAGCCGGCGGCAGCACCAGCCCGCTCGGCGGCTCCTCGATCGGGTGGCCGAGCGCGTCGGCGATCGCGGGCACGACGTCGGCCAGCGACCGGACGCCGTACGCCGGCTCGACGAAGCCCCCGGACAGCGGGTGGCTCACGAGTGCTGGGTGCGCGCGGAGATCGACTCGGCGAAGGACAGCAGCCGCTGCACCGCGTCGGGTCCCTCGGCCGCGGCGGAGACCCGCAACGAGAAGTCGTCCGAGGCGAAGGTGCCGGTGTAGCCGTGGTCGGCGTCGCACTCCGGGTCCTGGCAGCCGGCGGGCTCGAGGTCGAGCCGGCCCGCGCCACCCCATCCCAGCGTCATCACGGCCTCGGCGGGACGGCCGGGACCGTCGGCGGGGGTGGTGACCATCCGGGTGACCACGACCGACTTCACCGAGCTGAGCGGGATCGCCTCGGTCGAGGTCGAGGTGTAGGGCTCGGGCAGCAGGTCGTCGCCGGCGTGCTCGTCGGTGTGGGCCAGCACCAGCCGGGTCGGGGTCAGCACCACGACGGTGAGGTGGCGGCGTACCTCGTCACGGTCGAAGGTCGGCTCGTGGTGGAGGTAGAAGGACACGACCTCCTCACCGGCGACCGCCGACGTGACCCCGTCGCCGACGACCTCGGGGTAGTAGCCGGTGCGGTCGATCGCCTGGTGCAGCGCCGCGGTGCGGTCGCCGTCCTCGGTGGTCCGGGTGCGCATGGGGCGCAGTCTTGCACGCGCTTCGACCCACCTTCCGCCGCCGGCACCGTCCGCCGGACAGAGGTGGTCGAGCAGCGAGCGCCAGCGAGCGGTTCTCGAGACCACCCCCGCCGCCCGACTCCCGCTCGACCCACCGGCGGTTGAGGTGTGAGGGCCCCCGGGCCCGAGCCTCGAAACCCCCGGCCCCACCTGCCCGCCGGCCTTCTCCACAGAGCTCCGCAACCCCTTCCCACTGTCACCAGGCCGGAGTAGGATCGAACACATGTTCGACACCCTCGCTGACACGGACCCGGCCCTCACGGCCGCGACCGTGCTCGCGAGCGCGACGGCCGAGCGGGCCGCCGCCGACCAGGCCGAGGCACGTCTCCTCATGACCGCCTGCGACTGGGCCGACCTCCACCCACCGGAGTCGATCCACCTCGCCGCCGCCTTCGATCGCGCCCCCAGTGGCAGCGAGCACGAGGAGCGCATCGCCGGCGACGGCTGCCCGCTCGTGGCCGAGTTCTCGGTCGCCGAGTTCGCCGCAGCGCTCGGCACCTCCACGACCGCCGGCAAGCGCCTGATCGGCCACGCCCTCGAGCTGCGCCACCGCCTCCCCCGCCTCTGGCGCCGCGTCCACGCCGGCGACGTCCCCACCTGGCGCGCCCGCCGGATCGCCGAGGCCACCATCCACGCCGACCTCCACCCCGCAGCAGCCGCGTACGTCGACCGCATGGTCGCCCCCTTCGTCGAACGGATCGGCACCGCCGCCCTCGACCGCCTCGTCGCCGAAGCCCTGCTCCGCAGCGCACAGACCACCCCGGCGCTGCACCCCGACGACCCCGACGCAGCCTCGGCCTCGGCCACCGACCAACGCCACGCCACCATCCACGACCAGGACATCGCCTTCGACGGCACCGTCCGGGTCGAAGCCGTCCTCGGCATCGCCGACGCCGCCGACCTCGACCACGCCCTGACCAGTCGCGCCGCCGCCCTGAAGGACCTCGGCTCCGACGAGACCCTCGACGTACGCCGCTCCCGCGCCCTCGGCGACCTCGCCCGCAACCAGACCAGCCTCGACCTCGCACACGACGCCGATGCCGATGCCACCGCGGGCATCCCGACCGCCCGCGAGCTCGTCCTGCACGTCCACCTCGGCGCCACCACCACCGAGGACGGCGAGGCACACCTCGACCCGGTGGCAACCCTGGAGCGTCACCAACAGCAGCTGCTCCTCGACCAGGTCCGCGGCTGGTGCCGCGACAGCCTCACCCGGATCACCCTCCGACCGGTCCTCGACCTCGCCACCCAGCTCCACACCCGGAGCTACACCCCCACCCCCACCCAGCGCGAGCAGGTCGTCCAACGCGACCGCACCTGCGTCTTCCCCTGGTGCCACCGACCCGCCCGCGACTGCCAGATCGACCACATCGCGCCCTACGACCCCGACAACCCGAACACCACCAGCGACAACCTCGCCGCACTCTGCACCTTCCACCACCGACTCAAGACCCACAGCTCATGGAACTACACCGCGACCGGACCCGGTGAATACCTCTGGCGCTCACCCCACGGCCACCACTACCTCCGCGACCACACCGGCACCCGCCCCCTCGACCGACATCGACCCAGCCCCTGACCCCCCCGCACCCCCGGTGGGGCCACCGGCATGCCGGGATATTCAGAGCCTGAGGGCTTACGGCGACGAGCACCGCGGGGGCGCGCTGCGCACCTCAAGAGGCGCATGCTCCGCAGCACGAGCGTGCGTATCAGCTGCGAGGCCCTACTTGGTGGCAAACCCCGCGCCGCGCTGAGCCTCCGACGGCCACCACGCAGCCACCAGGACGACGGACGACCAGGCCATCACCGCCACTGACCAGGTCTGGCTGAATCCACCGAGCTCGCCGAGCCAGTGGTAGGAGACCAGGCCGAGGTAGCCGGCCATCAGCGCGGTGATGGTGCCGAGTTGGCGCCGGCTCCCAGGCCGAAGCGCGGCAGCGGCGGGCAGGGCGACCAGGGCCAGTCCGAGTGCAGCTTGTACTGAGAAGTGGTCAACGCCGTTGGTGTAGTCCCCGTGCATCAGCGCCTGACGGTTCTTCTCGGCCATCTGCCAGGCGTAGGTCAGGCCCACGGGGGCGGCGATCGCCGCGAGCAGCGCCAGCGGGTAGTGCGGGCCGGCGGGCCTGCGGTCGTCACTCGCCAGCAGACGCAGGAGCGGGACCTGGATGAGGAGCATGCCGAAGATCCACCAGGTCTGCGGTTCGCGACTGAGGACGGCCGCGATCGCGAGGACGGCAGTGGTCACGTAGGCGTGCAGCAGGCCAGTTCGGGCGGTCCGTGCCGCGATCCCGGCGAGGAAGAAGGAGAGACCGAGGCCGGTGAAGAAGACCCCCCAGCCGGCCTCGAGGACCACCGGCCACTCGGGGTTCCAGGTGACGGTCAGATCGATCACCCCCATGGCGGGCAGCACCCACCAGGTGACCGCGAACAGGACCATCAGGACGCGAAGCAGCACACGCATGGCCGAGATCGTGCCGCGTGGCACCCACCTGGTACAGCCGATCGCAAGATCCCGCGTGCGCGCGAACGACTACACCCCGGAACGGATCAGGGCGCGGTAGGAATGCATCTGCGCGCACCCCGGGCCGAGCATGTCGAGCAGTACTCGTTGCATCCGGGCATGCCGCGGGCGGGAGGACCGTTCACGTACTCCCATGACTGCGGCCGCGGTTGCGCATGGGCTCGCTCAGCGCCATGAGCGAAACGCCGTGCGGGCATCCGCCGCGCGGCACATGCGGACGGATCAGCAGCGGCATCAGGGGGCCCTGCCCGGACGTGCTGCACGTGCCGCAGTCCCCGCCCGGAACCGCTGTGTCCACGCGCCGGACTACCTGGACGTGTGGCAGGACGAGACGCTCCTCGACCACCGACCCGT
>CAVWGQ010000017.1:0-60198 GCA_963754575.1 uncultured Actinomycetota bacterium | reverse complement strand
GGGCCCACCACCGCCCGCTCAGAGCAGCGAGTTCGGCTCGAACACCGGCCGGCGGTCGACGTCCTCCCGGTTGGACCGCACGAACTCGAAGCCGGCCGTCGTCACGAGCTCCCAGTCGGGCCGGGTGCCGAGCAGGTCCTCGGCGCAGCCGACGTGCAGCGGCGGCGCGTGGAAGGCGTTGCGACCGACCTCGACCGGCGTACCGACGAACGCGATCGGGCGCCCGAGCGGGCGTCCGCAGCTGCCGCAGATCCGCGACAGCGCACACTGGGTGACGCGCGCCTGCACCAGGTCGTCGAGCGACTCGCCCCAGGCGAAGTAGGTCGTGGACACCGTCACGACGCGTTCCTCGACCAGGCCCCCAGCTCGGAGCGCCGGGTCGGCCGCTCGTCGTCGGTCTTGCGACCGCGGTCGATCGAGGGCGTCGGCGGCTCGGGCTGGTCGCTGCTCGTCCAGCCGTTGGGGACCGACAGCTTCATGATCGTGCGCAGCGCCTGGCCGTACTGACGGTGCAGCGGGCCGGTCGTGTAGGGGATGTCGTACTTGTCGCACAGCGCCCGCACCTTGACCGCGATCTCGGGGTAGCGGTTGCTCGGCAGGTCGGGGAAGAGGTGGTGCTCGATCTGGAAGCCGAGGCTGCCGGAGGCGATGTGGAGCACCGGGCCGCCCTCGAAGTTGGCCGAGCCGAGCATCTGGCGCAGGTACCACTCGGCGCGGGTCTCGTCCTCGAGCTCCTCCTCGGTGAAGTGCAGCGCCCCGTCGGGGAAGTGGCCGCAGAAGATGATCATGTAGGACCACACGTTGCGCGAGAAGTTCGCCGTCGCGTTGGCGACCAGCGTCGTACGCCACTGGGGGCCGCTCAGCGCGGGGTAGACGATGTAGTCCTTGAGGACCTGGTTGCGACCCTTGCGCCAGATCTGGCCGAGCTGGCGCTTCATCTCCTTCGGGTCCTTCTTGCCCTTGCGGATCGCCTCGATGTCGAGGTCGTGCAGCGCGACGCCCCACTGGAAGAGCCCGGCGAGCAGCGCGTTGTAGACGGGCTGGCCGAGGTTGGCGGGGTGCCACTTCTGCTCGCGCGCCATCCGCAGGATGCCGTAGCCGATGTCGTTGTCGTGGCCGAGCACGTTGGTGAACTGGTGGTGCACGTAGTTGTGGCTGTGCTTCCACTGCTCGGCCGGTTGGGCGGTGTCCCACTCCCAGTTGGAGGAGTGGATCTCCGGGTCGTTCATCCAGTCCCACTGGCCGTGCATGACGTTGTGGCCGATCTCCATGTTCTCGAGGATCTTGGCCGCGCCGAGGAGTGCTCCGCCGGCGATCGCGCCAGGGACCCGGGTCCGCCTCGAGTGCGGGGTCGCGGCCAGCACGACCCGGCCCGCGGTGGCCAGGCCACGCTGGATCTTGATCATCCGGTTGATGTACGCCGCGTCGGCGGCGCAGCGGGACTCCTCGACCTCGGCGCGGATCGCGTCGAGCTCGCGGCCGAGCTGCTCCACCTCCTCGGTGGTGAGGTGGGCGTAGTCCTTGACGTCGGCGATGGCCATGTCTCTCCTCGGGTCGATCAAGCGGTCGATCAGGTGGTCGGGCAGTCAGATGTCGAGCGTGCAGTCACCGACGGCGGCGGTGATGCAGGTCTGCACCTGCTCGTTGGGCTGGGCGTACTCGTCCCCGCTGCGCAGGTCGCGCACCCGGCCGGACACGAGCGTGAGCGTGCAGGTGTGGCAGATCCCCATCCGGCAGCCGTAGGGCATCCCGACGCCGGCCTGCTCCCCCGCCTCGAGGACGGTGGTGGCGCCGTCGACCTCGACGGTCTTGTTCGAGTTGCGGAAGGTGACCGTCCCGCCCTCGCCTCCCTCGCCGCCGAGCTCGAGGGAGAACCGCTCGAGGTGGAGCTGCTCGGAGAGCCCGGCCTCCTCGTAGTGCTCGGTCACGGCGTCGAGCATCGGGCCGGGCCCGCAGGCCCAGGTGTCCCGGTCACGCCAGTCGGGGCACAGCCGGTCGAGGTCGGCGAGCTCGAGCATGCCGTCGGTGTCGGTGTGCTGCTGGTGGAGCGTGAAGCCCTCGTGCTCCTCCTCCAACGCGGTCAGCTCCTCGCGGAAGATCATCCGCGCAGGCGTCGGCGAGGAGTAGTGCAGGACGACGTCCGGCATGGTGCGGCGCCGGGCCAGGGTGCGGAGCATCGCCATCACCGGGGTGATGCCGCTGCCACCGACCAGGAACAGGATCCGCTCCGGGGGCGGGTCGGGCAGCACGAAGTCGCCCTCCGGGAGCGCCAGCCGGACGACCGTGCCCGGCTCGAGACCGTTCACGAGGTGGCTGGACAGCAGCCCCTCCGGCATCGCCCGGACCGTGATCGCGATGGTGCGACCGCTGCGCCGCGGGGGCGAGCTGACGGAGTAGGAGCGCCACTGGAACTTGCCGTCGACCTGGATCCCGATGCCGACGTACTGGCCCGGGCGGTGGTCGTAGCGCCAGCCCCAGCCGGGTCGGATGACCAGGGTCGCGGCGTCCTCGGTCTCCGGGACCACCTCCTCCACGCGTCCGCGCAGCTCGCGCGCGCTCCACAGCGGGTTGAGCAGTCGCAGGTAGTCGTCGGGGTGGAGCGGGGTCGTGAGTCCGCTGCCCGCCTTGCGCACGCGCGTCCACGGGATGGTCGGTGTCGCCACGTGTTCTCCTGCCGGTCGTCGGGTCAACTCAGTGAACACTTGTTGACTGACGAGGTCAACCCTCCGAAGGGATGACCGCGTGTGGCCCCGAGCACCCCACCCCCTGCCTTGGTCGCGGCACTATCGTGGGACCCATGACCTACGACGTGGAGAAGTCCGACGCCGAGTGGAAGCAGCAGCTCTCGGCCGAGGAGTACGCCGTGCTGCGCCAGGCCGGCACCGAGCGCGCCTTCACCGGCGAGTACACCGACACCGAGACCACCGGTGTCTACCGCTGCAAGGCCTGCCAGGCGACGCTGTTCGAGTCAGACACGAAGTTCCACTCCGGCTGCGGCTGGCCGAGCTTCTACCAGCCGATCAGCGACACGATCGAGTACCTCGACGACTCCTCGCACGGCATGAAGCGCACCGAGGTCCGCTGCGCCAGCTGCGGCTCCCACCTCGGCCACGTCTTCCCCGACGGCCACGGCACCCCCACCGGTGACCGTTACTGCATCAACTCGATCAGCATCAGCCTGGAGCCGGCCGGCGAGCAGTGATCTGTCGCCGTGGCCGCTAGCCGATCTCGGTCATCACGGGTGGCACCGGCCGGACTGCCGCAACGTCGAGCTGGCCCGTACGGGCCGCTCGTGCGCGCAGCCAGAACGTGGTCCCGACGCCGACGGCCAGCAGCACCACCCCCAGGGTGGTGACCGTGGCCGTGAGACCGACGCCCAGCACCAGGAACGGCAGCAGTGCCGTCCCGGCGGCCGAGCCCAGGGCTCGGCCTGCCGTCGCCCGGGCCAAGGCGCCCGTCACCTGGCCGGGATGACGCTGGGCTGCGGACGCGTCGAGCAAACCCTCGAGCGAGGTCATGAAGAGGCCCGACATCAGCTGGGCCACGCACAGCATTGCGAGGTGCACGGGGGCCAGTACCCACCCGACCACCATCCCGAACGCGCACGCCACCCAGAGAGCGGGATGGTCGGTGCGCTGGGCCGGCACCCGGCCGGTGAGTGCCGGGGCGGCCAGCGAACCGACGGTGAACGCGATGGCTGCAGGGGCCACGGCCGCCCGGCCGTAGAGCTCGGCGGCCAGCGCGACGGCCAGCAGCGTGGGTGCCGAGGCCAGGAACATGAGGGTGGTACCAGCCAGGGTGGGCGCCGAGACGACCAGCCGTCGCTGTCGACCGCGCTCGTGACGGCCGCCCGCCGCGACGGGCGAGCCGGCCGCGATGAGGACGGTGGGCAGCAGGGCGAGCAGGTAGACGGCCATCACCGCGAGCAGCACGCTGTCGGGCGAGATGCCGTTGCGGGTCGGCAGGAACGCGGCGAGAGCGACGCCGACAGCCTCGACGGCGGCGACGATGGTCCCGTACCAGGTGAGGGCCTTGGCTCCACTGCTGACCGCCGCCACCTCGGCCCGCATGCCGGCGTACCCGGTCCACGCCGTGATGTTCATGGTCGAGATGCACAGGGCGAGCAGCCACACCGGCGCGTCGGTGAAGAGCAGCATGAAGACGCTGACGCGCAGCGCACCCTCGGCGGCTGCCGCGACGCGGAGCAGCCGTCGACCGCTCAGTACCGAGGCCATCCACCCGGCCACGGGCGCGGAGAGCGCCACGCCCATCAGCATCGCCGCGCTGCACAACCCGGCGGCCTCCAGTCCGTAGACGGTGACGACCTGCAGCAACAGCACGGTCCACGCCACCGACAGGCACAGTGAGTCCACGAGCCCGGCACCCATGAGCCGGACCAGGCGACGGCGGGCGGACTGCGGGTCCACCTAGCCCCCGAGGAAGAACATCTGCGGCGGCGGGAAACCGTTGAAGTGCGAGGCGTAGCTCAGGGTGTAGGCGCCCGTGGAGGCGATGAACACCAGGTCGTCCTCGGCCATGGTGACGGGCAGCGAGGCCCCGTGGAACATCGTGTCGGCGCTGTCACAGGTGGGGCCGGTCACGGTGAAGGGCACGTGCTCGACGACGCCGTGGTCGTGACGCGAGGTCCACAGCGGGAACCGCCACTGCCCCACGGTCTGGTGGGTCTCGATGAGTCCGTGGTAGGCCCCGACGTCGAGGTAGAGCCAGTCCTCGCCGGCCCGTTCCTCGCGGCCCAGGACGCTGGCGACCATGACAGCGCTCTCCGCGACCATGTGGCGGCCGGGCTCGGCGGCGATGAGGGATGGCTGGTAGGGCAGCAACTCGAGAAGGGCGCGGTTGACGACCTCACCTATCTCGAAGATCGACGGGACGGGATCGTCGTAGCGGGCGGGGAAGCCCCCACCCATGTTCAGCATCTCGATCGTGATGCCGTCGCCGGAGAGCTGACGCATCAGCCGTCCCATGGACGCGATCGCCTGCACCCAGGCGGTCGTGGACATGCATTGGGACCCGACGTGGAAGGTCAGGCCGTAGGGCTGCAGGCCGAGGTCACGAGCGGCCAGGAGGAGGGCGCGTGTCTTCTGCGCCTCGGCACCGAACTTGCGCGACAACGGGAAGATGCTGCCGCTGTCGTCGACGCGCACCCGGATGTAGACCGCACTGCCCGGAGCGCAACGTGCGACCTTGCGCAGCTCGTCCACGGAGTCGGCAGCGAAGCGCCACAGTCCTGCCTCGGCCGCACCGGCGATGTGCGAGGCGGGCTTGACGGTGTTGCTGTAGAGCACGCCGGCGGGGTCGACCCCCAGCTCCTGGAGCATCCGCAGCTCACCCAGCGAGGCGACCTCGAAGCTTGCGCCCTGCTCCACGACCGTGCTCAGCACCTGCGCGGCGGAGTTGCACTTGACGGCGTAGAACGGCTGCACTCGGGGTAGGGCGACGGCGAAGCGACTCAGTCGTTCCTCGAGGATCCGCAGGTCGGTGGCCAGGTACGGCGTCGGCAGGTCGAGGTCGCTGAGGACCCGCGGGTGGAGGCTGGCGGGCCAGTGGCTCGGCAGGCCCAGAGGATGCCGGACCTCTTCAACCAGGGACGAGCTCATCGGGGGACTCCTCATGCGATCGGGGGCACGCGTGGCGCAGCCGTTCCTGACGGCGACGCTTCGAGCCATTGCAGCAGGCCAATCGGATGAATTTCTCGAATTTCAGACAATTTGCGGCCAGCGCGCCCCACCATCACAACTGTGACAGCACAACGCATCTCCGTCGTCGCCCTCCCGCCATCGGTGGTGGCGTTGCTGGCGGCTGCCGTGCTGTGGGTGGCGGGAATGCTGACCCTCCCCGGGACCGCTGCCCTGCACCTGTCGAACTTCGGGCTTGCGGGCGTCGCCCTGCTGACGGGCTGCGCGGCCTGGCTCCGGGCGCGGCGTCACACCGGCTCCGTCGCGCGGTTCTGGTGGCTGCTCGGCAGCGCCGCCCTGTCGTGGTCGGCCGGTCAGACCGTGTGGACCTACTACGAGTCGCTGCGCGGTCAGGCCGTCCCGTTCCCGTCGTTGGCCGACGTCGGCTACCTGGGGCTGCCCCTGCTCGCCGCGGCGGCCCTGCTGTCGTTGCCCCTCTCGGCCGCCAGCATGGCCGGGCGGGCCCGGACGGTCCTGGACGGGCTGATGGTCGCGTCCTCCATGCTGCTGTGCAGCTGGATCATCGTGCTCGGACCGGTGTTCCGTTCGGGCGCCGACTCCCTGCTGGCGCTGCTGATCTCCCTGGCCTACCCCATCGGTGACGTCATCGTCATCACGATCGTCCTCTACACCTGGCTCCGGGCTCGCCACCTGCACCGAAGCCTGCCCCTGTCCCTGCCGCTGGTCGGGACCGGCCTGCTGGCCTTCGCGATCGCTGACTCCGGCTTCACCTACCTGACGACCATCGGCGCCTACAGCTCGGGCAACGTCATCGACATCGGCTGGTTCGCCGGCTTCGTCCTGATGTGCGCCGCGGCCCTGTGGCCAGAGCGCGAGGAGGCCGGCGAGGCGGAGGAGCCGCTGGCCAGTCGCCCGCTGGGCAACCTGCTCCCCTACGCCGCGGTGTCCGTCGCCCTGCTCACCTCGGTCATCGACCTGCTGAGGACCGGGCAGGCCGACGTCGCCGTGTCGTGGATCCGCACCGCGATCATGGTGCTGCTGGTGGCGCGCCAGGTCCTCACGCTGTGGGAGAACCAGGCGCTCGCCACCCACCTCGAGCACCGGGTCGAGGAACGGACGGCCGAGCTGCGACGCAGCCGCAACGCAGCGTTGGCGGGGCTGGAGAAGGAGGCCGACGCGGTCCGGCGGCTCCGCGAGCTGGACCAGGCGAAGGACGACTTCGTGGCCACGGTCAGCCACGAGCTGAGGACACCGATCACCAGCATCAATGGGTACGTCGAGCTGATGCTCGACGCTCCCCCGGAGCACGTCAGCCCGGCGTACGCCGACATGCTGCGGACCGTGCAGCGCAACGGCGACCGCCTGACCTCCCTGGCCGAGAACCTGCTGGCCGTCTCCCGGCTCGAGTCCGGCGAGCTCGACCTGGAGCTCAGGCCCGTGGACCTCGGCGCCGTCGTCGGTCGTATCGAGGACGCGCTGCGACCCGTGGTGTGCGAACGCGACCTCGAGGTGACCTACGCGGTACCCGCGGAATCGGTGCTGACCAACGGCGACATGGGATACCTGGAACGCGTGCTGTTCAACCTCATGAGCAACGCCTTGAAGTTCACCGAGGACGGCGGCTCCATCCGCTGCAGCCTGACCAGGGAGGCAGACCGGGCCGTCCTCGAGGTCACGGACACCGGCATCGGGATCCCGGCCGAGGAGCAGGAGCACCTGTTCACCCGCTTCTTCCGGTCCTCGACCGCCCAGCAACGGGCGATCCAGGGCACGGGGCTCGGGCTCGCCATCGCGTCGTCGATCGTGAGCCGGCACGGCGGGGAGATGGACATCCGCTCAGAGCATGGTCGTGGGACGCGCGTGCGGGTCGTGCTCCCGTCGATCGCCCTTCACGGCGTGACGACGCCAGCCACGGCCGGTCTCACCCCGCGAACCAGCCGGACGGGCTGACCTCGGAGCCCAGCCGTGTCACCTCCCGGTCGACACGGCTCCGAGGGCAATCTCGCAGACCCACGTCAGAGGTCCCTCGACGGTGACTGAGCACCAACGCGGCGCTGGCCGCGCCCCACGCGTGGCGATCCCGGTTCCGGACAGGGTGGTCAGGGCAGGCGGGTGAGCAGGTCGGCCGCCGCGACCTTGGGGCCGGTGTAGAACGGCACCTCCTCGCGGACGTGCCGACGGGCGGTGGACGCCCGCAGGTGGCGCATCAGGTCCACGATCCGGTGCAGCTCGTCCGCCTCGAAGGCCAGGATCCACTCGTAGTCGCCGAGCGCGAAGGAGGCGACGGTGTTGGCGCGGACGTCGGCGTACTCCCGACCCATCTGGCCGTGCTCGACGAGCATCGCGCGGCGCTCCTCGTCGGGCAGGAGGTACCACTCGTAGGAGCGCACGAACGGGTAGACGCAGACGTAGCCGCGGGCCTCCTCGTCGGCCATGAACGCCGGCACGTGACCCTTGTTGAACTCCGCGGGCCGGTGCATCGCGAGCTGGCTCCAGACCGGGTCGAGCCGCCGGCCGAAGGCGGTACGCCGGAAGCGGTTGTAGGCGTCCTGCACCTGCTCGGGGGTCTCGGCGTGCCACCACAGCATCACGTCGGCGTCGGCGCGCAGCCCGGAGAGGTCGTAGACGCCGCGGGTGATCGTGTCGTCGGCGGCGAGCTTGCCGAGCAGGTCGTCGACCTCGGCCGCCTCGGCGGCGCGGTCGGCGTCCGGCCCGAGCACGTCGCGCAGTCGGAAGACCGACCACAGGGTGTAGCGGACCGTGGCGTTGATCTCGCGGGCGCTGGCGACCTTGTTGACCATGTCCTTCATTGTGCCTGCGTGACCGAGGCCACCGCCGCCCGGGCCGACCCGATGACCGCCGGGATGCCGACCCCGTCGTACGCCGCCCCGCAGACCGCCAGGCCGGGGACCGTCGCGACGGCCGCGCGCACCCGCGCCACCCGGTCGAGGTGGCCCACGGCGTACTGCGGCAGCCCGCCGCCCCAGCGCTGCACGTGGCTCTCGACCGGGACCGCCGCACCGAGCCCGGGCACGGCCTCGCGCAGCTCGGCCAGCGACGTCGCGACCAGCTCCCCGTCGGGCCGCTGCAGGTCGGCCTCCTCGCGGTGGCGGCCGGTGGAGGTGCGGAGCAGCAGGAGTCCGGCACCCGCCTCGCGGACCCAGGCCCACTTCGCGAAGGAGTAGGTCGCGGCCTTGATCCGTCGCCCCTCGACCGGCGGCACCAGGAAGCCGGATGCCCCGGCTGCGTCGAGCGCCCCCGCGTCGTCGCCCCGGAACGCGTGGGTCACCACGGCCATCGAGGCGGACTGGACGGCGGCGAGCTCCTCGGCCGCCACCGGCAGCAGGTCGGCCAGCAACCGTGCGGCGGGGGACGCCGGGCAGGCCAGGACGACGGCGTCCGCACCCACCCGGCGCGGGTCGTGGGCGGAGCCGACGGTCAGCACGAAACCGGTGCCGGAGCGGACCAGCGTCCGCGCCGGGGAGTCGGTCCAGACCTCGAAGCCGCCGCTCGCCTCCAGCGCCGCCGGCAGCCCGCCCATCCCGCCGGGCAGTCCGGCGAAGACGGGGACGTCGCTGGTGGGCAGCGTCTGCGCGGCGTCGAGCAGCGAGCCCTGCCGGGCCAGCGCCACCAGCTGCGGGGTGGTCGCGAAGGCGGACAGCAGCCCCGCGTGCCCGGCGTACACGCCACCGAGGAGGGGCTCGACGAGCTGCTCCACGACCTCCTGGCCGAAGCGCTCGGCGACCAGCCCGGCGACGCTGCGGTCGCGGGACAGGTCGCTGTCGGGCAGCGACGGCTCCAGTCGGACCCGGTCGAGCGCTGACTCGTCCAGGACGCCGGACGTCGCGAGGTCGTCGAGGTCGAGCGGGACGCCCAGAGGGTGCGCGGGAGCCGGCGTACCTCACCCCGGGTCCACAGGCCCGACGACGTCGTCGCCGGGTGGACCACCTCGAGCCCGAGCTCGCGGGCCAGCGCTACCCCCTCCGGGCGCCGGTTCAGCATCGCCTCGGCCCCCACGTCGACGCGGACGCCGGCCACCTCGCGCGTCCGCAGCTTGCCGCCGGTCACGGGCGAGCCCTCCAGCACCAGCACCTCGGCGAAGGCCCCGCTCCGCGCCAGGTCGTACGCCGCGGTCAGGCCGCCGATGCCGCCACCGACGACCACCGCCCGGCCGGTTCGTGTGCTCACCCCGTCAGCGTAGGGAACTGCCCCGACGTGGCCCGCGTCACGGCCCCCTGGGTGGTGCTGCGTCGCCGGCTCATCGCCCACCCGCTGCGCCACCCGACCGCCGAGGCCTGAACCCCGGCGGCTCGGTAGGGTCGCCGTCGTGGAGACCGATTCCAGTGCCGTCCGGATCGCCGTGCTCATCGACGCCGACAACACCAGCCCCAAGTACGCCGAGGGGATCCTCGACGAGCTCGCGAAGTACGGCACGGCGACGATCAAGCGCGCCTACGGCGACTTCTCCTCCCCGCGGCTCAGCGGCTGGACCCGCGAGCTGAACACCCGGGCGATCCGGGCGATCCACCAGAACGCCTTCACCACCGGCAAGAACTCCACCGACTCCGCGCTGATCATCGACGCGATGGACCTGCTGTACGCCGACAACGTCGAGGCGTTCGCGATCGTCAGCAGCGACAGCGACTTCACCAGCCTCGCGCTGCGGCTGCGGGAGTCCGGCAAGGTCGTCTACGGCCTCGGCCGGCAACGCACCGCCATCTCGCTGCAGAACGCCTGCGACCGCTTCATCATGCTCGAGGTGCTCGGCACCGAGCAGAGCAGCAGCGACGGTGCCGGCGACGACGTCGCCGGCGTCGACCCGGAGGACGGCGACGACGCCGACGAGACCGGCGAGGCACCGCCGCGGCTCAACCTGCAGAGCGTGCTCACGAAGGCGGTCAACGCCACCGCCGACGACGACGGCTGGACCAGCCTCTCCGCCATCGGCAACCACCTCGCACGCAGCCAGGCCAGCTTCGACCCCCGCAGCTTCGGCCACGGCAAGCTCAGCTCACTGGTCACCGACCAGCCCTACCTCGAGACCCAGCAGTCCGGCCGCCAGCTCGAGGTCCGGCTCAAGGCCCGGCGTACGACCAAGAAGGCCGCCAAGAAGGGTTGAGCTCCGCCTCCCTCGGTGTTGAGCTCCGGCTCACTCGCGAGGGACCCGGAGCTCGACGCCGAGCGACACCCGACTCAACCCCGGGCGGAGTGCTCGTGGACGAAGTCGGTCAGGCGGGCGAGCTGGTCGGGGTCGGTCGAGGGGATGACCCCGTGGCCGAGGTTGAAGATGTGGCCGCGGGCGGCACGCCCGGCGTCGAGGACCTCGGCGGCGCGGGCGAGCATCACCTCGGTCGGCGCGAAGACGAGTGCCGGGTCGAGGTTGCCCTGCACGGCGCGGTCGCCGACGAGCGGTAGCGCGTCCTCGAGCGGCGTGCGCCAGTCGACGCCGACCACGTCGGCACCGGCCTCGCCCATCATCGGCAGCAGGTTGGTGGTGCCGACCCCGAAGTGGATCCGGGGTACGCCGAGGGCGCCGGCTCGGGCGAGCACCCGGGAGGAGTGCGGCAGCACGTGGGCGGCGTAGTCGGCGGGCGTCAGCGCGCCGGCCCACGAGTCGAAGAGCTGGACGGCGGAGGCGCCGGCGGCGACCTGGACCTCGAGGTAGGCGGCGGAGATCTCGGCGATCTTGCGCATCAGCGCGTCCCAGACCTCGGGGGCGCCGAACATCATCGCCTTGGTCCGCGCGTGGTCCTTGGAGGGACCGCCCTCGACGAGGTACGACGCCACGGTGAACGGCGCACCGGCGAAGCCGATCAGCGGCGTCGCACCCAGCTCGGAGACGAGCGAGCGGACAGCCTCGGTGATGAAGGGGACGTGCCCGGGCTCGAGGTCGGGGATCGCCGCAACGTCCGCCAGGGTCTCCACCGGGGAGGCGACGACCGGACCGACCCCGGGCTTGATGTCCAGGTCGACCCCGACCGCCTTGAGCGGCAGCACGATGTCGGAGAAGAAGATGGCCGCGTCGACGCCGTAGCGGCGGACCGGCTGCAGCGTGATCTCGGTGACCAGGCCTGCGTCCATGCAGGACTCCAGCATGCCGGTGCCCTCGCGGATCTTGCGGTACTCCGGCAGCGAGCGGCCCGCCTGTCGCATGAACCAGACCGGCGTGTGGGGGACGGACTCGCCGCGCGCCGCGCGCAGCAGGGGGCTCTGCGAGAGCCCGGTGACGGGGCCAGACATGGCGCCAGCCTCCCACCTCGTCCGGCGTGTTCCCGCATCCCCGCCGCCCGGGCGCACCTACTGTGAGCACATGGTCGTCCGTCCAGAGACGCACCCGGGACCGGGTGCGGGCGAGACGCCGCCGGAGTTCCGGGCGGCAGTCGAGAGCATGCGTGCCGCTCCGCTGCGCCCCGAGGTCTTCTGCGAGCAGATGCCGGCGCCCCAGCGGATCGCCCCTCACGCGTTCGCGTTCAGCGGCGACGTGACCGTCGACGACACCGACATCGCCACCGGCCGGATCATCCTGCTGCACGACCCCGCCGGCAACGACGCGTGGGACGGCACCTTCCGCTGCGTCGCCTACGCCCGCGCCGAGATCGAGCTCGACATGATCACCGACCCGCTGCTCGCCGCCGTGGGCTGGTCCTGGCTGAGCGAGGCGCTCGAGGCCCACGGCGCGCAGTACGCCGCCCCGTCGGGGACGGTGACCCGGGTCGCGACCGAGAGCTTCGGCGGCATGGGCGACGAGGACGGCACCGCCCAGATCGAGATCCGCGCCTCGTGGACCCCGGTCGGCGATCCCGACCAGGCCGGTCGCCACGTCGAGGCGTGGGGCGAGCTGCTGTGCACCGCCGCCGGCCTGCCCCCCGTGCCCGAGGGCGTCACGGCCATGCCGAGTCGTCGCGGCCAGCGGGGCCGGGGACACTGAGGGCGATGACCCAGGACCCGACCCCCGAGGACCCCACCGCACCTGACGCTGCTCCCGACGAGCCGGCCGAGGAGGAGGCGCCTCCCGCACCGCTGCTGCGGTTGCGCGAGCCGATGCCGCCGGTGGTCGACACCGAGCCCGCCCTCGCGGCGACCTGCGCGGCGATCGCCGCCGGTAGCGGGCCGGTCGCGATCGACGCCGAGCGCGCCTCCGGCTACCGCTACTCGTCGCGCGCCTACCTGATCCAGCTGCGGCGCGAGGGCTCCGGCACCCACCTCGTCGACCCGATCGCCTTCGAGTCGATGGCGCCGCTGCAGGAGGCGATCGGCGACGAGGAGTGGATCCTCCACGCCGCCAGCCAGGACCTGCCCTGCCTGCGCGAGATCGGCCTGGAGCCGGCCGCGCTCTTCGACACCGAGCTCGCCGGCCGGTTGCTCGGCCACCCCAGGGTCGGCCTCGCCGCCCTCGTCGAGTCCCTGCTCGGCCAGCGGATGGCCAAGGAGCACTCCGCCGCCGACTGGTCGACGCGCCCGCTCCCCCAGCCCTGGCTGGAGTACGCCGCGCTGGACGTCGAGCCGCTCGTCGAGCTGCGCGAGATCCTCGGGGCCGAGCTGGTCGAGGCGGGCAAGGACGGTTGGGCTGCGGAGGAGTTCGACGCGCTGCGCGGCTTCACGCCCACGCCGCGCGTGGATGCCTGGCGGCGTACGTCGGGCGTGCACCGGGTCCGGGGCCGTCGCCCGCTCGGTGCGGTCCGTGCGATGTGGCAGCTGCGCGACCAGATCGCCCAGGAGCGTGACGTCACGCCGGGCCGGATCCTGCCCGACTCGGCGATCGTCGCCGCCTCGACGGAGATGCCGACCGAGCGACGTGACCTGCTGAAGACGCAGGGCTTCCACGGCCGCGGCGCCGAGCGCTACGCGTCCCGCTGGGTCGAGGCACTGCGCGCTGCCACCGAGATGCCGGAGGACGACCTGCCCAGCCGCGTGCCGCGCGGTGACGGCCCGCCGCTCCCCCGCAGCTGGGCCGACAAGGACCCGGTGGCCGCCCGCCGGCTCGAGCTCGCCAAGCCGGCGCTCACGGCGCTCGCCGAGCAGCACCACCTGCCGGTCGAGAACCTGCTGACCCCCGACTTCTCCCGCCGCGTGCTGTGGGCGCCCCCCGAGACCCGCGAGCCCGCGGCGCTCGCGGACAAGGTCGACGAGCGGTTGCTCGGGTACGGCGCACGCAGCTGGCAACGCGCGCTGACCGTCCCCGTGCTGGTCGGGGCGATCCTCGCCGCCGACGAGCCGGTCGAGGCCCAGACGCCGGAGTGATCACGCAGCGGGTCTCGACAGCCGCTCGCTGGCGCTCGCTGCTCGACCAACTACCCGGGGGTCGCGACCAGCTGCTCTCTGCTCACCTGCTGCGGTTCCCGTAGTCGGTCGAGCCGCCCGAGCCCCCGGGCGAGGGCGAGAGTCGAGACCTCACCGTCGGCGTACGGCGAGGGTCTCGACAGCTGCTCGCCGCCCGGAGCGCTACGGCGCCTCGGTCTCCTCGGACTCCTGCTGCTCGAGCTCGGCCTGCTCCTCGGCGTACGTCTCGGGGTCGAGCATGCTGCGCGAGAGCAGGTCGATCCGGTCGGTGATCTCCTCGAGGTCGGTGAGCACCGGCGCGGTCAGCAGCTCCTCGAGCGCGTCCTGCACGACGAGCTCGAGCTCGGCCCCGTCGCTGAGCAGGGGCGGCAGCACCGTGCGCGGGACCGCGGTCGTGAAGACCTGGGCGTGGTCAGGGGCGCGACCGGGCTGGACGAAGGCGTCGGAGAAGGCGACCTCGAGGTTGGCCGGCACGAGGTAGCCCTCGCTGGCCACCCGACGCACGGACACGGACGAGGACATGTGGACCAGGAAGTCGGCGGCTGCGGTCGGGTTGGTGGTGCCGGCTGAGACACACATGCCGCTGAGGTTGGAGACGGTGGCCGAGCGGGCGACCGACGGCATCTGGATCACGTCGAACTGCAGTCCCGTCACCTCGCGCAGCGACGGCACCAGGTCGCGGTAGCCCGGGATCATCGCGAGCTTGCCGCGCTTGAACCACTCGAGCGCGGTGCGCTTCGCCAGCTGCCCCTCCGACATTGTCAGCCGCGGGTCACGCAGCACCGGCAGCACGGTCTCGAGCGCGGAGCGGCTGTCCTCGTCGGAGAAGGTCAGCGACGTCGGCGTGGTCGGGTCGTCGTAGACCTCGCCTCCCCCGGAGTAGATCCAGGGGGCCAACCCCTCGATCGAGGGCTCGACGTACGCCCCCCGGGTGCCGCGGGCGGGGCGGCTGGCGAACTCCGCCGCGGCGGTGAACTGGTCGAAGTTCCAGCTCACACCCTCGTCCGCGGGAGCGGAGATGCCGCGGCGGACCATCGCGTCGAAGTCGACCAGCTCGGTGTTGTAGTACATGACCATCGGCGAGATCCCGACCGGCATGCACTGCAGCCGGCTCTCGGCGCTGAAGGCCAGCACCGAGTCGCGGGAGTAGAGGTCGCCGAAGTCGACGCCGCGGTCGAGCAGCAGCGAATCGACGGGCTGCAGCACCTGCTCGCGCTCGAGCCAGGCGAGGTCGCGCTCGGTGGCGAGGACGACGTCGGGCACCTCACCGGTCTCGCGCAGCGTGCCCATCAGCGCCTCACGCGACGAGTAGGCCTCCACCTTCATCTCGGCGTCGTCGTACAGCGAGTTGTAGACCGAGACCAGCGACCGGTAGGCCTCGATCTCGTCCTCGGGACCGAAGACGCCGAAGGTCAGGGTGCGATCGACCGCCGCGCCGGTCTCCCCGTCGCCGCGAGGCGGCACCGGTCCGGGGTCGGCCTCGCAGCCGGCGAGCAGGCTGGTCGCGAGCAGCACACCCAGGACTGCCGTCCTCGTCCCACGTGAGCGCAACGCGCTGTCCCTCCTGCTGCCGGTCGATCCTCCTCGGTACGACGGCACAGCCTACCGAGGCGTAGTGAGCCGACCGACGCGCGTCGTACCCGGCTCGTGGGGCCCGGCGTACCTAGGCTGCGAGCATGCCACTGCCCCGGACCGCTCCCCACGCCGTCGCCCTCGTGCTCGGACTGCTGCTGGCCGGCTGCTCCGGTGCGGACGACGCCCGCGAGAGCGATGGCGCGGACCGGGACCGACCGCGGCGCGTCGGCGGACCTCGGGCGGACGGCGTCACCGGACCGACCCACGGACGGGACGGGCGACGACGCGCCCTCCCCGACCCCGCGAGCCGGCGGCGTCACCCGGCAGCAAGCGCACCATCGCGAAGCCGCACACTCCCCGCCCGCGCGGCAACGCGTTGACGGTCAGGACGGTCGGCCCGGACCGACACCTGATCGGCGCACCCGACCTCGGTCGCGGCTGGCGGGCCGGCGAGACCCGCGACGAGGGCGGCGGGTCGATGAGCCCGTGCCAGCGCGGCACCATGGCCGACGTGGGCGCGAGCCGCACCCGGCTGCGGCAGTTCGAGGGACCGGGGACGGCGGTGCAGTCGGTCTCGCGGTTCGTGGACCGCAAGTCGGCGTGGCGGATCGAGCGGGTCGTCGCGAGCTGGGCCGAGGACTGCGCGGCCGAGCTGCGCCGGCGTGACGCGGCGCTCGGCGCCGTCCGGCACGGGAGCTGGCTGTCGGTCGTCGAGGTCGCGGGTGTGTCGGCACCACGGCAGCGGCTGGCGCAGGCCCTGGCGGCGGTCGAGCAGACGTTCTGAGACGGTCCGACCCGACGGGTCAGAGCGTGTGGTGCTCGCGGGCGGCTGCGACCACGGCGCGGAACACCGCCTCGGACAGCGCTGCCCCCTCGCGTCGGATCCCGGCACGCTCGAGCACCAGCAGCCGGTCGAGCCGGACCTCGCTGGGCCGTCCCTCGCTGTCCCACCCGCCGCTGCCGACATCCATCCAGTAACGGCCGTGGCGCGCCTCGTCCTCGGCGTCGAGGTCGTGGTCCTGGCTGGACAGCATCAGGCCCAGCCACCGGCCGTCGCGCTCGCCGAGCAGCAGCACGGGTCGGTCCTTGCCCTGCGCCGGGTCCTCGTCGTAGGACACCCAGGCCCACACGACCTCGCCCGGGTCGGGCTCGCCGTCGACCTCGGGGGCGTACGCCGACTCTCCCTCGGGCTGGTCGCTGCTCGCGCTCATCGTCCCAGAGTAGGTGTGCCGGGCCGGGAGCGCCTCACGGCGCGTGGCCGCTCGAAGCGGCTGATGTTGGGACCCGGGGCTGCCGCGGCCCGGCACGTTGACCAGTGTAACGACGGATCAAGCCAATCCGTGGCCCAACTCCTGATGTCCCGCCGCCTCGAGCTGCTCGGCGAGCCCCAGCATCCGGGTGACCTCGACGTGCGACGCGTCGGTGTCGGTGGCCCGTCCGGTGGCCACGACCCGGGCGAAGGCCGCGGCCCGGAAGAGGACGTCGGCGAACTCGCCCTCCGCGATGCCGCGCAGCACCTCGTCGATCATCGCCCGGAGCTCGTCGGGGCCCGGCGGGTCCGCGACCCCGGCGACCACCCGCGCGAGCGGCGCCCGGACCCGACCGGCCTCGAACTCGCGCGCCACCCCCGCGGGGTCGGCGTACACCCAGGAGCGGAGCAGGAACAGCCGCCACAGGCAGCCGGCGAGGGAGTCGCCCGGCGAGCTCGACCAGACCTCGGCGATGGTCTCGATGCCCTCGGTGTCGGCGAGGTGGAGCAGCCGTTCGGCGACCTGGTCGTCCCGGCTGTCGTGGGCACCCCGGACGAGCAGGGTCGCGGCGCGGTCCGCCGCCTCCTGCAGCTCGGCGGGGTCGACGCTGCCCGAGGCCGCCTCGATGGTGCGCATCCCGGGCAGCATCGGCCGGTGGTGCCGTCGACTGGACGCGGACTCGCTCACCTGCCCGAGGCTACGCGCGCCCGGTTGAGTTGCCACCCGGAAGCGTTGAGTTGCCAGTCGGCCTGGCGAATGAACCCGGCGGGCTGGCAACTCAACGATCAGGAGGTGGCGGCGGAGAGGGCCTTGCGGATCCGCTGGTCACTGACCGGCTTGGGGGTGCCGAGCTGCTGGGCCCACAGCGAGACGCGGAAGTCCTCCAGCAGCCAGCGCACCTCGGTCAGCGCTGCGGAGGGCGGGCGGCCCTCGGGCAGCGCCTCGACGGCGTGGAGGTACGCCGCCTGCAGGTCGGCGATCCGCGCCAGCTGGTCCCGATCGCGGCCGGGCTGCTCGTCGAGCCGCTCGCGCCGTAGCCGGATCGCGGCCAACCAGGTCGGGTAGCGTCGCAGCCGGTCGGGACCCGCCTCCGCCACGAAGCCGCGGTGGACCAGCCGCGCGAGCTGGTCGCGCATGTCGGTCATCGAGGGCAGCGTCGCGAGCTCGGCGCGGCCCGACAGCGTCCGGTCGACCTCGCGCCAGCGGGCCAGCACGGTCGTGACCGTGCCGAGGAGTGCGCGCAGCTGCGGCTGCAGGTCGCCGCGCACCGACGCCAGCACCGCGTCGTACGACTGCTCGTCACGCACCGGCGGTGCGGCGTCGACCGCGGCCAGCACCACCGCGCGCCGGCAGTCCTCGAGCAGGTCGGCGACGGTGGGGTACGGCGAGCCGGCCAGCGCGAGCTTGCCGGCGTTGTCGAGACCCGCGAGCACGTCGGGCGACGGCAGCGCGAGCAGCAACAGCCGCGCGACTCCGAGCCGGTGCCGCGCCTGCGCCTCGGCGGCAGAGCCGCAGACGGTGAGCCCGACCGTGGCGCCCTCGTCCTCGAGGGCGGGGAAGCCGCGGACCTCGTGGCCGGCGCGCTTCCAGGTCTGTTCGGTCGGCAGCTCGCCGAAGGTCCACGCGATCTGGCCGGTGGCCGTGGTGTCGGCGGCGACCTCCGCGACCGCCGCCGCGAACTGCGGCCGCAGCGGCTCCTTGAGCGCCTCGAGGTCCTTGCCGCGCCCCTGGGTCGCGCCGTCCTGGCCCACGACGCGGTAGGTCGGGCGAAGGTGCTCGGGGACGCGCTGCCAGTCCCACGCCTCGCGGGGGACGTGGACGCCGGTGGTCCCGCGCAGGTAGCGCTCCAGCGACTCCAGCAGCGGCTCCTCCCCCGCCGGCACCGCCGCGAGGAACTCCCGTGCCGTGTTGGGCGCGGGCACGAAGCTGACCCGGAGGTTCTTGGGCAGGCTGCGGATCAGGCTCGCGACCAGCTCCTCGCGCAGCCCCGGGACGTTCCACGAGAAGTCGTCGGCCGAGACCCGGTTGAGGGTCGCCACCGGGACGTCGATGGTGAGTCCGTCCTCGGTGGCCCCCGGCTCGAAGTGGTAGCGGATCGGGAACGTGAGCCCCTCCGACTGCCACTCCTGGGGGTAGTCGGCCTCGCGGACTTCCTCGACCGTGTCGTGGGTCAGCATCGCCGGGTCGAAGGTCAGCAGGTCCGGGCGCCGTCGCCGCTCGCCCTTCCACCACTGGTCGAAGTGGGCGCCGCTGACGACGTCGGCCGGGATCCGGGCGTCGTAGAAGTCGAAGAGCGTGTGCTCGTCGACGACGAGGTCGCGCCTGCGGGCGCGGTGCTCGAGCTCCTCCGCCTCGGCGAGCAGCCGCCGGTTCTCGGCCATGAACTTCTGATGGGTCCGCCACTCGCCGTAGACGAGCGCGTGCCGGATGAAGATCTCGCGGGAGAGCGCGGGATCGATCCGGCCGTACTGCACGGCACGGTCCGCGACCAGCGGTACGCCGTACAACGTGACCCGCTCCTGCGCCATCACGGCCGCGCGCTTCTTCGACCAGTGCGGCTCGGAGTAGCTGCGCTTGACCAGGTGGGCACCGATCTTCTCGGCCCAGTCGGGCCGGATCGCGGCGTTCTGCCGCGCCCACAGCCGGCCGGTCTCGACGAGCTCGCCGGCCATGATCAGCTGGGGGTTCTTCCCCTTCAGGCCGCTGCCGGGGAAGATCGCGAACCGGGTGCCGCGGGCGCCGAGGTACTCCCGCTGCCCCCTCTCCTTCTTGCGGTGTCCTGAGCCTGTCGAAGGGTCCCGTTCCTCCAGCAGCCCGACGTGGGAGAGCAGCCCGGACAGCAGCGCCTGGTGGATGCCGTCCGCGTCGGGACTGTCCGCGGGATGACCGATCTCGATCCGCATCTCCTTGCACACCTGGCGGAGCTGGGACTCGAAGTCCTGCCACTCGCGCACCCGCAGGTAGTTGAGGAACTCGCGCTTGCACATCCGTCGGAAGGCCGACGACGACAGCTCGCGCTGCTGCTCGCGCAGGTGGCGCCAGAGGTTGAGCCAGGTGAGGAAGTCGCTCGACTCGTCCTTGAAGCGGGCGTGCAGCTGGTCGGCCTGCGGACGGTGCTCGACCGGCCGCTCGCGGGGGTCCTGCAGCGAGAGTGCCGCGGCGATGACCAGCACCTCGCGCACGCAGCCGAGCCGCTCCGCCTCCAGGATCATCCGGCCCAGCCGCGGGTCGATCGGCAGCCGGGCGAGCCGCTTGCCGACCCGGGTGAGCCGCCCGTCCCCGACGTCCAGGGCGTTCAGCTCCTCGAGCAGCTGGGTGCCGGCGGTGACGTTGCGACGGTCGGGCGGCTCGACGAACGGGAAGCGGGCGATGTCGCCAAGGCCGAGCGAGGCCATCTGCAGGATGACGCTGGCGAGGTTGGTCCGCAGGATCTCCGGGTCGGTGAACTCCGGGCGGGCCGCGAAGTCCTCCTCGGCGTACAGCCGGATGGCGATGCCGGCCTCCACTCGGCCGCAGCGGCCCGACCGCTGGTTGGCCGAGGCCTGGCTGATCGCCTCGACCGGCAGCCGCTGGACCTTGGTGCGCGAGGAGTAGCGGCTGATCCGGGCGACGCCGGTGTCGATGACGTAGCGGATGCCGGGCACGGTCAGGGAGGTCTCGGCGACGTTGGTGGCGAGCACGACGCGGCGTACGGACGCCGGGTGGCTGCTGAAGACGCGGTGCTGCTCCGCGGCGGAGAGCCGGGAGTAGAGCGGGACGATCTCGAGGGAGAGCCCGCGGTGCTGGGTGCGGTCGAGGTCCGCGAGCTCGTCGGCGGTGTCACGGATCTCGCGCTCGCCCGGCAGGAAGACGAGGACGTCGCCCGGCCCCTCGGCGGCGAGCTCCTTGACGGCCTCCTTGATCGCCTCGGTCTGGTCGCGTTGGACCGGCTCGCCCTCGTCGTCGTCCTCGGGCAGCTCGAGCAGCGGGCGGTAGCGCACCTCGACCGGGTAGGTGCGCCCGGACACCTCGACGACCGGGGCGTCGAAGTGCTCGGCGAAGCGGTCGACGTCGATGGTCGCGGAGGTGATGATCAGCTTGAGGTCCGGCCGCGTCGGCAGCAGCCGCTTGAGGTAGCCGAGCAGGAAGTCGATGTTGAGGCTGCGCTCGTGCGCCTCGTCGATGATGATCGTGTCGTACTTGCGCAGCTGCCGGTCACGCTGGAGCTCGGCGAGCAGGATGCCGTCGGTCATCAGCTTGACCCGGCTGGCCTTCGAGGTCTGCTGGGTGAACCGCACCTGGTAGCCCACCAGGTCGCCGAGCTGGCCCCCGAGCTCGGAGGCGATCCGCTCCGCGACCGAGCGGGCTGCGATCCGGCGCGGCTGGGTGTGGCCGATCAGCTTCCCGCGCGCCCCGCGCCCGAGCTCGAGGCAGATCTTGGGGAGCTGCGTCGTCTTCCCGGAGCCGGTCTCCCCGGCGACGATGACGACCTGGTGGTCACGGATCGCGGCCGCGATGTCCTCGCGCCGCTGGGTGACCGGGAGCTCCGGCGGATAGGTGATGTCCACAACGCGCCCGATTCTCCCCTACCCGGGGTAGTGGTTTTCCGGGCGGCCGCGGAATCCCCGGTGAAGCGGTGATCTTGTCGCTTCCCAGGCGTTGCATTGCCTTGGAAGCGCACGCTTCCCCGCTTCACCGGGGATCCCGACGGTGCTCACCCCCCGTAGGTGTTCACCAGGCTCGTCGCCATCGACTCCCACTGGGCGTAGGCGTTCGGGCAGCAGGAGCGCTGGACGCGGTCGGCGGCGAGCGTCTTCGACATCGACTCCCAACCGCTGATGTCGAACAGGCCCGGGTTGCCGGTCGCGCTCGAGACGCCGAGGAAGCCGAGCGTCGAGTCGGCCGGGCGGACGCAGGCGACCGAACCGGGGCACCAGCCCTGGCTGACGCGCTGCTGGAACAGGCCGAGCGAGTCGCGGTCGCCGAACTGGATGTTGCAGAGCTTCGACTCCTGCATCGCGGTCATCAGCGCGATGATCTGCGCGTTGCGGTTGCCGCCGACCGACTGGGTGGTGTCGATGATCGTGTTCACGTTCGCCAGCTGGGCGGTGCTCAGGCTCGAGGTCGTCGACCCCCCGGTGGCGTAGCACAGCGACTGGTCGTAGGTCTGGCTCCAGCCGAGCAGCTCCTGCCAGGTGGCGAGGTCCACGCTGCCGGTCTGGGAGAGGCCGCGGTCGGCCTGGAACTGCACGACCGAGGCGCGGGTGCCCGAGCCGAAGACGCCGTCGACGACGAGGTCGGCGCCGTACTTGTTCAGCTGGGTCTGCGCCGCCTTCACGGCGTTGCTGTTGGCTGAGCCCTGGCTGACCGCGAGCACGAGCTTCGGCCAGGTGCCGCTGCCCGCGACGCCGTCGGCGCCGAGCCCGACCGAGGACTGGAACGCCTGGAGGTTCGACTTCGTCCCGGCTCCGAAGACCCCGTCAGCGGTGGTGCTCCAGCCGCGGGCGGTCAGCAGGTACTGCAGCGCCATCGCGTTGTTGTTGCGGGGCTGGCCGGCCTGGGTGAGCGGCCACGCGCTCGCCGCCTGGGACGGCGCCGGGGCGAGCAGGGCGAGCAGCAGGCCCACGAGCAGGGCAGGGACGAGTCGACGCATGGAGTTGCTCCCGAGAGTGCGCCCCGCTCCCGAGATGAGCAGGGCTACTGCGCTCGAGGCTACGACTGCCAGCGGGGATCTGTCACGAGGCCGACGAGGCGGTCCACGTCGGGGGCGGCGCCGTCCGTGCCGGCCCGCTGCCACTGTGCGCGCACGACGTTCTCGGGGCCGGCCAGGACGACCTGCACCCCGGGGTAGTACTTCGCGTCCACCCAGCCGAGCCACACCTCGTGGCCGTCGACCTCGCGGCGCTCGCACCGCAGGAACTCCCGTCGGTCGCACCCGGAGGGGAGGCCGTAGCCCGAGCTGGTCGGGAACGCGTCGGCCGTCAACACCCCCACCTGCCGGCGCCCGTCGTAGAGGGCACCCTCGAAGAGCGAGGAGCCTTCCCCGGGGAAGCCCACGAGCTCGAGGCCGTCCGCGAGGTCCACCAGGGCGCGCTGGAAGTCGGCAGGGTCGACCGAGCTGACCGGCGGCGGCTCCGGCAGGTCGAGCCGTTCGTCGGCCGCCGCCTCGAGCAGCTGCTCCGGGGTGATGTCGCTTCCCGAGATCGGGACCCGGGAGTTGTTGCCGAAGAGCCGGTCGAGGGTGAGCGTGACGACGTCACCGTCGCTCTGCTCGAGCTCGACGGTGGTGACCGACTCGGAGATGCCGACCTGGGCCGACTCGCCGTCCGGGCCCTCGGCGGCACGACACGTGAGGTCGTACTGTCCGGTGACGCACGGCGAGTTCGGGGACCCGGCGCGGGTGCCGGCGACGTCCACCTGCAGCATGCCCAGGCCGCTCTCGCCCGCGTTGGTCCATCCGAAGCGGGAGCCCAGATAGTCGTCGCCGGACTGCGAGTTGGACGTGCGCAGCGTGAAGGGTTGCAGGTGCCCGCGCTGGGGGTCGAGGTGCTCGGCCAGAATGTCGTTCCAGCGCGACAGGGTCGCCGCATGGGTGTTTCGCGGGGAGATCGAAGGCAGCGCCCGCACCGGAGCCTCCGCCTCGACGGTGCGCTGTCCGTCCGGCGTGCGGTCGACCGGGGCGGGGGTCGACTGCGGCACCCCCTGTCCCAGCAGCGTGGCGGCGCCCAGGACGGCGGCGGTCCCGACCGCGGCACCGGCGACGGTGAGCCGGGTGCGCAGCAGACGACGACGCCCGCGGGCCAGGTCGGAGGAGACCGGGACCGGCGGCGGGTCGATGCTCTCGGCGAGCCGGGCGAGCTCGTGCTCCAGGTCGGTGGCGGTCATCGCTGGTCCCCTCGGGTCTCGGTCAGCGTCAACGTCGACCGCAGTCGGCCGAGTGCGTCGCTGGTCTGGCTCTTGACGGTGCCGGGGCTGATCCCCAGGTCGGCGGCGGTCTCCTCCACCGACAACCCCCAGAAGTGGCGCAGCACCACGACCCGGCGCTGGCCGGGAGGCAGGGCCCGCAGCGCGGTCCAGAGCGCGTCGCTCTCCTCCACGCCGACCGCGTCCCGCGCCCGGCCGTCGAGCCGGTCGTGCTCGGTCGGTCGCTCGCGGCGCCAGGGTCGCCGGGCCTCGTCGAGGTGGCAGTTCACGACGGCCCGGCGCGCGTAGGCGTCGACCGAGTCGGCACGACGGACCCGCGGCCACGCGGCGTACAGCTTGGCGAGGGCGTTCTGGACCACGTCCTCCGCGCGGTGCGGGTCACCGCACAGCAGCACCGCCGTGCGGTACAGCTGGGCACGCCGCTGGACGACGTACGTGCTGAACTCCTGGTCCCGGTCCACCAGCACTCCCCTCACCCCGTGTTCTACCCCTTCGACGGGGCGGAGCGGGGATCGGTTGGGTGGCGGGACCGTGACCCTGACGACACGGCCCGGCGCCACGCGGCTGCGCGTCGACCTGCCGTCGCTGCAGAGGTGACGGGTCGACGACTTCTGAGGGTGCAGAAGTGACGGGTCGGCGGGATCTGAGGGTGCAGAAGTGACGGGTCAGCGGGTGGGGAGGGCGACCAGGGCGGGAAGGGAGTCGGTGACGGCGGTGAGCAGCTCCTCGCGGGTCACATCCCCGGGGTCGGCGGCCCAGGTGAGGACCAGCTCCTCGACGAACGCCGACCAGCCGCGCACGAGCAACCGGGTGGTCGGGGTGTCGGGGATCAGCTCGCCCTGGGCGTCCTCGGTGAAGATCCGGTCGGTGAGCACGGTCCGCGCCTCGTCGTAGAGCGCCCGGAGCGCGTCGTTGCCACCCTGCGCGGCCTTCACGATCGAGGTGTAGCCCTCGAAGTTGGCGACCACGTAGTCGACGTAGGCCGTCATCGAGGCGAGCAGCCGCTCCAGCGGGTCTCCCACGGCGGGCGGCGCCGTCTGCTCGACGAGGTCGTCGACGGCCCGGCGTACGACCGCCTCGCGGAAGCCGTGCTTGCCGCCGAAGTAGTGGTAGAGCAACCCCCGCGAGATCCCGGCCTCCTCGGCGAGCAGCTCGACCGTTAGCTCGTCGAGGGTGCGGGTGGCCAGCAGGCTGACGCCGAGGTCGAGCAGCTGCGCGCGGCGCTGGTCGGGCCGGAGCCGGGTGCGTGTGGGCGTGGTCACGGGACGAGTTTATTGACGAATGTTCAATAACGCCAATACGGTCGGGGACATGGACACCCGTGACAGCGTGCGTGAGGTCGACCATCTCGTCATCGGCGCCGGCTTCGCCGGGCTCTGCATGGCGATCAAGCTGCAGGAGGCCGGCAACGCCGACTTCCTGGTGATCGAGCGGGCCTCGGACGTCGGCGGCACCTGGCGTGACAACACCTACCCCGGCGCTGCCTGCGACGTGCCCAGCCAGCTCTACTCCTTCTCCTTCGCGCTGAACCCCACGTGGTCGAGGTCCTTCTCCCCGCAGCCGGAGATCCAGGCCTACCTGCGCCGCGTCGCCCGCGAGTCCGGCGTGCTCGACCGGTTCCTCTTCGACACCACGCTCGAGGAGGCCCGCTGGGACGAGACCGACCAGCGGTGGCACGCCGCGACCAGCGCGGGAGAGATCGTCTCGCGCACCCTGGTCAGCGGCGCCGGGGCGCTCGTCGAGCCGAAGCTGCCCGACATCCCCGGCATCGGCGGCTTCCAGGGCGAGGTCTTCCACTCGGCCCGCTGGGACCACGACGTCGACCTCACCGGCAAGCGGGTGGCCGTCATCGGCACCGGCGCCTCCGCGATCCAGATCGTCCCGGAGATCGCGAAGGTGGTGGGCCACCTCGACCTCTACCAGCGGACCGCGCCGTACGTCCTGCCGCGCAACGACCGCGAATACACGTGGCTGGAGCGGCTGGCCTTCCGCCACGTCCCGGGCGTGCAGCGTGCCTACCGCGAGGCGATCTACTGGGCCCGCGAGGGCTACGTCCCCGGCTTCACCTGGCAGCCGAAGCTGGCCTGGCCGGCCAAGCAGCTCGCGCTGCGCAACCTCGCCGGCGCCGTGGAGGACCCGGAGCTGCGGGCGCGGCTGACGCCGGACTTCCAGATCGGCTGCAAGCGGATCCTGATCTCCAACACCTACTACCCCGCGCTCACGCAGGACCACGTCGACCTGGTCACCGACCCCATCGCCCGGGTCTCCGACCACGGCGTCGTCACCGCCGACGGCACCGAGCGCGAGGTCGACGTGCTCGTCATCGCGACCGGCTTCCACACCACCGACCAGCCGATCGCGCACCACGTCCACGGCCGTGACGGCCGCTCGCTCGCCGAGACCTGGGCCGAGGGCGGGATGGCGGCGTACAAGGGGACGACCGTGCGCGGCTTTCCCAACTACTTCCAGATCGTCGGCCCCAACACCGGGCTCGGCCACTCCAGCATGGTGCTGATGATCGAGGCGCAGGTCGGCTACGTCCGCGACGCGCTGCAGACGATGGCGGTCAACGACTACGCCACCGTCGAGCCGCGGCAGGCCGAGCAGGACGCGTGGAACGACGACCTGCACCGCCGGATGGGCCGCACCGTCTGGAGCTCCGGCGGCTGCGCGAGCTGGTACCTCGACGAGCACGGCCGCAACACCGTGCTCTGGCCGCGCACCACCTGGACCTTCCGACAGCTGCTCGCCCGCTTCGACCCGGCGGCCTACGAGCTGACCTCCGACCGCTACCCCCACTCCCACACCCGCTCCCTCGACCCCGAAGGTGGACGCATGAAGACCCTGGACGACAAGGTCGTCGTGATCACCGGCGCCGGCTCCGGCATCGGTCGCGCGCTGGCCCTCAACTGCGCCGCCCGCGGCTCGCTGCTGGCGCTCTCCGACGTCGACGAGGCCGGGCTCGCGCAGACCGTCGACCTGGCGAAGAACGCCGGTGCCCGGCAGGTCCACTCCGCCCGGCTCGACGTGTCCGACCGCGCCGCGTTCACGGCGTACGCCGCGGAGGTGGCCGAGCACTTCGGGCGCGTCAACGTCGTCGTCAACAACGCCGGGGTCGCCCTCACCGGTGACATCGAGGACGTCGGCTACGACGACATGGACTGGATCGTCGGGATCAACTTCTGGGGCGTCGTGCACGGCACCAAGGAGTTCCTGCCGCACCTCATCGCCTCCGGCGACGGCCACGTCGTCAACATCTCCTCCCTCTTCGGCCTGATCTCGATCCCCGGCCAGAGCCTCTACAACGCCACGAAGTACGCCGTGCGCGGCTACTCGGAGGCGCTGCGCGAGGAGATGCTGATGCACGACCGCCCCGTCGGGGTCACCGTCGTGCACCCCGGCGGCATCAAGACCGCGATCGCGCGCAGCTCGCGCGCCGCCGAGGGTGTCGACCAGCAGGCCACCGCCGCGCTGTTCGACGAGAAGCTGGCGAAGATGACCCCCGAGCGGGCCGCCGAGATCATCGTCGGCGCGGTGCTGAAGAACCGGGCGCGCTGCCTGGTCGGCCTCGACGCCCACGCGCTGCACCACTTCGCCAAGCTCACCGGCTCGCGCTACCAGGACGTCGTCGTGAAGGCGACGAAGCGGATGCTGCCGGCCCGGCCCCTCTGACCCCCGCTGCTCAACCAGGAGGCGGCGGCAGCGCGTCGCTGGCCTCCAGCGGGTCCATGCCGGTGAGCAGCAGCAGGTCGGCGATGACGCCACGCAGCTGGGCGAGCACGACCTCGGCCGACAGCACGCTGGTGCGCTCGACCCGGCCGGTGGCGACGCCGACCGCCAGCAGTGCCGGCTGGGCGCCGGTGGCCATCCGGTTCTCGCGGAGCTCGGCCGCGACCGCGTCGGTGGCGTCGGCGAGGTCGCGCGCGATCGCGGCGTACGCCGGGGGGATCTGCCGTCGGTGGTAGGCCGCGACGGCCACGTGGCGCACCAGCACCCGGGTCGAGCGCAGCGACCGGTCGAGCGGGTCGACCAGCTCGGCCATCCGGCGTACGCCGGGCTTGTGCCGTACCCGGAAGGGCGAGCTCGCCACCACCGCCAGGCCCTCGTCAGCGGCGAGCTGGAGCTCACGGATGAGGTAGTCGGTCCCGCGCGCGTCGGCCAGCAGGTCGAGCGCCGGGTCGGCCTCGCCGTCCACCATCACTTCGGCCGCGGCACGCAGCAGCACGGACACCTTGTCCAGCACCAGGGCCGCCTGCTCGCGGGGTCGTCGCAGCGGAGCGGCGGGCACGACCGTGGCCGCGACCAGCGCCACCGCACCGCCGACCAGGGCGTCGGTCCACCGCACCAGCCCCTGCCCGGGGTCGGGCAGCAGCGTCGAGACCACGATCGACTGCACCGCGGCCTGGGTGACGAACAGCTGGCCGCCGTCGAGCAGGAACGCGGACGTCATGGCCAGCGCCACGATCAGGGTGAGCTGCCACCAGCCGCTGCCGAGGCCGATCACCAGCAGGTCGGCCACGAGCACCCCGATGGCGACGCCGATCGTCACCTCCGCGACGCGGCGCAGCCGCTGCCCGTAGGACGTGCCGAGGCTGACCACGGCGGCGATCGGGGCGAAGAACGGGGTCGGGTGGCCGAGCACCTCCGAGGCCAGGAAGTAGGCCACGCCGGCCGCGATCGCGCACTGGGCGATCTGCCACGACTTGGACCGGGTCCGCAGCAGACGGGCCCTCACCGAGGTCCGGCCACGTGACCAGAGCCGGTCGAGGGGCGGACGGGCCACGGCCATGGTCTGATCCTGTCATGAGGTTCGAGCCGGGCACGCCGGTCAGCTGCGTGATGACCAAGTGGCGCGACCGGCCGCACTGGGTCTACGACGGCCACTACCTCGGCGCCGACCGGTTCGGGGACTGGATCGGCTTCGCCGCCGGCTCCCGGTTCACCCGGCCGGGCGCCGACTACGTCGCGCCGTACGACCAGGTGACGCTGGTCCCTGCCGAGCACCTCGCCGAGCGCGGCTGGCTCGCGTCATTCCACGCCGCCGACGGCGAGGTGAAGGTGTACGTCGACATCGCCACGCCACCGCGCTGGAGCTTCACGACGCTCCACTCGGTCGATCTCGACCTCGACGTGGTGCAGGGCAGGTCCGGGCGGGTGTGGGTCGACGACGAGGACGAGTTCGCCCGGCACCGCAAGCAGTGGCAGTACCCGGAGGTCGTCGTGCTCGCCGCGGTGGCCAGCTGCGCGGCGGTCGAGCGGGCCGTCCGTTCGGGTGAAGCGCCCTTCGACGGTGAGACCCACCTTCCGTGGCTGGACCGGGTGGCCGCAGACTGATCCCGTGCAGATCGACTTCCGCGCCTCCCCGCGGCCCACGCTCGGCGTGGAGTGGGAGTTCGCCCTGGTCGACCGCGGCACCCGCGACCTCGCGAACTGCGCCGAGGCGCTCTTCTCCGCGGTGGACGGCCAGGTCGACGAGGGCAAGGTCCACCAGGAGCTGCTGCGCAACACCGTCGAGGTCGTCACCGGTGTCTGCGGCTCGGTCGGCGAGGCGATGGCCGACCTGCGCGGCACCCTGTCCGCCGTGGTGCCGGCCGCCGCCGGCATGGGCGTCGACCTCTTCGGCGCCGGCGCGCACCCGTTCGCCGCGTGGTCGGCCCAGCACGTCTCGGCCGGCCACCGTTACGAGGAGCTGATCAACCGCACCCAGTGGTGGGGCCGGCAGATGCTGATCTGGGGCGTGCACGTCCACGTCGGCATGCCGGACGTCGACCGGGTGATGCCGGTGCTCTCCTCGCTGCTCAACACGTTCCCGCACCTGCAGGCGCTCTCGGCGTCGTCCCCGGTGTGGGCCGGCACCGACACCGGCTACGCCTCCAACCGGGCCTTGATGTTCCAGCAGCTCCCCACCGCCGGGCTGCCGTTCCAGTTCGCGACCTGGGCGGAGTACGAGGCGTTCTGCGAGGACTCGACCGTCACCGGCGTGATCGAGGGCCAGAGCGACGTGCGGTGGGACATCCGCCCCGCGGCCCACCTCGGCACCATCGAGAACCGGGTGTGCGACGGCGTCTCGGACGCGCGCGAGCTCGCCGCACTGGTGGCGCTGGTGCACTGCCTCTGCGTCGACCTCGACCGCCGACTCGAGGCCGGCGAGCGACTGGCGACGCTGCCGCCCTGGCACGTGCAGGAGAACAAGTGGCGCGCCGCCCGCTACGGCCTCGACGCCGAGATCATCGTGGACGCCGGCAACCGGGAGCGGCTGGTCACCGACGACCTCGACGACCTGCTGACCCGGCTCGAGCCGGTCGCCGCGAGCCTCGACTGCGCCGAGGAGCTGCGCAGCGTCGCCGACATCCCGGCCCGCGGGGCGTCGTACCAGCGGCAGCGGCGGGTCGCCGCGGCCCACGACGGCGACCTGGTCGCCGTCGTCGGCTCCGTCGTCGACGAGCTGATGGCCTCGCTCGACCTGCGTCAGTAGCCACCCTCGGGCGGCACCATCTCCAGCCGTACGCCGAGCAGCCGCACCGGCTTGTCCTGCTCGACCCGCTCGAGCAGCGCGACCGCCACGTCACCGAGCACCGCCAGGTCGCGGCTCGGCTCGGGCAGCGTGCGGGACCGGGTGAGCGTGAAGAAGCTGCGGTAGCGGACCTTGAGGTGGACCCGCATCGCCGGGCGACCCTCCGCGTCGATGCTCGCCAACGCCTTCGCCGTCAGCGCCCGGACCGCGTCGGGCACCTCGGGCCACTCGAGGTCGCGCTGGTAGGTCTCCTCGTGGCCGTGGGCCCGCGGCACCCAGGGCGTGGAGTCCACCGGGCTGGTGTCGACGCCACGGCCGAGCCGGTGGAACCACGGACCCATCCGCGGCCCGAACTCGGCAGCCACCACCGCGGTGTCGGACGCGGCGAGCTCGCGCACCGTGGTGATGCCGAGGCCGCCGAGCCGACCGGCGATCCGGGCCCCGATCCCCCACAGCGCCCGGACCGGCCGCTCCCCCATCTGCTCGAACCAGGTGTCGTCGGTGATCGTGTGCACCCCGCGCGGCTTGCCGAAGTCGGTCGCGATCTTGGCCTGCAGCTTGTTGTTGCCGACGCCGACCGAGCAGTGGAGCCGGGTCGCGGCGAGCACCGCGGCCCGGACCTCGTGGGCGAACGCCACCGGGTCGCCCAGCTCGCCGTGGCCCTCCCCCGCGGCGAGGAACGCCTCGTCCCAGCCCAGCACCTCCAGCACCACCGGCACCCCGCCCCACGCCAGGGAGCGCAGCGCCGCCATCACCGCGGTCGACGCCGCCTCGTAGACCGGGAAGTCCACCGGCAGGAAGACCGCGTCCGGGCACTTCTTGTGGGCCGTGCGCAGCGGCATCCCCGACCGGATGCCGAACTCCCTCGCCTCGTACGACGCGGTCGAGACGACCGCCCGCTCGGTGACGACGCCGCGGCCGCCCACCACGACGGGGAGGCCCTCGAGCTCGGGGCGCCGCAGCACCTCCACGGCGGCCAGGAACATGTCGAGGTCGACGTGGAGGACCCACCGCGGACCGGTCATCCCCCGATCATGGCCCGGCTACTGGGCCAGCGCCCACCTCAGCGACCGCTTCATCTGCTTGAGGTCGGCGTACCAGGTGCGGACCTCCGTGCGGCAACGCACCCGCTGCCGCACCGTGTCGTACTCGTTGCACTCGGCGCGGGCCTCGGAGTCGGTCGGCACGTAGCGCGCGGACCCGTCGTAGAAATGGATCCCGAAGCCCTCGGCCGCGCTGCCCTCCACCTCCACGATCACGTCGTCACCCCAGGCGGGGCTGCGCGGCGCCGCCACCGCGGCCCCGGTGCTCGCGAGGATGGCCAGGGCGGTCAGCACTCCGGCGATCAGCTTGGTCATCTGTGTCTCCCCTTCGTCAGTGCGACGGAACCTCCGACGCCTGCAGGACGCTACGGAGGGCGGGGGACGGCGGGGAGCGACCGCGGAGCAGCCTGTGGAGAGCCCCGCGGACGGCCTCCCTGTGGACGGGAGGTGGCTCCTCAGCGGGCCCGGGTGACGGTGATCGTGGTGTTCGTGCAGCCCGAGCCGAGGCTGGTCATCGCCGACTTCTCGGCCGCGTCGACGCTGAGCCGCCAGCGCAGCTTCACCGCGACGAACTCCTTGAGGTAGCGGCACCGGTCGTACTGCGGCAGCCACTCGGCGACGTCCTGGTCGCCCTTGGCCTGGTTGACGTTGTCGGTCACCCCGACCAGCGAGCGGGAGTCACCGAGGTCGTTGGCGTAGGCCTGCCGGGTGGCGGTGGTCCAGCTGCGGGCACCGGAGTCCCAGGCCTCCGCGAGCGGCACCATGTGGTCGATGTCGACGTCGGACGTGCTCGTCCACGAGACGCGGTCGTAGTAGGAGTACCAGCGGCCTCCCGAGAGCGAGCAGCCGGAACCGACCGTGACCGGGTCGTCGGCCTCGCTGATCAGCACCTCGTTGCGGGTGCTGCAGCCGTCGCCGTCCGCGTCGACCCAGTGCGGGAAGAGGTCACGCGAGTAGCCGGTGCGGACCTCGCTCGCCGTGGACAGGTCGGAGATGGCCGTCAGCAGCGGGGCGGAGTAGTCCTCCGCGTGGGCGGCGCCCGGACTGGCGACCAGTCCGAGCGCGAGGACGAGGGGGACGAGGACGCGACGCAACATCAGGGGACTCCCGAGAGATGAGTGGTGACGGTCGGACCCAGCGTGCCGTGACCCGTGATCGGCGGAAGGCTTGTCGGCCGGTGCGTCGCCCTTGTGAGGGTGACCGCGACCGGGAAGGATCGCGGCAACCCGAAGGAGTGCCCGTGGTCACACCGATCGACCCGACGTCCGTCGGCTTCCTGCTCGCGGAGAACCGGAACATGCCGATGCACGTCGGTGGCCTCCAGCTGTTCAAGAAGCCCGACGGAGCAGGGCGCGACTACGTCCGCGCCATGTACGAGGAGATGCGCGACGTCGAGGAGGTCTCACCGCTGTTCCTCAAGCACCCCTACCGCTCCGTCCGGACGGCCGGTCAGCTGGTCTGGCGACCCGACGAGCAGTTCGACATCGAGCACCACGTCCGCCACTCGGCGCTGCCCGCGCCGGGGCGGGTCCGCGAGCTGCTCGAGCTCTGCTCGCGGCTGCACTCCACGCGGCTGGCGTGGGAGCGGCCGTTGTGGGAGGCCCACGTCATCGAGGGGATGCGTGACGGCCGGGTCGCGATGTACACGAAGACCCACCACGCGCTGGTCGACGGTGTCAGCGCGATGCGGCTGCTCGCGCGCGCGCTGTCGACCGACCCCGAGCGTCGCGGCATGCCCGCACCGTGGGCGACGACGCCCGGACGGTCGCGACCGGCGAAGGAGAAGGCCCGGGTCGAGACCCCGCTCGCGGAGGTGCCGGCACAGGCGCTGCGCACCGCGCTCGGTCTCACCGCCGAGGCCGCCGGGATGCCCGGCGCCCTGCTCCGCACGCTCACCAAGAGCGTCCGCAACGAGACCTCGGCGCTGTCGCTCCACGCCCCGCGCACGATCCTCAACCAGAGCATCACCGGCTCGCGCCGCTTCGCCGCCCAGGACTGGCCGATCGAGCGGATGCGGGGTGTCGGCAAGGCGGCCGGCACGACCATCAACGACGTCGTGATCGCGATGTGCTCCGGGGCGCTGCGGCGCTACCTGCTCGAGTACGACGCGCTGCCCGACACCAGCCTGGTCGCGATGGTCCCGGTCGCGCTCGACGCGAAGCAGTCGCAGGTCGCCTCCACCGAGGGCGGCAACGCGGTCGGCGCGATCATGGTCCAGATGGGCACCCAGCTCGCCGACCCGGGCGAGCGGCTGGCCGCGGTCCACCGCTCGATGCGGGATGGCAAGCAGGCGCTGTCCTCGATGACCCCGGCGCAGATCCTCGCCATGAGCGCCCTGGGCCAGGCCCCGGCGATCCTGACCCCGCTGCTGCGGATGCAGGGCATCGTCCGCCCGCCCTACAACGTGATCATCAGCAACGTCCCCGGCCCGCGCACCACCCACTACTGGAACGGCGCGCAGCTGCTCGGCACCTACCCGCTGTCGATCCCGATCAACGGGATGGCCCTCAACATCACCTGCATGTCGTACGACGGGCTGATGTGCTTCGGCCTCACCGGCTGCCGGCGCACCCTGCCCCACCTGCAGCGCCTGCTCACCCACCTCGACGACGAGCTGACCGGGCTGGAGAAGGCGGCAGGGCTCTAGCTCCCGCGCAGCCCCTGCGCAGGCAGGTGGTCGAGCCGACCGGGCCCCTGGGCGAGGGAGGGTGTCGAGACCTCCGAACGGTCAGGAGAGCCAGCAGCCGACCCGCTCGACGTCGAGCTCCTCGTAGCCGCCGCCGACCACCTCGGCGACCGCCCGCAACCGGGCGCGGGTGATGTCGGCGACCGTGGCGAGCCCCGCGGAGCGGGCGTTCGAGCCGACCCGGGTGGGCTCGGGGGAGTTCACCGAGAGACAGGTACGCCGTCCGCCGTCCTCGGCGTTGGCGAGCGCGACGGCGTGGCCGGTGGTGCCGCTGCCGGCGAAGAAGTCGAGCACCACCGCGTCCGCGGGCATCGTGTGCAGCAGCCGGCGCAGCAGCCCGGTGGGCTTGGGCGACTCGAAGACGTGCCCGACCAGCGCCTTGAGCTCGGCCACCGCGGTGTCGGTCGAGCCGACCTCCTCGGAGAGCCAGACGGTGCGCAGCTTCTTGCGTCGGCGTCCCTCGACCCCGAGCTGCCCGTCGAGCCAGTCGCGCTGGAAGACGTCGACCCGCTCCCCCAGCCTCCCGGCGACGATGCGGCAGCGCAGGTCACCCGGACGCTCGTCGATCCGCGGCCGCGACCAGCGCCACACCGCCGGCGTACCGTCGCCGAAGACCGGCAACACCTCGACGCCGCCGTCGAAGGGCGCGGTACGCACCTCGCCCCCGACCGGGTCGCCCCAGAGGGGGAAGTGCATCGTGCGCGCGGTGGTGGGGTTGAACTTCTTGTTCGTGTTGCGCAGCGGGAGCTCGCGGTGGCGACGCCCCTGGGCACTGGTCAGCGGGAAGTCGCGCGGGTCGACGGTCTCGTGGCTGCTGGCGTCGAGCACGCACCGCTCGGCGTCGCGGGCGTAGACCAGGAGGTACTCGTGGCTGGTCGCGAATCCGCCACCGAGCTGGCGTCCCTTCGGGTTGAGGTTGACCACGACCTGCGCGAGGAAGCAGCCCTCGCCGAACACCTCGTCCATCAGCAGCCGCAGGTGGGCGACCTCGTGGTCGTCGATGCTGACGGCGATGGCTCCGCTCTCCCGGAGTACGCCGTGGGCCGACTCGAGCCGCGGCCGCATCATCGCCACCCACGCGGCGTGCTCGCCCCAGCGGTCCACGTAGGCGAAGTCGTTGCCGGTGTTGTAGGGCGGGTCGAGGTAGACCAGGTCCACCGAGCCGGGCGCCAGCCGCGCCAGCACCTCGAGATTGTCGGCTGCCACGAAGACGTTGGCGGGGACGTCCGTCGGGGTGCTCCGGGGCGTTGCCACGATCGGCACACTAGTGCGCATGCTGCGCCGCCTCGCGTCCTCGCTGACGCTCGCCCTGGCCGTGTCGACCCTGGTCACGGCGCCGCTCACCCCCGACGGCTGCCTGACGAGCGTCTCCGAGCGCGGTCGAGACCGGCCCGCCGGCCAGACCCTCTGCGTCCTCGCGAGCGCGACCAGCGACACCTTCCTCGGCGCCTCCGGTCGTACGCCGGGGATCGTGACGCTCGAGAACACGCGCGTGCACCTGCCGGTGGTGCCCTGACCGGGGGACAATCCGGCAACACGGGTCCCGCCTCCCGGGATGCGGCGCCGGGTTCCTAGGCTGGACCCCATGCGTCTCCGGATCGGACTGCTGGTCGTCGCGCTCGTCGCGGCGGCCCTCATGGTCGACCTCTGGCCGCACGGGCAGCCCGGCCGGCCCGACGACCGCGGGACGCTCTCTTCCGGCGAGGAGGGCCAGCCGCGGCAGACCTCCGACGGCGAGGCCGGCGAGATCGCGGAGCCGCTGTCGGCGTACGCCCGGGCGATGCGGCCGCGGATCGACAACCGCCGCTCGTGGCGGATGGCGCCGGGGGTGACGTTTCGACGGTGGGACCGGACCGACGCACGCGGGCAGGTCCGGGCCCACCTCGTGACGATCGACCCGTCGGTCCCGGGCGTGAGCATCGACTACGGCAGGACCGGGCGGCACGTGCCCGACCGCGACACCGTCACCGGGATGCTGCGGCGCGAGGGCAGGGCCGCGGTCGCGGCGGTGAACGGCGGCTTCTTCGACATCGCCGACACCGGCGCCCCGCTCGGGGTGGGACAGGACCGGCAGCGCGGCTTCCTCCACGCTGCCCGCCACACCTGGAACAACGCCTTCTGGGTACGCCGTGACGGCACGGCCGGGATCGGCAGGGCGCTGCTCGAGGCGAAGGTCCTCGAGCACCCCCAGCTGGAGATCACCAACCTCAACTCGCCCCGGGCGCGGGCGGGCGGGATCGGGATCTGGAACGGCAGGTGGGGCTCGACCTCCGGCTACGCGATCACCGACGGCCAGCGCAGCGGCGTCCGGATGGTCGTGGTGCAGGACGGTCGTGTCGTCGCCAACACCACCGACCTCTCGTCCGGCGAGGACATCGACGGGCCGGTCCTCGTCGGCCGCGGTCCCGGCGCCGAGCAGCTCGCGCAGCTGCGGGTCGGGTCGACGGTGACCGTGCGGTCGAAGCTCGAGCGGCAGCCCGCGGTCGCGATCAGTGGCGAGAGCATCCTGCTCGACCGCGGTCGGATCCGGGTCAGCGACGACCGGATCCTCCACCCGCGGACCGCCGTCGGCATCGACCGCCAGACCGGCCGGATCCTGCTGCTCGTCGTCGACGGCCGGCAGTCGCACAGTCGCGGCTACACCCTCGTCGAGCTCGCGCGGATGCTGAAGCAGCTCGGCGCCGAGGCCGCGCTCAACCTCGACGGCGGCGGCTCGTCGGCGATCGCCGGGCTCACCCGCAAGGACTCGCTGCGGGTCCTCAACCAGCCCTCCGACGGTGGCCAGCGCGAGGTCGCCGACGGCATCGTCGTGCGCCACACGGCCCCCTGACAGGGTCGGGGCCATGGCCCGCTTCACCCGCGCCGAGCTCGAGGCGTTCCGCGACGCCGAGGTCCCGGACCTGCTCGGTCCCGACGTCCGGTTGCTCTTCGTCGGCATCAACCCCGGGCTGTGGACCGCGGCCACCCGCACCCACTTCGCCCACCCCGGCAACCGGTTCTACCCCGCCCTGCTCGCCGCCGGGATCCTCACCGAGCCCGTCGACCCGGCCGCGGGCATGACCGACGAGGACCGTCGACGCGTGCTCGCCCGCGGCCTCGGCATCACCAACCTGGTCCGCCGGGCGACCGCGCGTGCCGACGAGCTCGGTCCCGAGGAGCTGCACGCGGGGGGCGAGCAGCTGGCCGCGACGGTGGCGCGGGTCCGGCCCCGCGTCGTCGCGATCGCGGGCATCACGGCCTACCGCGCTGCCTTCGGCGTACGCCGGGCGGCCGCAGGCCTGCAGCCGGAGCCGCTGGCCGGGACCGAGCTCTGGGTGGTGCCCAACCCGAGCGGGCTCAACGCGCACGAGACCGTCGCCTCGCTCGCCCGGGCGTACGCCGAGCCGGCGCGCGCGGCCGGAATCCTCTGACCTGACCGGATCCGATCTGACTGGATCCGATCTGCGATCCGATCCGGTCCGATCCGGTCCGATCCGGTCCGATCCGGTCCGAACCGGCCGAAAGCAGTGCCACCGGGGCGTCACGGGGCGGCGACAACCGCACCGGCAGGTTGCTGCAAGCCTGCTCCCCCCACCCCCACACGCAGCCCGGCCCGAGGAGGACCGGATGCGCCACCAGCTGGTCCGACCCCACGTCCAGGTCGAGGTCGCCGACGCCTCGTTGCCGGTGATGCTGCTGCGCCGCACAGCGCTCGAGCAGTGGCAGCGCACCGGCCGCCCCGCCGCTGAGCGGGGTCCCGGTCACTCGGGGAAGGGCTGCCCCTTGCCGAGCACGGTCAGCCCGTCCTCGACCATGAAGCCGCGCTCGACGTCGGCGACCGGGTCGACCCCGATCCGCGCGCCCGGCGGCACCACGACGTTCTTGTCGAGGATCGTGTTGCGCACGATCGCACCGGCACCCACGGTGACGCCGTTGAGCAGCACGCTGTCCTCGACCACCGCCCCGGCCTCGACCCGGACCTCGGGCGAGAGAACCGAGCGGTGCACGGACCCGCCGCTGACGACCACGCCGGGCGAGAGGACGGCGTCGCCGATGACGGCGTCCTGGCCGCCCGATCCCTGCACGACCTTCACCGGCGGCTGCGGGCCGTAGGAGGTGTAGATCGGCCAGTCGAAGTTGTAGAGGTTGAAGATCGGCAGCGGGCTGACGACGTCCATGTGGGCGGCGAAGTAGGAGCTCATCGTCCCGACGTCGCGCCAGTAGCCGCGGTCGCGGTCGGTCGCGCCCGGGACCTCGTTGTCCTTGAAGTCGTAGACCGCCGCCTGGTCACGGCGTACGAACGCGGGCACGATGTCGCCGCCCATGTCGTGGGCGCTGTCGTCGAGGTCGGCGTCGCGGGTGACCGCCGCCACGAGCGCGTCCGCGTCGAAGACGTAGTTGCCCATCGAGGCCAGCACCTCGCCGGGGCTGTCGGGCAGCCCGACCGGGTCCTTCGGCTTCTCGAGGAAGTCGCGGATCCGCTTCGGGTCCTCGGGCTGGACGTCGATCACGCCGAACTGGTCGGCCAGCTCGATCGGCTGCCGGATCGCCGCGACCGTGCACGGCACGCCCATCTCGACGTGCTGGGCCACCATCTGGCTGAAGTCCATCCGGTAGACGTGGTCGGCGCCCACGACCACGATGATGTCGGGCTTCTCGTCGGTGATCAGGTTGAGGCTCTGGAAGATCGCGTCGGCGCTGCCGAGGTACCACCGCTTGCCGACCCGCTGCTGCGCCGGCACCGGCGCGACGTAGTTGCCGAGCATCGTCGACATCCGCCAGGTCTGCGTGACGTGGCGGTCGAGGCTGTGCGACTTGTACTGCGTGAGCACGACGACCTTGAGGTAGCCGGAGTTGACGACGTTCGACAGCGCGAAGTCGATCAGCCGGTAGATCCCGGCGAAGGGCACCGCCGGCTTGGCCCGGTCGGCGGTCAGCGGCATCAGCCGCTTGCCCTCCCCGCCGGCGAGGACGATGGCGAGGACGTTCTTGCGGGAGTCGCGGCGCATGACTGCACGCTAGTGGCGGGCGTCACGCCGGTCGACCCCACGACCAGGGCCGGACCGGTGCTCGCGCGCCACGCGGGCGCCCACTACGGTCGAGCCATGCGCGTCGACGTGCTCAGCAAGGAGTACCCACCCGAGGTCTACGGCGGCGCCGGCGTGCACGTCGCCGAGCTGGTCCGGGCCCTGCGCGGGCTCCCCGACCTCGAGACCCGGGTGCACGCCTTCGGCGCCCCGCGGGACGAGCCGCTCACCGCGTCGTACGCCGAACCGGCGGAGCTCGCCGCCGCCAATCCCGCGCTGCGGACGCTCGGCGTCGACCTCGCGATCGCCGACGCCTGCGCCGGGACCGACCTCGTCCACTCCCACACCTGGTACGCCGTGATGGCCGGCCACCTCGCCGGGCTGCTGCACGGCGTGCCCCACGTCGTCACGGCCCACTCGCTCGAGCCGCTGCGGCCCTGGAAGGCCGAGCAGCTCGGCGGGGGGTACGCCGTGTCCTCGTGGGTCGAGCGGACGGCCTACGAAGCGGCGAGCGGCGTGATCGCCGTGTCGGCGGCGATGCGCGACGACGTGCTGCGCTGCTACCCCGCGCTGGACCCCGCGCGGGTCCACGTGGTGCACAACGGCATCGACACCGACGACTGGTCGCCGGTCGCCGACCCCGACCGGGTGCGTGGGCTCGGCCTCGATCCTGACCGGCCGAGCGTGGTGTTCGTCGGCCGGATCACCCGGCAGAAGGGGCTGCCGCTGTTCCTGCGTGCGTGCGCCGCGCTGCCGCCCGAGGTGCAGATCGTGCTGTGCGCCGGCGCCCCGGACACTCCCGAGATCGAGGCCGAGGTCGAGGCGCTGGCGGCCGGGCTCGCGGCCGACCGGACCGGTGTGGTCTGGATCCGCGAGATGCTGCCACGACCCGACGTCGTCGCGCTGCTCACCGCGGCCACGATCTTCGCGTGCCCCTCGATCTACGAGCCGCTCGGGATCGTCAACCTGGAGGCGATGGCGTGCGAGACCGCGGTCGTCGCCACCGCCACCGGCGGCATCCCCGAGGTCGTGGTGCCCGGCGAGACCGGGCTGCTGGTGCCGATCGAGCAGGCGGGAGATGGCACCGGGACCCCTCTCGATCCCGACGGCTACGTCACCGCCTTCGCCGCCGCGATGACCGAGGTCGTCACCGACCCGGACCGGGCGGCGGCGATGGGACGGGCCGGGCGGATACGCGCGATCGAGGCCTTCTCGTGGGATGCGATCGCCGACCGCACCCGCGAGGTCTACGACCTGGTCGCGGCGCGATGACCGAGGCGCCGAGCGGCCAGCGCAACGTCCTCGGCGGGCCGCTGGCGCCGTGCAGCGACGACCCCCTCACCGGTTTCTACCGCGACGGGTCGTGCACCTGCGGCCCGCTCGACCCCGGCCTGCACGCCGTGTGCGCCGTGATGACGCCGGAGTTCCTCGCCCACCAGCGCTCGGTCGGCAACGACCTCACCACCCCGCGCCCGGAGTGGCAGTTCGCAGGGCTCTCCCCCGGTGACCGGTGGTGCGTCGTCGCCGGCCGCTGGCGCCAGTCCTACGACGCCGGCGTCGCCGCCCCCGTCGTGCTCGCCTCGACCAACTACCGCGCCCTCGAGGTCATCGCGATCGAGCTGCTCACCGAGAACGCCGTCGACGTGCCCGACGACCCGGGGACCCTGGTCTGAGGGGTCCGGGGGTTTCGAGGCTCGTCGTTGGCGCTCCTCACACCTCAACCACCGGACGGCCCCCGGGGTCCGGGGGTTTCGAGGCTCGTCGCTGGCGCTCCTCACACCTCAACCACCGGACCCTCCCCCGGTGGTTGAGGTGCGAAGGCCCCCGGGCCTGAGCCTCGAAACCCCCGGGGGGCCTGGTCCGAGGGGTCGGTCTGGTCGATCGTGAGCTCGGCGGCGCCGGTCTCCACGATCCATCCGCGGGCGGCGGCGGTCAAGCACCCAGCGCGGCCCGCTTGGCCCGCAGGTGCTCCCGCTCGGCGTCGTTGCGGCAGGCCGCGATCGCCCGGTCGTACGCCGCGCGGGCGGCGTCCGGCTCCCCGACCCGGGTGAGGAGCTCGGCGCGGACGGCGGCGGGACGGTGGCTGCCCGGGAGGTCGACGTCGTCGAGGGCGGCCAACCCGGCGGCGGGCCCGGAGGCCTCGGCCACGGCGACCGCGCGCGCCAGTCGGGCACTCGGCGAGGGGACGATCCGCAGCAGCAGGTCGTACAGGTCGACGATCCGGTCCCACCGGGTCTCCCCGGCCCTGGCTGCGGTCGCGTGCTCGGCGGCGATCCGCGCCTGCACGGCGTACGACGCGGCGAGCGGGGTGACCGGTCCGGCGAGGACCGGTGAGCGCAGCACCGCGAGCGCCTCGTCGACCTCGTCGCGGCGCCAGCGGGTCCGGTCCTGGTCGTCGAGCAGCACCAGTCGGCCGGCGTCGTCGACGCGGGCGTCGCGCCGGGAGTGCTGGAGCAACATCAGGGCGAGCAGCGCGACCAGCGACGCCTCGTCGGGGCGGACGCGGAGCACGACCCGGACCAGTCGCACCGCCTCGCCCGCGAGGTCGGCGCGCAGCAGGTCGGGGCCGCTGCCGGGCGCGTAGCCGGCGGTGAACCCGAGGTAGGCCGTCTGCGCGACCGTGTCGAGCCGGTCGGGCAGCACGTCGGCCGACGGCACCGCGAACGGGATGCCGGCCGCGACGACCTTCTTCTTCGCGCGGGTCAGCCGCGCCGCCATCGTCGTCTCGCCCACCAGGAAGAGCCGCGCGATGTCGTGGGTGCTGACGCCGAGCACGAGCCGCAGCGTGAGCGCGCTCGCGGCCTCGGGGGCGAGCGCCGGGTGGCTGCACATCAGCACCAGGCGCAGCAGGTCGTCCTCGACCAGCCCGCCGGGGTCGGCCATCGCCGTACCTCCCTCCTCGCGCAGCGCCTCCACCACCAGCAACGGCTCCTTGCGCCGCGCCATCGACTCCGCCCGCAGCCGGTCGAGCACCCGCCGCCGCGCGACGGTGTGCAGCCAGGCGGCAGGGTTGTCGGGCACGCCGTCGACCGGCCAGCGTCGCGCGGCCGCCTCCACCGCGTCGCCGAGCGCGTCCTCGACCAGGTCGAGCCGGCGGAACTGCGCGAGGAGCAGGGACGTCAGCCGCCCCCACTCCTCGCGCACCACCGCCTCGAGGGTCACGGGTGCTCGTAGCCCTCGATCACCACGGTCGGGCGGATCTCCACGGCGTACGCCGCGGGGAGCAGCTGGGCGGCAGCGATCGCGTGGTCGACGTCCGGCAGCTCGACGTCGTAGTAGCCCCCGACGATCTCGGTGGTCTCCACGAACGGCCCGTCGCTGACCACCGCCGCGCCGTCACGGTGGCGCACCGTGGTGGCGACGTCGGCGTCGGCGAGCGCCGCGGAGGCCAGCCGGCGGCCGTGCCGCGCGACGTACTCCTCGAAGGCGGTGTGGGCGTCGAGGTAGCCCTGCTGCTCGGCCGCGCTCGCCTCCTCCCAGCGCCCCGGGACGTAGGCGAGGAGCAGCACGTAGCGCTTCACGAGCCGCGTTCGTCCGACGAGACGGTGGGCCGTACCTCGATCCCGTCGCCCAGCCTGGCGACGATCTGGCAGCAGTCGAGCAGGTCGTCGAGGTCGTCGGTCTCCACCTGGAAGAAGCCGCCGACCTGCTCGGCGGTCTCCGCGAACGGTCCGTCGGTCGCGGTCCCGCCCCCGGCCGGGATCGAGCGTGCCCGCAAGTTCCCGTGCAGCTCGGCACCGCCGGTGATGGTGTGCCCGCGCGCCCCGAGCTCCTCGGTGAAGCGTCCGTACTCGGCGTACCCCTGCTCGCGCTCCTGCTCACTCATCGTCGTCCACCAGCGCTCGGCGTCCCCGATGATCAGCACCACGTACTCGGTCATGTCTGTCTCCCTCAGTCTTCTGCCAGGCGTCGGAACTCGATGAGCTCGCCCCGCGCGGCGAAGCGTTCGCACGCCGCGCGCAGGTCGGCCTCGTCGTCGCTCTCGACGAGGTAGAAGCCGACCACCTGCTCCGCGGACTCCGTGAAGGGTCCGTCGGTGACCAGCACCCCGCCGGCGTCGTCGGGACGCATCGAGGTCGCCTGCGCCGACGGCTCGAGCGGGCTGACGGTCACGAGCGTGTGGCCCCCGGAGTGCAGGTCCGACTGGAACCTGCCGTGCGACGCCACCCCCTTCTCGTGCGCGGAGTCGGGCAGGTCGGCCCACTCCGCCTCGGGTGCGGGCAGCAGGATCAGGTAGCGGCTCATCGGGTGGTGTCCTCCGGCGTGTGTGCGGGCCGCGGGTGCGACCTCACCACCCTGACGTGCGAATGGGTCCGGGATCGACACCGGCGCGCAGATTTCTTCGCCTGTCCTCGTGCCTGTCCGCGTGCCTGTCCGCCTGCCTGTCCGCGTGCCTGTGGACAGCCGACGACGCGGTCACGATCTGGGGCAGGGTCGACGGCATGGAGCTCCTTCCCGGGCACGACGCCCTCCGGGTCGCGGCCGACGACGTCGCGGCGGCGGTCGGCGAGCTCGACGAGGCCCGAACGCCGAAGAACCATGAGGGGGAAGCGGATGCGGCTGCCGGCATTGGAACACCTGATGGCGGCCCACCTCCACCAGGACTTCGACCTGTTCGGGCCCACCCCCGGAGCGGTAGCAGAGCGGTTCATCGGGACGAACCCGACCTCGCGGTGGCTCTGCCCGACGAGATCGACGCCGCGACGGCGGCCGTCACCGAGGAGCAGCTGGCCGAGGAACTCAGGACACTGGGCTGCCAGGTCGACCCATGGTCAGCCGACAAGACCTACCGCAGCAGCCTGTTCGAGCTCGCCGCCGAGGCTCGCCGCCTGACACGCCACCGGTACGACTCCTGCGGTGTTGTGGCGACTCCCGCGGGAGCCAGCACCCGCACCAGGAGCAACAGCACCGCGCAAGTGGGGCGGAACAGCCACCACGAACGCATACTTCACGCGTGGAGGAGAAGCGGGGGATGCCGGCGTCGCTGGCGGGGCTGCTCGTCACTGCCGTCATCCTCGGCCTGCTGGTGCTGCTCTCCCCCGGTGACGAGTTCGCGACGACGCGCCGGCTGCTCGGGCTCGGCGGCGAGCGGCACGGCGCAGCGCCCGACTACACGCCCGGCCAGGGCAGCCACGCGTTCCTGCGGACCCAGCGCGGGAGCAGCGAGCCGGTGGGGTGGGACCCCTGCGAGCCGGTCGAGTACGTCGTCAACCCCGAGGGCGCTCCGGAGGAGTGGGAGCCGTTGATCGAGGACGCGGCCGCGGACGTCGCGTGGGCGACCGGCATGGACCTGACGTACGCCGGCACCACGCAGCGGCGTCCCTTCGCCCGCGGCTACGCCCCGGGGCTGGCGCAGCCGGTGGTGATCGGGTTCGCCGACGAGGACGAGCTCCCCGAGCTGGCCGGGGACACCGCGGGGCTGGGCGGCAGCGCGGCGGAGAGCGGCTTCGGGCGGGCCTACTACGTCACCGGCTCCATCGCGCTCGACACCGCGGTCTTCACCGACGCGGCCGTCGACGGGAGCTTCGGGTCGATGCGGGCGATCGTCCAGCACGAGCTGGGCCACGTGCTCGGGCTCGACCACGTCGACGACGCCGGTGAGCTGATGTTCGACACCAGCTCCGGCCGCACCGACTTCGGCCCCGGCGACCTCGAGGGCCTGGCCCGCCTGGCCGGCATCCCCTGCCGTTAGCGGAGGCTCAGCGAGCTGACCACCTCGGGGCTCCCCGGGATGTCGGTCGAGTCGCCCTCACCACCGTTGAGGAGGTAGATCGCCAGCATGATGCCGCCTCCCACGATGAGGAACCCGAGCACCACGAGGGCCACCTTCTGGATCGTCGCCATGGGGGGTCCGTACCCCGATCCCCGGCGGGCACGCGTCACGGCGCCCGGTTGCCCCGCTCGTCCTCCTGCGCCACCAGCCCCGGCAGGTCGGAGAGCCGGTCGAGCCCCTTCACCGCCCGCGCCATCCGCGGATTGCCGGCGAAGTCGTCGCGGTGCCGGTCGAGGAACCACCAGTAGCCGGCCGTGAACGGGCACGCGTCGTCCCCCACGCGCACCTTCGGGTCGAAGCGGCACGAGCCGCAGTGGTCGGTCATCGTGTTCAGGTAGGCACCCCCGGACGTGTACGGCTTGGTCGCCATCGCACCCCCGTCGGCGTGCTGCGACATCCCGACCACGTTCGGCACCATCACCCAGTCGTAGCCGTCGACGAACGCTCGGTGGAACCAGTCGGTCACCTGCGACGGCGACCAGCCGCGCTGCATCGCGTAGGAACCCAGCACCATCAGCCGCGGGATGTGGTGCACCCAGCCGTACGTCGACACCTGGTCCAGCGTGTGCGACAGGCACCGGGCGTCCGTGGCGGAGCCGTCGAGCTCGGCGAACCACTGCGGCATCCGTTCGGACGCGTGCAGCTCGTTGCGGCGGCGGTAGGACTCGCCGAAGTGCCAGTAGAGGTGCCAGACGTAGTCGCGCCACCCGATCACCTGGCGGCAGAAGCCCTCGACCGACGCGATCGGCGCCGAGCCGGCGAGGTAGGCCTCCTCCGCGCGGCGTACGACCTCGAGCGGGTCGAGCAGGCCGAGGTTCATCGGCACCGAGACCAGCGAGTGCGCCATCCACGGGTCGCCCTCGAGGACCGCGTCCTCGTGCGCGCCGAAGTGCGGCAGCCGGTGCTCGACGAAGTGGTCGAGCGCCGCCAGCGCCTGCCGCCGGGTGACCGCGAAGCGCCGCGGCCCGTCCTGCCCGAGGAACGACACGGCGCCGTCGCGCTCCCACGCGTCGAGGTCGGCACGCACCTCCTCGTCGATCTCGTCCTCCTCGGGCCACCACGGCTCGGGCACGCCCAACGTGGTCGCGCCCCGGGGGGGTGGTTGGCGGTTGTCGTGGTCGAAGTTCCACTGACCACCGGCGGGCTCCGCCCCGTCCAGCAGCACGCCGTGCGCCTGCCGCGCGCGGCGGTAGAAGTCCTCCATCAGCAGCCGCTTGGCGCCGCGGCCCTCGGCCCAGCGCTCGAAGTCGGCACGCGGCGTGGCGAACCCCCGCGGGTCGAGCACCGTCAGGTCGAGCTCGCGCCCCAGCCGGGTCACGAGCCCGAGTGCGGCGTACGACGTGGGGTGCACGACCTCGACCGGCCCGTCACCGACGTGCGAGCGCACCGCGTCGGCGTACCCGCCGTCGGTCCTCACGTAGGTGACCCGGTCGCCGAGCTCGCGCACCCGGTGCCGCATCGCGGAGAGGACGAGGTGCGCCTTGGCGCGGTGGAAGCGGCGGCGGGCGAGGACCGCGCGCGACTCGACGAGCAGCACCGGCCCCCGGTGGTCGTGGGTGAAGTGCGGGCCGAGCTGGTCCCCGAAGAGCCAGCGCGTGGTCATCAGCACCCGGTCACAGCTTCGCGAGGGCCTCGCGCATGCCGGCCTCGGCCTCGTCGCCGAGCTTCTTGAACGCCTTGCCCAGGAAGGGCTCCGCGACCTTCAGCGCACCCTTGAAGCGGATGTCCGCCGTGTAGGTGACGCGGGTCCCGGTCGGGGTCGCGCTGAACTCCATGGTGTCGTCGGCGTGCACGGCCTTGCCCTCGCCCTGGAGCGCGAACCGCCGCTCGGGCACGACGTCGACGACCTCGTAGCGCAGCTCGCTCCGCTTCCCGTTGAACTCCGACACGTTCTTGTAGACGGTTCCGACACCACCGTCTCCCGACACCCGCTCGGTGGTGATCGTGCCGGGGTCCCACTCGGTGGTGTTGCTGAAGTCACTGAGGTAGGCGAAGACTGCGGCCGGAGCGGCGGTCGTCTCGACGGTGCGCTGGATCTTCACGTCTTCCACACTAACCACCGGCTGTGCAGACTGGGGGTGTGTCGACCGCCGTGAGCTCCCGCCGTACGCCGTCCTGGGTCGTGCTGCCCCGCTTCCTGGCCGCCGTGGCGGTCGTCGCCCTCGTGGGCGGACTCGCCGCCGGCTCGGCCGGCCAGACCTACCGCGCGCTCGAGCTCCCGGCGTTCGCGCCGCCGTCGTGGCTGTTCGGCCCGGTGTGGACGGTGCTCTACGTGATGATGGCGGTCGCCGCCTGGCTGGTCTGGCGGCGGCTCCCGACCGGCACCGGCTGGAGCAGCGCGCTCACCCTGTGGTCGGTGCAGCTGGTGCTCAACCTGGTCTGGACCCCGCTGTTCTTCGCCGCCGGGCTCCACACCCTCGCGCTGGTGAACATCGTGCTGCTGCTCGGCGTGCTGGTGGCGACCGCGCTGGCCTTCCGGCGTCCGTCGCCGGTCGCCGCCTGGCTGCTGGTCCCCTACGTCGCCTGGGTCGCCTTCGCGACCGCCCTCAACGCCGGCATCGTGGTGCTCAACTGATGCTGATCTCCGTCGAGGGCCAGGCACCCGTGGACCAGGTCTGGGAGCGCTACACCCAGCCGTCGCAGTGGCCGACGTGGGCGCCGCAGATCCAGCGCGTCGACGTCCCGGACCTCGCCGAGGGCGAGCCGATCGAGCACGGCACCCGTGGCACGGTCCACGGGCCGGTGTTCACGTTCGTCCCCTTCCGGATCCGCTACGTCGACCACCGAGCCCACGAGTGGTCGTGGTGGGTCGGGCTGGGGATCGTCGGGGTCGGGATGGACCACGGGGTCGCCGCGACCGAGACCGGCAGCCGGGCGTGGGTGCGGATCCACGCGCACCCCTACCTCGCCGCGCCGTACGTCCCGATCGCGCGGCTGGCGCTGAAGCGGCTGGTCAGGCCGCAGACAGGCTGAGCTCGGCCTGCACCGCCTCGGCGGCGCGGCGCCCGGAGACCAGCGCCCCCTCGATGGACGGGGTGTCGCGGTGGTCTCCGCAGACGAACAGCCCGTCGCCGAGCGCGACGTCCTGTGCCAGCGGCTGGCCCGCCGGGTGGGCCGGCAGCGCGTGCTCGACCACGTCGGTGCGCAGCAGCTCCCAGCCGGTCGGGTCGACGCCGTAGAGCAGCCCCGCGTGGCGGCGGGCATCGGCCTGGGCGTCCGGGTGGCGGCCGACCGCGGTGGCCGCGACCATCGACCGCCCGTCCGAGGAGTACGCCGGCGCGGCGGTCGTCATCACCACCGTGTTGGCCAACGGGCCGCGGTGCATCGAGGGCTCGGCGTCGACGTGGAGCAGGGCCCGGTCGGAGGGCGGCTCCGCCGCGGCGTACCACCAGGTGGTGAGGGCGCGCATCGGCGAGCCGGGGACGCCGAGCTCGACGGCGACCTCACCACCGACCGCGCAGACGACGGCCTTCGCCGCGATCGGGCCCGCCGCGGTGTCGACGACACCGGCGCGAAGAGCGGTGACGCAGGTGTCGAGGTGGACGGTGCCGTCGGCGAGCCGGGCCGCGAGCTGCTCGGGCATCGCCTGCATGCCGAGCGCCGGCACCGACGGATTGCCGCGGGCGAAGGCACGCAGCAGGATCGAGACCATCCGCTGCGAGGACTCGAGCTCGGTCTCGGCGAGCACGCCGGAGAGGAAGGGTCGCAGCACCGTGTCGGTGAGCGCGCCGCCGATGCCGCGGGCGCGCAGCTCCTCGATCAGCGGCCGGTCCTCGCTGTCGCGGATCGCCTCGGCGCTGCCGAGGCCGAGGCCGAGGCCGGCGACCCAGGTCCCGAAAGCGAGCTTCTCCTTGATCGACCCGACCGGCGCGGCGAGCGAGGTGGGAATCGCGGTCGGCAGCCGCAGCGGGTCGCCCAGCGCGTAGCGCTTGTCCCGGGTGCACGCCATCAGCCCGGCCAGGAACGGCTGCAGGTCGAGGGCGTCGAGGTCGAGCACGCGCTTCGCCTCGGGATAGGCGGGATTGAGCAGCTGGAAGCCGCGGTCGAGCCGGAAGCCGTCCACCACGTCGGTGCGCACCCGCCCGCCCACGGCGTCGGAGCGCTCCACGACGGCGACGTCGAGGCCCGCGTCCTGGAGGCGTACGGCGGCGGCCAACCCGGCCAGTCCGGCTCCCACCACCACCACGTCTGCAGCCGCCGGCACACCCATGCCTCCAACCTAGCCGAGCCATGAGCGGCCTGGTCCGGACCTTCCGGAGGCGTGCATAGGGCAGGGTGGACCCGTGACCAGCCCTGCCCATGCGCCCGTCCGGGAGGCGGTGCGTGCCTACGCGGAGCTGCAGCCGGGCCTGCGTGAGCCGACCCGGCGCTACGTCGAGATGATCACGAGCCTGCTCGACGAGGCCGGCATCAACTACCTCACCGTCACCGGTCGCACCAAGAGCGTCGCCTCGTTCGCGGCCAAGGCGTCGCGGACCGTCGACGGCGCCCCGCTCTACGCCGACCCGATGCAGCAGATCACCGACCAGATCGGCGTCCGGGTCATCACCTACGTCCACGGCGACGTGGCGGCCGTCGCCGCCGTCTTCGACGACCAGCTCGAGATCCTCGACGACCGCGACCTCGGCGAGGAGACCGCCAGTGAGGGCCGCTTCGGCTACGCCAGCCGACACCTGCTGCTCACGGTCCCCGACCCCGCGCCCCCGACGTACGGCGACCTCGTCGGCCACCGCGGCAGCGTCCAGGTCCGCACCGTGCTGCAGCACGCGTGGGCGGAGTTCGAGCACGACGTCCGCTACAAGGGCACCGTCCCCGAGGAGCACGCGCCCGACCTCGACCGTCGCTTCACCCTGGCCGCCGGGCTGCTCGAGCTCGCCGACCAGGAGTTCGCCGCGATCCGGGCCCGGCTGCAGAGCACCGCGGCTCCCATCCCCGAGGCCGACCCCGTCGACCCGCGGGTCAGCGGCCAGGAGCTCGCGACCTTCCTCGCCGGTCAGTACGCCGACGCCGGGTGGTCGCACTCCGACCACTACGGCTGGATCGCCGGGCTGCTGCTCGAGCTCGGCATCACCTCGCTCGACGAGCTCGCCGACCTGCTCACCTCGGTCGACCCCGACGAGCTGATCACCAGGATGGGCTACCGGCACCCGGCCGGCGCCGTACGCCGCCTCGACGACGCGCTGCTCGCCGTCTTCGGCCAGCAGTACGTCGACCTCACCGGCAACTCGCACCGCGTCCCGGCGCTGCGGGCGCGACTCGACAAGCTCGACTCCCCCGACGCCTGAGGAGCCGGGGGTTTCGAGGCTCAGGCCGTAGCCGGCCTTCGCACCTCAACCACCGGCAGGTCCCCGGTGGTTGAGGTGCGAGGAGCGCCGACCCTCCCGGTGGTTGAGGTGCGAGGAGCGCCAGCGACGAGCCTCGAAACCCCCGGGCCAGGTCCACCGGTCCGGTGGTCGAGGTGCGAGGAGCGCCCCGACCCTCCCGGTGGTTGAGGTGCGAGGAGCGCCAGCGACGAGCCTCGAAACCCCCGGGCCAGGTCAGCCGCAGCCGACCGGGTGGGAGGCTGGGACGCGTGGACGCCTACCGCGCACCGATGCGCTCGTCGCGGGCGCTGGCCGACGGGGTGGTCGGCGTACGCCGGAGCGAGGGCGAGCGTGACGACGCCCGGCTCGACCGGTTCTGCGCGGTTCCGGAGGGGAGCTTCGTGTGGACCCGCCTCGACGGGGCGTTCCACCTCGGCCGGGTGACCGGCGGCTGCCGCCACGAGGCGTCCGACGCGTCCGACGAAGCCGACGAGCTCGTCCACGTCCGCCCCTGCGACTGGGAGCGGGTGGACGCGGCGCTCGTGCCGGAGCAGGTGCGCCACGCGTTCTCCCGGGGCGGCCGCAACTTCCAGCGCATCGGGCTCGCCGGCGCGGCCGACGCGACCGTCCGGGTGTGGGAGCTGCTCGGCTGAGCCGGCCCGACTACCAGGCGTAGGCCTCGGGCGCGGGCTTCGAGCCGTTCGGGCCGGGTGCGGGGAAGATCTGGTCGAGCCGAGCCAGCGTCTCCACGGACAGCTCGATCTCGAGCGAGCGCAGGGTGCCGTCGAGCTGCTCGGTCGTGCGCGGACCGATGATCGGCGCGGTCACGGCCGGGCGCGAGAGCAACCAGGCGAGTCCGACGTGGGCCGGGTCCTCCTCGAGCTCACGGCACAGGTCCTCGTACGCCGCGACCGCGTCGCGGTGCTGCTCGAGCAGCTCGGCGGAGCGGCCCTTGCCCGAGCGGGAGCCGCCGCCCTGCTCGCTCTTGCGGATCGCCCCGGACAGCAGCCCACCCATGAGCGGCGACCACGGCACGACGCCGAGGCCGTACTGCTCCGCGGCCGGCAGCACCTCCAGCTCGACCCAGCGGCTGAGCAGGTTGTAGATCGACTGCTCGCTCACCAGCCCGGTGAAGTGGCGTGCCTTCGCGGCCTCCTGGGCCTGTGCGAGGTGCCATCCGGCGAAGTTCGACGACCCGGCGTACAGGATCTTGCCCTGCGCGCGCAGCGTCTCCATGGCCTCCCAGATCTCGTCCCACGGCGTGGCGCGGTCGACGTGGTGCATCTGGTAGAGGTCGATGTAGTCGGTCTTGAGCCGCTTGAGCGACGCGTCGCACGCGCGCCGGATGTTGAGCGCGGAGAGGAACGTGTCGTTGGGCCAGTCGCTCATCGATCCGTAGAGCTTGGTGGCGATCACGGTCTTGTCGCGACGCCCGCCGCCCTGCGCGAACCACCGGCCGATGATCTGCTCGGTGATCCCCTCCCCCTGCTGCCAGCCGTAGACGTTGGCGGTGTCGAAGAAGTTGATCCCGTGGTCGTGCGCGCGGTCCATGATCGCGTGGCTGTCGGCCTCGTCGGTCTCCGGACCGAAGTTCATCGTGCCCAGGCACAGCCGGCTCACCGAGAGTCCGCTGCGTCCGAGATGGGTGTACTCCATGCGCGCTCCTTGGTTCGGGGTGGTCGCGTTCGACAGTACGACGCGCGCCCTACCCGGGCTCCCTGGACGAGCGTGGGTAACGTCAAGGCTGGGGAGACCGACGAGAGGAACCGCATGGAGCCCGCACCGATCACCGCCTGGACGTTCGTGTCCGAGATCCCGATCCCAGACGACCTCGGCCCGATCCTGGTCGAGGGCGAGCAGCCCTGGGTGGCGTACAAGACGTTCCGGGACAGCGCCGTCTTCACCAACAAGCGGCTCATCGTCCGCGATGCCCAGGGCCTGACGGGCAAGAAGGTCGAGATCTACTCGCTGCCCTATTCCTCGATCAACATGTGGTCATCCGAGAACGCCGGTCGGATGCTGGACTTGAACGCCGAGATGGAGCTCTGGACCCGCGCCGGCCACATCAAGGTGAAGCTCAACAAGGGGGTCGACATCCGCAAGCTCGACCACCTCATCTCGACGGCAGTCCTCAACCACACCTGATCAGGCGGAGAGCTGCTCCGGTCCGAAGCGGCCCCACACGACGATCGCGGCCATCACCAGCACCAGAGCACGTGCGGCCCGCAGCGCGAGGACCGGAGCGATCCCGACCAGGCGGGACGACCAGGCTGATCGCGGCGTGCACCTCGAGCGCAGCGACCAGCCTGATCGCGGCGGGGTGACGACACGCGCGCACCCGATACCGGCGACGGTCGCTACACCGTCGCGACCTCACCGACGAGAGCTGGGGGAAGGTCGTCGTGACCGCACCCGCCCATGTCGAGGAGGTACGTCGCTTCGTGCCCCACCCGCTGACCGCTACCCAGGTGCGCCACCTGCGACCGCGTCGACCGCGTCGACCGCGCGATCGATCCCGGCGACACCCGCTGCGGGCGCTCAGGCGCGCTCGACCTCGCTCTGCAGCTTCAGCACGAGCGTGCCGTCGTCCTGCTCGATGACGTACGCCGGGTCGTCGTCGCTGCCGTGACGGGTGACCTGCTTCCCCTTCGACGAGCGGGTGACGTCGCCGTGGTGGACCGCGGTCACGGTGCCCTCGGCGGTCGATGAGCCCCAGGCCCAGGTCACGGTCGTGCCCTTGCGGATCGTCATGTGCCGAACCTACGCCGCTCAGCCCGGATGCACGGATCGGCGGCGGGCCCGCAGCGTGGTTCCGTCGGCGTACGCGACCATCCGGTTGAAGACGGCGTTCGCGCTGCGCAGTGACGTGGCCGTGGGGGTCGCCGACTCCTCCAGCAGCCGCAGCACCTCGCGCGCGGCGCCCGACCCGGCCGCGACCGCCACCTCGGCGCAGGTCGTGGCGGCGTCCCGCGCGAACCGGCCGTCGACGGACCACAGCGCCTCGAACTGCCGCTGCGAGTCCGGCACCGACTCCTGGCCGGGCAGCTCCCAGGCGATGAGGGCGGCCGCGAAGCTCGGGGCGTCGTGCACGACGATCCACTCCCGCAGCAGCGGCGAGTCCGGGGCCAGCGAGACCAGGGCGGGGCGTGCCGTGTCGTCGTGCTCCGGGAAGTCCGCCATCGCCAGCGAGCCCCGCGCCGTGCGCGCCATCTCCTGCCACCGCTTCGCCGACTGGCCGAAGTAGCGCCCGCGCTGGAACGTCCCGACCAGGACCCCGCGCGTGCCCTGCGCCATGGCCTCGTCCTCGATCGCCCAGGAGAGTGCCAGCAGGGTTCGCTTGGTCAGCGTGTAGGACGTCAGCTCGGGGTGGCGCAGGCTCAGCGCGGCGTACACCGACCCCGTCTCGGAGACGTCCTCGGCCCGCTGTGCCGCGGCGACCGCCTGCTCGAGCCGCAGCCCGCGCTCACGCTCCTCCAGGATCCGGCGTACGACGCGGACGTCGGCGTCGGTGTAGCGCCGGTGCCCGCTCGGCAACCGGGTGGGCTCGGGGAAGCCGAAGCGCGACTCCCACGTGCGGAGCAGCTGGGGCGAGAGGCCCGTCTGCTCGGACAGCTCACCGATGGTCAGCAGTGAAGACTTCGTGGGCTCGCTCACGCCGACCGATGCTGCCGGTTCCGCGTCCGTCACAGGGATCGTCATGTCGTCATCATACCTACATACTGTGTTTACCTTTTAGTTTGGTCATGGTGTGACTCCCGAGTGCTCCTCGCCTGGAGCTCCGCCGACCCGGTCTCCACCTTCGAGATGCGCCGCAACGACCGCATCCACTCCACCTCGCAGGGCAACCGCAACCCGTTCATCGACCACCCCGAGTGGGCCGGGTTGATCTGGTAGTCCCAGACCCACGTGGACGGAAGGACCGAACGCGACCTACCGACCGACCTCCCCGCCCGGGAGGCGACCCGAGCCAGCCGTTCGGTCCTTCCGCCTACGCAAGCCGGGCACCCTCACCCCGGTGAGCCACCACCCCTCGCCCTCACCGACCCCGGCCACCCCGGCCGGGTCGTGGTGCAGTCCTTCGACCACGACGTCGTCCGCGAGGCCGACGTCCGCCGCGCCCTCACCGACCGCCTGGTCGCCGCCTGACCGGTACTGCGTGGGCGCCCACCATTGACCTCCGGCGGCCTTGGTAGGAAACTCACCAACTACCAAGCCACGCCGTCAATCATTGACGGCGGCACAGACGCCGAAAGGATCGCCATGCAGCTCGGGATGCTCGCAGGGTCACGTCGGAGGACGGCGGGGGTGATGCTCGCGCTGTCCGCGCTCGTGCTCTCCACGGGGGCGGTCGACGCGCGCGGCGCCCAGGCCGCACCTCCCGCCACCCAGGAGAAGCCGCAGGACGCGTGGGTCGAGTCCACCCTCGCCGCGATGTCGCTGGAGGAGAAGGTGGGCCAGCTCTTCATGTCCCACGCCTACGGCACCACCGCCGACACCCAGGACCCCGCCGACGTCGCAGCCAACCAGGACCTCTACGGCGTCGACAACGCCGCGGAGCTGATCGACCGCTACCACCTCGGCGGCGTCGCCTACTTCGCCTGGACCAACAGCGTGAAGAACCCGCAGCAGATCGCGAGCCTCTCCAACGGCGTCCAGGACGCCGCGCTCGCGCAGCCGCAGGAGATCCCGGCGCTGGTCGGCATCGACCAGGAGGGCGGCATCGTCGCCCGGATCGGCGCGCCCGCCACGCAGCTGCCCGGCAACATGGCGCTCGGCGCCGGCCGCTCCACCCGCGACGCGCGCGACGCCGCCGCGATCAACGGCGACGAGCTCGCCGCGATGGGCATCAACTGGAACTTCGCGCCCGTCGCGGACGTCAACGTCAACCCCGCCAACCCGGTCATCGGCGTCCGCTCGTTCGGCGAGAACCCCGGCCTGGTCGCGGGCATGACGGCCGCCCAGACCCGCGGCTACACCTCCGCCGGCGTCGCCGGCGCGGCCAAGCACTTCCCCGGCCACGGCGACACCGCGACCGACAGCCACACCGGTCTGCCGGTCATCGACCACACCCGCACGGAGTGGGAGCGGCTCGACCGGCCGCCGTTCGAGGCCGCGATCGCCGCCGGCGTACCGGCCATCATGAGCGCCCACATCTCGGTCCCCTCGCTCGACCCGAGCGGCGACCCGGCCACGCTCTCCGAGCCGATCATGACCGGCATCCTGCGTGAGGAGCTCGGGTACGACGGGGTCGTCATCACCGACGCGCTCGACATGGCCGGCGCGTCCGCGACGTACGGCAACGACCGGGTCCCGGTGCTCGCCCTCAAGGCCGGCGTCGACATGCTGCTGATGGCCCCCGAGCTCGACGTGGCCTACGAGGCGGTGCTCGAGGCCGTCGGGACCGGCGAGCTGACCGAGACGCGGATCGACACCTCCGTCCGCCGGATCCTCACCCTCAAGCACGACCTCGGCATCGTCGAGGATCCGTACGTCGACCCGGCGGCCGTGGGGACGAGCGTCGGCACCCCCGACCACCTCGCCACCCTGCAGGACATCACCGACGCCACGACGACGCTGGTCCGCAACCGCAGGCGGGCACTGCCGCTCGACACCGACGAGGTCGACGACGCGCTCGTCACCGGCTGGGGAGTCAGCACCACTGCCGCCGTCGCTTCGGGGCTCGAGGAGCGCGGCCTCGAGACCGACGTCGTCGAGACCGGTCTCAAGCCGACCGACGAGACGATCAGGGCCGTCACCAAGCAGGCCGCGAACCACGACGTCACGGTCGTCCTCACCAACCGCGCCGGCCTCGCCGGCCAGCAGGGACAGGCCCGACTGGTCCGCAAGCTCGAGACCACCGGCACCGAGGTCGTCGCCGTCGCGGTCCGCGACCCCTACGACCTCAACCGCTTCCCCCAGGTCGGGGCGTACGTCGCCACGTACTCCTACACCGCGGCCGCGGTCGACTCGCTGGTGCGCGTGCTGGTCGGTGAGGAGTCGCCGTCGGGCCGGTTGCCGGTGACGATCCCGCAGCGCAGCGGCAAGGGACAGCTCTACCCCTACGGCCACGGGCTGGAGTACTGACATGACGCGCACACCCATGAGCGGCACCAGCCGCCGCGGCCTCCTGGTCGGCGCCGCCGCCACCGCAGGCGCGGCGACCCTGACCGCGACCCCCGCAACGGCACGTCCCGGCGGGGCCGGGAGCCGCGTGCTCACCGGCTTCGACACGCTGCGCCGCGACGGCTACCGGATGGTCGCCGGCCAGCGGGTCGGCCTGATCTCCAACCCGACCGGCATCGTCGCCGACCTTCGTCACGAGGTCGACGTGATGGCCGCCGACGACCGGGTCGACCTGGTCGCGGCGTTCGGCCCCGAGCACGGCTTCCGGGGCAGCGCCCAGGCGGGCGGCTCGGAGCCGGGCGGGCCGGACCCGCGCACCGGGATCCCGGTCTACGACACCTACACGAAGACCCCGCAGCAGGTCGCGGACTACTTCGTCGACGCGGGCGTCGAGACGATCATGTTCGACATCCAGGACGTCGGGGCGCGGTTCTACACCTACATCTGGACGATGTACGACTGCATGGTCGCCGCCTCGATCGCCGGGGTGCGGTTCGTGGTCCTCGACCGGCCGAACCCGATCGGCGCCACCGCGGCGTACGGCCCGGTGCTCCACCCGGAGAACTCGACCTTCGTCGGCCGCAAGGCGATCTCGCAGCAGCACGGCATGACCGTCGGCGAGCTCGCCGGGCTGTTCAACGCCGAGTTCCTGCCCGAGGACGCCGCCGCCGACGGCCCGGTCGACCTCGCGGTCTCGCAGCTGCACCGCTGGCGCCGGAGCATGTACGCCGAGGACACGGGGCAGCCGTGGGTGATGCCCTCGCCGAACATGCCGCGCGTCGAGACCGCGGTCGTCTATCCCGGCACCTGTCTGTTCGAGGCGACCAACCTCTCGGAGGGCCGCGGCACGACCCGGCCGTTCGAGCTGATCGGCGCGCCGTACGCCGACCACCGCTGGGCCGAGGCGCTGCAGGCGCGCGACCTGCCGGGGGTGGAGCTCCGCGAGGCCTACTTCTCGCCACTCGCCTCCAAGCACACCCGCGCGACCTGTGCCGGCGTCCAGCTCCACGTCACCGACCGCGGTGCCTTCGACGCGATCCGCACCGCGATCACGATGATGGTCACCTGCCGCGACCTCTACCCCGGGTTCGACTGGCGCGAGACCACCGGCCCGTACTGGATGGACAAGCTCACCGGGACCGACCGGGCCCGGCTCGCGATCGATGCCGGTGCGGACGTCGACGAGATCGTCGCGGGCTGGCGGGGCGACCTGGCCGACTTCCGCCGGCTTCGCTCGCGTCACCTGCTCTACCCGGGCGGGCGCTCGTGAGGGCGGGCAGGTCGGCCGCGATGGCTGCTCCCGTCGTGGCGCTCGGCCTGGTGCTCGCGAGCCTCGGAGCGGCGGGGGCGGCGCCGGGCCGGCCGGCGCCCGACGACCGCCACAAGGCGTCGCGGGCCGCGACGGTGCCCACGGACGTGACGCCCCCGAGGACCTGCGCTTCGAGCACCACCGACTGCGGGACGGCAGCGCGAGGGCGGCCCGGCTGCTGCCGGGGCCGCTCCAGCAGATGTCGACCGACCTCCGGACCTTCCTCGAGCCCTCCCCCACGCACCCGATGTACGCCGGCGGGGTCGTCCTGGCCTCGCGGCACGGGGTGGTTGCGGTCCACGACGCGGCCGGGAGGGCGCTGCGCTACGAGGATGCCGAGACAGAGCTGCCCGCCGACCAGCAGGTGCCGATGCAGCGCGACACGATCGTCGACCTCGCCTCGGTCACCAAGACGTTCACCACCCTGGTCGTGATGCAGCAGGTCGAGGCCGGGCTGGTCGACCTCGACGAGCCGGTGGCGGCGTACCTCCCCGACTTCGCCGCCCACGGCAAGGACGACATCGCGGTGCGCGACCTGCTGACCCACACCGGTGGGCTGCCGTCGTGGCTGCCGCTCTACAGCCGCTACGACACGGTCGAGGAGCGCTTCGCAGCGGTGCTCGCGGTGGAGCCGCGGACCGAGCCGGGCGAGGCCTACCTCTACTCCGACCTCGGCCTGATCACGCTCGGGCTGCTGGTCGAGGAGGTCACCGGCGAGCCGCTCGACGAGGTCGTCCGCGACGGGATCACCCGACCCCTGGGGATGCACGACACGATGTTCGACCCGCCCGCCTCGCTGCGGCACCGGATCGCGGCGACCGAGGCGCAGCCCTGGGCCGGGCGGGAGATGATCCGTGGGGAGGTGCACGACGAGAACGCCTGGTCGCTCGGCGGCGTCGCCGGCCACGCCGGGCTGTTCTCGACCGCGCACGACCTCGCGATCCTGGCCCGCACGCTGCTCAACGGTGGCCGCTACGGCAACGCCCGGATCCTCGAGGCCGACACGGTGCGCGCGATGATCACCGACGAGAACGCCGCGTTCCCCGGAGACGCCCACGGGCTCGGCTTCGAGCTCGACCAGCGGTGGTACATGGACGGCATGTCGAGCCCGGTCACCTTCGGCCACACCGGGTTCACGGGGACGTCGGTGGTGATCGACCCGCTCGCGGACTCGTTCGTCATCCTGCTCACCAACCGGGTCCACCCGACCCGCGACTGGGGCAGCAACAACCCCGCCCGCCGGGCCGTCGCCCGCGACCTCGCCCGCGCGGTCGCGGTGAAGCCGCGCGAGGGTCGGACCGCCTGGTTCTCCGGGGTCGGTGACGCCCGCACGGTCACGCTGACGACACCGGTGCTCGAGGGGCGGGTGCTCGACGCCGCGCTCTGGTACGACACCGAGGCAGGCTTCGACGAGGTCACCCTCGAGTCGTCGACCGACGGCGGCGAGACCTGGGCGGCGCTGCCGTTCACCCTCGACGGGTCCCCGGTGACCGACGGCGTGCTGTCGGGCTTCGGCGGCCGGACCTGGCACGACGTGTCGGCGGCCCTGCCGCCCGGCCCGGTGGAGGTGCGCTGGCGCTATGCCAGCGACGCCACCAGCCAGGGTCGCGGCGTGTACGTCGACCGGGTCCGCCTCGACCGCCACCGCGTCGACCACCTCACCGGAGACGGCTGGTCCCCGTCCCGCACCTGAGCGAGACCGACAAGGGGTCGTGCCGGTGGTTGAGTGCGAGGGCCCCTCGGGCCCGAGCCTCGACACCACCGCCACCCCTACCTCTGCGTCAGCGCAGCACGCGTCTGCGTGAGCGCAGCATGCACCGCAGGGTCGGCCACCCCGCGCCGGACCAGGGCGAGCCAGGCGGCACCGGCGGCGGGGTGGTCGGCGCGGCCGGGGGCTGACACCCCGCGGGAGGCCAGCCCCGCGGTGACACCGGCCAGCACCGGTCCCGTTGTCGTGAGCAGCGCGCCCGCCAGCACCACCGGACCCGGAGCGTCGGACCGGACGGCGTCGAGGGAGGCGAGCAGCCCCGCCACACCGCGCTCGACGATGCCCGCAGCCACCTCATCCCCACCAGAAGCCTGGTTCGTCACGACCGGAGCGAGACGCCCGAGCGCCGCCGGCGCCCAGGAGTACGCCGCCGCGATCACGTCCTGCACGCCCGGACCCGGATGCCCCACGAGCGCCGAGGTCAGCGGCCCGGTCAGCGAGGAGGCGGGCCCCCGGCCGTCGAGGTCGGCCACGGCGGCGACCAGTCCCTCCCGGACGAGCCAGACCGCGGAGCCGATGTCCCCGAGCAGCCAGCCGGCACCGTCCGCCTGCCGCGCCACCCGGTGCTCGACCACGGCCGCCGCGCCCGCCCCGGTGCCGGCCACCAGGACGCTGCCCGTGGGGGCCGCGCTGCCGGCCGCGAACGCGGTCAGCAGGTCGGTGACCACGACCGGCTCTCCCGGCAGCCCGAGCAGCTTCCACGCGGCGACCGCCTGGCGGCGTACCTCCGCGGCGCCGGCGGCGCCTGCCCCGGCCACCCCCAGGACCCCGCCGACCACGGACGTCCGGTCGAGCGAACCCAGCGCCGAGGTCACCGAGGAGGCGGGCGACGGGGTCACCGCCGCTGGAGCGCTGGTTGAGGCCGGCCGCGAGCCCGGAGCCGAGCCGCTCGCCGGAGGTCGCGGCGACCAGGCACCGCGTGGACGTCCCGCCCGCATCGACCCCGATCACCAGCTCCACGCCGGACACCGTAACGAGAAGCCCGTCGTAGGTCATTGCCGTCGGGGC
>CAVWGQ010000016.1:0-15554 GCA_963754575.1 uncultured Actinomycetota bacterium | reverse complement strand
ATCGACATGTGGGAGTACTTCCGCGCCGTCCCCGGCTGCTCACCCGACTACTGGTCCACCCTCCGCTCAGGCGTACAGGAGCTCTGGAACCCACGGACCGTCGGCTTCGGCGACACCCGGGTGCCGGCGCAGCAGCGACTCATGGGCTGGCTCGTGGACCAGGGCAGGCGCGAGGAGCTCGAGGAGCTGGTCGCCTTCGTGGACTTCCACCGGGGCGACGTCCCGATCGAGCTGCGTGACGACCACGTCGTCACCCTGCTCCCGGGCGTCGACGACGACGCGGCCGCTCTCCCCGAGTCCGTCTACGTGCTCGGCGAGCACGAGCACCGGTGGGAGGGTCGCGCCACCGCCCACGAGTGGGACGACGGCGGGCTGCGGCTGGAGGGCTTCGCCCTGCTCCACAACGCACCGACCGAGTCCGTCGGCACGACCCTGGCCGGGGACCTGGTCCCCGACGGCGGCGAGGGTACGCCGTTCCCGCTCGACCTCACGAGCGTGCCGGAGCCGCGGGCCACCCGCCTGGTGGGGCGGCCCCGTCAGCACTACGACGACTGCGGCTTCCGGACGACCGTCGACGTGGCGTCGCTGCTCTCCGGCGTGACCGGACCGACCACGTGGCGCTTCGAGCTGCGTCGTACCGTCGCGGGCCTGGCCGGGGGCGGCGGCCTGTCGCCGATGCCCGGGCCTCGACCCGACTGGTCCTGGCACGAGGTCGTCGACGGCCGGGGCCGACCCGGTCGCGCGCGGTTGTGCGAGCTCGACGGTCAGCTCGTGCTGGAGTGCGAGCCCGGCTGAGTGAGCGGCAGCACCACGCCGACGACGCTTCCGGTCCCGACCTCGCTGCTCAGGGAGACCGTGCCGCCGTGGGCCTCGACGATGGAGCGCACGATGGTGAGGCCGAGGCCGGTGCCCTGGATGTGGCGGTCGCGCGCCGCCTGGCCGCGGAAGAACCGGGTGAAGAGCCGATCGAGGTCGTCGGGGGCGATCCCGAGGCCGGAGTCGCGGACCGTGAGCTCGAGGGTGTCGCTCGTGGCACCGAGGGTGACCACCACCGTCCCACCCACCTCGGAGTACTTGATGGCGTTGGAGACGAGGTTGTCGACGACCTGCCTCATCCGCCCGGGATCGATCGTCGTGACGAGTGAGTCCGGGAGGTCGCACGTCAGGGTCAGGCCGGCGGCCTCGGCAGTCGGCCGGGCAGCCTCCACCGCATCCGTCACGATCTCGGCCAGGTCGGCGCTGGCGACCTCGAGCTGGATGCCGGCGTCCCGGACGGAGGCGACCTCGAGCAGGTCGGAGACCAGCTGTCGGAGGCGGAGCGCGTTGCGCTCGACCGTGTGGATCCGGGACCTGGCGTGCTCGGGGATCGACGGGTCCTCGGCGAGCAGCTCGAGGTGGCCGAGGACGGACGTCATCGGCGTACGCAGCTCGTGGGAGACGGAGGCGACGAACTCGTCCTTGACCTCCAACGCCCGGAGGTAGTCAGTGACGTCCTTGTAGGCGAGCGCGGCCCCGGCGAACTGACCCGCGTGGTCCCGCACGACACGGGACGAGACCGAGAGCGCGCGCCTCGACGCGGGGTCAGCGCCGATCCAGATCCGGACGTCGTCGAACTCCTCCCCGCGAGCGGCCCGGTAGCTCGGCATCGATCGTTGGCGCAACCACGTCGAGCCGTCCTCGGCGTACACCTCGCCGAGGTTTCCGGCACGTCCGCTGTGCCCCTCGGGAAAGGCCAGCGCCATGAACTCGTGGTGGCGGCGGTTGATGCTCTCGTAGTTGCCGTCGGCGTCGAGCAGCACCAGTCCCACGTCGGTGCTGTCGTAGACCGCCTCGGCCCGTCGTCGCTGCTGGTCGATGGTGGCCTGGGCGACGGCGAGCCGGCGACGGAACTCGTACTGCTCGGTGACGTCGACGATCTGGCTGATGAAGTGGATCGGGGTCCCGTCGTCCTCGCGCAGAAGAGCCACCGCCAGGTCACCCCAGACCACGTGGCCGTCGGCGTGGAGGTAGCGCTTGGTCATCCGGTAGGAGGCGCGCTTGCCCGCCAGCGTCTCCTGCAGGAAGGTGAGGTCGTCGTCGAGGTCGTCAGCATGGGTGATGTCCTGGAACGTCAGCTCGCGCAACGTGTCCGCGTCGCGACCCAGCATCCGGCAGAAGGCGTCGTTGACCGCGACGAAACGGCCCTCGGTGCTCACCAGCGACATGCCGACGGGCGAGTGCTGCACCGTCAGTCGCCACAGCCGATCACCCTCCGCCACCTGCTCCATGGCGCGTCCACCCCGATCCTTCCGCAGCGCGCGGCCTCGGGTGATCGTACTGGCGGGTCCGGGCAGCTGGGGAGGGAGTCGAGGGGCGACCACCGCGGGGTCGGCGTACGGCTCGTGCCCGCGGATCGGACCGAACCACAGCGTCATCGATGCCGGGGAGCGACACTGGTCGTGGTGCACTCTGGTCACCACGTCGCCCTCTGCCGTCCACCCTCGGAGCCAGCTCCCGTGTCCCGTCTCCTCCTCCGTCTCCTGACCATGGCGCTCCTCGCCGGCACTCTCGCCCTCGTCCCCTCACCCGGGTCCTCTGCCCGGGCCCCGGCCTCGCCCAACGTCGTGTTCGTCTACGTCGACGACATGAGGGCCGACGACCTGCGCTACATGGACTACACCCGACGCCTGTTCAGGCGGACCGGGACGTCGTTCACCGAGGCGATCAGCCCCCACCCGCTGTGCTGCCCGGCACGCGCCGAGCTGATGACGGGGCAGTACGCCCAGAACAACGGGGTGCTGCACAACCGCGGGGAGTGGGGCGCGCACCAGGCCCTCGTCGAGGCCGGCACCGACCAGCTCACGCCGCAGTGGTTCAGCGAGGCCGGATATCGCACGGCCTACCTCGGCAAGTACCTCAACGGCTACCAGGGGGGCGACATCCCCGGCGTCGAGGTGACCGACACCCTCGTCCGGGGCGTCTACAGCCCCACCAGGTTCAGCACCTGGGACAACGGCAGGATCACCGAGCGACGCACGCACCAGACCGACTGGACCGCGTCCCGCACGGCGAGGCTGATCGCCAGGTTCAGCGACGAGCCCTTCTTCATCACCGCCGCCTACCTGGCCCCCCACGCGATGAAGCGCGGCGGCGCCTGGGTGCCGCCCTACCGGGCCGTGCCCGGCGAGCGGACGGCGGTCCCGCCCACCCGCTATCGCACCCTCGAGCGCGGCGACGGGACTCCCCCGTCCTTCTCCGACCCGGCCTTCAACGAGAAGGACGTCAGCGACAAGCCCGGCGCGATCCGCGACCGCGCCCTGGTCTCGCCGGCGGCCACGACCCGGTCCCACCAGGCACGCGTCCTCTCGCTCTACGCCGTCGACGACGCCGTACGCCGCACCGTCACCGCTCTCGAGGACGCGGCGGTCTTCGACGACACGGTCCTCGCCTTCACCTCCGACAACGGGTTCCAGCACGGCGAGCACCGCACGTTCGGCAAGGACCTCCCCTACCAGCAGTCGCTGCGGGTGCCGCTCCTGGTCCGCGGCCCCGGGGTCCCGGTCGGCCGCAACCACAACGTCGTGACCACCGTGGACGTCCCCGGCACGCTGGCCGGCCTCGCGGGCGTCACCCCCGGCCGGGTCCAGGACGGGGTCAACGCCTTCGAGGCCGCCCCGGACCGCGCCGTGCTGATCCAGTCGGGCGGCGACGAGACCCAGTGGGACTGGCGAGGGGTCTACACCCGCCGGTTCACCTACGTCGAGCACCTCGGCGACGAGACCGAGGCCTACGACCGCCTCGCGGACCCTCACGAGCTCGACAGCGACCCCGACCTGCGCGAGGGCAACGAGCTGGCGCAGCTGCTCGACACGCTCCGCGACTGCGTCGGGACCGGCTGCGCAGCGTCGTACTGACCGGTCACTGCTCCTGGAGCAGGTCGGTGCGGGCCTGGTCGTCGGGGAGGGTGTAGTCGTCGCCGACGGACAGGCAGGGGCCGGTGAGGCCGAAGGTGACGCCGGGCTCGTCCTGGCGGCGGCTCACGCTCACCGAGGCGCGGAGGTCGTCGCGGGTCAGGGAGACGTGCGGGGTGGGCTCGGCGGTCTCGCTGTCCACGCTCCACCCGAGGTCGACCAGCGCGTCACGCACGGCCGCGACCTGGTCGGCCGGGTCGCCGTCCTCGGCGAGGCGGGCGCCGGTGCGGTAGGTGACGCCGGGGTCGGGCTGCATCTGGCAGTAGTCCGCGACACCCGCGGCCTCCTCCACCGTGAGGCCGGCGCCGGAGACGGCGTCGATCGCCTCGCGGGAGCGGTCCACCATCCGTGACTGCAGGCCGTCGAGGTCGGCGGCCGACTGCTCCGGGCTCTCGTCCATGCATCCTCCAGCGGTGAGCACGAGCGCGGCGACGGCGGCTGCCGCCCACGTCCTACGGAACATCCTCACCCCTCGTCTGCGACTCCCCGGCGTCGCCGCTCGTGGGATCACGGTCCCACTCGGGGTCGACGGGTCCTGAGTACCACGGGTCGTGGCTCTGGTCCGCCTCGTTGACGTCCTCACCGTGGCCGTCGACGACCTGCGCGATGTTGTAGAGCGACTCGGTGTCGTGGTCGAGGTAGGAGCCGTGGGCGTCGCCGGTGTTGAGGTGCCAGGAGCGGTCGACGTCCTCCGCCTCGAAGCGGGTCGCGCCGAAGTCCTCCGACGACGGGTCCGTGCCCAGCCCCATCCCACCCTTGCCGACCCAGCCCTCGTCGCCGAGGGTCGCCACCAGGTCGCGGCTGTCGCGACCGACGTAGACGTGGTCCTCCCCCACGCTGAAGTCGTCGGCGTTGTCGGCCGGGCCGGCTCCCGGGCTGCCGATCAGCACCACGTCGTCGGCGGGCAGGTCGAAGTCGCCGGCGGCGTACGACGTGGCGGTGGAGCCGTAGCTGTGGCCGATCGCCGTCAGGTGCGCCGGGTCGTCCTCGCGGGAGGCGCGCAGGCCGTCGAACGCGTCGGCCAGCCGCTCGCCGCCGTCCTCGGCCCGCCCCTCGGTGAGGGTCGCCGGGTCGAGCGGGCCGGTTGGTGCGTCGTAGCCCAGCCAGAACATGGTGGCGGCGCTCGAGCCGTCCCCGTTGAAGCGCGTCGCCTCGTAGAGGTTGCCCATCAGCCCGGCGTAGTGCGGCGCGTCACCCATGTCGGTGCTGATGCCCGGGGTCATCACCGCGACGTCGGTGGCGGTGTCGAGGTCGCCGACGGCCACCGCGACCCGGCCGTCCCCGTCGAAGGCGCCCGGGTCGTAGAGCCACAGCGACCCCGGGACGGACTCACCGGTGATCGGGTCGACGGTCCGGTCGGCCTCGGCCAGCGCCTCCTGCGCCGCCTCGGCGTTGTCGAGGATCCCCCGCTCGTCCTCGGAGATCGTGCCGTCCTCGTCCTTGGCGCCCAGCGAGGCGAGGTCGTCGTCGAGCAGGATCCGGTTGGCCTCGTCGCGGATCCCCGCCGGCAGGCCGTCCGCGGGGCCGATGAGGTGGGGGTACGCCGCGATCACGGCCTCCCGCTCCTCCTCGCTCAGCCCCTCCCACCAGGCGTTGACCTCCTCCGGCGAGGCTCCGGTCCCCGGCGCACCCGGCTCGGCCATCGCGTCCTGCGCGACCTGCGGCCGCCCCCCGTCCGCCGACAGCGCGTCGTCGAGGCTCGTCCCCGCCTGGAAGGCCTGCCGCAGCAGGTCCTCGTTCTCCCGCGCCCGCCGGTGCAGCGCGTCGTGCTCGGTGACCAGCTCGGAGTAGTCGGCGCGCAGGTCGACCGAGCGTTCCCGCAGCGCCGCGATGTCGTTCTCGCTGGGGTCGGTCGTCGCCTCGATGTCGGCCAGCAGCGTCCGCCGCCGCTCGTCGAGGGCGGCCTTGACGTCGACGATGCCCTCCCAGTCACGGGTGAGGTCGCGCAGCGTGTCGGCGTACGACGTGACGGAGCGGCCCACCCGCCGCACGGTGTGCGACATCGCCGAGTGCTCGGTCGCGACGTCCTTGGTGGCGGCGAGATAGGCGTCGTACGCCGTCCCGAACCAGCTGCCGAGCACCTGCAGCTGGTCCGCCTCGTCGCCGACCTCCTCGTAGCGGGCGGCCGCGGTGTAGAGCGACTCCGCCAGCACGTCGGCCTCGCCCGCGTCCCCCTCGGGCTTGCGGACCACCGCCGGCTGGGAGGCCGGCACCTCGATCACGGTCGTCACGCCGACCCCAGCCGCCCGTCGAGGGTGCCGAACCGCGCGGTCAGCTCCTCCTCGGTGGCGGTCACGTCGGTGGTCAGCAGACCCAGCGCCTCGGACAGCCCTTCGCTGATCGCGGCACTCTCGCCGGCGTAGCCCGACCAGGCGGTGAGGAAGGACTGCGCCGCGCCCTGCACGGTGGGCGCGAGCCCGGCGGTCGACGCGTCGTCGAGCTCGCTCCCGGTGGAGCGCATCAGCTCGCCGAGCCGGGTCCAGTCCTCGACGCCGGAGGCCAGGGAGCCGTACTCCAGACCCAGGCCCTCGTCGCCCATCAGAGCTCGCCCGTCAGCAGCGCGTGGGCGCGCGGGCGGCCGACGTCGAGCGGGCCGGTGCGGAGCCGGAGCAGCAGCCGACCGGTCGCCGGCACGAGCAGCAGCAGGACCTCCTCGCCGGACGGCCGTGAGGCCATCACGCGGGGCATCCCGTCGGCGGGGGCCAGCACGTGCCAGCCGTCCCGGCTCAGTGCCTCGGCGGCCTCCTGCACCCGGGTGGTGGTGGCGACGGGGTCGAGCCCCTCACGGGCGAGGGCCGCCTCCCGGCGTACGACCTCCCGGGCGGAGCCCGGCAGCCAGCGTCCGGCCGGCGCGGGCACCTCGTCGTCGACCAGCGCCCGCCACCAGCCGCGGGCGACCTCGTCGGTCTCCGTCGCCGCGGCCTCGACGTCGGCCACCGGTCGCGCCGGTTGGTCCCGCGGCACCGCCGGCGCGTCGGCCGGGAGCAGCACGATGTCGACGTCGGGGTGGCGACGGCGTACGACGGACCAGAAGGGGTCGGGGCCGATCGGTGCGTGCGTCACGCCCGGTGTCCTACCCATCCGGGGTGATCGCCAATCATCGCACCGCTCACGTCGCGACCCGCAGGTCGCTGCCGTAGCCCAGGGCGTCGAAGTCGCCGCGGTAGATGTGGCGCACCAGCTCGATCGCCTCGCCGTCGTAGTGCTCCTGGAGCCGCTGCCCGGCACCGGTGACGTGCGCCGTGCGCTGCCGGGGGAGGTCGGCCGGGACCTCGAGCCCGAGGACGTCGATCACGCGCTGGAGGTCGGCCTGGAAGTTCTCGAACCGGCCCAGGAAGTCGTAGCGCACCGTCCCCAGCCCGAGCAGGAAGTGGGCCGGCGCCCAGTGGATGTCCATCTGCCGGCGCGGCTGCTCGGCCACCCGGCGCAGGAAGTCGACGAAGGAGACCTCCTCCTCGGGGTCGAAGCCGAGGTCGGGGAGCCGCTTCTCGCGCAACCACTGCTCCCCCGCGATCTTTTCGAGGTAGCACGACAGGGCCCGGGTGAAGGGGTTGCGCACGAAGCTGAAGCGGAAGTACGGCGAGGGATCGCCGAAGACCTCGGCCAGGTCGTCACCTCGTGAGACCGGCGCGACCAGGGGCGAAAGCGATCGGTCGTGGACGGAGGCGGTGGGGTCGAAGCCCCGGCCCTCGACCTCGCTGTACTGCAGCACCCGTTTGACGACGCTGCACCCGGTCTTCGGGACCTCGACGAACACCGCGTCGTGCCGCGTCGAGAGGTGGGTGAGGTAGTCGACCCGGCCGCGCCGGTAGGCGAAGTAGTCCCGGCTGGTCACCACGGCGCCACTCTAGTCAGCAGCCACCGGGGGGTGTGGCCTCTCCACAGTCGGGTACGGAGGACTGACTGCACATCGACGAAGGAGATCACCCCTATGGCTCGCGACACCCTGTCCCGCTCGCTCCACGACCTGGGCCTGTCCGCCTGGTTCGGCGGCACGCTCGCCAACGCCGTGGCGCTCAACCCGGCCTCCGCACACGCCGCTTCCTCCACCGCGACCGGTGAGGTCGCCAACGTGGGCTGGGACCGCTGGACTCCCGTCAACGCCGCGGCCATCGGCGCCCACCTGGTCGGCAGCGTCGGCCAGCTGGTCGGCAACAAGGGCCGGGTCGCCGGCCAGGAGGGCGTGGGGACCATGGCACTGGCCAAGACCGCCCTCACCGCTGCCGCCCTCGGCGTCACGGCGTACTCCCGGATGCTGGGCAAGAAGGTCTCCTCCGAGACCGCCATGCCCGCGCACTCGGCCACCGAGCCCGAGGCCGGCACGCCGCCGGCCGTCGCGGACGCACAGCGCCAGCTCAAGCAGCTGCAGTGGGTCGTCCCCGCACTGACGGGCGCCCTCGTGGTCGTCAGCTCGTACGCCGGCGAGCAGCAGCGGGCGAGCGAGGTCCACCGCGGGATCCGTCAGCGGCTGGTGAGCTGACCCGCCTCCCGGGCGGCTCCCCCTACGACGATGGAGGATTCGGGTCACCTGGTGACCCGGATCCTCCACTGTCGTCTGGGGGCTTGTCGGATTCCCCGGCTGGGCGGGGAACCTGTGACTTCGCCCCCGAAGCAATGCCTTGGAAGCCGCGGTTTCCCCGCCCGGGCGGGGAAACCTGAGGCACCTGAGGCACACGGGAACGATCAGATGCTGACCGCGACCTCGGCGATCGAGCCCCGGTGGGCGTCGACCCGGTGGTCGGTGGGCTCGGCCTTGGGGGCGAGCGTCCGCAGCGTCCAGGAGCCCTCGCCGGCGAAGAACCGGAACTGGCCGGCGTCGTCGGTGGGGACCTCGGCGGTGAACTCACCGGTGCTGTCGAGCAGCCGCACGTAGGCGTTGCCGACGGGCTGGCCGGAGCGGGTCACCTGGCCCTGGATCACGGCCTCCTTGGTGAGGTCGACGCCCTCGATCGAGCGGCCGCCGACGACCGCGCCGCAGCCCATCAGGCCTCGCCCTTCTCATCGCCGAGGGTGACCGGGACGCCCACGAGGGAGCCGTACTCGGTCCACGAGCCGTCGTAGTTCTTCACGTTCTGCTGGCCGAGCAGCTCCTTGAGCACGAACCAGGTGTGGCTCGAGCGCTCGCCGATGCGGCAGTAGGCGATGGTGTCCTTGCTCCAGTCGACGCCGGCCTCGGAGTAGATCTTCTTGAGGTCCTCGTCGGACTTGAAGGTGCCGTCGTCGTTGGCCGCCTTGCTCCACGGCACGTTCGCCGCGGTGGGGATGTGGCCCGCGCGCTGCGCCATCTCCTGCGGGAGGTGGGCGGGGGCGAGCAGCCGACCGGCGTACTCGTCGGGGCTGCGCACGTCGACGAGGTTCTTGGTGCCGATCGCCTCGACGGTCTCGTCGCGGAAGGCGCGGATCGAGTGGTCCTGCTCCTGGGCGGAGTACGACGTGGTCGCCCGCTGCGGCAGCTCGTCGGTGAGCTCGCGCGAGTCGAGCTCCCACTTCTTGCGGCCGCCGTCGAGCAGCTTGACGTCCTGGTGGCCGTAGAGCTTGAAGTACCAGTACGCGTAGGCGGCGAACCAGTTGTTGTTGCCGCCGTAGAGCACGACGGTGTCGTCGTTGGACACGCCACGCTCGGAGAGCAGCGCCTCGAACTGCTGGCGGTTCACGAAGTCGCGACGCACCTGGTCCTGCAGGTCGGTCGTCCAGTCGAGCTTGATCGCTCCCCGGATGTGGCCCTTGTCGTAGGCGGTGGTGTCCTCGTCGACCTCGACGAGCACGACGTTGTCGGAGTCGAGGTTGGCCTCGACCCACTCGGCGGAGACGAGGGAGTTCTCGCGGCTCATGGTGGTGCCTTTCGGTTGGTGGTGGCTCAGTTGGTGGCGACGGTGGTGCGGCCCGAGCGGTGCTGGGCCCGCTTGGCGAGCAGGTAGACCTCGCAGCCCAGGCAGAAGCCGGTGGCGGCGTTGAGCAGGGCGGCAGCCAGCGCGAACCCGACGGCCACGAGGCCGAGGGTGGTGGCGCTGATGAGCAGCCCGAGCAGGCCGACGAGCGCGAAGCCGAGGCCGACCGCCTGGGCGAACCGCGGCGGCGTGGCGTCCTCGAGCTCGGCGGGCGGGCCGAGCCGCGGCCGCACGAACGCCCGGAAGGCGAGGCCGTACGGCGTGTGCTGCACCCCGGCGAACGCGCCGATCGCGAAGACCGCCGCCTGGGCTGCGAGCAGGGTCGTGGCGAGCGGGCCGGGGGCCGTCAGCAGCACGACCGCGAGCACGAGCGCGGTCAGCGTGGCGGCGACGCGGGGGCCGCGCGGGTCGATCTGTGTGGTGGTGGGCATGGCTGTCCTGTCCAGGGGTCCGACGGATTCGGGATCGGAGAGGGGCACGCCGCGAGGTTAGTCGACTGTTCGACTAGACAAAGGCCGGAAGAGGCCGGCAGGCGCGCCCTAGGACATCTGACACATGGCCGAGCGCACGAGGCAGTGATCCACCGCGCGGCGCTTGGTCAACATGGTCGAGCTCATGGAGGGAACTGTAGGGCGGCTCATCGGGCTTCCCCATCGCTGATCTCGTCCTGCGAGACGACTGTCTGCAATGTGGACAGCACCTGCTCCTTGCGGGGCGCGCCCGAGGCGCGGGTGACCTCGTGCCCGCGGTGGTCCAGCACCAGCGTCGTGGGGGTGCGCAGCACGCCCACGCGGCGAACCAGCTCGAGGTGCTCCTCGGCGTCGATCTCCACGTGGGTCACGCCCGGCACGATCCCGGCGACGTCGGTGAGGACCCGACGGGTGGCCCGGCACGGGGCGCAGAACGCCGAGCTGAACTGGAGCAGCGTTGCGCGCTCCCCCAGCTGGTCGGCCGGGATCAGCGGGTCGCTCGCCGGCTGCTCCTCGCTCGCCGCGCCCCCGACCTCGTGGGTGCCGCGGAACCGCCCGTCGGCGTACGCCCTCCAGAGGCCGACCGCGCCCACGAGCAGCACGCTCGCCAGCAGGATCCAGGCTCCGGTGGTCATGCGGTGCTCAACGCCGGGGTGCGGGTCGTTTGTTCCGGGCCTGGGTCTGGGTAGTCCAGTTGATTTGTGTCGTGACCGGGCCCATACACGACACATTTCAACTGGACTACCGCTTCACGACCACCCGCAGCCGCAGGAGGGCGACCAGGCCGAGCCCCCACAGTGCGGCGGCCGGCAGGTCGGAGAGGTGGACGCCGTGGTCGCCGGCGCTCACCAGGACCCTCCCCCACGGGCCCGGCCAGGGCGAGGTCACCGCCATCACCAGCAGACCGGTCAATGCCCCCACGAGGACGACGAGGGCAGGGCGCGAGTGCATGCCGCGAGCGTAGGCGTGCGAGTGGTCCGACGCCTCAACCGCGCGCCCGGGCGGCGTCCAGCACCGCCCGCAACCGACTCACCTCGTCCTCCAGCACCAGGACGCGGGCGACGCCGGCGAGGTTGAGACCCTCGGCCAGCAGGTCGCGGATCCGGTGCAGCCGCTCCACGTCGGCACTGCTGTAGCGCCGCGTGCCGCCGGCCGTGCGCTGCGGCTCGAGCAGGCCGTGCCGCTCGTAGACGCGCAGGTTCTGGGCCGGGACGGCCACCATCTCGGCCACCACGGAGATGGCGTAGACGCCGCGCTCGCTCACGTTCCTGGCTCCTACTTGATTTCTGGTGGACAAGGAATCTATAACTGTCATTGCAGGTTACACCGCCTGTCACTGACGACGACAGACCCGAGGAGGACTTGAGATGTTGCTTCGCACCACCGACCCGTTCCGTGACTTCGACCGCCTGACCCAGCAGCTGCTCGGCACCACCAACCGTCCCGCGGTGATGCCGATGGACGCGTGGCGGGAGGGCGACCGGTTCGTCATCGAGTTCGACCTGCCCGGCGTCCACCGCGACAGCATCGACCTCGACGTCGAGCGCAACGTGCTGACCGTGCGCGCCGAGCGGGTCAGCCGCAACGGCGACTGGGAGATGCTCGCGACCGAGCGTCCGCGCGGCTCCTTCAGCCGGCAGCTGGTCCTCGGCGACAACCTCGACCTCGAGCGGATCGAGGCGGCGTACGACGGCGGCGTGCTGCGGCTGACCGTGCCCGTGGCCGAGAAGGCCAAGTCGCGCAAGATCGAGGTCACCGGCACCGGCACCGGCACCGAGCGGACCGCCATCGAGGCCTGAGCCGGCCACGTCCGAGGCGGCGTGTGCCTGAGGACGCCCTCCGGGTGGTGCTCAGGCACACGCCGCTTCCGCGTGGGCGCCGGTCAGCCGCGGGTGAGAACGGCGACCGGCGACTGGCCGAGCCGCAGCCGCTCACCGCGACGGGCGACCCTGGTCGCCCCCGCCAGTGTCTGCACCTCGGCCCGGGCCGGCAGCCGGACCCCCGCGGTGCCCCGCTCGCGCCAGTGGACGGTCGTGGTGGTGCTCCGCGCCGTCACCACGCAGGTGTGGGTGCCCGCCCGGACCGAGCACTCCGGGACCGAGCCGCCTGCGAGCCAGCCGTGCACCTGGATGAAGGCCCGACCGGCCGGGGTCGTGATCCCGTCGCGGCTCATCTCCACCGCGAGCCCGGGATAGCTGAACCAGCCCAGCCAGTAGACGCGGTCGACACCGAGCGCCGCGTGCAGCAGGTAGGTGCGCGCCACCACGGCCGCCTGCCGCTCGTCCGGGTACGGCGCCACCCCGGAGGACGGTCCTCCGCTCGGCACCCCGTAGTTGATCTCGTTGGTCCACACCGGCAGGTCGACGTCGTGCTTGTCGAGGATCTCCTGGGCCCGGCAGATCAGGTCCAGGGAGTCCTCCGGGGTCCCGTCCTCGAAGGGGAAGGGGTCGAGCGCGACGGCGTCGACCGAGTCCGCCACCGGCGACCCGTCGACCTCGGTCGCCCAGAAGCGGTCCATCCACTTCTGCTGCGACCCCAGCCGCAGCGTGGTGGCCGGGGCGACCACCAGCGCCTTCGGGGCCCGCTGGTGGACGATCTCGCCGGCCACCGCCGTCAGCCGGGCCATCTGCGCGGGTGAGTCCTCCCAGTTGCTGACGATGTTCGGCTCGGGCCAGACCTGGTAGTCGATCCGGCTCCCGTAGCGCTCGACGACCGTGGTGACCCAGCGCCGCCAGGCGGCCGGGTCCGGCATCGTGGCCCGCGCCGTGGGTGACGACGGGTCGGCGGCGTGGAAGGCGGGGGTGAAGCCGAGCACGAGCATCGGCTGCGCCCCACGGTCCTCGCTCGTGGAGACGATCTGGTCGAGCCGGCTGAAGTCGTACTGCCCCGGCCCGGTCTCCACCTGGTTCCAGTAGACCCCCGACGTCGTCAGGTTCAAAGCCGTCACCGGCGCGTCGGGGAACTCGGCCCCGATCGGGGTGCCCACGTGCATCCCCCAGTAGCGGTCGGGGACCCGCCCGGGGAGCGCGTCCGGGGCGCACCGTGCGATCGGTCGGCCGGATGGCTCGGCCGCCGCTCCGGCTCCGGCTCCGGCTCCGGCTCGGCGGAGGGTTCGGACGGTGTGGGCGCTGCGGGTGCCGTGCTCTCAGCCGGCGTCCCACCGCCGGACGAGGTCGGCGTGTCGCGGGCCGACCACAGGGCGAGTGCGCCGACGAGGACCGCCACCACCAGGCCGGCGGCCAGGACGGCGGTGCGGGACCTCATGCTCACCCTCCGGCGAAGGGCGGCAGGAACTGGACCTCGTCCCCGGGCCGGATCACGACGTCGGCGGGGTCCTCGGTGGAGACCGGGCGGTCGCCGACGAGCACCGAGCAGACCTCGAGCACGCCGACGAGCGGGGTGCCGGGGTGGGCGGCGACCACGCGGCGTACGACCTCGTCCAGGGTGGTGTCCCCGTCGACCGGGAAGTCGTCGTGGTCGGTCCCGGCCGCGGACCGTGCGGCTGCCCAGTAACGGACAGTGACCGTGGAAGCGTTCATCGTTCACTATCCTTGCGTATCGGCCCTGACGAGGAGGTGGCCCGCCCGTGAGCAACATCCTGCTCCTGACGAGCGCCCTGCAACCCTCCGCCGAGGTGGTGCCCGGCCTCGCGCTGCTGGCCCACCACGTGCGGGTCCTGCCCGCCGAGGGGAGCGCCCTGCTGGACGCTCCCGCGGCCGACCTGCTGATGGTCGACGGTCGCCAGGACCTCGCCCACGCGCGTGACCTGTGCCGACTGATCCGCACCACCGGCGTCGACGTACCCGTGCTGCTGGTGCTCACCGAGGGCGGTCTCGCCGCGGTCAGCCACGACTGGGGGATGGACGACGTCGTCGTCAACACGCTCGGTCCGGCCGAGCTCGAGGCGCGGATGCGGCTGGCGATCAGTCGGCTGCGCGCCGAGCGGGAGGCCGACGACCCCGAGGCCCACGTCATCCGCTCGGGCGAGGTGGTCGTCGACGAGGCGACGTACACCGCCAAGCTCGGCAGCCGCACGCTCGACCTGACCTTCAAGGAGTTCGAGCTGCTGAAGTACCTCGCCCAGCACCCCGGGCGCGTCTTCAGCCGCCAGCAACTGCTGCAGGAGGTGTGGGGCTACGACTACTTCGGCGGCACCCGCACCGTCGACGTGCACGTACGCCGGCTCCGCGCCAAGCTCGGCCCCGAGCACGAGACCCTGATCGGGACCGTCCGCAACGTCGGCTACCGGTTCGTGCTGCCGACCAAGGACGTGCCCTCCTCCTCGCCCTCCCGGAACCCCCAGGACGCCTGAGCCTCTCGCTGCGATAGTCCCTAACAACTCTGTCGTCCGCGCCCGCGTGTCGCGACAGTTTCGGTAGGGACTATCCCCCGCGGGTACGGTCGACGGCGTGGACGCCGACCGACTACGCCAGATCGCCGACGTCGCCGCGGACAGCGAGGCGGCCGACGGGGTGGCGCCGATCGACGAGGCCACGTGGCTCGCGCTGCGCAACCGGCCCGACGACGTGGCCTGGTGGGTGTCGGACGACGGGTTCGCGCTCGTGATCGGCGAGGACCTCTCGCTGGCGGTCCGGCCGAACGCCCGCGGCCGCGGTGAAGCGGGCGGCCTGCTGACCGAGGCGCTGGCGTCGTACGCCGGGAGGTTGCAGGCCTGGTCCCACGCCGACCACCCCGCCGCGGCGAGGCTCGCCTCGCAGCACGGCTTCGAGAAGGTCCGCGAGCTGTGGGTGATGCGCCGCGAGGGCGGCGAGTCCCCCGGGCCGGTGGTGCTCCCCGAGGGGGTCGCGATCCGCAGCTTCCACGGCAGGGACGAGAAGGAGCTGCTGCGCGTCAACGCCGAGTCGTTCGCCCACCACCCCGAGCAGGGCGCGATGAGCTCGGCCGACCTCGCCGAGCGGATGGGCGAGCCGTGGTTCGACCCGGCCGGGCTGCTGGTCGCCATGCGCGGCGGACACATGCTCGGCTTCCACTGGACCAAGCAGCACTCCGCGGCGCTCGGCGAGGTCTACGTCGTCGGCGTCGCCCCGGAGGCGCAGGGTCTCGGCCTCGGCAAGGCGCTCACCCGCGCCGGCCTCGCGCACCTCTCAGGACGGGGCATCTCCGAGGTCGAGCTCTACGTCGAGTCGGACAACGCGGCCGCGATCCGGCTGTACTCCGGGTTGTCGTTCACCCATCACGACCGGGACACCCACGTGATGTACGCGCGTACCTAGACTGCGCGCCAT
>CAVWGQ010000015.1:0-19347 GCA_963754575.1 uncultured Actinomycetota bacterium | reverse complement strand
TGGGAGGCGACGGTGCGTGAGTTCGCCGCCGACGGCACCACGATGCACGGCAGCGGGCTCTGGGGCTTGGACCCCTCCGACACCTCACGCGACGTGCTCGCGCGCGAGGTCGACCGGCTGCGCGCGGAGGAGGACCCCGCGACCGTGCTGCGCGAGGGCTGGGTGCACTGCACCTACTTCTGGATGGTCGAGGGCGACGAGCTGGTCGGGTACGTCGCGATCCGGCACCGGCTCTCCCCGTGGCTGCTCGACCAGGGCGGCCACATCGGGTACGGCGTACGCCCCAGCCGGCGTCGCGAGGGACACGCCACCAGGGCGCTCGGGCTGGCGCTGGTCGAGGCGGGTGACCTCGGCATCGAGCGCGCGCTGATCACCTGCGACCACGACAACGACGCGTCCCGGCGCACGATCGAGCGCAACGGGGGAGTGCTGGAGGACCGGCGGGGCGACAAGCTGCGCTACTGGTGCGCGGTCACGTGACGGCGGTCCGGCGGTAGGCCCTGTGGGACTCGAACCCACAACCAACGGATTAAAAGTCCGGAGCTCTGCCAATTGAGCTAAGGGCCCGGGGTGCAGCGACCCGGGTGCGCGCAACGCCGCTCAGCCTAGTCACCGACACGGGCCGGTCGGTCAGCCGCCGGGGTCGGCGCTGACGTCCCGCGGATCGGCCGCAGCGTCCTACCTCCTTGCAGGCCCGGCCGGCCGAGCGTATGCCGATTGGTCCCCAACGCCATGATTTCGTCCCCTGGACGTGCCGTTCGTGACCATCCAAGGGCGCGATGGGATGCGTGGGGCGAGTGGTGCCGGGTGCCGACCTCGGTCGCCGAGGGCCGGCCGATTGGTCCCCATCGGCAAGTTTGCGGCCACTGTTCTTGCCGATTGGTCACCAACGGCGGGCCGGAGGCACGCCCTTACGTCAACCTGATAACCGACAGGCCCCCGGACCTCAGGCAGCGCGCGGAACCCGCAGTCGCGCGACGAGGCGCCGCAGCGGGGTCTCGGGCACGGGGCGGACGAGGGGGAGCAGATGGGTCTTGCCCTCCCACTCGGCGACGAGCCGCACGGCGTCGTCGTCGTACTCCGCGGCGAGCTGCTCGGCGCGGTCGAGGTCACCCGCGGTCACGGCCGTGTTGATGGCGTGGACGTAAGTCGCGTACAGCTCGTTGAGCTTGTCGATCAGGCGCATGACTCCAGTGTGCGCCGACATTTGGATCGATCCAAGTCCCGGGGGCGACTGCTCTCAGTGCCGGTGGTCCACGTCCGGGTCGATCCGGTCGGCCTCGCGCGTGTGGTCCTCCACGCGGGCCTCCTCGTGCTGCTGCCCGCGGCGCAGCTCCTCGGCCCGGAGCTCTGCCTGCTCGGCCTGAGCCTTGACCCGCGCAGCCTCCGCCTCGGCCTGCCGTGCCTTCAGGTCGCTCTGCTTCACGTCACCGACGCGCGCCTCGGCCTGCGTCCGCAGCTCGGTGGCCTGCTGGCGGTGGGCGTGCGTGCCGGCGCTTGCGCAGCATCGCCGCGACGATCGCCAGCACGACGGCCAGCACCACGACGGCGACGATGATCCAGATGATCTGCTCGGTGTCCATCCCTGCACGCTAGGGCGGTCCCGCACCCGACGTCGTCACCTGCAGGGGTGCCCCCCCGCACGGCAGCAGGAACGACAGCACCGCCCGGTCCCCCCATGAGGGACCGAGCGGTGCAGACCAGGTCGTGCGTCAGTACGACGACACGTCGAGCAGCGGCTCCTTCGTCCCGTCGGGGTCGTCGCTCGAGTCCCAGTCGGAGGTGCCCGAGCCGACCAGCGCGGTCTTGACCTGCGCCGGCGAAGCGGCCGGGTGCGTGGCGGCGTACAGCGCGGCTCCGCCGGCGACGTGCGGCGCCGCCATCGAGGTGCCCGAGATGGTGTCGTAGCCGCCGTTCATCCAGGTGCTGGTGATGCACACGCCCGGCGCGATGATGTCGACGTCCTCGCCGAAGTTCGAGAACGACGCGAACGTGTCGTCCTCGTCGGCGCGGCAGGTCGAGGGTGCGCCGCCTCCGGCCTGGCCGTCGAAGTCGGCGAGCGCACTGGCCGTCACGACCTCGTCGTACGCCGCGGGGGTGCTCGTCGAGGCGTCGGCCGCGTCGTTGCCCGCCGCCACCACGAAGGTGACGCCGTTGTCGACGGCCTCGCAGATCGCGGCGTGCATCGCGTCGCCGCTGTCGGCGCCGCAGCTGCCGTCGTCCTCTCCGCCACCGCCGAGGCTCATGTTGGCGACCTCGATCTCGTCGGCGTTGGCGGCGACGTAGTCGATGCCGCAGATCACGTCGGAGTTGAGGCCGGTGCCGGCCGCGCCGAGCACCTTGACCGGCCAGATCCGCGCCCCGGGGGCCACCCCGACGACGCCTGTGGTGTCGTCGAGCGCGCCGACCGTGCCGGCGACGTGGGAGCCATGACCGTTCTGGTCGTCGGCGCTGCCGATGCCGAACAGCGTGCAGTTCTTCGCGCCCTCGTCGTGGACGTCGAGGTCGGGGTGGTCGAGGTCCACGCCGGTGTCGATCACGGCGACGTCGACGTCGACCCGCTGGTCGGTGCCGTCGATGGCCGCCGTCGGGCTGAGGTCCGCCCCGGCGCGGTCGACGCCGGTCGGCGTGGACTGGGCGGTCGCGGCCACCGGGGTGTCGTGCTGCACCCAGGCGACGCCGGGCAGCGACTCGAGCGTGGCCGCGGTGGCCGCCGGCATGGTCGCCGAGTAGCCCTGCAGCGCGGAGGAGTAGACGTGGCCGAGGTCGAGACCGAACCGCCCGGCGTGCAGCGAGGCTACGGTCTGGGCGACCAGGCCGTCCTCCAGCACGACGATGTAGCCGTTCTCCTGCGCGGGGGCCGCAGCGGAGGGGGTGGGGGTGGACGCGGTCGAGGTGCCCGTCGTACCCGCGCCGAGCGCGAGCGCGGTGGTCGTGAGGGCTGCGAGAGCCGTGAGGCGAGGACGCAAGGGTTCATCCGATCGTCGGGATGCCGCCCGCGGGCGACCTGACACCCGGTTCCAACGAGGGGCCGCGGAGGGGGTCACGGCAGGGGTTCTGCACATCCCTGCAGTGCAGGGATGTGCAGCTCAGGGGCGCTCGTGGACACGGGATCTGCTCTTCCCTTCGCCCCGGTGGTTGGTAGGCTCGGGCCCGCATCAGGTGCAAGTTCCAGCAGGTCTGACGCCCGCGGAGTTTGTGATCCAACGGCGTTCTTTCGGGTGTGTCTGCCAGCCACGCACGTCGGAGCGACGTCTCACCGCATCTGGATGTGGGCCGTCGAGGTGGCGGCTCTCGCCCCGACACAAGGAGTTTCGAGCACATGGCTCAGGGCACCGTTAAGTGGTTCAACGCCGAGAAGGGCTTCGGCTTCATCGCGCAGGAAGACGGCGGCGACGACGTCTTCGTGCACTACTCGGCGATCCAGACCCAGGGCTACAAGTCCCTGGACGAGAACCAGAAGGTCGAGTTCGACGTCACGCAGAGCCCCAAGGGCCCGCAGGCGGAGAACGTGCACGCCGTCTGATCTGCACCTGATCGGACTTCGCGAGGCCCCACCCGGCGGGTGGGGTCTCGCTCCGTCCCCGGGGCTTGGGTCCGGGGGGAGAATTTCAGGTGATTCTCGGTTTGCCGCCATCCTGGAACGGGCATGGTGGGGGTTTGGGGAATGTTCCATCACTTCGGCGGGGGCAGGAGGGGGTACCAACCCGTGCACGACCAGTTCGACGTGACCCTCGAGGACGCCGACCTCCTCGGCGAGGTGGAGCTCACCACCAACCTCATCATCGCCGCGAGCGAGTCCGACGAACACCTGAGCGCCGAGGAGATCGACCAGATCCTCGGCGTCGTCCCCGCTCCCGACCAAGGCTGAGGCTCAGCAGGTCGCGAAGAGGACCGGCCCGCTCGTGAGGTCGGACAGCAGGTACTCGCCCTCGCCGGGTGCGAGGTCCATCGTGACGACCGCGCCCCGCGCCACCACGTCCCCGAGCGCGAACCGGTCGGCGAAGTCGCCGCCCTGGCCGGGCGCCGGGCCCGACGCCAGCGTCGAGCGGGAGTCCGCGTTCGCCCGCGCCTCGTCCTCGTCGTCGAACGACATCGCCACCCGTACGCCGCGGTCCGGCTCGGTCGCCATCACGAAACCGGTGAGCGGGTCGACCTCCCCGGCAGCAGCGACGAGCTCGTCCCCCTGGTCCTGGTCGGCCGCGTCGGCGGTGCCCATGGCAAGGGCGCGGCACGCCTCGTCGCCGGCGTACACCGCGGCGGCCAGTGGGTCCCCCGTGGCGGCCACGACCTCGTCGAGGCCCTCGACCGACCCGGCGTCGCCGGCGATCGTCCTCATCGCCTGCGCGAGGTAGTCGTCGGTATCGGAGGAGACGACCAGCCGCTGGTCGGCGTCGACGGCGAGGAACTGCAGCTCCGGGGTCAGCGTCCCCCCGATGGAGGGCAGCAGGTCGATCCCGCCGTTCCACACCCCGGTCTCCGACGCGGGCCGCTCGTAGCCGAGCTCGGCGAAGCCGTCCTGCAGGGCGTCGACGTCGGTCGACTCGGGCAGCTGCATCACCACCACCGCGCCCTCCGGGCTCTGGCTCAGCATCTCCCACTCCAGCGTGGCGGGGGAGAAGCCGAAGCTGCGGTGCAGGTCCGGCGTCGACTCGAGCAACGCCGACATGGGGGAGAGGTCCGCCTCGAACGCCTCGCCGAGGAAGTCCTCGACCTCGGCCGTGGGCGTGTCGGCCGCGAGGTCCGCGCCCAGCGTGCGGCGTACGTCCGCCCAGTCGGTGAACGTCAGCCGCTGTGCGCCCTGCGGGGCGAGGTCGACGGCGCGCTGCAGGTCGCTGCGGTCACGGTCCTGCCACCAGCGAAGACCGACTCCGACGAGGGCCAGGAGGACGACGGCGGCGAGGGCCACCACCAGCCACTTGCGCACGTACTCGTCCTCCTCGGTCCGGATGGTGTGAGACTAACCCCATGCCACCTCGCAAAGACGTGGTCGCCGCGGGCGCCGTCGTCTTCCGTCCCGGTCGTGAGGTGCTGCTCGTGCACCGTCCCCGCTACGACGACTGGTCCTTCCCGAAGGGCAAGCTCGACCCGGGTGAGGCGGCCCCCGTCGCGGCCGTCCGGGAGATCGACGAGGAGACCGGCGTCCACGTCCGGCTCGGCCCGCCGCTGACCGGGCAGCGCTACCCGATGGCCGACGGACGGTGCAAGGACGTGCACTACTGGGTCGGCTGGCCCGTGGGCGACGACGACGTGTCGGGCTATGCCGTCAACGAGGAGATCGACGAGGTCGCCTGGGTGCCCTACGACGCGGCGCTGGAGAAGCTGACCTACGACCGCGACCGCGACACCCTGCGCGAGGCGCGCGGGCTGCGCAAGAAGACCCACGCCCTCGTGGTGCTGCGCCACGCCAAGGCCCGCTCCCGCAAGGGCTGGACCAGCAAGCCCGACGAGCAGCGGCCGCTGGTGTCCGTGGGTCACGACCAGGCGCAGCGGCTCGTCGCGCTGCTCGCCGTCTACGACACCCCGCGGATCCTGAGCTCCAGCAGTGAGCGGTGCGTCCAGACGCTCCAGCCGTACGCCGATGCCACGGAGTGGGACCTCGAGCGGCGGCGGGCGCTGTCCGAGGAGGGCGCGACGGACCGCAAGGTGACCAAGGCCGTCGCCGAGCTGCTGGAGGGGACCGACGGCGCCGTGGTGTGCACCCATCGGCCGGTGCTGCCGCTGGTCTGCGCCGCCCTCGGCGTACCGGAGACCACGCTGGACCCCGCCGGGATCCTCGTGGTCCACCACCGCAAGGGCACCGTGGTCGCGACCGAGGTCCACGCCCGCCCCTGAGGGCCCTGCCGGGCCCGTTCACGTGACGGCCGTCTCATGTCCGGCCGCCCGTGGGGAAGTCGCCGGACCTCGTTCACCCTCCGTTCACCGACGGCCCCGGGTCCGGTCACTTCGGCTCCCTAGTTTTCCCGGTGTCAGCTGGACTCACAGACATTCAGGAGAACGAAGTGAAGAGCACTTCCATGCGCCGGGCGCTCGTTCCCGGTATCGCCGGCCTCGCGCTGGTGCTCACTGCCTGCGGCGGTGGCCAGGAGGCCGAGGGCAGCGGCGACAGCGCTGGCGTCAGCGGCTCCGTCGCGGTCGACGGCTCGTCCACGGTGTTCCCGCTCAGCGACGCGGCCGCCGAGCTGCTCGCCGAGGAGAACCCGGACATCCAGGTGAACGTGGGCGCTGCGGGTACCGGTGGCGGGTTCGAGGTGTTCTGCACCGGCGACACCGACATCTCCAACGCCTCCCGCCCGATCGAGGAGGACGAGGTCGCGATCTGCGAGGAGAACGGTGTCGAGTTCACCGAGCTGCGCGTGGCGCTGGACGCCCTCACCCTGGTCGTCCACCCCGACCTCGCCGTCGACTGCCTGACCACCGACCAGGTCATCCAGCTGTGGGAGCCCGGCTCCACGATCACCAACTGGTCCGACCTCGACCCGAGCTTCCCCGACCAGGAGATCGCCCTGTTCGGTCCCGGCACCGACTCCGGCACCTACGACTACCTCGCCGCCGACGTGATCGGTGACGAGTCGGAGACGACCCGCGACGACTACGAGGCGTCCGAGGACGACAATGTGCTGGTCCAGGGCGTGTCCGGCACCGAGGGTGCGACCGGCTACTTCGGCTACACCTACTTCGAAGAGAACGCCGACAGCCTCAAGGCACTCGCGATCGACGACGGCAACGGCTGCGTCGAGCCCTCGGCCGAGACCGCCTCCGACGGCAGCTACACCCCGCTGTCGCGGCCGCTGTTCATCTACGTGAGCAACGCCAGCTACACCGACAACGAGGCCGCTGCGGCGTACGTCGACTACTACATCGAGAACCTCGCCGAGATCGCCGAGATCGCCCAGTACATCGCGCTCAACGACGAGCAGTACGGCGAGACCCAGGACGCCCTCGCCGGCATCGGGGGCTGACCCACTCGATGTCGTCGAGCTCCTCGACCAGCGCTGCAGGCTCGCCCCCCGGGGCGGGCCTGCAGCCCGTGTCCCTCGCAGGCCGCTCCCGCCCGGGGGAGGCCGTCATCAAGGGCGTGCTGTTCGTGTCGGCGATGATCTCGATCGTCACCACGATCGGCATCATCGTCACCCTGATCCGGCCGTCGCTGGACTTCTTCGGGGAGGTCGAGATCTGGGGCTTCCTCACCGGCACCGAGTGGGCTCCCCAGCGCGGTGAGTTCGGCATCTACCCTCTGGTCAAGGCCACCTTCCTGATCACGCTGATCGCGCTCCTGGTGGCGGTCCCGGTCGGGCTGGGTGCGGCGATGTACCTCTCGGAGTACGCCTCGCCCCGGGTGCGCAAGATCTTCAAGCCCGTCCTCGAGCTGCTGGCCGGCGTCCCCTCGGTCGTCTACGGCTTCTTCGCGCTGGCGGTGGTTACGCCCTGGCTCCTGCAGGACCTCCTCAACCTCGACGTCGGCTTCACCAACGCGCTGGCCGCCGGGCTCGTGCTCGGCGTGATGATCGTGCCCACCGTGGCCTCGCTCGCCGAGGACGCCATGTCCGCCGTACCGCTCGCGCTGCGCCAGGGATCGCTGGCCATGGGTGCCAACCGCATGCAGACCACGTTGCGGGTCGTCTTCCCGGCCGCGCTGTCCGGCATCGGGGCGGCGATCGTCCTCGGGCTCTCCCGCGCCGTGGGGGAGACCATGATCGTCGCGCTGGCCTCGGGTGCCCTGCCGTCGACCTCGCTCGACCCCCGTGACGGCATGCAGGCCATGACCGGCTACATGGCCACCACCGCCGGAGGGGAGAACCCGGTCGGCTCCCTGGAGTACAACACCTTGTTCGCCGTGGGTCTCACCCTCTTCGTGATCACGCTCCTCATCAACGTGATCAGCATCCGGCTCGTGCGACGCTTCAGGCAGGAGTACTGATGGCCAGCATCACCGCCGCCACGCGATCGAGCGTGCTGGCCTCGGGCCGGCGCAGTCGGGACGCGAACGCACCGTCCGTCCTCTTCCTGGGCGCCCTGTGGGCCTCGCTCTTCTTCGGTGTCATCGTGCTGCTGGTCCTGATCGTCAGCACGGCGATCGATGCTATCCCCCGGCTCGACGGCCCCCTGGTCACGGACTACTACTCCGGCATCCGGCCCGAGCAGACCGGCTTCCGGGCCGGCATCCTCGGCTCCATGTGGTTGATGCTCGGGACGGCCCTGCTCGCCGTACCGCTGGGCATCGCCTCGGCGCTCTACCTCGAGGAGTTCGCCGACCGGCACCGCTGGTACAACAAGCTGATCGAGGTCAACCTGCAGAACCTCGCGGCGGTCCCGTCCGTCGTCTACGGGTTGTTCGCGGTGGCGGCGATGTCGGTCCTGGGACTGCAACGCGGCATCGTGCTCGGGGGCTCCGTCGCGCTGGCGCTGCTGATCCTTCCCGTCATCATCATCACGACGCGCGAGGCGGTGCGCGCGGTCCCCCGCGAGATCCGGGACGGCTCGCTCGCGCTCGGCGCGACGGTGTGGCAGACCACGTGGCGCCAGACCCTGCCGTCGGCCATCCCCGGGATCGCGACCGGGACGATCCTCGGTCTGTCCCGGGCGATCGGCGAGGCTGCGCCGCTGCTGCTGCTCGGGGTGGCGATCGGCATCCGGTTCGACCCGAACGGCTTCATGAGCGTCTTCACCGCGCTGCCCATCCAGATCTACACCAGCACCTCGCAGTCGCGCGAGGAGTTCCAGACCGCCGCGGCAGCCGCGATCATCGTGCTGCTGGTGATGATCCTGGGCATGAACGCGATCGCTATCTTCATCCGCAACAAGTTCCAGAGGACGTGGTGAGCATGGCCACCAGCTTTTCCCCGATCACGACGGCTCGAAAGGACGACCCAGTGAGCACCGCTGACGAGACCGAGACCCAGATGGGCTCGCTCGCCGACGCCCACGTCGAGGTCGAGCGGCAGCTGCCCGACGCCCCGCCCGATCCGGTGATGGAGGCCTTCGGCCTGAACGTCTTCTACGGCGACTTCCACGCGGTCCACGACGTCAACCTCTCGTTCGGCAAGAACGAGATCACGGCGCTGATCGGTCCCTCGGGTTGCGGCAAGTCCACCGTGCTGCGCTGCCTGAACCGGATGAACGACCTGGTCCCCAGCGCCCGGGTCGAGGGCGAGATCACCTACCACGGCCAGAACATCTACGCCCGCGGCGTGGACCCGATCGCGGTCCGGACCAACATCGGCATGGTGTTCCAGAAGCCGAACCCGTTCCCCAAGTCGATCTACGACAACATCGCCTACGGCCCTCGGGTCATCGGCATGGACGTCGACAACATGGACGACGTCGTCGAGGAGGCGCTGCGCTCGGCCGCACTGTGGGACGAGGTCAAGGACAAGCTGAAGCAGTCGGCGTACGGACTCTCCGGTGGTCAGCAGCAGCGGCTGTGCATCGCCCGCACGATCGCGACCCGCCCCGACGTGATCTTGATGGACGAGCCCTGCTCGGCCCTGGACCCGATCGCGACCTCGCGCATCGAGGACCTGATGGTCGAGCTGCGGCAGGACTTCACGATCATCATCGTCACCCACAACATGCAGCAGGCGGCCCGCGTCTCCGACCGCACGGCCTTCTTCACCGCCCGCCCCGACGAGACCACCGGCAACCGCACCGGGCTGCTCGTCGAGTTCGACCTCACGAGCCACATCTTCACCAACCCCCGGGACAAGCGGACCGAGGACTACATCTCCGGACGCTTCGGCTGAGTCCTTCCTGCCCGCGGGCGGGATAGTCCCTACCGAAACTGTCGCGACACGCCGGGCGTGACGACGGTTTCGGTAGGGACTATCCCGATTCGTCGCGAGTCACGAGACCCAGCGGTGGCGCAGCAGCCGCTCGCGCATCCGGGGATCCAGGGCACGCCGTTGGGCGACGGTCTGCGTGGGCGTCCACCACGGCGGATGCTCGAGGGTCCAGGAGCGGTCGCCGGGCCGGTCGGTGCGCGCTCGGCCGTACGCCGCCCGCAGCCGCGCGAGGAAGTCGCTCGGGTCCGGGAGGTCGGCGGCGACCATGGTGACGGGCTCCAGTCCGTGGTGCCGGAAGACGCCCTCGCGGCGTACGTCGTGGGCGCGCTGGTGACCCGCGAGGTGGAGGGCACCCTCGTACTCCCCGACGACTCCGGCAACGGGGTCGAGCAGGTCGGGTGTCCCGATGAGGCGGCCGGAGCGGTCGAACATCGGCGGGTTGCACAGCGGACGTCCGAGACCTGCGTCCTGCCAGATCTCGCGCATCCGCACCTCGGTCGGCGACCAGGCATTCTCGTCGGCCAGCGTGAGTGCCGTGCGGACCTGGGGGACGCCGGTCCAGCCGGGGTGCTCGCCGGCGTAGTCGCGCAGCTCCGCGATCGACACCAGGTCGGAGTACGCCGCCATGTCGAGCGCGCGGGCCGCGTCCCACGCGGAGGCGGCGTACCGCATCTCGAACCACGTGGAGCAGACGGACCGGGTGAGGGGAAGTCCGTCCACCACCACCAGGTCGGCGGGGGAGCAGCGCTCCTCGCTGATGACGATGCCGGGCTGGGCCCGGACGTGGATGAGCCCGGTGGCCAGCGTGACCGGCCGAAGCGTGAAGCCGTCGCCCGCGAGCCCGCTGAACCAGCGGGCGTGCTCCCAGGCGAGGGCGGCCCAGCCGGTGACGCCGCCGTACCGCGGGAGGCAGACCGCCGCCTCGACCGCCCGCTGCCAGGGATGTCGCGCGTCGACGTACGACGGCACGTACCACCCGTGGGCGGCCCGTCGCCACGCCGTGCCCCTGACCTGGCCCGGCGTGGGCCCCGCCAGACCCGCCGGGTCGAGCCTGACCGGCGCGACGACACCCGGTCGGGAGGGATGGAAATGGGGCGGCACGAACATCCGACGATGGTGACCCAGTCCGCCACCTCGTGGGCCGCTCCTCCACAGCCCTCACCGGACGCAGCGATAGTCCCTAACGAAACCGTCGCGACACGCCGACGCCGACGACGGTTTCGTTAGGGACTATCCCACCGAAAAAGACCGTCAGAGCACCTCGATGAACAGGTGGCTCAGCCAGTAGCAGAGGGCGGCGGCGAGGCCGGCCGCGGGGAAGGTGAGCACCCAGGCGGTGAGGATCGAGCGGGCGACGCCCCAGCGGACCGCGGAGAGCCGCTTGGTGGCGCCGACGCCCATGACCGCGGAGGTGATGGTGTGGGTGGTCGAGATCGGCGCCTCGAAGACGTACGCCGTGGTGTAGAGCACCGAGGCCGCGACCGACTCGGCGGCGAAGCCCCGGGGCGGGTCGAGGTGGATGATCCGGCGGCCGAGCGTGCGCATGATGCGCCAGCCGCCGGAGTAGGTGCCCAGCGAGATCGCGGCGGCGGCGGCGAAGATGACCCACAGCGGCAGGTCGTCGCTCGCGCCGACGTAGCCGCCGGTGAGGAGCGCCAGGAAGATCACGCCCATCGTCTTCTGGGCGTCCTGCAGGCCGTGGCCGAGCGCCATCGCGGCGGCCGACACGGTCTGCGCGATCTTGAAGCCGCGGTTGGCCTTGCCGGGGTTGGCGCGGCGGAAGATCCACATGATCGCGACCATCACCGCGAAGCCGAGGCCGAAGGCGACGAGCGGGGAGAGGATCATCGGGATGACGACCTTCTCCAGCACGACGTCCCACGAGACGCCGACGCCGGCGGCGATCGCCGAGCCGACCAGGCCGCCGATGAGGGCGTGCGAGGAGGAGGAGGGCAGGCCGTAGTACCAGGTGATGAGGTTCCAGCTGATCGCCCCGAGCAGGCCGGCCATCACGATCACCAGGCCATGGGAGCCGGAGGGTGGTGAGATCGTGTCAGAGACGGTCTGGGCGACCTTCTGCCCGAGGAAGGCGCCGACGAAGTTCATGACCGCCGCCATGGCGAGGGCCACGCGCGGGGTCAGCGCGCCAGTGGAAATCGACGTCGCAATAGCGTTGGCAGCGTCGTGGAAGCCGTTGGTGTAGTCGAACACAAGGGCCACGACGACCACCGCGACGATGATCGCAATCTCCATGGAGTCAGGACTCCTTGACCGCGATCTGCTCGACGATGTTGGCGACCTTCTCGAAGGCGTCGATCGCACCCTCGAGCGAGGTCACGATGTCCTTGAGCTTCAGGACCTCGAGCGCCTCGTAGCGGCCGTCGAAGAGCTTCGCGAGAGTGCGCCGGTAGGTCTTGTCGCCGGCGTTCTCGAGACGGTTGATCTCGATCCAGTACTCGTCGAGGTCCTTCATCGACTGCAGTCGCGGCATCGAGTCGGAGGTGATCTCGGCGCAGCGCTGGATCACCTCGACCAGGGTGTCGAAGCCGCTGGGCAGCTCGGTGACCTCGTAGAGCAGGACCAGGTCGACCGCCTCGTCCATCATGTCCATGATGTCGTCGAGGCCCGAGGCGAGGTTGTAGATGTCCTCGCGGTCGAACGGGGTCACGAACGTGCTGTTGACCCGGCGTACGACGGCGTGCGTGGTCTCGTCGGCGTCGTGCTCGGCCTCCCGCATCCGGCGGGCGACGTCCTCACGGTCGGCGCCCTCCGCCAGCATCTCCGCCAGCAGCGCGGCACCAGTGTTGAGGTGCTGCGCTTGGGTGGAGAAGAGATCGTAGAACGACCCGTCGACAGGACGGAACTTCCAAGCCACGGTGAACTCCTAGCGAGGCGGAGCGGAACGCACTCAGACTAGGGGGTGGCCGGGTCCGTGACGCAACTCCGGGTCCCGCTCCGCGTCAGGAGGTCGTACGCCGACGCCGCTGGCGCGCGATCAGCTCCTCCTGGAGGTGGGCCGATCCACCGTTGAGCTGCCAGGTGCCGTCGGGGCCGAGCACCCACGCGGAGGTGTCGGCGTCGAAGGCGAGGTCGAGCAGGGCGCGTGCCTCGGCCACGTCGTCGGCGCTCGGCAGCCGGACCAGCACCTCGACGCGACGGTCGAGGTTGCGGTGCATGAGGTCCGCGGAGCCGATCCATGCCGCGGGGTCGCCGGCGTTCTCGAACCAGTAGACCCGGCTGTGCTCGAGGAACCGGCCGAGCACCGAGCGGACCTCGATGTTCTCCGACAGCCCGGGCACCCCGGGGCGCAGCGCGCAGATGCCGCGGATCAGCGCCTCGACGCGGACGCCCTCGGCGGAGGCGAGGTAGAGCGCGTCGATCAGCTGCTCGTCGACGACCGAGTTGGCCTTGATCCGGATCAGCGCCGGCCTCCCGGCACGCGCGTGCTCGATCTCGCGGTGGATCTGCTCGACCAGCCCGGTGCGGACCGAGTCGGGAGCGACCAGCAGCTGCTCGTAGGACGCCTTGCGTGAGTAGCCGGACAGGTTGTTGAAGAGGTGGGCGATGTCCTCGCCGATCGCCTCGTCGGTGGTGATCAGGCCGAGGTCCTCGTACATCCGGGCGGTCTTGGAGTTGTAGTTGCCGGTGCCGATGTGGACGTAGCGGCGGATGCCCTCGGGCTCGTCGCGCACCACCATCGACAGCTTGCAGTGGGTCTTGAGGCCGACCAGACCGTAGACGACGTGGCAGCCGGCCTGCTCGAGCTTGCGGGCCCAGCGGATGTTGGCCTGCTCGTCGAAGCGGGCCTTGATCTCGACGATCACGAGCACCTGCTTGCCGGCCTCGGCCGCGTCGACGAGGGCGTCGATGATCGGGGAGTTGCCGGAGGTGCGGTAGAGCGTCTGCTTGATCGCCAGCACGTGCGGGTCCGCGGCCGCCTGCTCGATGAAGCGCTGCACGCTGGTGGCGAAGGAGTCGTAGGGGTGGTGCAGCAGCACGTCGTGGCGCGCCGCCGCCTTGAAGACGTCGACCGGCGCGGCGGACTCCACCTCGGCGAGGTGCGGGTGGGCGCTGGGGATGAACGCGGGGTACTTCAGCTCCTCGCGGTTGAGGTCGGCGATCGCGTGCAGGCCCGTGAGGTCGAGCGGGCCGGGCTGCTTGAACACCTCGTCCTGGGAGACTCCGAGCTCGCTGACGAGCAGCTCGAGCACCGCGGGGCTGATCGTCTCCTCGACCTCGAGCCGCACCGGCGGCCCGAAGCGGCGGCGCAGCAGCTCCTTCTCGAGGGCGGCGAGCAGGTTCTCGGCGTCGTCCTCCTCGACCTCGAGGTCCTCGTTGCGGGTGACCCGGAAGCTGTGGACCTCCAGCACCTCCATGCCCGGGAAGAGCTTGCGGAGGTGCTCGCTGATGACGTCCTCGAGCGGGACGAAGCGCTGGTTGCCGAGCGCGACGAAGCGGGAGAACGTCGGCGGCACCTTCACCCGGGCGAAGTGCTCCTTGCCGCTCTTCGGGTTGCGCACGAGCACCGCGAGGTTGAGCGAGAGCCCGGAGATGTAGGGGAACGGGTGGGCCGGGTCGACCGCCAGCGGGGTGAGGACCGGGAAGATCCGCTCCTTGAAGATCCGCTTGCAGGTCCGTTGCTCCTCGCGGTCGAGGTCGGCCCAGCGGACCAGCTCGATGCCGTGGTCGAGCAGCCCCGGCACGATCTCCTCCCGGAACAGCGCACCGTGACGCGCGGTCAGCTTCCCCGTCTCGGTCCAGATCGCCTCCAGCTCCTCGCGCGGCATCAGCCCTGACACCGCCCGGACGGCCACCCCGGCGGCGATGCGCCGCTTGAGGCCGGCCACGCGGACCATGAAGAACTCGTCGAGGTTGCTCGCGAAGATGGCCAGGAACCGGGTGCGCTCGAGCAGCGGGACGCGGGGGTCCTCGGCGAGCTCGAGCACCCGCTGGTTGAAGTGGAGCCACGAGATCTCGCGGTCGAGGAAGCGGTCGTCGTACTTCTGGATCGCCTCGATCGCCGCCGGGTCCGGGACGTACGCCGGCCGCTCATCGGTCGCGGCGGCGGCCTCGGCCGCTCCGCCGGGCGCGGTGGTTGCCTCCGGCGTGCCCGGGGCGCGGTCGAGCGTGGTCATGGTCGTCAGTGTGTCACCGACAGGTGAACAGCGGGTGTCCTCCGATCCGGGCGCCGGTAGGTTGCCCGACGTGCCGATCCCGCTGCGCTTCGCCGGTCCCGCGTTCCGCGCCGTGCTGGCGCTCCCCGAGCCCGTCCAGCGGCTGCTCGCCGGTCGCCCGGTCCGTAGCGAGGGGCAGACCCTCGCGACGGACGTCCAGGCATCGCTGCGGCTGATGAGGATCACGCGGGAGCCGGAGTTCGCCTCGCTGCCCGTGGCTGAAGGCCGCGAGCAGGTACGCCGCGTCACGGCGCTGGCCGGCGGCACCCAGCCGATCGGCGCGGTCCGCGACCTCCCGGTCGGTGAGCGGAACGGGCGCCTCTACGTGCCGACCGGGGCGACGTCCCCGGGACCGCTGCTGGTGTGGTTCCACGGGGGCGGCTGGGTCTACGGCGACCTCGACTCGCACGACCCGGCCTGCCGGTTCCTCGCGGAGCGGTCGGGCGTGCGGGTGCTGTCCGTCGACTACCGGCTCGCCCCCGAGCACCCGTTCCCGGCCGCCTACGACGACTGCCTGGCGTCGTACCGCTGGGTCGTCGAGCACGCCGCGTCCCTCGGGGCCGACCCCGCCCGGCTCGCCGTCGGCGGCGACTCCGCCGGTGGCGCCCTGGCCGCCGCCACGGCGCTGGCCGCGGCCCGCGAGGGGCTTCCGCTGGCCTGGCAGCTGCTGCTCTACCCCGGCACCGACATGCGTGGCGGCACCGAGAGTCGCGCGCGCTACAACGAGGGACTGGTGCTGACCCAGGAGTTCCTCGACGTCGCGAAGTCCAGCTATCTCTCCGGTGCCGACGACGTGCTCGACCCGCGGGCGTCGGTGTTCCTCGACGAGGTGCCGGACGGCCTCGCCCCGGCGTACGTCGTGACCGCCGGCTTCGACCCGCTGCGCGACGAGGGCGAGGCCTACGCGCGCAAGCTGGCGGACGCCGGCGTCGAGATCGAGCTGAAGCGCTTCCCGGACCAGATCCACGCGTTCGTGCACTTCGTCGGCGTCGGCCGGTCGGGGCGTGCGGCCGTGACCGAGGTCGCCGACCGGATGGCGGACGCGCTGCTCTAGGGGCTGTCCAGGATCAGCGTGATCGGGCCGTCGCCGACGCTCGCGACCTGCATGTCGGCGCCGAACACCCCGCGCTCGACGCGGATCCCGTCGCGCTCGAGGGCGGCGCACACGGCGTCGTACGCCGGCTCGCTCACCGGCGCCGGAGCGGCCGCGACCCACGTGGGGCGCCGACCCTTGCGGCCGTCGCCGTACAGCGTGAACTGGCTGACCACCAGCACGGGGGCGCCGACGTCCTGGACCGACTTCTCGTCGCGCAGCAGCCGCAGGTCACGGATCTTGCCGGCCGTCCAGGCGATCTCGCGCTCGCCGTCGGTGTGGGTGACGCCGAGGTGGACGAGCAGCCCCGGTTCGTCGATCGCGCCGACGACCCGGCCGTCGACGGTCACCGAGGCGGAGAGCACCCGCTGGAGGACGGCACGCATGGGACTAGTCTCCCAGCCGTGAACGTTGACGTGCCCGCCGACCGGCTCCTGATCACCGTCGCCCCGACCGGCGCGGAGACCACGAAGGAGAGCTGCCCGCAGCTCCCGACGACGCCCGAGGAGATCGCGGAGACGGCGGCTGCCTGCGAGGCGGCCGGCGCCGCGATGATCCACATCCACGTCCGCGACGCCGAGCACCGCCCGACGCTCGACCTCGGGCTGCTGCGCGAGTGGGTGGCGGCGGTGCGGTCCGCGTCGTCGCTGGTGGTACAGCTCTCGACCGGGGGCTCGGTGCACGACCCGCTCGACGAGCGGCTGCGCGTGCTCGATGCTGAGCCCGACTCCTGCTCGCTGACGATGGGCACCACCAACTTCGGCGACGACGTCTTCTCCAACCCGTGGCCGTTCGTCTGCGACCTCTACCGGCTCAGCCAGGAGCGCGAGGTCGTGCCGGAGTTCGAGCTGTTCGACCTCGGCCAGGTGCACGCGCTCGCGCGGCTGATCGACAAGTTCGGGCTGCCCTACGGCGGCCGCGTCCACTGCGACCTCGTGATGGGCGTCCCCGGCGGCATGAACGGCACCACCGACGCGCTCGTCGCGGCCGTCCACGACCTCCCGGCCGCGGTCACGTCGTGGTCCGCGACCGGCATCGGCCGCTCCACGCTCTCGGTCGCCCTCGCCTCGCTGTCGAAGGGCGGCCACCTGCGGGTCGGGATGGAGGACGTCCTCACGCTCGCCCGGGGCGTCCCGGTCGAGCACAACGCGCAGCTCGTGTCGCGCGCGGCCGAGCTCGGCCGCCTCGCACAGCGCACTCCGATGACCTCGGTCGAGGCGCGGACCTTCCTCGGGATCCGGCCCTCTCAGAGCTCCCGACCAGCCGCGGGCTGGCCGAGCGCACCTGCAGCGACACGTCGTCGCCGGGCACCGTGAGCGTGCCGGGGATCTGCTGCCACCCGCCGCCGTTGATGCGGAACCGGCCGCCGTACGTCGTGTCCACGCTCGGCGCCACCCGGCCGGGCTCGGCGTACTCGTGGGTGACGTCGAGGGCGGGGTACGCCGCTCCGGGGCTCGTCGTCGTGCTGCCCTGGCCGTCGCCGAAGTCCCACGCGTACTGCGTCGGCGTCGCCTCGATCTCCACCCGCTGCCCCAGCAGCGTGACCGTCCGGGTCGTCGGGGCGGTGTTGTCGGTGAAGAAGTTGGTGTCGAAGTTGATCAGCGTCTGACCGTCCGGCGGCTGCACCTCGAGATGGGCCTGGGGCCAGGCGAGGCGCTCGAACTCGGTGCGGACCATGGCGGGGGTGATGGTGATGACGTCGTCCTCTGCTTCGCTCGGGCTGAGACAAACGGAGGTGAGGTTCACGGCATCCCCCGTTGCTATCTCGATACGCCGCACCACGTACCAAGCGCCGACGTCGCCGTTCGCAGTTCGACACACCCTAGCCTGGGCCACACAGCCCTCGCCTGCCTTGCAACGCTGCACGTACTTGAATCGATACTTGGGCGGCGCAGAACTGGCATCCGAGACTTCGCCGTTTCCCGGGTCGGTCGTTGATGTACCACCCGTGTCTTCGCACACTTGGGAGGCGAGCAAGTCCGTTTGATCGCAGGGATCCCCCTCGGCATGCGCAGGCAGCGCGCCTGTAGCGGACAGTAGGGCAGCAGCGCCCAGCACGGCGATGAGGTGCTTCACGCGCCCACCACGCTTTCCACGAGCCACGCGTCTCCGCGAAGAACGAGCGTCAGGCGATACGTGGTGGTGCCACCCTCGAATGAGTCAACCGGCGCAGTCTCTGTCTCCCGCAGTTCGGTGCTTGAGGTCTTGACCGTGACTTCGAACTGCCTGATCGTCGCGGATCGCGATCCTCCGTCGATGCTCAGCACTTCTTGCGACTTAAGGCGGATGTAGCCACCGTTGGCGTAGATGCGGTCCACCCGCCCTGCCAGCCCCTCGCAGGAAACGCAGCCACGAGAGGCGTTCAGAAAGGGCCTGGTGTCGCCTGTGTTCTGCATCTCGAGGTTGAGGTCGAACCACTCCTCGATGAACTCCTCCGGGCTCTGCGCCTCGGGCTCGGCCGTCTCGCTCTCCGACGCCGAGGGCGACGGCGAGGGTGACTCGGTCGGCGTGAATTCCGGCTCGGGCTCGTCCGTGCAGCCGGCGAGGAGCAGGCCGGCGGCGAGCCCGGCAGCGAGGGTGCGTCGTAGGGACATCCGAGAGCCTTCCGAGAGACTTCCTGGGAAATCTAACGACGCAGGCGGCTCAGCGACACCCCCAGCTCCTACCTGTGGATAACCCACCCGACGAGGTGTGCCCGCGGATAGTCCCTAACGAAACGGTCGCGACACGCCGTTGGTCACGACCGTTTCGTTAGGGACTATCCCGCCCAGGGCGATCAACCGCTGCCCCAGGTGTCAGTAGACCAGCGCCTGCACGCCCTCGCCGAGCACTTCCTCGGTGAAGGTCGCGGCGCCCGCGATCCGCACCCCGTCGACCAACGCCGACGGCTCGATCGAGCGGCGCTCGGCGCACTGGGAGCAGACGGTGACGGTGCCGGCGGCGAGCACGGCGGCGAGCAGCGAGTCGAGCGGCGTGGCGAGTGGGAGGGAGAACTCCGCGGCCCGCCCGCGTACGCCGAACCACGCCGCCTCGCCGGTCAGCCACAGCGAGACTGTGGCCCCGGCGGCGACCGCGGCTGCGGCGACGGTGAACGCCTGGTTGCAGCGCTCGGCGTCCTCGGCCCCACAGGTCACCTTGACCACCAGCGATCGCGACATGCCCGAACCCTAGGAGACTGCCGAACAATCCGCTCTGCTGCGCGACACGATGCGGGCACGCTGGCTGCGTTGCCCTCGCTTCCACGGGCCAAGGCCCGCCTTCGCTCGTGCGCCTTGCCATCGCGCGCGCCTCGAGCCGC
>CAVWGQ010000014.1:0-12263 GCA_963754575.1 uncultured Actinomycetota bacterium | reverse complement strand
CGGCGCGTGGCAGTCGCTGACCGCAGCGTTCGCCGAGTGCGACCGGGTCGGCAAGCGGCGCTGCGTGCTGTCCGGCTCCGCCTCGCAGGCCTGGAACGAGGTCATCAAGCGGCTGCGCAAGAAGCCCTTCGGCAAGGGTGACCGCCGGGTCACCTACGACCAGGTCGTCGGCTCCGCCCTCAGCTACCTCTACGCGGCCGAGGGGGTGCCGTGGCTGATGCGGGAGGTCAAGCGCCTGCACCGCGCGATGTTCGGCAAGGGCTCGCTGCGCGCCACCGCCTGGCGCCCGATGGCGGTCCAGCGTCGGATCGCCGACGACCGCGGCGGCATCCCCGGCCCCTACGCTGCCCGCTCCGCCCGCACCACCGGCAGCCCCTTCGCCGGCGTCGCGTGCGCCGACTCCGACAACCCGGCGAACCCGATGGCGTGGCTGTCGGCCGGCAACCGCGCCGACCGGGTCTCCCCGTGGTTCGGCAAGCTCTGGACCTGGGCCTCCAGCCCGTGCGCCGGCTGGCCCGTGGTGACCAAGGAGGACCGGTTCACCGGGCCCTTCGCCACCACCGGCATCAACCCGGTCCTCGTCGTCGGCAACACCTACGACCCCGCGACCCCGCTGCACGGCGCCCGCGCCGTCAACCGGCTGCTCGACGGCTCCCGGCTGCTGGTGATGGACGGCTGGGGCCACGGTGCCCTGGGCACCGGTCCGTGCATCGACGCGGCGTACGCCGACTACCTCGTCGACGGCGCACTCCCCGCGGCGGGCACGGTCTGCCGGCCGGGCCGCCAGCTGTTCCCCGGCTGAGACGGCCCGGGCCACGACCGTAGGATGGGGCACGTCCCGCCCGCCCCATCCCAGGAGTAGCGCCGTGGCCCGTGTCGTCGTCGACGTCATGCCCAAGCCCGAGATCCTCGACCCCCAGGGCAAGGCCGTGCTCGGCGCGCTGCCCCGCCTCGGCTTCGAGGGGGTGAGCGACGTCCGCCAGGGCAAGCGGTTCGAGCTCGAGATCGACGGCGACGCTCACCGACGAGGTGCTCGCCGAGGTCGCCGAGATGGCCGAGCACGCTGCTCTCCAACCCGGTGATCGAGAACTTCACCGTCCACGTGACGAGCCGGTCGCCGGATGAGGGTCGGGGTCGTCACCTTCCCCGGCTCGCTCGACGACGTCGACGCCCAGCGCGCCGTCACGATCGGCGGCCACGAGGCGGTCGCGCTGTGGCACGGCGACCACGACCTCCGCGGCGTCGACGCGGTCGTGCTGCCCGGCGGCTTCTCCTACGGCGACTACCTGCGCTGCGGCGCGATCACCGCTTCGCCCCGGTGATGACCGAGGTCGTCGACGCGGCGAGGGGCGGGATGCCGGTGCTCGGCATCTGCAACGGCTTCCAGATCCTCTGCGAGTCCCACCTGCTGCCCGGCGCGCTGATCCGCAACGACCACCGCCGCTTCGTCTGCCGCGACCAGCGGCTGCGGATCGAGAACGCGGCGACCGCCTGGACCTCGGCGTACGACGAGCGGCGCGGAGGTGACGATCGTGCTCAAGAACGGCGAGGGCGGCTTCGTGGCCGACGAGCCGACGCTCGACCGGCTGGAGGGCGAGGGGCGCGTCGTGGCGCGCTACCTCGACGACAACCCGAACGGCTCGCTGCGCGACATCGCCGGGATCACCAACGAGGCCGGGAACGTGGTCGGCCTGATGCCGCACCCCGAGCACGCCGTCGAGGCGCTGACCGGCTCCGGCACGGACGGCCTCGGGTTCTTCACCTCGCTCGCCGCGCGCGTACTCGCCTCATGAGCCTGACCCCGCGCCTCTTCCGCACCGTCGCCGTCGCCGAGGCGTTCACCTGGGCCGGGCTGCTCGCGGGGATGTTCCTCAAGCACGTCACCGAGACCACCGAGGTCGGCGTCCAGGTCTTCGGGATGCTGCACGGGGTCGTGTTCATCGGCTACGTCCTGACCACCGTCGTGGTGGCCGTCGACCAGCGGTGGTCGCGCGGCCGCACCCTGCTCGGCCTGGTGAGCGCGGTCCCGCCGTTCGCCACCCTCCTGTTCGATCGGTACGCCGAACGCCACGGGCTGCTCGCCGACCACTGGCGGCTGCGGTCGGGCTCTCCCGCCACCCCCGCCGAGCGCCTCGTCGGCTGGCTGGTGCGTCACCCCGCCCGCGGCGCCGCCACCGGAGTGCTCGGCGTCGTGGTGCTGACCGGCGCCGCGCTGCTGGCAGGCCCGCCGGTCTGACGCCGCCGGGCCAGCAGTCCGCCGGCCTCAGCGCCGACCCTTGCGCAGGGCCTTCCAGGTCCGCGGCACCACGATCCCGTTCGACGTGGCACCCACGGCCGACTGGTAGGCGCGCACGGCCTTCTTCGTCTTGGCGTTGTAGACCCCGCTGATCCGGAGGTCGAGCGTCGCGCTCGCAGACGTCAGCGCCCGCTGCAGCCGGCGTACCTCCTCGCCGGCGGAGCCGGTCTTCAGCACCGGCTTCGGCCCCGCGGCGTGGAGGCTCATCCAGTGCACCCGGCCCCACGTCCGGGTGGCCCGGAACCCTCGGCCGGTCTGCCAGGCGTTGGCCGCCGCGATCGTCTTCTCGTTGTAGACCCCGTTGAGCTTGCCGCCGTAGAGCGACGCCTCCTTGAGCAGGCACTGCAGCGCCGTCACCTGCGTGGTCGCCTCGGTGCCGGGGGCGAGCACCGGGTAGGTGCCGAGGTCGACCACCGTGTCCTTGCAGTGCGACACCGGCTTGGCCCAGCCCCCCTTGCCGAGGTCGAGCCAGTTGCTGTCGATGTTGATCGTGACGCCGCCCCACGTCTCGTTGTGGCCGCCGCGGTACTGGTTGATACGGCCGCCGGGCAGCCACCCGTCGCTGCGGATGTAGTCGGTCCGGGTGTTGGCCTTGCCGTCCCAGCGCGCGATCCAGATCTCGTCGGGCAGCGTGAACGCGTTCGGCCGCTTGACCCGGGCGTCGTCGAGCATCTTGATCCCGGAGCTGGCGCTGGAGTAGACGCCGGAGACGTAGTCGAGCGAGTGCAGCTTCACGGTGTAGGCCGAGAGGAACGACAGCGCCGACTCGCGGCAGTGGGTGTTGGTGACGTCGAAGCCCTCGAGGTCGTACCACAGCGTGCTGCCCCTGATGATGCCGAGCGCGCGGGCGGCGGCGACGGTCTTCACGGCCTCGCGCCGCCCTGGCGTCGCGCCTTCGGGTAGCTGCCGTTCCGGCCGGGCTTGGTGCGGATCGTGGCGTCGTCGCCGTAGCGGGGGAAGCTCGGGTGGCAGGAGGCCTGCGGGCCGAGGTGATCGGCAGCAGCCGCCAGCCCTTGCGGAGCTGGGTGGCGACCCACTTCGGCGTGAGGTTCGGTTGGCTGCGGCAGCCGCGGCTGTCGCCGGAGATGTAGATGCCGGCGGCGAGGAACGGCGACGTCCGCAGCCAGGTGTCCATCGCGGACTGGCTCGGGGCGACGCACTGGTCGAACCCGTGGCCGGTGAAGTTGCCGGGGGTGACCGGGTTGTCGGCGAACGCCGGGGCGGGGCCGACGAGGAGGCCGGCGGTGGTCAGCAGGCCGGTGAAGGAGACCGGCGGTGAGGCGGCGCATGAGAGCTCCTGGGGGAAGGGGGCTGGCCGACCATAACCTCACCAGTCACACCGGCAACAGGGGTTCCCGTGAACTACAGGCCTGTAGTTCACGAGCGTCCCCCACCCCTACCGGGGCGGGCGTCCTCGCAGGTCACCGGTAGATTGGCCCCGTGCTCGACACCGTCGCCGTCGCCACCGAGGACCCCGACCACGAGCAGCCGTGGGCCGACCTCGGGCTCAAGGCCGACGAGTACGCCGAGATCCGCGAGATCCTCGGCCGCCGGCCGACCAGCTCCGAGCTCGCGATGTACTCCGTGATGTGGAGCGAGCACTGCTCCTACAAGTCCTCCAAGGTGCACCTCAAGCAGTTCTCCGAGATCCCGCAGGAGACGCCGGTCGGCAAGATGCTGGCCGGCATCGGCGAGAACGCCGGCGTCATCGACATCGGCCAGGGCTACGCCGTCACCTTCAAGGTCGAGTCGCACAACCACCCGTCGTACGTCGAGCCCTACCAGGGCGCGGCGACCGGCGTCGGCGGCATCGTCCGCGACATCCTCGCGATGGGCGCCCGGCCGGTCGCGGTGATGGACCCGCTGCGCTTCGGCCCGCTCGACGCCGACGACACCCACCGGGTGCTGCCCGGGATCGTCGCCGGCGTCGGCGGCTACGGCAACTGCCTCGGCCTGCCCAACATCGGCGGCGAGGCCGTCTTCGACGCGACCTACCTCGGCAACCCGCTGGTCAACGCGCTCTGCGTCGGCGTCCTGCGGCACGAGGACCTGCACCTCGCCAAGGCGACCGGCGTCGGCAACCAGGTCGATCCTGTACGGCGCCCGCACCGGCGGCGACGGCATCGGCGGCGTCTCCGTCCTGGCCAGCGAGACGTTCGACGCCGACGGGCCCGGCCAAGCGCCCGAGCGTCCAGGTCGGCGACCCGTTCATGGAGAAGCTGCTGATCGAGTGCACGCTCGAGATCTTCGCGGCCGGCCTGGTCGCCGGCATCCAGGACCTCGGCGGCGCCGGGCTCTCGTGCGCGACCTCCGAGCTCGCCGCGCCGGCGACGGCGGCATGCACGTCGAGCTCGACCGGGTCCCGCTGCGCGACTCCACGCTCGCGCCCGAGGAGATCCTGATGAGCGAGTCGCAGGAGCGGATGATGGCGGTCGTCGAGCCCGACGACGTCGCCGGCTTCCTGGCGATCTGCGCGAAGTGGGACGTCGAGGCGGTCGTCATCGGCGAGGTCACCGACACCGGCCGGCTGCAGATCGACTGGCACGGCGAGCGCGTCGTCGACGTGCCGCCGCGCTCGGTCGCCCACGACGGGCCGACGTACCACCGCCCGTTCGCCCGCCCCGACTGGCAGGACGACGCTCCAGGCCGACGCGGCCGAGGCGCTGCCGCGGCCGGCGACCGGCGACGAGCTGCGCGACGACCCTGCTGCGGCCTCGTCGCGAGCCCCAACCTCTGCGACAAGTCGTGGATCACCGACCAGTACGACCGCTACGTCCGCGGCAACACCGTGCTCGCGCAGCCCAGCGACAGCGGCATGATCCGCGTCGACGCCGAGACCAACCTCGGCGTCGCGGTCTCGACCGACTGCAACGGCCGCTTCGCCCTGCTCGACCCGTACGCCGGCGCGCAGCTCGCGCTCGCCGAGAGCTACCGCAACGTCGCCACCGGCGGCGCCCGACCGCTCGCGATCTCCGACTGCCTCAACTTCGGCTCGCCCGAGGACCCGGGCGTGATGTGGCAGTTCGCCGAGGCCTGCCGCGGGCTCAAGGACGCCTGCCTCGAGCTCGGCATCCCGGTCACCGGCGGCAACGTCAGCCTCTACAACCAGACCGGCGAGACCGCCGATCCTGCCGACCCCGGTGGTCGCCGTGCTCGGCGTCGATCGAGGACGTCACCCGGCGCACCCCATCGGCTTCGTCGGCCGCCGGCGAGCGGGTCTTCCTGCTCGGCGAGACCCGCGAGGAGCTGTCCGGCTCGGAGTGGGCGCACGTCGTCCACGGCCACCTCGGCGGGCTGCCGCCGCGGGTCGACCTGGCCGCCGAGCAGGCCCTGGCCAGCCGCTGCTTCGCCGAGGGCGTCGGGCTGCTGACCTCGTCCACGACCTCGTCCGACGGCGGGCTGGCCCAGGCGCTCGTCGAGTCGTCGCTGCGCCACGACGTCGGCGTCACGGTCTCGGTGACCGGCGACGCGTTCGTCGGCCTGTTCAGCGAGTCGGCCGCCCGGGTGGTGGTGACCGTCGCCGCCGGCGACGTCGAGCGCGCTGGTCGAGCTCGCCACCCGGCACGGCGTACCCGCTCACCCGCTCGGGGTCACCGGCGGCGACGCGCTGGTCGTCGACGGCGTCGTCGATGGCGCCCTGGACCTGCCGCTCGCCGAGCTGCGGCGGGCCGTGGACCGCGACCTGCCCGCGGCGCTGGGCTGACGGTGCATCGGTCGATCGGCTTCCCTCGTCGTCGCGACTGGGCGCCGCCGCCGGCCTCGGTCCCGCTCGCGCCGCGTGTGCCGCCGACCCGCCGGTGGTGCAGCGCCGCGGTGAGGCGAAGCAGGCCGAGGTCGTGGCGTACGGCGACGACCCCGCGCAGTTCGGCGAGCTGACCCGTCCCGCCGGTGACCCGCGAGGCGTCGCGGTCGTGGTGCACGGCGGCTTCTGGAAACCGGAGTACGGCATCGAGTACGCCCGGCCGCTGGTGCCGAGCCTCGTCGAGGACGGCTGGGCGATCTGGGCGATCGAGTACCGCCGCGGCACCGGCGCCGCCGACACCCTCGCCGACGTGCGGGCCGCGATCGACGTCGCCGAGCTCCCCGTCGACGTCGACACGGTCGTCGGGATCGGGCCACTCCGCCGGCGGGCACCTCGTCACCTGGGCGGCCGCCGCCGGCGGCCTCACCCACGTCGTGTCGCAGGCGGGGGTGCTCGACCTGCCGGGCGGCGCACGACGAGGGCTGGGCGGCGGCGCGGTCGAGGCGTTCCTCGGGCACCCGCCCGGTCCCGGCGACGCCGACGTCGACCCGGTGCGGATGGTGCCGCTCGACGTCCCGGTCTGGTGCCTGCACGGCCGCGACGACACGATCGTGCCGCCGACCCAGTCGCAGTCGTACGTCGACGCCGCCCGGGCCGCCGGCGCCAACGCCGAGCTGGTCGAGGTCGAGGGTGACCACTTCGCCGTGGCCGAGCCCGGCACGCCGGCGTGGTCGCGCCAGCTCGCCCTGCTCGACACCTTCGTCTGATCCGGACACGACATCGCCCCGGGAGCGGGTGCTCCCGGGGCGACGTCCGTCCGTCAGCGGCGTACCACGCTCAGCGGCTCACTCCGTGGTGGCCGTGGGCGTCGAAGTTGCGGACCTTGCGCGCTGCGACCGGCGGCGGCGGGGTGTGACCCGTCTCGTCGCCGTTGACCGATGAGGTCGAACGCGCGTACTTGGCCATCGACTTCATGATCGCCTTCAGGTTGGCCCCGAGCGCCTTGCGGTTGACGTTGCCCAGGTCGTCGCAGTCCTGGTGGTAGCACTCGTCGTAGGGAGCGTCGGCACGACCACCGAACAGCGCGGCCTCCTCGGCGGTCTTGATGCCCTCGGCGCCGGTGAACAGGCCGCCCGCCGGGACGTTGAGGGCGATGAACGGGCCGTAGTCACTGCGTCCGCTGAACGCGGTGTCGACCGAGTCGGTGCCGAGCTTGTCGAAGAACCGGTGGAAGGTCCGCTCGATGGCGGCCGAGCCCTCCGGCGCGGTGGCGGACTGCTCCGGCGGGAACGAGTTGTTGTTGCCGTCGTAGACACCGAGGATGTAGTTCGGCGAGGACACCATGTCGAAGTTCAGGTAGAGCGCGATGTTCTGGAACCGCGCCGGCCGGTTCTCGGAGAGATCGGTGACGTAGTGCTCGGACCCGAGCAGTCCCAGCTCCTCGGCTCCCCACCAGGTGAAGCGCACCTTGTTCTTGGGCGCCTGCCCCTTGGCCATCGCCTCGGCCGTCTCGAGCAGCGCGGCGCTGCCCGAGCCGTTGTCGTTGATGCCCTCGCCCTCGGCCACGCTGTCGAGGTGCGCGCCGGCCATGACGACGTTCTTCCGGTCGCCCTTCCTGGTCTGGGCGATCACGTTGTAGGTCTCGCGGATCTCCGAGATGGTCGAGGCCTCCACGGTGGCCCGGGTGTCCGGCGCCGAGAGGGCGTCGCCGATCGCGGTCGTCGTGCCGATGACCGGGATGGTGACGTCAGGGGCGCCGAGGGTGCCGGCGACGACGCCGGTCCGGTCCGGGGAGTTGCCCTGGTTGAAGACGATGACCGCCGAGGCGCCGGCCTCCTGGGCGTTGAGCGCCTTCTCGCCGAAGGTGCAGGTGCCGCGTCGGATCAGGGCGATGCTGCCGGTGGTGAACCCGACGAAGTCGGCGTCCTCGCAGCCGCTGGTGGAGCCGTCCACCGTGGCGGCGTCCACCGCCTGCACGGGCGTGTCGACCACGGCCTCGGAGCCGGAGTACGTCATGAGCGCGTAGTCCTCCTCCTCCGTGTAGGTCTGGGCGGGAGCCGGCGCGGTCCGCTCGAACGTCGAGGGCCCGGTCTGCTGGAAGAACGGGAAGTCGAACGCCTGGCGCTTGGTGACGTAGCCGGCCCTCTTCATGCGCTTCACGACGTAGTCGACCGAGGCGTCGTAGCCGGGTGTGCCGGAGGCGCGGGTGCCGTTGTTGGCGTCGGCGATCTCCTCCAGGGCGATCATGTGGTTGAAGGCGCCCTGCATGGTGCCGTTGGGTGCCGGGCGCGGGGTGAGCCGCTCGGTCTGGTCCTCGGCCGTGGCCGAGAACGGGTTCAGCAGGGCGACCGTGAGGGCACCGACGCCGAGTAGGGCTGCGCCGCCGGTCAGGCGGCCGCGAGATGATGGCACGAGAGTTCCTCCGAGGTTTCGAGAGCTCCGAACTTCCGCCCGGTCGGACGGGGATGGCGTGAACCTATGTGTCCCGGGTCACGGTGCACAAGGACCTCGAGGGGTTTGTCGCGCCGACACGGTGACGACCTACAGTCGTGACATGCCCGCCCGGTTGCGCACCGCCGACCCCGCCACGGTCGCCGCGGCCCTCGACCGCCGTGACCCCGGTGATCTCAAGCTGCTCACCAAGCACTTCATGGCCGTGCTCGCCGAGCGGGCTCCCGGCCGCTCCGTCGAGGTGCGGGTCCCGCCGTACGCTGCGGTGCAGGCGGTCCCGGGCGTGCGCCACACGCGGGGCACCCCACCCGCTGTCGTCGAGACCGACGCCGAGACCTGGTTGGCCCTCGCCACCGGTGACCTGGCCTGGGTCGACGCGGTCGCGCTGGGCCGGATCCAGGCCTCGGGGGAGCGGGCCGACCTCACGGCGTACCTCCCGCTGCTGGGGGGTCCCGCATGAGCATCGTCGCGTCGCTGCCGAGCGAGGAGCTGCGAGCGGCGGTGGGTCCGGTCGACGGTGTCGAGCTCGTCGTCTGGGACCGCCACGCAGACCCCGACCCGCGGATCGAGGTCTGCGTCCCCGACTACCGCGACCTGACCCACTTCGAGCGGCTCGCCGAGCTGCCGGCACTGCGCGTGGTCCAGACCCAGCTGGCCGGCTACGAGGGCCAGGTCGCGCTGCTGCCGGACGGCGCGACGCTGTGCAACGCGGCCGGCGTCCACGACGACGCGACCGCCGAGCATGCCGTGGGACTGATCCTCGCCTCGCTGCGCCGGGTCCCCGAGGCGGTACGCGGCCACGGCTCGTGGCAGCAGCTGCGCGGGGAGATGCGGTCGCTGGCGGACTCCCGGGTGCTGGTGCTGGGCTACGGCTCGATCGGCCGGGCCCTCGGCGTACGACTCCTGGCGCACCGCGCCGAGGTCACCGCCGTCGCCTCGGCCGCCCGCGACGACGACCTGGTCGGCCGGGTGCGCGGCACCGACGAGCTCGACGACCTGCTGCCCGACCAGCACGTCGTGGTGCTGCTGCTCCCGCTGTCGGAGCGGACCCGCCGCTTCCTCGGCCGCGACCGGCTGGCGCTGCTCCCGGACGGCGCCCTGGTCGTCAACGTCGCCCGCGGCGGGGTGCTCGACACCGACGCCGTGCTCGCCGAGGCCGGCCGGCTGCGCTTCGCGCTCGACGTCACCGACCCCGAGCCACTGCCCGACGGCCACCCGCTCTGGACGGCCCCCGACGTGCTGATCACGCCCCACGTCGCCGGCGGCACCACCGCCATGCTCCCGCGCATGGCCGCCCTCGTCCGTGACCAGCTCGCTCGCTACGTCGCCGGGGAGTCGCTGCGCAACGTGGTCCACCCGGGCTGACACGACCGCGTCGCGGCATGGTGCCGCGGCTCCCGTGCCAGGTCACGGTTTCCCCGCCCGGGCGGGGGAACCAACGGCCCCCGCCCTACAGTGACGCACATGATCGACCACCTGCGCGCCCGCGTCGCCGACGTCCTGCCCGGGATCCGTCAGGACCTCGAGGACCTCGTCCGGATCGAGTCGGTCAGCGCCGACCCCGCCCGCGCGGGAGAGGTACGCCGCAGCGCCGAGGCCGTCAGCGCGCTGCTCGCCGCGGAGGGCTGCACCACGGAGATCGTCGACGTCGACGGCGGAGCGCCCGCGGTGATCGCGCACAAGGCGGGCCCGGCCGGTGCGCCGACGGTGCTGCTCTACGCCCACCACGACGTCCAGCCCGAGAACGACCACGCCGAGTGGGACTCCCCGCCGTTCGAGCCGACCGAGCGGGGCGAGCGGCTCTACGCCCGCGGCGCCGCCGACGACAAGGCCGGCGTGGTGGCGCACCTCGCGGCGCTGCGGATCTTCGGCGACGACCTGCCGGTGAGCGTCACGCTCTTCATCGAGGGCGAGGAGGAGGTCGGCTCCGACACCCTCCCGGCGCTGCTGAAGGCCCACCAGGAGCGGCTCGCGGCCGACGTGATCGTGATCGCCGACTCGGGCAACTGGGACATCGGCGAGCCCGCCCTCACCACCAGCCTGCGCGGCCTGGTCCGCGCCGACGTCGAGGTCCGCACGCTCACCCACGCCGTCCACTCCGGCATGTGGGGCGGGCTGGTGCCCGACGCCCTGATGGCGCTGAGCCGGGTCGTCGCGAGCCTCCACGACGACGAGGGCAACGTCGCGGTCGCCGGCCTCCACGCCGGCCCGGCTGCCGACGTCGTCTACCCCGAGGAGCGGCTGCGTGCCGAGTCCGGCGCCACCGCCGAGGTGCAGTGGATCGGCGACGGCTCGGTCGTCGAGCGGCTCTGGACCAAGCCCTCGCTGAGCATCACCGGCCTCGACGCCCCGCAGGTCGACGGCGCCAGCAACACCCTCGTCCCGACCGCCCGTGCCAAGGTCTCGATGCGGATCGCCCCCGGCGACACCACCGCCAACGCCGTCGAGTGCCTGCGCCGCCACGTCGAGGCCCACGTCCCGTGGGGCGCCGAGCTGACCTTCACGGTGGTCGACACCGGCGAGGCGACCGCGATCGACGCCAGCGGCCCGGCGTACGACGCCGCGCGCCGCGCCTTCACCGAGGCCTGGGACGGCACCGCCCCGGTCGACATGGGCGTCGGCGGCTCGATCCCCTTCATCGCCGAGTTCCTCGAGGCGTTCCCGGAGGCCAGCGTGCTGGTGACCGGTGTCGAGGACCCCGACACCCGCGCCCACGGCGCCAACGAGGGGCTCCACCTCGCGGAGTTCGAGCGCGTCCTGCTCGCCGAGGCGCTGCTGCTCCACCACCTGGGCTGACGCGGGGCACCATGAGGGCCGACGCGCCGGCGGTCCTGGCCGAGCACCGCGCCGCGCCGGCGCCCGAGCTGACCGACCGGCTCGTCGACACCATCCTCGCCGGCAGCCGGACCTAGGCGTCGTCCGAGCAGGTCGCGCGTCGACCTCGGGCGCAGCTGTCGCGACCACTGCGGCCGGGTCCTGGAGCTGCTCGCCCTCGCCGGGGAGGACGGACTGCGCCCGGCCGCCCGCTACGACGACGCTGCCCGGCGACGGGCGACCGCGACCTTCCGCACGCCACCGGCCCGCGGGTCACCACGGTCACCGTCGTGGTCGACGCCGGGCTGGTCATCAACCAGCGCGGGCTCGAGGCCCCGATGCAGGGCGGGACCCAGGTCGGGCCAGCCCAGGCGGCGGGCCTGCGTCGGCTAACGGGTCGCCACGACGTAGGCCGCCGTTGCCGGCAGTCGCAGCACGCCCCCGGCGTACTGCTCGACCGGCAGCGCGGCGGCTGCGCGCGGCGCACCTCCCGCTCGGCGGCCGCGCGGACGTCCGGCGACTGGGCCAGGTAGGTGCGCCCGACGCCGGCCACCCCGCCGGCCACACCGCGCCACAGGTCGTCCAGCGCGACCGTCCACGTCCACGTGAGGTCCTCGGAATGCAGCGCCGTGAGTCCGGCCTCCTCGACCAGCCGCTGCAGGCCGTCGACAGAGCGCTCGAAGTCGAGGTGGGCGGGCGCCGTTCCGCGGCAGGGGGTACCACGCCGGCGGCTGCGAACGCACCGGAGACGAGTGACCCCCATGCGCCGGGCCGCCCCGGCCAGGTCGTCAGCGCCACCCGTCCGTCCGGGCGGACGACCCGGGCGAGCTCGCGGACGGCGGCCCTCGGGTCGGCCACGTGGTTGACGACGAAGTTGACGGTGACGGCGTCGAACGTGCCGTCACCGAAGGGCAGGTGCGGCAGCGCGGCGAGCAGTGCCCGACCGGGCACCGCGGTCTC
>CAVWGQ010000013.1:0-226375 GCA_963754575.1 uncultured Actinomycetota bacterium | reverse complement strand
TCGCATCCAACGCCGGCCGAAACTGCTTGTAGCCGAGCATCACGCCGAACTCCAGTACTCGTCCTCGGTCGCAAAGCCCTCTATCGGCTCTTGGTCGAGCAGCGCAGCCTTCGACAGCGGTACTTCAAGTCGCAGGTCGGCGAACCACTCCGGCTTCTCCGATCCGTCGCCAAACGGGAACAGCACTGGCACCAGGTCGCCGGCCTTCCGGTCCACCGAACCTCACTCGGTTCTTGTCGAGGGCGCGGGCGTGGACGAGCGGCGCGACGTGGATGAACGGATGCCGGTCCCCAGGAGGCGTCCCACCGATGTCGCACGTCTGCGTCGTGATGACCCACGGCCGTCCCGCGGGGTCAAACACCGGCGCGACTCTCGCCACCGTGGTCAACGCCGGTGAACGGGTCAACGCCCGCGGCCGCCACCCAAAGCACAGGCACATCCACCACAAGGTGTCCCTGTCGCCACTTCGCCAGATGATCGACATACGGCGCCCAGTCGACCTCGACGACCATCGCGTCGATGTTCAGGCACGGCGGCTCGAGGACCTCGGTGCGCTAGAAGCGGCGCCGGACGCGTCCCCGGCGGGGTTCACGTTCTCGGCGCTGTCGTCTGGCGAGGCAGCCTCAGTCATCAGTTCGTAGGGTGTCCGCCCTAAAGGCGGGTCGGGACTACGGGGACAGGACGGACCGGCGTACGCCGCGGCCGGTTAGCCTCATCGACCGACGGCCCCGCGGCGATGTCCTGCAGGTGGGTGTACGGCGCCTGGGCGCCCCCTGCTCCGAACGCACGTGCGGTCCAGTCCAACTCGAGCGCGACGAACGCGTCGAAGTCACCACCATCAAACAGAACCTGAGCCTCGGGTGTCTCGGCGAACCAAGCAACGAGATTCGGACGACTCTGCGCGAAATAGAACACCGGCTCGACCGCGGCCCACAACCGACCCACGCTCGAAGCACGCGGGCGCCGTTCCCTCTCCTTCCAGCCGTAAAACGTGCGTGGCTTGATGTCGACCGCGTTCAGCACGCGCTCGACGGTGATGCGGAGGCTATCCGCGACGAACTCGACGGCTGACACTTCATCTGCCGGGTATCCGACCGGACGCCCGAGCGGCACTGTCGGCAGGAGGTCGTCAAGGTTCATCTCCTCCCAGTCCGCCAAGACGTCGCGGATGTCCTCGGTGACCGCGGAGATGTTGATTGACACGACCGACTTGATTGTTCCCCTCCGCGACTTCTCTGGGAACGTGCCGATGAACCCGGTCTCGTCAACGCGCCGGTATGGCATCAACAGGCTCATGGTCTAGCTCCTCTCCTCAGTGCTGTTCGGGTTGTCGATGGTGGCAGATGGTGGGGCAGTGAACGACTCGATCGGACCGAGCGTCTCGAGGTAGTCGTCCGAGAGCACGTTGGTGAACAGCACGAACGCGGTCCGGTTCAACTGCCTCAACTGGTTCCCGCACCATGGCGCCTCGTAGTCGCAGGTCTTCTCCATGAACACGTCCAGGTCGACCAGGTAGTCGTAATGAGGAGCCTTCTTGCCGGCTCTGGCAGAAGGCCGCTCTGGATGCGGGCGCCGGCCTCGCCGAGCTGCAACTGAACCTGCTGATGCTGCCCAACCACACGATCCGCGAACGGCCCCCGCAGAGGAGCGGCGAACGACGCCTCGATGCGGTCGCGCCAGAACGAGGGGGCCGTCGCTTCAACGTCCGCCAAGCGGTTGATGTACCGCATACCCAGACGCTGGATCCGGGCCGAACCCGTTACCTCGGCGAACATTGGCAACACGGTGTCGAGGTAGTCCCCCAGGCTCAAGCTGTAGTGGTCGTAGGCCTGTGTCTGGATGATGACGCTGGAAGGCATCAGTGTGATAGCTGTCAACCGGTCGCTGGTCGCAAGCAGCCACCCGGACTGAACCTCGATCTCCTGCTGAGCTCCAGCTGGTGTGATTGTGACGTTCACCATCTGTTGTTTGTGCGCCTCGAAGATCGGGAACCTCTCGCGGCCCAAGCCAGACCAGATGTTCGCCGCGTCTGCCTCGGAGATCTGGTCACTCACCTGCACGAAGCGGATCTCCGCGGCAGCCACCTCGATGTGGTTGCGCTCGAAAACCTGTCTGTACTTACGTTCGATGCCGCCCAGCGGGAGGTCCCACTCGTCGGGTTGGCGGTCTGGGGTTGTGGTCAACGGATTCACCCCCTGGCCTTGAAGTAGCAGAAAAGTAGCACCCCGCTGATTGTGCACGCATCAGCCAAGCCGTCAATCAGGTTCGGGATATTTCAAGACTAGGTCGGACCGCCGACAAGTGCGCCCGACTGAGCAGCAAGACCGCAGGCCAGGGGACCCATTTCGGTTCAGTCTGCGCAGGCATGGAGCGGTGACTCCTCAACACGACTCCCTCAGTCAAAGGGTTACGGCACAGACGTGCCAACTTGATGGCGCCAGGTCCGAATATCGGGCATCCGAAACAGCCCGATCGCGCCCATCCCGCTGAAATTCTTGCGGACTCTGTGCGGACTGGAGGAGGTCACACCCCGTCTGACCTGCGGTTTTGCGTTGATTCACACGTTGAAGCGGAACTCCACCACGTCGCCGTCGGCCATGACGTAGTCCTTGCCCTCCATGCGCACCTTGCCGGCCTCCTTGGCCTTCTGCATGCTGCCCGCGGCGAGCAGGTCCTCGAAGCCGACGACCTCGGCCTTGATGAAGCCGCGCTGGAAGTCGGTGTGGATGACGCCGGCGGCCTCGGGGGCGGTGGCGCCCTTGCGGATCGTCCAGGCCCGCGACTCCTTGGGGCCCGCGGTGAGGTAGGTCTGCAGGCCGAGGGTGTCGAAGCCGACCCGGGCCAGCTGGTCGAGCCCGGACTCCTCGACGCCCATCTCGGCGAGCATCTCGCGGGCCTCGGCGTCGTCGTCGAGCTCGACGAGCTCGGACTCGAACTTGGCGTCGAGGAAGATCGCCTCGGCGGGGGCGACGATGTCGCGCATCTGCTGCTTGAGGTCCTCGTCGGCCAGCTCGTCGGCGTCGCAGTTGAAGACGTAGATGTAGGGCTTCGCGGTCAACAGCGACAGCTCACGGAGCAGGTCGCGGTCGATCGAGGTGGCGATGACCGGCGTACCACCCTCGAGCGCGGTCTGCGCCTCCTTGACCGCGGCGACGACGGGTCCGAGGTCCTTCTTGGCCCGGGCCTCCTTCTCCAGCCGCGGGATCGCCTTCTCGACCGTCTGCAGGTCGGCGAGGATCATCTCGGTCTGGATGGTGGAGATGTCGCTGGCGGGGTCCACCTTGCCGTCGACGTGGGTGACGTCCTCGTCGCGGAAGACGCGGGTCACCTGGCAGATCGCGGCCGACTCGCGGATGTGGGAGAGGAACTTGTTGCCGAGCCCCTCGCCCTCGCTGGCGCCGCGGACGATGCCGGCGATGTCGACGAACTCCACGGTGGCGGGCAGCACCTTGGCGCTGCTGAACACCTCGGCGAGCCGCGGCAGTCGGTCGTCGGGGACGCCCACGACGCCGACGTTGGGCTCGATCGTGGCGAACGGGTAGTTCGCCGCGAGCACGTCGTTCTTGGTCAGGGCGTTGAAGAGGGTGGACTTGCCCGCGTTGGGGAGTCCGACGATGCCGATGGTGAGGGCCACGAGCGGCGAGTCTAGGCGCGCCGCCCGTGGCCCTCCCAATCAGAGGCTGCTGGTCAGGAGCCGTAGAGGGCCACGACGCCGGCCCGGTCCTGCGAGGTCATGCTCAGGTCGTCCGAGGAGCCGTTGCACTGGGGGTAGTGCATGATCGACGCCGAGTCGTACGGCGTCAGCGGGCGCCAGTTGTTGTCCTCGAAGCAGGTCCCGGACTCCGGGCGGGTGTGCTCGTGGCGGAAGCCGAGCGTGTGGCCGAGCTCGTGGGCCACGATGTTCGACGGCGTCCAGGAGCCCGACGTCCAGATCGAGTTGTCGACCAGCACGTTGCGCGAGCGCTTGGGGCTGCTCGGGAAGAACGCGCGGGCGATGTAGGAGTTGGTGTTCACCGGCTCCACCGAGAACAGCACGGTGTTGTTGCGGGTGTTGCAGCTCGCGTCCTGCGAGGGCACGTGGACGTAGTTGACCTTCGAGGACGCCGCCTCCCACTGGCCGGCACCGCTCGCCATCGCGGTGACCATCCGGGAGTAGTCGCTGCCGAACTTCGTGGAGACGCAGTAGGTCAGGTTGGCCGCCTGCGCGGTGCTCCACTTGTCGTCACGCCCGGAGACGGTGTTGACGATGAGGCCGCCCTCGAGCTTCTTGCCCGTGTGCTTGTCGCGGACCATCGAGTCGTAGAACTGGCGCAGCTTGCCGTCGGTCGCGACCGGCTCGTCGCCGTTGACGATGTACTGGGTGTCGGCGTCGACGAGGGTCGAGGCCTTGAAGTCCTGGTAGGTGGGGACGTTGCCGGCGTACGTCGCCGAGTTCGCCGGCAGCACGGAGGCGGTGAGGGCGCCGGCGGCGAGGGTGGCCGCCGCCAGGACGCGAGTCTTGCGCAGGTTCATCGGGTCTTCCTTCTTCACAGGGGTGGGTCCTACCCAGGCAGTGAAACCCCGTGGGCGAGCCGCGACCAGCACTCCAGTGCCTCACAAACTCGCGCTGCGAAGACTTGAGGCAAGCCGCGCTAGCCTCCCCGGGTGCGCCTCGCCACCTGGAACGTCAACTCCCTCCGCTCCCGCATCGACCGGGTCGAGACCTTCCTGCAGCGCCACGAGATCGACGTGCTCGCGCTCCAGGAGACCAAGGCCCGCGAGGACCAGCTGCCGCTGATGGGGTTGCAGGCGCTCGGCTACGACGTGGCCGTGGCGGGGGTGAACCAGTGGAACGGCGTGGCGCTGCTGAGCCGGGTCGGGCTCGAGGACGTCGAGGTCGGCTTCCCGGGCCAGCCGGGCTGGGGCGAGCCGGCCGAGTCCGAGGCGCGCGCGATCGGCGCGACCTGTGGCGGCGTACGCGTGTGGTCGCTGTACGTCCCCAACGGCCGCAAGCCCGACGACCCCCACTACGCCTACAAGCTCGACTGGCTGGCGCGGCTGCGCGAGGCGGCGTCCGGGTGGCTCGACGGCCCCACCGCCCTCGTCGGCGACTGGAACATCTGCCCCACCGACGACGACGTCTTCGACCCGGCCCAGTTCCGCAAGAGCACCCACGTCACCCCGGCCGAGCGCGCCGCCTTCCAGGCCTTCCTCGACGAGGGGTACGCCGAGGTGACCCGCGAGCACGCACCCGGCTACACCTACTGGGACTACTACCGCCAGCGCTTCGAGCGCGACCGTGGCCTCAAGATCGACTTCGTGCTCGGCTCCGCGTCGCTCGCGGAACGGGTCACCGCCGCCTTCGTCGACCGCGACGAGCGGGACCCCGCGCAGGGGAGCGGACCGCCGTCCGACCACGCCCCGGTCGTGGTCGACCTGTCGGACTGACGTCGTCTCCCGTTTCGTCCCCTGAGGGGTCCCGGACCCTAGGCTGAGCGCGTGCTGCAGCAGAAGGAGACCCCCTCGCCGACCCGGACCACGTCCCGGTTGCGCATCGACCCGCTCGGCCCGCTGATGGCCGCGATCGGTCTCGTGGTCTTCCTGCTCCACGGCTTCGGCGGCCTGCTCACGCGCGACCTCGCGCTCTACGCGTACGCCGGCCAGCAGTTCGCCGACGGCGTGCCCCCCTACGAGGGCGTGATGAACCGCGCCGGCCCGCTGGCCCACATGGTCCCCGGCGTCGGCGTGATCATCGCGCGGGCGCTCGGCACCGACGACCTGACGACGATGCGGGCGCTGATGATGGCGCTCTCCGTCGTCGCCGTCTGGCTGACCTACCTGCTCGGCCGTGACGCCTTCCGCTCGCGGCTCGCGGGCGTCGCCGCCTCCGCGACCCTGCTCACCTTCCAGGGCTTCGTGACGTACGCCGGCGGCGGCCCGCGCGAGAAGACGACCATGATGCTGCTGGTCGTGATCGCGCTGCTGGCCGTCGTCCACCGCCGCTGGGCCACGTCCGGGGTGGCGATCGCGCTGGCGACGCTGACCTGGCAGCCGGCCTTCTGGACCGTGATCACGGTCGCCGTGGTGGCGGTCCTCGTCGGCGAGCGGGGCTGGCGCCGGGTGTCCGGCCTGGTCTGGGTGGGCGTCGGCGGTGCCGCGGCGACGGGCGCCATGGTGGCGTACTTCTGGTGGGCGGGCGCCTTCGAGGACTTCCTCGACGGCTTCCTGCTCCTCAACGCGACCTCGACCCGGCAGATCGGGCTCGTCGAGCTGCTCGTGACCGACCTCGAGGAGCTCACCAGCGGGTTCGGCTGGTCGCTGTGGCTGGTGATCGCGGGCCTGGTGTCGACCGTCGTCCTCGCGGCCCTCGCCTGGCGCACCGACCGCAGCGACCCCGCCACCGCGGCCGTGATCGCCATGGGCGCGGGCACGCTCGGGTCGCTGGCCTGGGCGATCGGCGTCTTCAACGGATGGGCCGACGCGGTGGTCGTGCTGCCGCTGGCGGCCGCCGGCGCCGGTGGCCTGGCGCGGCTGTTGGTGACGCGGCTCGAGCCGCGGCGCGCGACCACGCTCGTGGCGGCGTACTGCACCGTGGTGCTGGCCGTCGCCGCCGTCGACACCTGGCTGACCCGGCCCGACGAGATGGACGTGATGCGCGCCGAGACCGCGGCCGTGCTCGCCGCCGGCGGACCCGGCGCCACCGCGATGTCCGTGGGCGCACCGCAGCCGCTGGTCCTCGGCCAGCTGAAGAACCCGCTGCAGCACCAGATGTTCATCGGCGGTCTGCAGGAGTACCTCGACGAGAGCTGGCCCGGCGGGCTGGAGGCGATGGCGGCCGTGGTCCACCGCGACCGGCCGACCTTCATCACCATGGACCACCCCACCTGGTACGGCTTCCTGCGACCGGTGCTGCTCGAGGACTACCGCAGGATCGGCACCACCCTCGACTTCACCTGGTACGTCGACCGGTCGGTCGGCGAGGAGAAGATCACCGAGCTCACCCGGATCCTGGCCACCGGCCCGTGACGGACCTTCGCGACCCCCTCCGGATCGCTGTGCGACGATCCGTGCCATGACCGGGACGCTCGACCGCACCACCTGCACCTACTCCGTCGTCATCCCCGTCTTCAACAGCGAGCGCATCGTGGGCGACACCGTCGACCGGGTGGTCGAGGTCTTCGCCGAGGCCGGGCTGCCGCTGGAGCTGATCCTCGTCAACGACGGCAGCAGCGACGGCAGCTGGGACGTCATCGCCGAGCGCGCCGCCCGGCTGCCGGGCGTGGTCGCCATCGACCTGATGCGCAACTACGGCCAGCACTACGCCAACCTCGCCGGGCTCACCGAGTCGACCGGCGACTACGTCATCACCATGGACGACGACCTGCAGAACCCGCCCGACCAGGCGATGCTGCTCATCGACGCCGCGATGGCGGGCCACGACGTGGTCTTCGGCGAGTTCGACCAGAAGCAGCACGCCGGCGTACGCCGCCTCGGCAGCAAGCTGATCGGCACCATGAACAGCCGGATCTTCGGCAAGCCCGCCGACCTCGTGGTCAGCAACTTCCGGATCCTGCGCCGCGACGTCGTCGACCGGATCGTCGGCTCGCGCACGGCGTTCCCCTACATCACCGGCCAGGCGCTCCTCTACTCCGGCGACCGGGCCAACGTCACCGTGCGCCACGACCCGCGCCCCGTCGGCAAGAGCAACTACAGCCTGGTCCGGATCACGCGACTGGTGCTGACGATCCTGTTCAGCTACAGCTCGTGGCCGCTGCGGGCCGCCGCCGTGCTCGGCTTCGCGATCTCGGGGATGAGCTTCCTGCTCGGCGGCTTCCTGGTGATCCGGGCACTGGTCCGTGACACCGTCTTCCCCGGCTGGACCTCGATCATGGTGCTGGTCTCGCTGTTCGCCGGCTTCATCATCGCGTTGCTGTCGATGATCGGGGAGTACGTCGTCCGCACCCTGCAGACGGTCAACACCGAGGAGTCCTTCCACGTCACCCGCCGGGTGCGCTGATGGCTCCCCGCCACTTCGTCGTGGCCGGCGCCCAGCGGTGCGGGACGACCTACCTCCACGACCTGCTCGCCGCCCACCCGCAGGTCGCGATGGCGCGCCCCGCGCGGCCCGAGCCGAAGGCGTTCCTGCGCCCGGAGCCCGGATCGGCGCAGGCCTACCGCGCCGAGTTCTTCGGCCACGCGGGCGACGCCGAGGTGCTCGGCGAGAAGAGCACCTCCTACCTCGAGGTGCCGGGCGTGCCCGAGCGGGTCTCGGCGGTGCTCGGCTCGCCGCAGGTGGTCGTCCAGCTGCGCGACCCGGTCGCGCGGGCGGTCTCCCACTGGAGCTTCAGCCGCGACCACGGCGTCGAGCAGCGCCCGCTCGAGGAGGCGCTGCGTGCCGACCTCGGGGACCCCCGGGAGTGGGACCCCACGACCTCGTCGGTCTCGCCGTACGCCTATGTCACCCGGGGGCGGTACGCCGACGACCTCGCCCGCTGGCTGCCCCGCTTCGACGTGCACGTGCAGTTCCTCGAGGAGCTGCTCGCCGACCCCGACACCATCGGCACGCTCTACGGCTGGCTGGGCGTCGACGACACCGTGCGGCCCGACCTCGGCGAGGCACCCGTCAACGCCAGCTCCGACGACGAGCGGGAGCTCGGCGACGAGCTGTACGCCGAGCTCCGCGACCACTACCGCGCCAGCGACGACGCCCTGGCCGAGCTGCTGGGCCGGCCGCTGCCCTGGCAGCGCCCGACCGTGCTCGACCCGAGGAGACGACCGTGACCACCATCCCCTTCAACCGTCCCGAGATGGCCGGGCGCGAGCTCGACCTGGTCCGCGAGGCCGTCGAGAGCGGCCACACCTCCTCGGGCGGACCCTTCGCGGCGCGGGCCGGCGAGCTGCTCCGGGAGGCGACCGGCGCGGGCGACGTGCTGCTCACCACCTCCTGCACCTCCGCGCTCGAGCTGAGCGCGATGCTGCTCGACCTCGGTCCCGACGACACCGTCGTCGTGCCGTCGTTCACCTTCACGACCAGCGCGCTCGCCTTCGCCCGGCAGGGCGCCCGGCTCCTCTTCTGCGACGTCGAGCCCGACACCCTCGGCCTCGACCCGCGCCACCTCGCCGAGCTGCTCGACGACTCGGTGCGCGCGGTCGTGATGGTCCACTACGCCGGCATCGCCTGCGACGTGGACGGCATCCGGGAGGTCCTGGCCGGACGGCCCGACGTGGTGGTCGTCGAGGACGCGGCGCACGCGCTGCACGGTCGCTTCCACGACGAGCTGCTCGGCAGCATCGGCCGCTTTGCCACGCTGTCCTTCCACGAGACCAAGAACTTCACCTGCGGCGAGGGCGGCGCGCTGCTGCTCAACGATCCGGCCGACGTGGCCCGGGCCCGGGTCCTCTACGACAAGGGGACCGACCGGCAGGCCTTCTTCATGGGCCAGGTCGACAAGTACTCCTGGCGCGACACCGGCTCCTCGTTCGGCATGTCCGACGTGCTCGCGGCCTACCTCGTCGGTCAGCTCGAGGTCGCCGGCCAGATCCAGGCGCGTCGTCGTGCCGTCTGGGAGGGGTACGCCGCGGCGCTGGGCGGTCGGGCCGAGGAGCTCGGGCTGCGCCTGCCCGGCGTACGACCGGGGGCCGCGCCGGCGTGGCACCTGTTCCACGTGCTGCTGCCGACGGCCGCGATGCGCGGCCCGGTGATGGCGGACCTGAAGGAGCAGGGCATCGCGACCACGTTCCACTACGTGCCGCTGCACGACTCCGAGGGCGGCAGGCGCTTCGCGCGGCGGCCCACGGAGTGCCCGGTGACCATCGACGTGAGCACGCGGCTGGTGCGGCTGCCGTTCTTCAACACGCTGACCCCGGCCGAGGTCGAGCGGGTGGCCACGGCGTTCCTGACGGCGGTCGAGCGGGCCTCCTGAGCCGTCAGGCGGCCGGCTCTCCGGCCCGGTGGTCCGCGCGACGCTCCAGCACCAGGAAGCCGACCCAGGCGACCACCTCGACGGCGAGGAAGGTCCAGCAGGTCCGGGTCAGCGCATCCCCGGGCGCCAGCACCTGCGCGAACACGGCCGCCGGCAGCGCGACCAGCCAGGTGCGGACGACGAGGGCCGGGCGGCCCCGGGCGAGCAGACCGACCGTCAGCACCAGGTTGGCCAGCGCGAGGACGCTGCCCACCGCGACGATTGCCGTGGCGCCGGGCGCCAGCCGTACCCCGGCGCCGAAGACCGCCTCCATCAGCCAGGGACCCAGCCAGGCGGCCCCGAGGCCCCCGAGGAGCGCCAGCACGAGCGTCGCGACCACCAGGGCGGTGCGGATCCGGGCGAGCGTGTCGTGGCGACCCGCCTCGACCAGCGTCGTCAGCCGGCCGGTGAGCGCCGCGACCAGGCCCAGCGCGAACGTGTAGGGCGCCCGGAACAGGGCGAGGGCCGCAAACAGCGCGGTCACCTCCGCCGGTGCGCCGTTGACCGCGGCCAGCAGCACGGGGCCGCCGGTGAGGGTCACCTGCGCCAGCAGCTGACCAGCGGACGCCCCGGTCACGAAGGCCAGCGCCGAGGGCGCCCCGCCCTCGCCGCTCACGCGCGGCAGCAACGCGGACGGCCGCAGCAGGGCCACCGCGTAGCCGGCCGCCAGCGCCAGGCCGTACGCCGCGGCGGGCGCGTCGGTCAGTCCCATCAGGGCACCGGCCACGACGCAGCGGATGCCGTTCTCGAGCACCAGGTTGGTCCCGAGCGCCCCGAACCGACCGCGTCCGCTGAGCAGGCCGCGCACCACGCCGAGCACGCCCGAGCCGAGCCCCACGGCGACGACCAGCGCCGGGAACCAGCCCGCGTCCTGGCCGAAGAGCCGTTCCCCGAAGGCGAGCGCGAGCGCCCCCGCGACCAGCGAGGCCGTCAGGACCGCAGCCGCGACCCGACCCAGCCCCCGGCGTACGGCGGCCTCGCCCGCGGGGGTCGCACAGGTGCGCGCGATCCAGTGCTGGACCGGGAAGGTGAAGGCCGCGCCGGCGAAGCTCCACCACGCCCACAGCACCGCGACCGGCGCGGCCGGCCCCGCCCCGAGCGCCCGGGTCACCAGCGCGAAGAAGACGTAGGCCAGCACCCCGTTGAGCACCGACCCCACCGCCAGCGCAGCGAGTCCCCCGCTGCCCGGTCCCCTGCGCCGCGTCGCTCATCGCTCGTGATTGTGCCGGTCGGGGACCTTGTCGGTGGTCACCGGCATGCTGACGGACATGGAGATGATGACCGTCGTGGGACTCCTCGTCGCGGGCCTGGCGCTCGGGCTGCTGCTCGGTGGGGTGCTCGGGGTGCTGTGGGCGCGCTCGAAGCCGGCGGCCGAGCTGGTGGACGGGCTGCTCGACCGGGCCGAGGTGATGCAGGGCCTCGACCGGCTCAGCGACCAGGTGCTCGACCTCGACCGGGCGCGGGCGAGCTGGCAGGGCGAGTTCCGCCAGCACGTCACCGACCTCCAGCAGGAGACGCGCACCCTCTCGACCGCGCTGCGCAAGCCGCAGGTCCGGGGCCGGTGGGGCGAGCTCCACCTGCGCCGCGCGGTCGAGCTGGCCGGGCTGGTGGACCGCTGCGACTTCCGCGAGCAGGTGCGGGTGGCCGACGGCGCGCTGCGACCCGACCTGGTCGTGCACCTCGTCGGCGGCCGGGACGTCGTCGTCGACGCCAAGGTGCCGCTCGACGCCTACCTCGACGCGACGGCGACCGACGACCCGGGCGTCCGGGACGCCGCCGTGCTGCGCCACGCCCGGCAGGTCCGGACCCACGTCGACCAGCTCGGGTCCAAGGCCTACTGGCGCGCGCTGCCCGAGACCCCCGAGTTCGTGGTGCTCTTCGTGCCGGCCGAGTCCTGCCTCGCGGTCGCGCTCGAGGCCGACCGCGACCTGATCGAGTACGCCGCGGAGCGGCAGGTGGTCCTCGCCTCCCCGACCACCCTCATCGCGCTGCTGCGCACCGTCGCCCACGGCTGGCGCCACGAGGCGCTGGCCGAGCAGGCGGGCGAGATCCAGCGGCTCGGTCGCGACCTCCACGACCGGCTCGGCACGTTGTCCGGACACCTCGACACCCTCGGCCGGTCGCTGGGGGCGGCGGTCGGCCACTACAACGCCGCGGTCGGCAGCCTGGAGTCCCGGGTGCTGGTCTCGGCCCGCCGCTTCCGCGACCTCTCGGTCACCGACGAGCCGCTGCAGGCCCCGCGCCAGGTGGAGTCCGGCGTACGCTCCCTCGGCGCGCCGCCTCCCGAGGAGCCGGACGCCGCCCTACTTTGGCCTCGTGCCCGATAGTGCGGAGCCGACCGGACGCACCCTCTGGGAAGAGGGTCGTGAGCCGGGACGGCAGGTGGTGGCGCTCGGCGTCGCGCTCGCGCTGTCCGGGGTGGCGCTCGACCTGACCCTGGGCGGCGACCTCGGCCTGCTCTTCGACGTCTGCTTCGTCGGGCTCTGCCTGGCCACCGCGCTGCTGGTCCGTCCCCGCGACTTCTTCACCGTCGGCGTCTTCCCGCCGCTGCTGATGCTCGGCGTGCTGGTCCTCGTCGAGGCGACCCGCCCGGCCGTGCTGGGCGAGGCACGTGACGGAGGCGTGCAGTCGGTCGTGACCGGGCTCGCGCACCACGCCGGTGCGCTCGTCACCGGCTACGTCCTGTGCCTGGTGGTGCTCGCCATCCGCCACCGGTTCGTGGCGAAGGCCCGTCGGGAGCACCCGCCCGAGGATCAGGCGGCGAACCGGTCCGGGTCGCCGGCGCCCACCCGCACCACCTCGGGATAGCCCTCCGACCAGTCCACGACCGTCGTCGGCTCGGCCGTGGTCTCCCCGGCCTCGACGACGAGGTCGATCTGGTGGTCGAGGTCCTCCTTGATCTCCCACCCCATCGTCCGCGGCTCGGTCTCGCCCGGGAGGATGAGGGTGCTGGTCAGCAGCGGCTCGCCGAGCTCCTCGAGCAGCGCGCACACCACGACGTGGTCGGGGATCCGGACCCCGACGGTCTTCTTCTTGGGGTGCATCAGCCGCCGCGGCACCTCACCGGTGGCGGGGAGGATGAAGGTGTAGGGCCCCGGCGTCGCTGCCTTGATCGTGCGGAACGCCGCGTTGTCGATGTGGACGAACTGCCCGAGCTGGGAGAAGTCCTTGCACATCAAGGTGAAGTGGTGGCGGTCGTCGAGCTCGCGGATCCGCAGGATCCGGTCGCGGCCGTCGCGGTTGCCGAGCTGGCAGCCCAGCGCGTAGCCGGAGTCGGTCGGATAGGCGATCAGCGCGTCGTCGCGCAGCGCCGCGACGACCTGGGACACGCCCCGGGTCTGCGGGTTGACCGGGTGCAGGTCGACGTAACGGGCCATCGACTAGGCCTTCGCCGCTGCGGCCTGCTGGGCCGCCTTCAGGTCGCGGCGCAGCTCCTTGGGCAGCGAGAAGATCAGCGACTCCTCGGCCGAGTGCACAGCCTGCGCGTCGGGGTAGCCGCGTTCCGCGAGGAACGCGAGGACCCCGTCGACGAGCTCCTCGGGCACGCTCGCGCCACTGGTGACGCTGACGTTGCTGACGCCGTCGAGCCAGGACTCCTCGATCTCGCTGGCGTCGTCCACGCGGTAGGACGTCCGCGCGCCCGCCTCGAGCGCGACCTCGACCAGCCGCACGCTGTTGGAGGAGTTGCCGGAGCCGACCACGATCACGAGGTCGGCCTCGCGAGCGATCTCCTTGATCGCGAGCTGGCGGTTCTGCGTGGCGTAGCAGATGTCGTCGCTGGGCGGGTCGAGCAGCGCGGGGAACCGCTCGCGGATCGCGGCCACGGTCTCCATCGTCTCGTCGACGCTGAGGGTGGTCTGGGAGAGCCAGGCGACCTTCTCGGGGTCCCGGACGACGATGTCCGCGACGTCGGCCGGGCTCTGGACGAGCTGGATGTGGTCGGGCGCCTCGCCGGCGGTGCCCTCGACCTCCTCGTGCCCCTCGTGGCCGATCAGCAGGATGTCGTAGTCGTCGTCGGCGAACCGCTTCGCCTCGTGGTGCACCTTGGTCACCAGGGGGCAGGTGGCGTCGATCGTCTTGAGCGCGCGCTCGTCCGCCTGCCGGTGCACCTCGGGCGAGACGCCGTGGGCGGAGAAGACGACGGTGGCGCCGGTCGGCACCTCCTCGAGCTCCTCGACGAAGATCGCGCCTCGCGACTCCAGGTCGGACACGACGTGCTTGTTGTGGACGATCTGCTTGCGGACGTAGACCGGCGAGCCGTAGAGGTCGAGCGCCTGCTCGACCGTCACCACGGCCCGGTCGACGCCGGCGCAGTAGCCGCGCGGCGCCGCCAGCAGCACCGAGCGCTCGTGGTCGTCGAGCAGGCGCGGGGTCCCCAGGTCGGTCGTCATGGCCCCGAGTCTACGGACCACGACTCGCTGGGCCGAAGTCGTCGGCACCATCTCCTAGGGTGTGCCCGTGCCCTCCCTCCGCGACGCGACGCTCGAGTCACCGGCGCCCGTGCGCGCGGTCTCCAACGCGTTGTCACAGTGGATCGGCCAGCTCGGTGCGGTGTGGGTCGAGGGGCAGGTCACCCAGTTCACCCGGCGACCCGGGATGGCGACGGTGTTCCTCACGTTGCGCGACACCGTGGCGGAGGTCTCGGTGACGGTCACCTGCGCCCGCACCCTCTTCGACTCCCTCAACCCGCCGCTGGTCGAGGGCGCCTCGATCGTGCTCCGCGCCCGTCCTTCCTTCTACGCCGGCAACGGCAGCCTCTCGCTCGCTGCCTCCGACATCCGGATGGTGGGCCTCGGCGAGCTGCTGGCCCGGCTCGAGCGCCGGCGACAGCTGCTCGCGGCCGAAGGCCTCTTCGACCCCGCCCTCAAGCGACCACTGCCCTTCCTGCCGGGCTGCGTCGGGCTGGTCACCGCCCCCGGCTCCGCGGCCGAGCGCGACGTCCTCGAGCACGCCCGCCGCCGCTGGCCCGCGGTCCGCTTCGAGACGGCGTACGCCGCGATGCAGGGGCAACGCTCCGCGCTCGAGGTGATCGAGGCGGTCGAGCGGCTCGACCGTCACCCCGACGTCGACGTGATCGTCGTCGCCCGTGGTGGCGGCTCGGTCGAGGACCTGCTGCCGTTCTCCGACGAGGGCCTGGTCAGGGCCGTGCGCGCGGTCCGGACGCCGGTCGTCTCGGCGATCGGCCACGAGCCCGACTCGCCGCTGCTCGACCTGGTCGCCGACGTGCGCGCCTCGACCCCCACCGACGCGGCCAAGCTGGTCGTACCCGACGTCGCCGAGGAGCTGCGCCGCGTCGAGCTGGCGCGCGACCGGATCCGCTCGGGGATCACCGCGCTGCTGGCCCGCGAGCAGGCGGCGCTCGACGCGCTCCGGTCGCGACCGGTGCTGGCCGACCCGCGGACGCTGGTCGAGGAACGCGCTGCCGAGGTCGTGGCGCTGCGCAACCGCGCGCGGCGTACTCTCCGACACTCGCTGGACCGCGCCGCCGACAACCTCGACCACCAGCGCGCCCGTGCTCGCTCGCTCTCGCCGTTGGCGACACTGCAGCGGGGGTACGCCGTGCTGCAGGACGCTGACGGCCACGTCATCGCCTCGATCGCCGGCGTCGCGGCCGGCGCGGACGTCACCGTCCGGGTGGCGGACGGCCGGGTGCTGGCCACCACCACCGGCGTCGAGCCGGACCCCACCCACGAACCCACCCCCGACCCCCAGGAGTCGTCGTGAGCGAGCAGATCCCCTACGAGCAGGCGCGCGAGGAGCTGGTCGAGGTCGTGCGCGCCCTCGAGAGCGGCGGCCTCACCCTCGAGGAGTCGCTCGCGCTCTGGGAGCGCGGCGAGAAGCTCGCCACCACCTGCCAGACCTGGCTCGACGGCGCCCGCGAGCGCCTCGACTCCGCCATGGCCGAGGACGAGGACCCCGACGACCGTTGAGTCGTCCGTCCGGCGGGTCGAGTCGTGGCTCGCGCAGGTTGAGTTGCCACTGGGCCGAGTTGAGTTGCCACCGCGCCGCCGTACGCCGTGCCGGACTGGCGACTCAACCCGCCGGAGGCACGACTCAACCGGGGAGGGGGGCTGAGGTGAGGGAGGCGGCGAGGTCCTCGAGGGCGGGGGCGCCCGCGGAGCCGAAGACGAGCACCGGGAGGCCGTCGACCTCGCCGGCGTAGCCGAGGTCACCGGCGTCGTCGCGCCAGACCTCCCACGCGGTGCCCTCGATCTCGACCGGGTCGAGCTCCTCGGGCTCCTCGTCGACGTAGGTCTCGACGAGGTCCTCGGTGGAGTCCTCCGACTGCTGCAGGCCCACGAAGCCACCGGGGGTGAGGAAGCCGATCCCCCACGCGTCGGGCTGGTCGGCCTCGACGCTGGTCGCCCGCCAGCCGTCGGGCGGCGTCGGCGGGTAGAGCACGGTCCGGCCCGCGTCCTGCAGGAACCCGACCGTCTCGAGGTAGTCGACCGTCTCCGCCTCGACCTCGAGGTCGTCGCGGGTGAGGGCGCGGAAGAGGATGAAGGCGCCGATCCCCAGCAGCAGGATGACCAGGGCACCGACCATGCCGGAGAACGACCGCTGGTACCGGCCGGGCTGCTCGCTCACGGGTCCAGTCTCACAGGTGCCGTCGATTCCGCGCGTGCCACCCTTCGCCGACCTGCTGGCGCTCGCCGCCCTCGCGGCACTCCTCGTCACCGCCTTCCGGCACCCTCGGGACGGGTCGAGATGGCGGTCGGCGCCGTCGCGGTGGTCCTGGTCGCCGCGACCGGACACCTCGACCGCGAGGTCGTGGGCCCGACCCTGACCGACCTCGGACCGGTGGTGCTCCTCCTCGCGACGATCCTCGTCGTGGCCGACGTGTGCGCCGCCGCGGGCGTCTTCGGATGGGCTGCCGACCGGATCGCCCGGCTCGGCCGGGGCCGGTCGTTGCGCGTGTTCACCGGCACCTTCCTGGCCGCCGCCGCGGTCACGACCGCGCTCAGCCTCGACGCCATGGTGGTGCTGCTGACACCGGTGGTGGTCGCCACCGCGCTGGCGCTCGGCGTACCCCACCGCCCCGGCGCGATGGCCTGCCTGCGGATGACCAACTCCGCCTCCCTGCTGCTGCCCGTCTCCAACCTCACCAACCTGCTCGCGCTCCCCCACCTCGACCTCGGTTTCGCGGGCTGCGACTGCTCTACCGCGGCGACCTCGCCGTGCCACCGACCCGGGCCCCGTCCACCACCCCGGTGCCGTTGCCGGTCGTCCCGGTGGCGGCCGTGGGGGTGATGCTCGTCGGCTTCGCGGTCGGCTCCGCGGGCGGTGTCGAGCCCCGCTGGGTGTCGGCGGCCACGGCGGTGGTCCTGGTCGCGTGGGCGAGGCACCGCGGGATCGGCGGCGTACGCCGGGCGGTCGCGGCCGCGCATCCCTCCTTCGCGGCCTTCGTGCTGGCCCTCGGCCTGGTCGTGGCGGCGCTCGGCGAGGGCGTGCTCGGCGACGACCTGCGTGCCCTGCTCCCCGGCGGCACCGGGTTCGTCGACCTGCTGCTGGTGGCGGTCCTGGCGGCGCTGCTGTCGGCCTCGGTCACCAACCTCTCGGCGACGTCGCTGCTGGTGCCGATGCTCGCCCCGCTCGGCACCACCGCCGTGCTCGCGGCGCTGCTCGGCCTCACCATCGGCTCGGGGCTGACGTGGACCGGGTCGCTGGCCACCCTGCTGTGGCGCCGTGCCCTGGTGCGCCAGGGCCTCGACGTCCCGTCCGGCGACTTCCACCGGGTCTCGCTGCTGCTGACGCCCGTGGCGCTGGTGGCGGCGGTCGGCACGCTGTGGCTGACCGTCACTGACCGCATCCTCGGACCGAACGTTGCCAAGGATCCGCAGGTGCGGAACACTCACCGCGTGACGACGTACCGAATTGCGGAAGTGGCGGAGGTGCTCGGGGTCAGCGACGACACCGTACGCCGCTGGGTGGACGGGCGCCGGTTGCCCGCCCACTCCGAGGCCGGCCGGACGACCGTCGAGGGGACGGCCGTGGCCCGGCTGGCCGAGGAGCTCGCCGACCACCCCGACCGCGACACCAGTCGTGCCAGCGCCGTCAGCGCGCGCAACCGGATGCCCGGGATCGTGACCCGGGTGCTGAAGGACCACGTGATGGCGCAGGTCGACATGATCTGCGGCCCCTACCGGTTGGTGTCGCTGATGAGCGCCGAGGCGGCCGACGAGCTCGGCCTCGAGCCCGGGGTGCGGGCCATCGCGTCCGTGAAGTCCACGAACGTCGTCGTGGAGCGTCCGCGATGACGCGGCTGAGCGTGCTGGTCCTGCTGCTGCCCGCCCTCGTCGCGTGCGGGGCCGGGGACACGGACGGGGAGACCACCGTGAACGTGCTCGCGGCCGCCTCGCTCACCGAGGCCTACAGCTCGCTGGCCGAGGACTTCGAGGCCGACCACGAGGGCGTCGAGGTCGAGCTCCAGTTCGGCTCGTCGACCGACCTCGCCGAGACCGTGTCCGACGGCGCCCCCGGCGACGTGCTGGCCACCGCCGACGAGGCGGCGATGCAGATCGCTGTGGACGCCGGCGTCACCGCCGCGGAGCCGGCCGTCTTCGCCGAGAACCAGCTGGTCATCGTGACCGCGCCCGGCAATCCCGAGGGTGTCGTCGACCTCGCCGACCTCGACGGGCTCGACTGGGTCCGGTGTGCGGACGACGTGCCGTGCGGCCGGGTCGCGGTCACCCTGCTCGACGGTGCCGGCGTCACCGCGCAGCCGGTGAGTCTCGAGGTCGACGTCAAGGCGACCCTGGAGAAGGTCGCCACCGGCGAGGCCGACGCCGGGCTGGTCTACGCCTCCGACGCGGTCGGCGCCGGCGACGACGTCGAGGCCGTCGACATCGGGGGCGCCGACGAGGCGCCGGCCGTCTACCACGTCGCGCCGCTCACGCAGTCGGTCGACGCCGACCTCGCCGCGGAGTGGGTCGAGCTCGTCGGGTCCACGGCCGGCCGCGAGGAGCTGCGGTCAGCCGGGTTCACCGTCCCGTGAGGGATCCCCTGGGCCGGGCACCGGCGCTGCTGCTGCTCCCGGCAGCGCTCGCGACCGCCCTGCTCGTCGTACCCCTCGTCGCGATGGTCGCCGCGACCGACTGGGCCGGGCTGCCCGAGCAGCTGCGCTCGGAGCCGCTGCGCCAGGCACTCTGGCTCTCGCTCACGACCGCGACGGCGGCCGCCCTGGTCTGCCTGGTGCTCGGGCTGCCGCTCGCGTGGGTGCTGGCGCGGCTCGACTTCCGCGGCCGCGGGCTGCTCCGGGCGCTGGTCTCCGTGCCGCTGGTGCTGCCGCCGGTCGTCGCCGGCGTCGCGCTCCGCACCGCCTTCGGACGCCGGGGGATGCTCGGCGAGCCGCTCCTCGACTGGACCGGCTTCAGCTTCCCGTTCACCACCTGGGGCGTGGTGCTCTCCCACGTCTTCGTGTCGCTGCCGTTCGTGGTGATCGCGGTCGAGGGCGCGTTCCGCGCCGCGGGCCGGGAGTACGACGCCGCGGCGGCAACCCTCGGCGCGAGCCGCTGGACGACCTTCCGCCGCGTGAGCGTCCCGCTGGCGCTGCCCGGCATCATCGCCGGGCTGGTCCTCGGCTGGGCCCGGGCGCTGGGCGAGTTCGGCGCGACGATCACGTTCAACGGCAACTACCCCGGCACCACCCAGGTGATGCCGAACCTGATCTACGTCACCCGGCAGTCCGACCAGGACGCCGCGCTCGCGCTGAGCCTGGTGATGCTGGTCGTCTCGGTGGCGGTGCTGCTGGCGCTGCGCGACCGCTGGCTGGGGACACCGTGAGGGGGCTCGACCTCGACCTCCGGGTGCCCGGCCGGGTCGCGGCCGCGTTCACCCTGGCGCCGGGCGAGGTGCTGGCCGTGATCGGCCCCAACGGCGCCGGGAAGTCCTCGCTGGTGCAGGCGCTCGCGGGGCTGGTGCCGGCCGAGGGCCGGGCGGTCATGGACGGCGTCGACCTGCTCGCGCGACCGGCCCGCGAGCGCGAGGTCGGACTGGTCTTTCAGGGCCAGCTGCTCTTCCCCCACCTCTCCGCCGCGGCCAACGTCGCCTTCGGCCCGCGGGCCCGCGGCGTCGGGCGCGCCACCGCGGACGCCCGCGCGCAGGAGTGGCTCGAGCGGTTCGGCATCGGCGAGCTCGGCGACCGCAAGCCGCGCGAGCTCTCCGGGGGGCAGGCACAACGGGTCGCGATCGCCCGCGCGCTCGCCACGCGGCCACGGGTGCTGCTGCTCGACGAACCCCTCACCGGGCTCGACGTCAAGGTCGCGATGGCGTTGCGGATCGAGCTCGGCCGCCACCTCGCGTCGTACGACGGGGTGACGCTGCTCGTCACCCACCACGCGATCGACGCCCTGACGATCGCCGACCGGGTGCTGGTGCTCGACGACGGGGAGGTCGCCCAGCTCGGCACCCCCGCCGAGGTCTCGCAGCGGCCACGCACCGAGCACGTCGCCCGCCTCGTCGGGCTCAACGTGGTGCGCGAGGAGCACACCCTGGTCGCGTTCACGCCCGAGGCGGTCGCGGTGTCGCTGGCCGAACCGGTCGGGTCCCCGCGGCTGCGGTGGCAGGGGCTGGTCGCGGACGTCTCGCCCCACGGCGACGCGGTGCGGGTGCTCGTCCACACCGGCGCCGAGCACGGCCCCGACCTGATCGCCGACGTCACGCCCGGTTCCGCCACCGAGCTCGGGCTGGTGCCCGGGCAGGTCGTCTGGCTCTCGGTCAAGCAGACGGCCGTGCGGCGCTACGACGCGGGATGAATCGGACCCCGGCGGTGTGGGTACAGTCCAGCCATGACTGAGGACCAGCTCTCGCTGAACGCCGGCAAGGTCGACCGCAACCTCGCGATGGAGCTGGTCCGGGTGACCGAGGCGGCTGCCATGGCGGCCGGTCGCTGGGTCGGCAAGGGCGACAAGAACGGCGCCGACCAGGTCGCGGTCAACGCGATGCGGGTGATGATCTCCAGCATCAGCATGGACGGCACCGTGGTGATCGGCGAGGGCGAGAAGGACGACGCCCCGATGCTCTACAACGGCGAGCAGGTCGGTGACGGCACCGGCCCCGAGTGCGACGTCGCGGTCGACCCGATCGACGGCACGACGCTCACCGCCAAGGGCATGAACAACGCGATCGCCGTGCTCGCGGTCGCCCCCCGCGGCGCGATGTACGACCCCTCGGCGGTCTTCTACATGAAGAAGCTCGTCACCGGGCCCGAGGCCGCCGACGTCGTCGACATCCGCAAGCCGGTCGCCGAGAACATCCGCGCGGTCGCGAGGGCCAAGGGCTCGGAGGTCGAGGACGTCACCGTGGTCCTGCTCGACCGGCCCCGGCACGAGAAGCTCGCCGACGAGATCCGGCGTACGGGCGCGCGCATCAAGTTCATCTCCGACGGCGACGTCGCCGGCGCGATCATGGCGGCGCGCGCCAACACGGGCATCGACCTGCTGCTCGGCATCGGGGGCACCCCGGAGGGGATCATCGCCGCCTGCGCCATGAAGTGCACCGGCGGCGTGATCCAGGGCCAGCTGTGGCCGCAGGACGACGAGGAGCGGCAGCGGGCGCTCGACGCGGGCCACGACCTCGACCCCGACCACGTGCTGTCCACCGATGACCTGGTGAGCGGTGACGACGCGTTCTTCGTGGCGACCGGCATCACCGACGGCGAGCTCATGAAGGGCGTGCGCTACCGCGCCGGCGGCTGCACCACGGAGTCGCTGGTGATGCGCGCGCGCAGCGGCACGATCCGGCTGATCAGCTCCGAGCACCGGCTCTCGAAGCTACGCACTTTCGCCTCGATCGACTTCGACCACTAGGCCTGCCGCGGCGGAGCGGTGCCGCAGCAGCGCTGCCGCCACCTGCTCGACCGTCTCCGGGTCCACCGCCATCCCGACGTGGGACGCGGTGACCTCGACGCCGGTGGCCAGCGGGTCCACGCACGCGCGCCAGTCGACGATCCCGTCGCGGCGGCTGTAGATCGCCGTGAAGGCGACCCCGTCGGGCACCGGCTGCCGGCTCTCCCGGAAGCTCTCCTGCGCGCACGCGCCGGCCACGCAGTCCTCGGCCATCAGCCCCGGCAGGCCCGCGCGGCTCAGCCGGACCAGGACGTCGACGCTGCGCGTCAGCGAGGCGTGGTGGGCGGCCGGGGCCAGCATCGGGCTGCCCATGGTCACGATGCCGGCGACGAGGTCGGGCCGACGTACGGCGAGGCCGCGCGCGAGCATCCCGCCCAGGCTGTGGCCGACGAGCTGGACCCGGCCGCCGCGGCGTACGACCACCGCCTCCAGCCGGGCCTCCAGCTGGGCGGCGGCGGTCATCGTGCAGCCGGCGTTGACGCCGATCGAGGAGCGGTAGGTGCGGTAGCCGCGGCGCCGCAGCGAGCGCGCCATCAGCGTCAGCGAGGCGTCACCGGCCAGGAACCCGGGGACCAGTACCACCGGCTCGCCCCGGACGGTCGAGCGCGCGGCGTACGGCGTGGTGCGGCGCAGCCGCCGCTCCCCCGCGGCCCACACGACGTGGCGTCCGGCCTCGCCGACGACGCTGCCCTCGCGCAGCACGGCCCGCAGCGCCGGGGGCTCGAATCCCTCGGGCAGCAGGAAGGTCCCCAGCGTGGGTGCCACGCCTGCCACCGTAGGGCCGATCGGCCCGCCTGGCGGGGATTTCGGGGGTGCGCGATACTGCCGGTATGACTGCGTCGACCCGCTCAGGATCCGGGGCCGAGGCCGAGGTCCTCGTCTCCGAGGAGCTCTTCGCGCCCGTCCCCGGCGGCATGGAGCTGTGCTACCAGACCTACGGCGACCCCGACGACGAGCCGGTGCTGTTGGTGATGGGCCTCGGCGGGCCGATGACCTGGTGGGACCCGGAGCTCTGCCGCCAGCTGGCGCGTCGCGGGCACTACGTCATCCGCTACGACAACCGGGACACCGGCCGCTCGTCGCGGGTGAAGGAGCGTGTCGGTCGCACCCAGCTGGTGCGCGCGTTCGCGGGCCGGCAGGTGCGTCCGCCGTACACCCTCGCCGACATGGCGCAGGACGGCGTCGGCCTGCTCGACCACCTCGGCCTCGAGGCGGCCCACGTCGTGGGGATCTCGATGGGCGGCATGATCGCGCAGTCGATGGCGATCAACGCTCCCCGCCGGGTCCGCTCGCTGACCAGCATCATGTCCACGACCGGCAAGCGGACGGTCGGCTGGCAGCACCCCCGGCTGCTGCCGACGCTGCTCGCGCCGCGCGGCGCGGGACGCGAGGCGTACGCCGCCGGCTCGGCGCGGATGTGGGAGATGATCGGCTCGCCGGCGTACCCCCAGAGCGACGAGGAGGTCCTCGACCGCGCCCTGGAGACCTTCGACCGGGGCGTGTCCGCCAGCGGGGTGGTGCGCCAGATGCTGGCGATCCTCGCCGAGCCCAACCGCGGCCCCCGGCTGCGGGGGCTGAACGTGCCGGCCCTGGTCGTCCACGGCCTCGCCGACAAGATGGTCCACGTCAGCGGCGGGCGGGCCACCGCCCGGGCGATCCCGGGCTCGGAGCTGCTGCTGGTCGACGGCATGGGCCACGACCTCCCCCGCGACCTCTACCCCACCTTCGTCGACGCGATCCACCGCACCACCACCCGCCGCCCCCCTCGCTGAGGGGTTGAGCTCCGCCTCCCTCGGCAACGAGTTCCGCCTCCCTCGTGACCGGGTCACGAGGGAGGCGGAACTCAACCACGAGCGAGGCGGAACTCAACGAGCCGGTCAGTCGGAGAGGCGCTCCCCGGTCTCGGTGTCGAAGACGTGCACGTTCTTCGGGTCGGTGGTGACGTAGATCGTCTCCCCCTTGCGCACGGAGTCGCGGCCCTGGGACACGCGTACGATCACGTTGCCCGGGGCGCCTTCGACGTCGGAGGTGCCGTAGACGAAGCCGTCGGCACCGAGCTCCTCGACCACGGTCACCTTCACAGGAAGGCCGCCCTCGTTCTCGGAGACCAGCCGCCACGCCTCGGGCCGGACGCCGACGGTGATCGCGTTGTGCTGCTCACCGAGCTTCTGCGAGGCGGTGGGGTCGACCGGCACGAGGTAGTCGCCCACCTTGGCCTGGCCGTCCTTCGCCTTCGCGTTCAGCAGGTTCATCTGCGGGCTGCCGATGAAGCCGGCGACGAAGAGGTTGAGCGGCTTGTCGTAGAGGTTGAGCGGGGTGTCGACCTGCTGGAGGTAGCCGTCCTTCATGACCGCCACCCGGTCGCCCATCGTCATCGCCTCGACCTGGTCGTGCGTGACATAGACGGTGGTGACGCCGAGGTCGGACTGGAGCCGCGCGATGTCGGTGCGGGTCTGGACCCTCATCTTGGCGTCGAGGTTGGACAGCGGCTCGTCCATGCAGAAGACCTGCGGGTCGCGCACGATCGCACGGCCCATGGCGACCCGCTGGCGCTGACCACCGGAAAGGGCCTTCGGCTTGCGCTCGAGGTACTCCTCGAGCTGCAGGATCTTGGCTGCCTCGGCGACCCGCTTCTTGCGCTCGGCCTCGGGGACCTTGGCCATCTTGAGCGCGAACGCCATGTTGTCGGCGACCGTCATGTGGGGGTAGAGCGCGTAGTTCTGGAAGACCATCGCGATGTCGCGGTCCTTCGGCGGCATGTGGGTGACGTCCTTGTCACCGATGAAGATCTTGCCCTCGTTGACCTCCTCCAGCCCCGCGAGCATGCGCAGGGTGGTGGACTTTCCGCAGCCGGACGGGCCGACGAGCACCATGAACTCGCCGTCGTTGATCTCCAGGTCGATGCCGGGCACCGCGGGCTTGTCCGCCCCGGGATACCAGCGTTGCGCCTTCTGGAAGCTCACTGTTGCCATTGCTCTGCTTCTCCTTCACCGGCAGGTACGTGCCGGACGATCCGTAGTGAAGTGACGCCCGTCACTCTAGGGCTTGTGCAGCGTGAAGGACACGCGCAGTCTCAGGGGCCACCACCCCCAGCCGTACGCCGACCTCACCGAGCACCCGGCCACTCATCACCACGTCGAGCCGCCGCGGGGCGAGGTCGAGGGAGTGGTGCCCGCCCTCCGGGGCCTCGTCGGTGACCCGGTAGCGCCGGTCGGGGTCGAGCCCCTCCAGCCGGACCGGCGCGAGGTGCTGGGTCGCGGCGAGACCGGTCTGCGCCACGACGTACCACCCCTCGCTGCGGTCGGGAGCGACCGTGCCGGTCACGACGCACGACGGGTCGGGGTGGTCGCTGCGGACCAGCCGGCCCTCGGCGAGCACCGGCCGCAGCCGTCGGTGGAGCGCCACCCAGGCGGCCACCCGGGCACGGTCCTCCGCGGACACCTGGCGCAGGTCCCACTCGATCCCGAGGTGGCCCAGCAGCGCGGTCGCCGCCCGGAAGGCGAGGGCGTGGCTGCGCCCGGTCGTGTGCGCCACGGGTCCACCGAGGTGGGCACCGGTCATCTCGGGCGGCACCAGCAGCGTGGTCCACCGCTGGATCCGCTGCCGCTCGACGGCGTCGATGGTGTCGCTCGCCCAGACCCGGTCGGCGCGCGCGAGCACGCCGAGGTCGACGCGGCCGCCGCCGGACGCGCACGACTCGATCTCCAGGGCGGGGTGAGCCGCGCGCAGCTCGTCGAGCAGTGAGTAGAAGGCCTGCGTCTGCTCGTGGGCACCGGGCACGTCGACGAGGTCGCGGTTGTGGTCCCACTTGAGGTAGGCGATGTCGAAGCCGTCGAGCAGCGCGAGCAGCTGGTCGCGGACGTGGGCGTAGGCAGCCGGCACCGCGAGGTCGAGCACCTGCTGGTAGCGCCACTCGTCGGGCCGTGCGGTGTGCGCCTGCAGCACCCAGTCGGGATGGGCGCGCACGAGCTCGGAGTCGACGTTGACCATCTCCGGCTCCACCCACAGCCCGAAGTCGAGGCCGAGCCCGTGCAGGGCGTCGACCAGCGGCGCCAGCCCGTCGGGCCAGACCCCCGGGTCGACGGTCCAGTCCCCCAGCCCGGCACGGTCGTCGCGGCGGTTACGGAACCAGCCGTCGTCGAGCACGAACCGCTCGACGCCGACCTCCGCCGCCGCCCGGGCGAGGTCGGTCAGGGTCTCGAGGTCGTGGTCGAAGTAGACGGCCTCCCAGGTGTTGACGAGGACCTTGCGCACCGGTCGTGGCGTCGTACGCCGGACCAGGTCGTGGATCCTCGCCGACACCCCGTCGAGGCCCTCGGCCGACCACGACCCGACCAGCCACGGCGCGTCGTACGCCGCACCGACGGGGAGCACGACCTCGCCCGGCGCGAGCAGCTCGCCGCCACCGAGCAGGCAGTCGCCCTCGGGCGTCCGCTCGGCGAGGGTCTCGTGGTCACCGCTCCAGGCGACGTGGACGGACCACACCTCGCCGCTGCGAAAACCGAAGCCGGGAGTGCCCGCCGAGAGCAGCAGGGTGGCGTCGTGGCCGGTGCGGCCGTGCCGTCCGGTACGCCGCCAGGTGCCGACCGGCCAGGGGTGGCGCTGCGGTACCCGCTCGTTGATCCAGCGGCCGGTGAGGTCGAGCAGCTCGACCGCCCGGGCGGGGACCGGCAGCAGGCTGCGGACGGCCCCCACCTGCAGCCCGTCGGCGCCGGTGTTGGTGACGCGGGTGCGGGTCCGCAGCAGCCCCTCGCGGGTGAGCTCGACCTCGACGGCCACGGCACAGCCGAGGTCCTCGTCGGCCGCGGAGAGCACGACCCCGTCGCCGATGGACTCGCACGTCCAGGACGAGAGCCGGACGGGACCGACCCGGCCGGGCCGGAGCACCTCCACGGCCGGCGTACCGGTGAAGCCGAGCGAGGTCTGCGGCACCAGCCCGGTGTCGCGCGGGTGGTCGAGCGCGCTGTGGGGCACGCCCGGGCGGTGCGCTGCGGCGAGGGCGTCGAGGTCCCCGCCGGACGGGTCACCCAGGGCCGCGCCCCAGTGGAGCACGACCGGGAGACCGGCCGCGGCGGGCGTGAGCACGAGGCTCACGCCCGCCGCGGTCAGGTGGACGGGTCCCCAGGTCACCCCTTGACGGCTCCTGCGGTGAGGCCGCGGACGAAGAACCGCTGCAGGAACAGGAAGACCGCGACCGGGACGAGCATCGTGATGAAGGCACCCGCCGTGGTGAGGTTCGCGCCCTGGCCGAACTGGCCCTTGAGCGAGCTCAGCTGCTGGGTCACAGGGGCGCTGTCACCTGGTCCGAGGAACACCAGGGCGACCAGCAGATCGTTCCAGACCCAGAGGAACTGGAAGATCGCGAAGCCGGCCAGGGCGGGGACCGACATCGGCAGCACCAACCGCCAGAAGGTCTGGAAGTGGCTGGCACCGTCGACCTTCGCCGACTCGATGATGGTCTTCGGCAGCGTCGCCATGTAGTTGCGCAGGATGTAGATCGCCAACGACATGCCGAACCCGATGTGGGCCAGCCACACGGCCGGGAACGTGCCGTTCATGTCGAACTTCTGGTAGATCTGCAGCATCGGTACGAACGCGACGTAGTTGGGCACCACCAGCAGGCTGACGATGGCCAGGAACAGGAAGTCGCGGTACGGGAACTCCATGAACGTGAAGGCGTACGCCGCGAAGGACGCCACCAGCAGCGGGATGAAGGTCGCGGGCAGGGTGATGGCGAAGCTGTTGATGAGGCCGGCACCCATGTCCGATCCCTGCAACGCCTCCTTGTAGTTGTTGAGAGTGAGCTGGTCGAGGGACCCCAGGACCGTCCACCACCCCGAGGTGTCCGCGGCGTTGACGGTCCGGAACGAGGTGATCAGCGTGCCGATGAGCGGCACCATCCAGAAGAAGCAGATGAGCAGCAGCACCAGCTTGGTGAGCCAGCCCGCCTTGGCCGGGTTGGAGTCGAAGTGCGCAGCGGACCGCCGCTGCTTGCGGGTCTGCGTCGCGGGCGTCGCCGCCGCGACCGTGGTGCTCGGCTGCTGCGTCATGCGTTGGCCTCCTCGGCCTTGAAGTTCCGGACCTGGTAGATCATCACCGGGACGACCGCGATCATCAGCAGCACGACGACGGTGGCCGCCGCACCGTTGTTGAAGTTCGTGTTGAGCTGGGTGAAGAACTCGTTGCCCAGCACGTTGGTGTTGCTCCGGCCCCGGGTCATCACGAAGACGATGTCGAAGACCTTCATCACCGCGATCAGCACGGTGATGAAGACCGTGATGATGGTGCCCTTGATCTGCGGGACGATCACCTGGAAGAAGATGTTCCGCTCGGTCGCGCCGTCGATCCGGGCCGCCTCGAGGGTGTCGGCGGGGACGCCCTTGACCGCCGCGGACAGCAACACCATCGCGAACCCGACCTGGGCCCAGAGGAGCACCATCATCAGCAGGAAGTCGTTGAGCTGGAAGCTGCTGGTGCCCAGCCAGTTGACGGGGTCGAAGCCGAGGCCTGTGACGATGGCGTTCTGCAGCCCGGTCTGGGGCTGGCCTGCGGGACGCACGGCGTAGACCAGGTCCCAGATCACCGCGGCGCCGACCAGGCTGATGGCCATCGGCAGGAAGATGATCGTCTTGGCGAACTTCTCGGCGCCGGGTCTCAGCCGGTCGGCCAGCGTGGCCACCGCCAGGCCGAGCACCACCGTCGCCGCTGGCACCACGGCCATCCAGAGCAGGGTGTTGAGCAGCGTGCTCTGGAAGTTCGACGAGGTGAGCAGCTCGACGTAGTTGTCGAGGCCGACCCAGTTCTCCGAGACCTCGTCCTGGAAGCTGTTGATCACGGTCTGGATGGCCGGGTAGAGCAGGTAGACGGTGATCGCCAGGTAGGCCGGCAGGATGTAGAAGTAGGGCTTGAGGCGTTGCTCGAGCTTGTCGGGCAGGAGCTCGGCCAGCTTGTTCAGCGCGTAGTAGAGGATGAGCGCCGCACCGACGCCGTAGAGCACGGTGAGGAGCGCGTTGATCAGCTTGATCAGCATGGATGAGCCTTTCTTTCCCCTCGGCCGGTCCGGCGGCCCGGCTCGCACAGCTCCCCGTCATGAGGACGGGAGTGCTCGGGGCGGCGCGACTCAGGACGCGCCGCCCCCGAGCGGTGACGTCAGCTGGGCCAGCTCTCGTCGATGTTCTGCAGTGCGGTGTCGAGGTCGGTCTCCCCGGAGATCCAGGCGGTGATCTCCCGCCAGAACGATCCGGCGCCGACCTCACCCGGCATCTGGTCGGACCCGTCGAACAGGAACGCGGTGGAGCTGTAGGCCACGTCGGCCATCTGCCGCGTCAGGTCCGTCGGGTAGAGCTCCGCGTCGAACGTCGTGTGCGGGGAGATGAACGAGCTGTTCGGAGCGGCCTCGTTGCCGATCTCCGGGTCGGCCAACCACTCCATGACCTGAGCGGTCGCGTCGTCGTCGGACATCGCCAGAGCCATGTCTCCACCGCCGAGGACCGGGTTGTCGCCACCCTCCTCGACCGGCGGGAAGCCGAACACACCCACCTCCTTGTCGAGGTCCTGCACACCGGCGCTCTCGGTGAAGAACCCGGTCATGAAGGAGCCCTGCTTGTACATCCAGCAGTCCGGCTCGGCCTTGAACATGGGGTTGGCCGCGTTGCCGAAGTTGGTGCTCGCGATCGCCTCCCGGCCACCGAGGACGTTGCCCTCGGTGAAGAGGAGCTCTTCGAACTCAGCCGCGGACTCGCGGACCACGTCGGAGTCGAAGGGGATCTCGTGGTTGACCCACTGGTTGTACTCGTCGGGTCCGCCGTAGCGCATGACCAGGTCCTCGAACCAGTCGGTGGCAGCCCAACCGGTCGAACCGCCGTCCTCGATGCCCATGCACCACGGGGCCCCACCGTCGGCCTTGATCTGCTCGGTGAGCTGGTTGAGCTCGTCGATGGTCGCGGGGGTCGGGTAGCCCGCCTTCTCCCACGCCGGCTTGTTGTAGAACACGAGGGACTTCACGTTCATGCTGACCAGCAGCCCGTACGGCGTGCCGTCCACAGCGCCCACGTCCAGGGTGCCGGGGGTCATCGTCTCCTCCAGCGCTGCGACGTCGACCATGTCCTCGAGGGGCACCGTCGTCTCCGCCCGGTCCACGACGTCGCGCACCACACCGGGCTGCGGGATCATTGCGATGTCCGGCGTGTCGCCGGCCTGGATCCGCTGCATGATCAGTGCGTTGATGTCCTCGACAGGCTCGATCGTGACGGTGACGTCCCCACCCTCGGCCTTGGCGTCGAGAGCCTTCTGCAGTCCTTCGACCACGGGCGGGTCCATGCTCGCCCAGATCAGGACCTCGTTGGCCGAGTCGCCCTCCTCCTCGCCACCGCCGGCAAGGCATCCGCTCATGGTCAGCGCCACGGTCGCGGCCATCGCCGCTGCCGCCCAGCGGCGTGTCCTGGTGTTCGTCATGAGAACTCCCTCGGGTCTCCTGGCGGCGCCGCCGGCGCCGGTGTGATGACAGTCATACTCTGCGCTCTGCAGTCTTGTCCACGCCCTCGCGACCACCTAGCCGCTCCGGGCAACGATCTGGCAACGGTCCGGCTCGGCACGTCATCCTCGGTTCCTTTCGGTCCCGCGACGAAAACGTTTGCATTGATGGTGGCGCACGTCACAACTGACGTCAAGAGAGGCTACGAAAACGTTTACGGATTGGTTACCGTGAGCCATGACCACCGGGTCGGACCTAGCGCGGACCGGGCGGGAGGCCGCGGTCAACATGGCTGATGTCGCCGCCCGCGCCGGCGTCTCCATCGCGACCGTCTCCCGGGCGCTGCGGGACGTGCCCGGGGTCAGCGCGGCCACCCGCGCCCGGATCCGTTCGGTGGCCGAGGAGCTCTCCTACGTCGTCTCTCCCGAGGCGTCGCGGCTCGCGCGCCGCGACACCGGCCGGGTGGCCGTGGTGGTGCCGCGCATCGACGTGTGGTTCTACTCGGCGATGCTCGCCGGCATCGAGCGGGGGCTGCGCGCGGCCGACCTCGACGTGCTCGTCTACCAGGTCGACGACGAAGCGGAGCGCAGCCGCTTCTTCCGCGAGCTGCCCGCCCGCCGCAAGGTCGACGCGGTGGTGCTGGTCGCGCTGCCGGTCCTCGCCGACGAGGAGCGCCGGCTCGACCTGATGGGAGTGGACGTGGTCGTGGCCGGCAACCGGCTCCGCGACTACCCCCGGGTCGGGGTCGACGACCACCGGGCCGCAGGGCTTGCGTGCGACCACCTGCTCGCGCTCGGCCACCGGCGGATCGCGCTGATCCGCACGAGTGACACCGACGGGACCCTCTGGTCCTCCGACGTCGAGCGAACGCGCGGCTTCCACGACGCGCTGGCCGCGCTCGGCGTACCCCTCCAGGACGACCACGTCGTCACCCGGCCCTTCAGCCAGACGGCGGGGGCCGACGCGGTCGACGCGCTGCTCGCGCTCCCCTCCGTGCCGACCGCGCTGCTGTGCTACTCCGACGAGATCGCGGTCAGTGCGCTGCGGCGGCTGCAGCGGCGCGGGCTCCGGGTGCCCGAGGACGTCTCGGTCGTCGGCATCGACGGCCACCCGCTGGCCGAGCAGTTCGACCTCACCACCGTGGACCAGGACGTCGCCGCCCAGGCCGAGCGGGCGGCCGCGATGGTGCTGGGTCTGCTCTCGGGCGACTCCCGGGACGCTGCGGAGCGCGAGGTCGTCCTCGACACGCGGCTGGTCGTGCGCGGCTCGACCGGCCCACCGCCCGTCCCCGGCCGCTGACCCGCCTCCACGATCAGTGGCCGAGCAGCCGGCGCTTGAGCTGGCCGGGCGGTCCCTTGCGGGTGACGGTCACGCCGGACATCAGGGCGAATCCCTTGACCCGGACCACTGGCGAGTGGGCCGTGATCTCGGCCGGGACCTTGTCGCGTCCCTGCTCGAAGGCGCCCATGATCCCGACGCCCTCGACGATCACGTGGGTGCGGGCGTCGACCACGATGTCGATCCCGCCCATCACGGCATTGGCATAGATGACGGTCTCCCGCGCGGCGAAGCTCGCCTCGCGCAGGTCGATGTCGACGCCTCCCATCAGCGCGAAGGCGGTGTGCCGCTCGGGCACCAGCCAGGCGCCCTTGCGGGTGCAGCCACCCAGGATCGCCACCGAGCTCTCGTGGCTGGTGGTCGCGGGGAGCGTCTCGCGCGCGGGCACCGGCGGGCCGGTCGGCAGGGCCTGCTGGGGGTGGGCCGGCAGGTCGATGGTGATCGGCACCAGGTCGGCGTACGTCCGGGCGGCGTACGTCGCCTCGAGCCGCTCGTCGAGCTCCTCGATGTCGATGCGTCCCTCCCCCGCGGCGTCACGCAGCAGGTCGGCGACGCGATGGCGGTCCGCGTCGGAGATGCGCAGCTGCGACGGGTCACCGGGGCGCGGCTGCGGCTCGAGTGGTCCTCCCATGCGGAGCAGCCTAGACGGACGACTAACCTCGTCCTGTGAGTGCCGACGCCGACTTCCGCTACTCCGACCTGCTCCCGCTGGGTGCTGACGACACGCCGTACCGGCTCGTCACCAGCGAGGGGGTCTCCACCTTCGAGGCCGACGGCCGCACCTTCCTGCAGGTCGACCCTGCGGTGATCCGACGGCTGACCGCCGAGGCGATGCACGACATCGCCCACTACCTGCGGCCCGCCCACCTCGCCCAACTGCGCCGGATCATCGACGACCCCGAGGCCTCGGGCAACGACCGCTTCGTCGCGCTCGACCTGCTCAAGAACGTCAACATCTCCGCCGGCGGGGTGCTGCCGATGTGCCAGGACACGGGCACCGCGATCGTCATGGGCAAGAAGTCCGAGGGGGTGCTGACGGGGGCCGACGACGCCGAGGCCGTCTCCCGCGGCGTGTACGACGCGTACACGAAGCTGAACCTGCGCTACTCACAGCTCGCCCCGCTGACGACGTACGACGAGAAGAACACCGGCACCAACCTGCCGGCCCAGGTCGAGCTCTACTCCACTCCCACCGGGCCGGGCGGCGCCCCGGAGTACAAGTTCCTGTTCATGGCCAAGGGCGGCGGCTCGGCCAACAAGTCCTTCCTCTACCAGGAGACGAAGGCGGTGCTGAACCCCCAGCGGATGCTGTCGTTCCTCGACGAGAAGCTGCGCTCGCTCGGCACCGCCGCCTGCCCGCCGTACCACCTGGCGGTCGTCATCGGCGGCACGTCGGCGGAGTTCGCGCTCAAGACCGCGAAGTACGCCAGCGCCCACTACCTCGACCAGCTGCCGACGTCGGGGTCGATGGCTGCGCACGGCTTTCGCGACCTCGAGCTCGAGCAGGAGGTCTTCAAGCTCACCCAGGACTTCGGGATCGGCGCGCAGTTCGGCGGGAAGTACTTCTGCCACGACGTGCGCGTCGTCCGGCTGCCGCGCCACGGCGCGTCCTGCCCGGTCGCGATCGCGGTGTCGTGCTCGGCGGACCGGCAGGCGCTGGGCAAGATCACCGCCGAGGGCGTCTTCCTCGAGCAGCTCGAGACCGACCCGGCGCAGTACATGCCCGACGGCGGCGTCTCGGAGGAGATCAGCGGCGGCGAGGTCGTCGCGATCGACCTCAACCGCCCGATGGACGAGATCCTCGCCGAGCTGTCGAAGCACCCCGTGAAGACCCGGCTCTCGCTGACCGGCCCGCTCGTGGTCGCCCGCGACATCGCGCACGCGAAGATCAAGGAGCGGCTCGACGCCGGCGAGGAGATGCCGGCGTACCTCCGCGACCACCCGGTCTACTACGCCGGCCCGGCGAAGACCCCCGACGGGATGGCCTCGGGGTCGTTCGGCCCGACCACGGCCGGCCGGATGGACTCCTACGTCGAGCAGTTCCAGGCGGCCGGTGGCTCGAAGGTGATGCTCGCCAAGGGCAACCGGAGCAAGGTCGTCACCGAGGCGTGCGACACCCACGGTGGTTTCTACCTGGGCTCGATCGGTGGTCCCGCCGCGCGGCTCGCGCAGGACTGCATCCGCTCGGTGTCCGTGCTCGAGTACGAGGAGCTCGGCATGGAGGCGGTGTGGAAGATCGAGGTCGAGGACTTCCCGGCCTTCATCGTCGTCGACGACAAGGGCAACGACTTCTTCACCGATCCCTCCGGCACCGTCACCGTGCCGCTCACCGGGATCCGGGTGCGCTCGGCGGAGTAGCCGACCGGGAACCACCCCGGCCGCCGGCTCGTTGGTCCGGGTGACGACAGGAGTCCGGCATGAAGTGCCCCCACGACGGCGCGGCCCTCACCATGAGCGAGCGCGGTGGGATCGAGATCGACTACTGCCCCGAGTGCCGGGGCGTGTGGCTCGACCGAGGCGAGCTCGACAAGATCATCGAGCGCTCGCTCACCCAGGCCGCTCCGGCGCCCGCGGCCCCGCCCGCTCCGGCCGCCCCCGCGGGTCCGCCGCCCGGGAGCTACGAGGCCGAGCGCGACCAGCGCCGCCAGCACCAGGACCAGCGCTACTCGCAGCCGTCACAGTCCTACGCCACGTCGTACGGCCAGCCCCACCGCAAGAAGAAGAAGGAGTCCTGGCTCAGCGAGATCTTCGACTGAGGCTGGTGGTCGTCGGTTTCCCCGCCTGAGCGGGGAAACCGTGACTTCGGGGGGTTTGTTTCCCGTACGAACCCGCAGGTTCCCCGCCTGAGCGGGGAAACCGAGATCACGACGGCCGCGTGTCCGTCTCCCCCGGGTCCGACTCCCAGTCGGGCGAGGCGTTGGGGCCCTGAGGGCCCTCGTCGACCTCGCCGCTCTCGGAGTCCGGCGCCCCGGCCACGGACTGGTCGGGCTGGATGGGGGTGTCGGCCTCGTCGGCGTCCATGCCGCTGACCTCGCTGACCTGGCCGTCCTGGTCGCCTGGCTTCTGTGTCATGACCCCACCCTTGCTCGCACCTCCTGAGGAGTCACCCTCCTCACGGGTGGCTACCGTGGCGCCATGACGTACGTCGAGGTGGCGCGGGCGGAGTCCGAGCGCGGGGAGCTGGTGCTGCGCGAGCGCCGCGAGGAGGGCGGTCCGACGATCCTCGAGCTGCGGGCCAACGGGGTCTTCGTGATGGACAACGCCGAGTTCACCAGCGAGGAGGCGCTCGCGAGCGCGGCGCTGGAGCTGGTCGACGAGCCCCGCGACGTGCTGGTCGGCGGGATGGGGCTCGGCTTCACGATGCACCGGGTGCTCGCCGACCCGCGGGTCGAGCGCTGCACGGTCGTGGAGATCGAGGAGGCGCTGGTCGGCTGGATGCGCGACGGCACCATCCCCCACGGCCGCACGATGCTGGCTGACGCCCGCGCCCATCCGGTCGTCGCGGACGTCACGGTCGCCCTCGACGAGGCGGCGGAGGCGTCGTACGACCTGGTGCTGCTGGACGTCGACAACGGCCCGCACTTCCTGGTCCACGAGGGCAACGCCCGGCTCTACGAGCGGCCGTTCCTCTCCCGGGTCGCCCGGGTCCTGCGCCCCGGCGGGGTGCTGGTGATCTGGTCGATGGACGAGGCGCCGGACCTCGTGGCCGCGATGGGCACGGTGTTCAGCGAGGCCGAGGCACGTCCGCACCCGGTGCGGCTGCAGGACCGCGACGAGGACTACTGGCTGCTGGTGGGGCGCACCCGTCAGGAGAGCGCCGCGCGGTAGTGCGCGGCGAAGACCGGGTAGTAGTCGTCGAAGTCGATCGTCGCCGGGTCGCGCCCGGTCTCGGCGGCCACCAGCCGGTCGAGGTAGTAGTCCCACCCGGGCCCGACGCTCTCCGCGAGGGTCACCTCGACGACCTCCTGCGCGAACGTCAGGGTCGTGACGCCGTCGGCCTCGCTCAGGTCGAGCTGCCAGATCCACTGCTGGCTCCCGTCGTCCGGGCGGGCGGAACGCATCGCCAGCCGGTGGGGCGCGCGGCACTCGTCGATCTCGATGAGCTCCTCGGGCGCGTCCGGGCTCTCGGCGGTCATCCGGAACTGCACCTGCCCGCTCGCAGGGTCGCCGGCCCAGGTGCCGACCCAGCGGACGAGCCGCTCCGGCTCGGTGACCGCGGCCCACACGTCCTCGACGGGCGCGGCGAACCGCCGCACGAGGACGAGGTACGCCGTGCCGTCGCGGTGCTCGAGCCGGCCGGTGGCGGCGGGGGTGCTCGGGGTGCTGGTCATGCTGTCTCCTCGGTCGACGCGCTCGGTGTCTCGGGTGTCTCGGGTGTCTCGGGTGTCCCACGAGTCGCAGGTGTGGCGCTGGTGCGCTCGCGGACGGTGCGACGGACCTCCAGGTCGAGGCCGTCCAGCAGCCGGGGATCGAGCCGGACCGGCAGCGCCAGGTCGTCGAGCAGCGCGCGCACCGCGAGCAGGCCGGAGCGCTCGAGCGCGTAGTGGCGCTCGCGCCCCCGGTCCTCGGCCGTCACCAGGCCCGCCTCCCCCAGCAGCCGCAGGTGTCGGCTGATCGCGGGCCGGCTGACGTCGTGCTCGGCGGCGAGGTCGACGACCCGCGCCGGTCCCGCGACCAGGCGTCGCACCAGCGACCGGCGGACCGGGTCGGCGAGGGCTGCGAAGACGTCCACGCATCATTGGTAACTGATCCGTTACCTATGCGTCAAGGGTACGTTTGACGACGTGAGCCAGGACTACCGGACCGAGCACGACTCCATGGGCGAGGTGCGTGTCCCCGCGGACGCACTGTGGCGGGCGCAGACCCAGCGCGCCGTGGAGAACTTCCCGATCAGCGGGACGCCGATCGAGCCGCGCCTGGTGCGCGCGCTGGCGCTCGTCAAGCAGGCGGCCGCCCGCGCGAACCGCGAGCTCGGTGTCCTCGACGACGACCGGGCGGGCGCGGTCGAGCAGGCCGCCGCTGCCGTCGCGGCCGGCGAGCACGCCGACCAGTTCCCCGTCGACGTCTTCCAGACCGGGTCGGGCACCAGCTCCAACATGAACATGAACGAGGTGCTCGCCAGCCTCGCGTCGCGCGGCGGCCCCGACGTACACCCCAACGACCACGTCAACGCCAGCCAGTCGAGCAACGACACGTTCCCGACCGCGATCCACGTGGCGGCGACGCTCGCGGTCGTCGAGGACCTGCAGCCCGCCCTCGGCGTGCTCCACGACAGCCTGGCGGCCAAGGCCGAGGAGTACGCCGGCGCGGTGAAGTCGGGCCGCACCCACCTGATGGACGCCACCCCGGTGATGCTCGGCCAGGAGCTCGGGGGGTACGCCGCCACGCTGGCGCTCGCGCGCGCGCGGCTCGACAGCGTCCTCCCCCGCGTCCGCGAGCTGCCGCTGGGCGGCACCGCCGTCGGCACCGGCATCAACACCCCGGACGGCTTCGCGGCAGCAGCGATCTCGGCCCTCGGCGAGCTCTCCGGGCAGCCGTTCACCGAGGCCCGCGACCACTTCGAGGCCCAGGGCACGCGCGACTCCCTCGTGGAGCTCAGCGGCGTGCTGCGCACGATCGCGGTCGGGCTCACGAAGATCTGCAACGACCTGCGCTGGATGGCCAGCGGACCGACCACCGGGCTGGCCGAGATCCGGCTGCCCGACCTGCAGCCGGGGTCGAGCATCATGCCCGGCAAGGTGAACCCGGTGCTGCCCGAGGCGACGCTGATGGTCTGCGCCCAGGTGGTCGGCAACGACGCCTCCGTCGCGTGGGCGGGCGCCAGCGGCAGCTTCGAGCTCAACGTGCAGCTGCCCGTCATCGCGCGCAACGTGCTGGAGTCGGCGCGGCTGCTCGCCACCAGCACGCGGGCGCTGGCCGAGCGCTGCGTCGACGGCATCACCGCCGACGTCGAGCGGATGCGCGGCTACGCCGAGTCGTCCCCGTCGATCGTGACGCCGCTCAACCGCCTGATCGGCTACGAGGAGTCGGCGAAGATCGCCAAGCAGGCGATGGCGCAGGGCGCCACGATCCGGGAGACCGTGCTGGCCATGGGGTACGTCGAGCGCGGCGACCTCACCGAGGACCAGCTCGACGCCGCGCTCGACGTGGAGTCGATGACCCACCCCTGAGCCGAGGTCACTGCTTGATGCGGTTCTTCCCGCTACCTCCGGAGATGCGGTCACGTCCGGCGAGGCCGAGGAGCGCGTCACCGTGGCGGCCTCCCCAGATCCGGTCGCGGCCGCCCCCGCCGCGGATCCAGTCCCGCCCGGCGCCGCCGATGGCGCGGTCGTTGCCCTGGGCGCCGCCGAGGTAGTCGTTGCCGCGACCACCGAACATGACGTCGTGCCCGGCGTCCGAGAGGACGGCCATGTCGAAGGCGGCCGGGAGGCCACGACCGTCGACGTGGTCGTTCCCCAACCGGGGGCGCACCTCGAGGAGGACGGGGTTGTTGACGCTGGCGCCGTCGGGGATGCTGCAGGAGGCCCCGACACCGGGGCTGACGCGCAGCCGCCGGCAGCTGCTCGGCAGCGACTTCCACGACGACACCCGGGTGTCACGGAAGCGCAGCCGGCCCTCGACCACCTTCAGTCGCAGGCGCGAGTTCTGCTCGGCCGCAATCAGCCGGTAGCCGTGCGCGGTGCGGGCGATCATGGCCTCGTGCCTCACCGAGGGCTGGGGGCCGTCGTTCGGCATGATCGAGTCGTCGAACGGGTGGGAGGGGCCGAAGCCGTCCGGCTGGTCGGCGGTGGCGGTGGTGCTCAGCGCTCCGAGCGAGAGCAGGGCGACGAGTGCTGTCACGAGGGCAGGCAGGAGTCGCAGGGCGTGGCGAGACATGGGGGGTGTTCCTTCGGGCCGGGGGGGGTGGGCGGGGGGAGTCCAGAGAAGTCGGTTGTTCTGATGTGGGGGGGGTTTCGCGTCGCTGGGTGGCGACGGTGCAGCACTGTATCGATCCGGGAGGCCCGGGGCTACCCCTCTGGGCGAGAAGGGCGCTCAGTACCAGTTGTTGGACTGCTTGAAGCTCCACGCGCTGCAGGGCGAGCCGTAGGAGTCGGCGATGTAGTCCAGGCCCCAGCGGATCTGGACCTCGGCGGAGCTGAAGTAGCCCGGCGGCATGTCGTGGGTCTCGGTGAGCGCCTGTGGGATGCCGTACGCCGAGGAGGTCGGGTTGTCGGCGTCGATGCGCCAGTTGCTCTCGCTGACGTAGAGCGAGTCGAGGCAGGTGAACTGGTCGGCGGCGAAGCCGTACTCCGGCATCAGCGCCCGGGCGATGTCACGCGGGTCCGCCTCGTCGAGGTCCTCACTGCCCGTGACGGCGCCGCCCTGGTCCTGGTCGAGCGCGGCCTCCTTGGCGGCGTCGGTCCGGTCCCGGCTGTCCGAGCGCGAGAGGACGTCGCCGCGGTCCTCGAGCTCGGCCTGGTCGAGCGGCTGCGCCGTCGCGGAGGCGGCCGAGCTGTCCAGCGACGCGCCGAGCTCGCTGGTGGCGCTCACGGCGCCGGCGGCGACGCCGTTCGCGACGGCCACGCCGGTCGCGGCGACCGCCGCGGTCGAGAGGAGCGCGGAGTTGCGCACGACGGTCCGCTGGGCCTGCTGGGCGAGCGTGCGCTCGCGCTGCTGGCGGTGAGTCGGGACGTGCTTCTGACGTGAGGACGTGCGAAAGGGCATGAGGCAGCAAGGGGCGGGGGTAGAGGACAGGTCCGTTCAGGTGGTGCGATCCGAGGTGACGCGGGACGGCCGGAGGGCCGTCAAGGTCACGGAACGATCACGAGTCACCCTGCAGGAGGGAGCGGACCGATGCAAACCGAACCCACGTAAAACCTGTGAAAGGTGCATCACAGTGGGTACCACCCGTCACACACGCCACACCGGTCCCGGTGATGAGCCTCCGGGACCGGTGCGGAGCGATCAGAGCGTGACGTTCTCCAGCATCTCGGTGACGAGCGCCGCGATCGGCGAGCGCTCGCTGCGGGTCAGCGTGACGTGGCTGAAGAGGGGGTGCCCCTTCAGCTTCTCGACGACGGCGACCACGCCGTCGTGGCGACCCACCCGCAGGTTGTCGCGCTGGGCGACGTCGTGGGTGAGCACGACCTTGGAGTTGGCGCCGATCCGCGAGAGCACGGTGAGCAGCACGTTGCGTTCCAGCGACTGCGCCTCGTCGACGATCACGAAGGAGTCGTGCAGCGAGCGGCCCCGGATGTGGGTCAGCGGCAGCACCTCGAGCATGCCGCGGTCGAGCACCTCCTCGATCACGTCGCGGGAGGTCACGGCGCTCAACGTGTCGAAGACCGCCTGCCCCCAGGGGTTCATCTTCTCGGACTCGGAACCGGGCAGGTAGCCGAGCTCCTGGCCACCCACCGCGAACAACGGCCGGAACACCACGACCTTCTTGTGGTGACCGCGCTCGAGCACCGTCTCGAGGCCGGCGCACAGGGCCAGCGCCGACTTGCCGGTGCCGGCCCGACCTCCCAGCGACACGATCCCGACCTCGGGGTCGAGCAGCGTCTCGAGCGCGATCCGCTGCTCGGCGGAGCGGCCGTGGATGCCGAACGCCTCGCGGTCGCCGCGCACCAGGTGGACCTGCTTGTCGGGGCCGACCCGGCCCAGCGCGGTCCCGCGGTCGGAGAGCAGCACCAGCCCGGTGTGGCAGGGCAGCTCGCGCGCCGCGCCGAGGTCGAGCGTGCTGTCGGCGTAGAGCTCGTCGAGCTCGTCGGCGGTGACGTCGAGCTCCGCCATGCCGGTGTAGCCGGTGTCGGAGTCGCTGATGCCCTCGGCCCGGTACTCCTCCGCGGCCAGGCCGACCGCGGAGGCCTTGATCCGCATCGGCAGGTCCTTGGAGACCAGGGTGACGTCGCGGCCCTCGTTGGCGAGGTTGCGCGCGACCGCCAGGATCCTCGTGTCGTTGTCGCCCAGCCGGAAGCCCGACGGCAGCGTGGTGGGGTCGGTGTGGTTGAGCTCGACCCGGACGCTGCCCCCCTCCTCCCCGATCGGGACCGCCTCGTCGAGGCGGCCGTGGCTGACGCGGAGCTCGTCGAGGAGCCGCAGGGCCGAGCGCGCGAAGTAGCCCAGCTCGGGGTGGTGGCGCTTCCCCTCGAGCTCGGTGATGACCACGACCGGCAGCACGACCTCGTGCTCGTGGAACCGGCGCAGTGCCGCCGGGTCGGCGAGCAGCACGCTGGTGTCGAGCACGAAGGTGCGGGCGGTCGGGCGGGCAGTCGTGGAGCTGCCTGAGGCGGGCGCCTGGTGGTCCTGGGCGGACCGGTTGGCCGTGGTCGGCACGATGTCACCCCTCACGGACCGGCACGCGCACTCCACGCCCGGTCCTCGTTACCTACGTGGACCGGGACCAGCGTGGTGGACCGGAGTGCCGGCCCCCGGGCACGCGGCGGGGTCCCCGCCTCGTACGTCGGTCGTGACTGCTCACGAACTGCCTCCCAGTACGGCGGGCTTCCCCACCCGCCATGGCTGCGAAATTACGCCCGCCGGGAGGCCGATCCGCGTCGACACGCCCGAACGCAGGGTGAACGGCGTGTTACGTCCGCGGCCCTGCGCACGCGGCGCTGCCGCGCCTTCGGCTCAGGATCCGAAACGGCGTTCGCGGTGGGCGTAGGCCCGGATCGCGCGGAGGAAGTCGACGCGGCGGAAGTCGGGCCAGTAGGCCTCGCAGAAGTAGAACTCCGACTTCGCGCTCTGCCACAGCAGGAACCCGCCGAGCCGCTGCTCCCCGGAGGTGCGGATCACCAGGTCCGGGTCCGGCTGGCCCTTGGTGTAGAGGTGGTCGGAGATGTGCTCGACGTCGATCAGCTGCGCGAGCTCCTCGAGGCTGGTGCCCTTGGCCGCGTGCTCGGTGAGCAGCGAGCGCACGGCGTCCGCGATCTCGCGTCGGCCGCCGTACCCGACGGCGATGTTGACCAGCAGCCCGTCGACGTCGCGGGTGTCGTCGGCCGCCTGCTTGAGCCGGGCGGCGGTGGCGGCAGGGAGGAGGTCGAGCGCGCCCACCGGGTGGAGCCGCCAGCGGCGCTGCGCGGCGAGGCTGACGACCGCCTCCTCGATGATCTCCAGCAGCGGCTCGAGCTCGTGGTCGGCGCGGTTGAGGTTGTCGGTCGAGAGCAGCCACAGCGTGACCACCTGGACCCCGACCTCCTCGCACCAGTCGAGCAGCGGCTCGATGTTGGCGGCGCCGGCGCGGTGCCCGTGGGCGGTGTCGTGGCCGACGGCCTTGGCCCAGCGCCGGTTGCCGTCGAGCATCACGCCGACGTGCTTCGGCAGCTGGGCGGCGGGCAACGACCGGACCATCCGTGCCTCGTACGCCGGGTAGAGGCGGCGGCGTACGGCGTCCTTCAATCGTCTCGTCGTCGCCACCCCCGCATGGTAGACCCGGCCCTGCCGGGGTGAGGGCGGGTGACGTGCATCCCGTTCCCGACCGTGCGCTGGTCCCGGTCGGTAGCCTCGCCTCCATGAGGGAACAGGTGCGCTCGGGTCTCGACCACCTCGCCGACAACCTCGCGGAGGTGGCGGCCGAGATCAAGCCACGCCTGCGCGGCTGGCTCCACCTCGTCAACGCGCCGCTGACGCTCGCGGCCGGCGTGGTGCTGATCGTGCTCTCGCCCACCCCGGCCACCCGGCTCGGCTCGGCGATCTTCACCGGCTCGGCCCTGGTGCTGTTCACGGTCTCCGCGATCTACCACCGCGGCACCTGGTCCCCGCGCGTGCACACGGTGCTCAAGAGGTTCGACCACGCCAACATCTTCGTGCTCATCGCCGGCTCCTGCACGCCCTTCGCGATCCTGCTGCTCGAGGGCGCACAGCAGTGGACGATGCTCGGCATCGTCTGGGGTGGTGCGGTCGCCGGCGTGCTGATGAAGGTGTTCTGGGGCGGCGCCCCGCGCTGGCTCTCCGCGCCCGTCTACATCGCGCTCGGCTGGGCGCCGATCTTCTTCTTCGGCGACTTCGTCACGGGCGCACGTGACCTCGGCTCGTTCGGCCCCGCCGTGATCGTGCTGATCGCCGTCGGCGGTGGGCTCTACACGCTCGGTGGGCTGGTCTACGGCACCAAGTTCCCCGACCCCTCACCGCAGTGGTTCGGCTTCCACGAGGTCTTCCACACGTTGACGATCCTGGCGTTCGTCAGCCACTACGTCGGCGTCTCGCTGGCGACGTACTCGCTGCGCTGAGGCCGGCTCTCGTCGAGGCTCAGGCGAGCGAGTAGGCCGCGAGGAGCAGCAGGGACACCGAAACCACGGAGGCGGCGATCGCCAACGCCACCCTCGGCAGCGCCCGTGCGAACCGCTCGATCGCGAGGTAGAGCAGCGTGAGCCCCAGCAGCGCGACCGTGACGTGGACCAACAGCGCGAGCAGCACGCCCAGGATCGCCCCGGCCATCCGGAACCGGCCCCACGCCAGCCCCAGCAGGAACGGGATCGCCACCGCGCCGGCGAAGCCGCCGACCAGCTCGGACCACCAGGCCCGCTCCCCCATCCAGGGCAGTCGCACCCCGAGGTCGAGCAGGTCGAGGGTCGCGAGCGTGCCGAGCGCGATGACGACCAGGATGCTCGCGGCGGCAGCCAGCCGGTAGCCCCAGAGGCGGGCCCGCGACCACGCCTGCGAGCCGACCAGGATGGTCGCCGTGGCCACCGCGGTCCACACCAGCCAGCGGCGGACCACGCCGGTGCCGGTGTCGGCCATCGCGTCGCGGAAGACCCGGTCCGCCTCGTCGCGGGCCACGACGTGACCCTCGGTCGAGACGTACGACGCGGGGCCGTCGCCCCCGCCCACCAGCCCGTCGTGGAGGAGCGCAGCGGGCAGGTGGGCACCCGTCTTCGGCACCAGCCAGGTGAACAGCCACGGCACGGAGGTCAGGTCGGTGCGGAAGGCCGCGTCCGCCGGGACGAGCAGCTCGCCGAGCTCGCGGTCGTCGTACCCGATCCTCCGGGCGAGCGCGAAGCTCTCGACGCCACCGTCGGTCAGCCGCTCCAGCACCACCCGCGGCGGCGCGCCGCGGTCGGGCGGCTCGGTGGCGGTGCCGCCGTCGTGGAAACGCTGCGGCTGGGGCTGCACCCGAGAGACGTGCATGGGGTCACTGTGTCACCGGGCGGGGACAGGGGGCGGGAGTCAGAGGGCGGCCGGGTCCGTCACCGGGCGCTCGCAGACGAAGCCCCGGCAGACGTACGCCGCCGGCGCGCCGTCCACCGCGTCGCGACCGACCAGTAGGGGCAGGTCGTCGCGGGGACCGTCGGCGACCAGCACGACCGCCCCGAGGCGACGGCGGGCGGCCAGCGCGACCGCGTCCCGCTCGGGGCCGGCGGGGCCGACGACCGCGATCTCCTCGGGCCCGTCGAGCATCGGCACCGCCGCGGCGAGGGACCAGCCGGCGAAGCGCGGCACCCGGGTCGCGATCGCGGCCACCCCGCGCAGCGCTGACTCGGCCGCGTCGCGGTGACGACCGGAGCCGGTCAGCGCCGCACAGGTCGAGAGCGCGTGGATCATCGCCGAGGTGCCGCTCGGCGACGCGTTGTCCGAGGGGTCGCGGGGTCGGGCGACCAGCGCCTCAGCGTCGTCGGCGGTGTCGTGGAAACCGCCGCCGTCGGCGGCGAAGTGGGTGAGGGCGGCGTCGAGCACCTGCTCGGCCCGGGCCAGCCAGACCGGATCACCGGTGACCTGCAGCAGGTCGAGGTACGCCGACGCCACGCAGCCGTGGTCCTCCAGAACCCCGGCCGGGGTGCCGACCGCCCCGTCGCGGGAGACCCGACGCAGCCGGCCGTCCACGGTGTGAACGCGGTGCAGCAGCTCGCCGGCCGCGACCGCGGCATCGACGTACTGCGGGAGGCCGAGCAGGGTGCCGGCGACGCAGAGCCCGCTGATCGCCAGCCCGTTCCACGCGGCGACCACCTTGTCGTCGCGGTCCGGGCGGACCCGGCGGTCGCGCGCGGAGCGCAGCCGCCGCTGGACGTCGAACCAGCGCTCGAGGTCGTCGGGGTCCTGACGCAGCTGCAGCACCGAGCTGCCGTGCTCGAACGTGCCGGCGTCGGTGACCGACAGCCAGCGCGCGGCCCAGGGGCCGTCGTCGGGTCCGAGCACCTCGGTCAGCTGCGCGGGCGTCCAGACGTAGTAGGTGCCCTCGGCGCCCTCGGAGTCGGCGTCCAGCGCGGAGGCGAAGCCACCCTCGGCGGTGCGCAGCTCGTCGAGCAGGAAGTCGCCGATGCCCTCGGCCGCCCAGACGCCGACCGGATCGCCCGACGTCGCGGCCCACTCGGCGTACACCCGGAGCAGCAGCGCGTTGTCGTAGAGCATCTTCTCGAAGTGGGGCACCACCCAGTCGGCGTCGACGCTGTAGCGCGCGAAGCCGCCGGAGAGCTGGTCGTGCAGGCCGCCGCGGGCCATCGCCTCGAGCGTGTGGGCGGCCATCTCGCGCGCACTCCCGGAGCCCTGGCGGAGCAGGAAGGCGAGCACCATGGACGGGGGGAACTTGGGGGCGCCGCCGAAGCCGCCGCGCTGCGCGTCGTACTCCCCCTCGAGCACCTCGACCGCCCCGTCGACCACGGCGCTGTCGACCGGGGCGGGGGCCGCGGCGAGCGGCTGTCGCAGGTGCTCGCGCAGCTGCGTGGCCACCCGGGCGATGTCGTCGGGCTGGTTCTCCCAGGCGTCCGCGACGGCCGCCAGCAGCTGTCGGAAGCTCGGCTGCCCGTGCCGCGGCTGGTCGGGGAAGTAGGTGCCGGCGAAGAACGGGTTGCCGTCGTGGTCGAGCACGCAGGTCATCGGCCAGCCGCCGTGACCGGTCATCGCCTGGGTCGCGTTCATGTAGACCGCGTCGACGTCGGGCCGCTCCTCGCGGTCGACCTTGATGCTGACGAAGTGCTCGGAGAGGTACGCCGCCGTCGCCTCGTCCTCGAAGGACTCGTGCGCCATGACGTGGCACCAGTGGCACGCGGCGTACCCGACGCTCAGCAGCACCGGCACGCCCCGCCGCCGCGCCTCGGCGAACGCGTCGGGGCCCCACTCCCACCAGTCGACCGGGTTGTCGGCGTGCTGGAGCAGGTAGGGCGAGGTGGCGAACTCCAGTCTGTTGGCCATCACGTCACCGTAGTCACCGGTCCTGAGCCACCGGAGCAGGGCGGCCCTCGAACGTCGCTCCGGGCGAGCGGTGACGTAGATTGCAGTGCCCAGCACCGCCACCCCACACCACGATGGAGCACGATGAGCCACCCCCACCCCGAACTGCAGTCCCCTCCTCGTCTGCCCGCCGGCGGGTTGCGGATCGTGGGACTAGGCGGTCTGGGCGAGATCGGCCGCAACATGACGGTCTTCGAGCACGAGGGCTCACTGCTGGTCGTGGACTGCGGCGTGCTCTTCCCCGAGGAGCACCAGCCCGGCGTCGACGTGATCCTCCCCGACTTCACCTGGATCCGTGACCGGATCGACTCCGTCGTGGGAGTGGTGCTGACGCACGGCCACGAGGACCACATCGGGGGCGTGCCCTACCTCCTGCGCGAGCGACCGGACATCCCCCTCATCGGATCCCGGCTGACCCTGGCGCTGATCAAGGAGAAGCTCAAGGAGCACCGCATCCGGCCACAGCTCCGCGAGGTCAGCGAGGGGGACCGGATCGACCTCGGCGCGTTCAACTGCGAGTTCCTCGCGGTCAACCACTCCATCCCCGACGGCCTCGCCGTGGCGATCCGGACCGCCGCGGGTCTCGTGCTCCACACCGGCGACTTCAAGATGGACCAGTTCCCGCTCGACAAGCGGATCACCGACCTGCGCGGCTTCGCGCGGCTGGGCGACGAGGGGGTCGACCTCTTCCTGACCGACTCCACCAACGCCGAGGTCCCCGGGTTCACGATGCCCGAGCGCGACCTCGCGCCGGCGATCGAGCAGGTCTTCCGAACGGCGCCCCGCCGGATCATCGTCTCGAGCTTCGCCAGCCACGTGCACCGGATCCAGCAGGTGCTCGACATGTCGCACGCCCACGGCCGCAAGGTGGCCTTCGTCGGCCGCTCGATGGTCCGCAACATGGGGATCGCCCAGGACCTGGGCTACCTCACCGTGCCGGAGGGCCTGATCGTGCCCCTCGCCCAGCTCGAACGGCTCCCCGCCAACAAGGCGACCCTGGTCTGCACCGGCTCGCAGGGTGAGCCGATGGCCGCGCTCGCCCGGATGGCCAACCGCGACCACAAGATCCGGGTCGGCAAGGGCGACACCATCCTGATGGCCAGCTCGGCGGTCCCGGGCAACGAGAATGCGATCTCTGGGCTGATCAACAACCTGAGTCGCTGGGGCGCCAACGTCGTGCACAAGGGCAACGCCAAGGTGCACGTCTCGGGCCACGCCAGCGCCGGTGAGCTCGTCTACTGCTACAACATCGTGAAGCCGACCAACGTGATGCCGGTCCACGGCGAGTGGCGGCACCTGCGCGCCAACGCCGACCTGGCGATCGCGACCGGCGTCGACCCGGACAACGTGGTGATCGCCGAGGACGGCGTCGTGGTCGACCTCGTGGGCGGTCGGGCCCGGATCACGGGCAAGGTCCCGGCCGGCAACATCTACGTCGACGCCCAGACCGTCGGCGGGGTGACCGAGGCCCACCTCAAGGACCGTCGCACCCTCGCGGAGGAGGGCGTGGTCACCGTGCTGGCGATCGTCGACGCCGACACCGGCAAGCTCGCCGACCGCCCCGACTTCCTGGTCCGCGGCTTCGTCCACGAGGCGAACGCGTTCGACCCCGCCGTCGCGGTGATCGAGAAGACGTTGGCGCGAGCGGCCGCGGAGGGCATCGGCGACCCGACCCGGCTGGAGTCGATGCTCAGCCGTGACATCGGCAACTGGGCCCACAAGACCTTCCGCCGCAGCCCCCTGGTGATCCCCCTCGTCATCGATTCCTGACCGGGGTCGGGCCCGGTCGGGCGGTCCGGGAGTGGACGCGGAGGACGCGTCACCTCCCGGACACGCGAATCGCCCACGGGCGCAACGCTCGCCACCTACGCTGGACCTGACACGACTCGGGACCCGACGAAGGAGGGGCAGTGCGGAACCTGACCATCCACGCGCCGGACCTCCCGACCCTCGTGCTCGAGGTCGACGGCCGGCTCGACGCCGTGACCGCCCACGACCTGCACCGCGTGACCAGCCGGCTGTACGCCGAGGGTCACCAGCACCTCCACTTCGACCTCACCCGGGTCAGCGAGGCCGACTCCGACGGGGTCGCCGGTCTCGCCCGCTGCAACCGGCATGCGGTCACCCGGGGTCGGGTGCTCACCTGGTCACGCTGCAGCCGGCCCCTGCTGGAGGCCCTGCACGCCACGCTCGATCCACGCCCTCGGCCCGACCCGGCGTAGCCGCCGGCTCACGGCGAGCGAACCGGGCGTTTCGCGGGTCAGGCGCGGGTCTTGCTCTTCCCGGCCACACCCTCGGCGACGCCGATCAGCAGCACGGCGGCGACGACGGCGAGCACGAAGCCGATGATGTTGAGCTCCCAGATGTCACCGGTGCCGAGCAGCGAGGCGATGAAGCCGCCGATGAGGGTGCCGACGACGCCGAGGCCGAGGGTCGCGAGGAGCCCGAGACCCTGCTTGCCGGGCTTGATGAGGCGCGCGAGCGCTCCGATGACGAGACCTGCGACGAGAAATCCGATGATGCCCATGGGATCATGGTACGCCGCGCCTCGAAGACGACCGTGCGAGACTGGCCGGGCGTCGCGGAAGGTGGCGCACCCCGACGCAGGAGTGCCATGAGCCAGGCAGTGGCCGCCATCAGGCCCACCCCGTCCGCCGCGCGCGCGGCCAGCGTCGCCGCGAAGTCCGCGCTGGTGCTGATGCTCGCGATGGCCCTGCTCCACCCGGACACCGGCAACCTCGAGAACAAGGCGGCCGGGATCCGCGCGATCGGCTATCCCCTGCTGTCCTTCGTGGTCCCGCTGGCGTGGTGGGTCGGCTGGCGCGAGCGGGTGTCGTTCCCGTGGGTGGCCGACCTGATGGTGACGCTCACCTGCTTCACCGACGTGCTCGGCAACCGGCTCGACCTCTACGACACCGTCGTGTGGTTCGACGACTGGATGCACTTCATGAACACCGGGCTGCTGGCCGCGGCGCTGGTGCTGCTCACGCTGCCACGCACCGCCTCGCTCGGGTCCGTCCTCGAGCGCTCGCTGGCGTTCGGCGCGACGGCGGCGATCGCGTGGGAGATCGGGGAGTACTTCGCGTTCATCAGCAAGTCCGTCGAGCGCCGGTTCGCGTACGCCGACACGCTCGGCGACCTGGGCCTGGGAACCTTCGGCGCCGTCCTGGCCGGTGTCGTCGTGCACCGGCTCTGGCAGAACGGACGGCTCGCGAACGTCGAGCCGCTCCGCGAGCCCGTCATCACAGCCGCGAGCCCAGCAGGTCGATGAACTCCTCGGCCATGCCGAGCTGACGGACCAACGTCTCCCGGCGTTCGGTGGCGTCCGCCAGCACCGCGGCCAGCCGCTCCCGGGCCGGTCCCCCGCCCGGGCCGTCCACCAGCACCACCTCGATGTCGCGCATCGCGGCACGCATCTGCTCGAGCGTGAAGCCGAGCGGCTTCATCCGCCGGATCAGCAGGATCTTCTCGACGTCGCCCTCGGTGTAGAGCCGGAACCCGCCCTCGGTGCGCGCCGAGGGACGCAGCAGTCCCACCTCGTCCCAGTGTCGCAGGCTGCGCAGCGACAGCTCCGTGCGCGCCGCCACCTCGCCGATGTGCATCGTGCGACCGATCGGTGTGTCCTCGCTCACGACCGCACCCTTTCACGCGCCCGCGATTCCCAACTCTCACGTTGCGTGAGGTTGAGTGTCCGGGGTGAGCAATAGCCAGTCCCCCACCGTCCTCGAGGCGCTGCGCTCGCCGCGACTCCTCCGTACCGAGGCGCTTGCCGGCCTCGTCGTCGCGCTGGCGCTGATCCCCGAGGCGATCTCGTTCTCGATCATCGCGGGCGTCGACCCGCGGGTCGGTCTGTTCGCCTCGTTCACGATGGCGGTGTCGATCGCCTTCCTGGGAGGTCGCCCCGCGATGATCTCCGCCGCGACCGGGGCGATCGCCCTCGTGGTCGCCCCCGTGGCTCGCACCTACGGCCTCGACCACCTGGTCGCCACCGTGCTGCTCGCCGGCGTGCTCCAGGTCGCCCTCGGCCTCGCCGGCGTGGCCCGGCTGATGCGCTTCATCCCCCGCTCGGTGATGGTCGGCTTCGTCAACGCGCTCGCGATCCTGATCTTCCTCGCCCAGGTCCCCCACCTCGTCGACGTGCCGTGGCTGGTCTACCCCCTCGTCGCGGTCGGCATCGCGGTGATCGTGCTGCTCCCGCGCCTCACCCGCTCCGTGCCGTCGCCGCTGGTCGCGATCGTGGCGCTCACCGGCTTCGTGCTGGTCTCGGGCCTCGCCCTGCCCGACGTCGGCGACGAGGGCGAGCTGCCCGCCAGCCTGCCGTCCCTGCTCCTGCCGGACGTGCCGCTGACCTTCGAGACGCTGCGCGTCATCGGCCCGTACGCCGTGGCGATGGCGCTGGTCGGCCTGCTCGAGTCGCTGCTCACGGCCAAGCTCGTCGACGACGTCACCGACTCCCCCTCCGACAAGACCCGCGAGGCATGGGGCCAGGGCGGCGCCAACATCATCACCGGCTTCTTCGGCGGCATGGGCGGCTGCGCGATGATCGGCCAGACGATGATCAACGTGAAGGCGTCGGGCGCCCGCACCCGGATCTCCACCTTCCTGGCCGGCGTCTTCCTGCTGGTCCTCGTGGTCGGCTTCGGCGACGTGGTCGCGCTGATCCCGATGGCCGCCCTGGTGGCCGTCATGGTCATGGTCTCCGTCGGCACCTTCGACTGGCACAGCGTCCGCCCGGCCACGCTGCGCCGGATGCCGAAGTCCGAGACGACCGTGATGGTCTCCACCGTGGTCGTCACGGTCGCGACCCACAACCTCGCCATCGGCGTGGGCGTCGGCGTCCTCGTCGCGATGACGCTGTTCGCCCGCCGGGTCGCCCACCTCACCGAGACGCACCGCGAGCTCGTCGAGGACGAGCACGGGAGGGGCCACGGCGGTCTACCGCGTCACGGGCGAGCTGTTCTTCGCCTCCAGCAACGACCTCTACACCCAGTTCGACTACGCCGGCGACCCCGAACGGGTCGTCATCGACCTCAGCGCCTCGCACGTGTGGGACGCCTCGACGGTCGCGGCGCTCGACGCGATCACCACCAAGTACCAGCGGCGCGGCACCTCGGTCGAGATCGTCGGCCTCAACGAGTCGAGCGCCGGCGCGGCACGGTCGGCTGAGCGGGTCACTCCCCTCCCACTGACCCCGGAAGGTGAGAGGTCGCTCATCCGCGCCTCACGGCGACCTCATCGGCGCCGCGCGGAAGGTCAGCCGCGGGGCACCGACGGCGGCAGCGCGAGGTCGGGCACGAGCTCCACCAGCAGCGTGCGGACCCGGTCGTCGAGGTCGGCGACGATCGCGCGGACCGTCTCCTCGTCCTGGCCGCCGGGGTCGGCGACCGGCCAGTCGACGTACTGCACGCCCGGCACGTAGGGGCACTCCTCGCCGCACCCGAGCGTGATCGCCATCGTGCTGGCGGCGATCGTGTCGCGCGTCAGCAGCGTCGGGGTCTCGCGCGGAGGTGTCGAGACCGAGCTTCTCCAGCACCTCGCGCGACCTCGGCGTGGACGTGCTCACCGGGCTGGGTGCCGGCCGAGAGCGCCACGACCCGGCCGCCGGCGTAGTGCTCCGTGAGCACCCGGCTGATCACCGAGCGACCGCCGTTGCGGACGCAGGCGAAGACGACCTGGGGGACGACCGGGAGTGGCGGCGGTCATGGTCGGACTCCTGGGTGCGGGTGCTGGTGCGGGTGTCGGGGAAGAAGCGGCGGGCCCGCAGGCTGACGTAGACCAGGCCGACGAGGACCGGGACCTCGATCAGCGGCCCGACCACGCCCGCGAGGGCCTGTCCGGAGGTGACGCCGAAGACCGCGATGGCCACGGCGATGGCGAGCTCGAAGTTGTTGCCGGCCGCCGTGAACGAGACGGCCGTGGCACGCGGGTAGTCCAGTCCCATCGCCCGGGTGAGCACCATCGAGCCGCCCCACATGACGAAGAAGTAGACCAGCAGCGGGAGCGCGATCCGGGCGACGTCGAGGGGCTGGCTGGTGATCGTGTCGCCCTGCAGGGCGAACAGGACGACGATGGTGAACAGCAGTCCGTAGAGCGCCCAGGGGCCGATCCGGGGAAGCACCCGTTCCTCGTACCACTCCCGGCCGCGGGCACGCTCGCCGAGCGTGCGGGTGAGGTAGCCCGCGACCAGCGGGATGCCGAGGAAGACCAGCACCGAGGAGGCGATCGTCCACACCGAGACGTCGAGGGGGCTCTGCCCCAGCCCGAGCCAGCCGGGCAGCAGCTCGAGGTAGAAGTAGCCGAGGAACGCGAAGGCGAGGATCTGGAAGACCGCGTTGATCGCGACCAGGATCGCCGCCGCCTCGCGGTCGCCGCAGGCGAGGTCGTTCCAGATCAGGACCATCGCGATGCAGCGGGCGAGACCGACGATGATCAGGCCGGTGCGGTAGTCGGGCAGGTCGGGCAGCAGCAGCCAGGCCAGGGCGAACATCAGCGCGGGTCCGAGCACCCAGTTGAGGACGATCGAGCTGACCAGCAACCGCTTGTCCCCGGTGACGCGGCCGAGCTCGTCGTAGCGGACCTTGGCGAGGACGGGGTACATCATCACCAGCAGCCCGATCGCGATCGGCAGCGAGACCGACCCGATCTCGACGGCAGCGAGCGCGTCGTCGAGGCCCGGGACGAGCCGGCCCAGCAGCAGGCCGACGACCATCGCCACCCCGATCCACACCGGCAGGAAGCGGTCGAGCGTCGAGAGCCGCTGGAGGACGTCACCCTCGGCGGCAGGTACGTCGCGCACGGTGTCGCTCATGCGTCGGCCCCCTCGACGAACAGCTGGGCCAGGGCGGCGGTGGCGGCGGGTCGGGCGAGGTAGAACACCCAGGTGCCGCGCTTCTCGCGGTCGAGCAGGCCTGCCTCGTGCAGCACCTTCAGGTGGTGGCTGATGGTGGGCTGGGAGAGGTCGAAGTGCGGCAGCAGGTCGCACACGCAGGCCTCGGCGCCCTCGTGGGACAGCACCAGCGAGAGCAGCCGGAGCCGGGCGGGATCGGCGATCGCCTTGAGCATCGGCACGATCGCGGCCGCGGCCTCGGGGCCCAGCGGCTCGCGAGCCAGCGGGGTGCAGCGGGCGAGGGGATCGTCGGCCAGGGGCAGCAGGGGATACGAGTTCGACACAGATCAATGTTGACAGTCATCGATGTCCTGCGCAACGTGAGCGGTCCTGGGGGTCCGTCGGATCCGCGACGACCCCGCGGTCCGCGTGGAGGCGCTGCGACCTGCTCACCGGGGCGCCGGAGCCCGGCGGGTCGGAGCCGCGCCGATGAACAGCAGCGCGCCGAGCCCGGCCACCCCGCCCAGCACGAGGAACGCCGCGGCGTAGGACCCGGTGACCGTGGCCAGCAGGGCGCCGGCGAACGGTGAGGCCGCGGAGGCGGCCAGGGCCGGGGCGGTCAGCACCCCGTTGAGCCGGCCGTACGACGCCGGTCCCCACCGGTCGGTCACGGAGGTCGCCTGCACGAGCGTGAAGAGCCCGCGCGCCAGGCCCAGGACCAGGCTCAGGACCACCACGGCCGCCGTCTCGGCCGGTGCCAGCGCGAGCGCCGCGGTGAGCACGGCCATCGCAGCAAGGATCCACACCCCGCGGGCGGTGGCCCCCGTCGCAGCGGCGAACCGCGGATAGCCGAGACGACCCAGCACCTGGCCGAGACCCCCGAGCCCCAGCACCACGGCCGCCGTGCGGGTGTCGAAGCCCTGCTCGCGCAGCATCGGCACGAGGTTGACCACCACGGCGAACCCGGCGAGCGACGCGAGCGTGGTGGCGGCGGCCAGCAGCAGGAACGGTCGGGTGCGCACGACGCGGTCGCCGTCGGGTGGGTCGGAGGCCTGCCGTCGCGCCGCCTCCGGCCACGGCCGGTCCAGGCCCCACCAGTGCAGCGGCACCGTGACCACGAGGGCGACCCCCGCCAGCACGACGTACGCCGTGCGCCACCCGGCGACCGCGTCGACGACCGCGGCGAGCGGTGCGAAGACGGTGCTGGCCAGGCCGCCGGCGAGCGTGACCGTGGTGAGCGCACGCACCCGCTGCTCGCCTCCCCACCGCGTGACGGCGGCGAAGGCCGGCGGATAGAGCGTGCCCGCCATCGCGGTCCCGACCACCAGCCACCCCACGAAGAACCACGGCAGCGACGGCGCCGCCGCGACGACGAGCATCCCGGGCGCCGCGAGCAGGGCGCCGCCCGTCATCACCAGCCGCGGACCGCGGGCGTCGAGGTGGCGCCCCACCCCGAGGCCGACGGCACCGCTGACCAGCTGGGAGAGCGAGAACGCCGCCGTGACGGCCGTCGCCGACCACCCGGTGTCCTGGGTGATCGACGACTGCAGGGCGGCGAAGCCGTAGCAGAGACAGCCCCACGAGACCACCTGGCTCAGGCTGAGGACCGCGACCACCCGGCGCAGGTCGGCCGCCGGGGGCGTCACGCCGTGGGTCGGCCCAGGGTGACCAGCTCCGGCTCCGCGGCACTGCCGCAGCAGCCCCCGCCCGCCTGCGCGTCGGCCTCGGGGGCGTCGAAGGCGCCGGCGCCGCTGCAGACGCCGGTCTCGGGGAGCACCAGGTCGACCCGGTCGGCCGCCTCGAGGTCGCCGGCGATGGCCGCGACGACCGAGCGTGCCTGCTCGAAGCCGGTCATCGCCAGGAAGGAGGGCGCCCGACCGTAGGACTTCATGCCGACCAGGAAGAGCCCGGGCTCCGGCTGCGCCAGCTCGCGGTGGCCGTGGGGCGCCACGTCGCCGCACGAGTGGTGGTCGGGGTGGATCTGGTCGGCGAGCACCCGCGGCGAGCCGAGCGCCGGGTCGAGGTCGAGCCGCACCTCGGACAGGAAGGAGAGGTCGGGACGGAAGCCGGTGACGACGATGACCTCGTCGACGTCGGCTACCTGCTGCCCGTCGGTGGAGGTGAGCACCAGGCGGCCGTCGGCCCGGGCGGCGACCTCGGCCGTCCGGAAGCGGGTGGCCCGGGAGACGACGCCCGTCTCGGCGGCCTGCTTCGCCGCCTGTCCCAGCCGGCCGCGCTCCTCGAGCTGGTCGTTGTCTCCCCCGCCGAACGCGTCCCCGACGCTCGGCCGGCGCAGCAGCCAGGTGACGCGGGTATCGGGGTGGTCCTGCGCGAGCCGGGTCAGCCCGACCAGCGCGCCCTGGGCCGACGCGCCCTTGCCGGCGAGCACCACGTGGCGACCGGCGTACTGCTCCACGATGCGCGGGTCGGAGAAGTCGGGGGTGCCGTGCGCGATCCGGTCGGCGTGCTCGACCTCGCCGAGCGCGGGGTAGCCGTCGGCGCCGAGCGGGTTCGGCGTGCGCCAGGTCCCGGAGGCGTCGACGACGGCGCTCGCCAGCAGCCGCTCGCGGCCGGTCGGCGTCGCGACGTGCACCACGAACGCGTCGTCCTCACGACCCGAGTCGACGAGCAGGTCGCGCCCGGCCCGGCCGACCCCGACGACCCGGGTGTCGACCCGGACCTCGCCGTCGGGGTGGGCGTCGAGCAGGTCCCCGAGCGGACGGAGGTACGCCGCCACCCACTCGGTCCCGGTCGGGTAGGCGTCCGGCGCCGGCGCCACCCACCCCCGGGCCTCGAGCAGTTGGCGGGCGACGGGGTCCACCAGCTCGCGCCAGGCCGAGAAGAGCCGGACGTGGCCCCACTCCGACACCGCGGCACCGGCCTCCGGCCCGGACTCCAGGACGACGAAGGGCAGGCCGCGGTCGGCGGCGTTTGCGGCGGCGGCCAGCCCGATCGGGCCGGCGCCGATGACGACGAGGGGGTGCTCCACGAGCAGGTCTCCTGATTAATCGACGTTGATCGATGATCGTGGCGATACTGTATCGACCCAGATCGATGAACACAAGGTAGTCTGGAGCCGTGACGCTCACCCACGACCACGCCGAGGAGTACGCCGAGTGGTTCGCGCTGCTCGGCGACCCCACCCGCGTGAAGCTGCTGCACACCCTGTCGACCTCCGACGCCGGCGCGATGCGCGTCGGCGAGCTCGCAGCCCTGCTCGGGATCAGTCAGTCCACCTGCTCCCACCACGTCGAGACCCTGCGCAAGGTCGGCTTCGTCGTGGTCGACAAGGTCGGGACGTCCAGCATGGTGTCGGTCAACGCGGCTTGCTGCACCGGCCTCCCCCACGCCGCCGACGTCATCATGGGCTCCCTCGACTCCCGCCCGTGCTGCCCGAGCGACCTCCCGACCGACGTCGGCGTACGCCCGGCGGCGGACGCCGACCTGCCGGCCGTGCTCGACATCTACGCCGAGGGCCTGGCCACCCGCAACGCGACCTTCGAGACGCGGGTGCCGACGGCTCGCCAGCTGCGTGCGCGGTGGCTGCCCGACCTCGCCTGGGTCGCCGAGCTCGACGGTGCGGTCGTCGGCTGGACCGCCGTGACCCCGACCTCGACCCGCGAGTGCTACGCCGGGGTCGGCGAGACCTCGGTCTACGTCGCCGGGGACGCGCAGGGCCGGGGCGTCGGCAAGGCGCTGCTCCACACCCAGGTCAACGAGGCGGACGCCGCGGGGATGTGGACGCTGCAGACCTCGATCTTCCCGGAGAACCGCGCCAGTCTCGCGCTCCACCACTCCGCCGGCTACCGCACGCTCGCCGTCCGGACCCGGATCGCCCGGCTCGACGGGGTCTGGCGCGACACGGTGCTGCTCGAGCGCCGCAGCGACGTCGTCTGAGCGGCCGGCCCGACGGCCCCGCGGGATGCGGCGCCATGGGGGTGGCTTCGCTACGGTTTCCCGCATGGACCAACCCCGATGTCGTCACCGTTCACCCGCCCTCCCCGGGGGTGAACGGGCCTGATGGACACCCAGACACTGGTCAACTTCGGCCTGGTCCTGGTCTTCGTGATGGTCGGCGGCGTGTTCGCCGCGACCGAGATCGCGCTGGTCTCCCTGCGGGACAGCCAGCTGACCCAGATGGAGCGCGCCAGCAGTCGCGGCGCCCACGTCGCCCGGGTTGCGCGTGACCCCAACCGCTTCCTCGCGGCCGTCCAGATCGGCGTCACCGTCGCGGGCTTCTTCTCCGCGGCGTACGGCGGCTCGACGCTCGCCCCCGACCTCGCCCCGTCCCTGGAGGCGATCGGGCTCCCCGAGGGCGCCGCGGAGACCACGGCGCTGGTCGTGATGACGCTGATCATCGCCTACCTCTCCCTGGTGCTCGGCGAGCTCGTGCCGAAGCGGCTCGCGCTGCAGAAGTCGGCCGGGCTGGCACAGGCGGTCACCCCCACGCTGGACCGGTTCGCGAACCTGATGCGTCCCGTCATCTGGCTGCTCTCCCTCTCCACCAACGCCCTGGTCAAGCTGCTCGGCGGCGACCCGAGGGCCACCAGCGAGGAGCTCAGCGAGGAGGAGCTGCGTGACCTGGTCTCGACCCACGAGGGGCTCGAGGAGCAGGAGCGCAAGATCCTGCAGGACGTCTTCAACGCCTCGCAGACCACGCTGCGCGAGGTGATGCGGCCGCGCGCGGACGTGTCGTTCGTCGACGCCGCGACCACGCTGCCCGAGGCCGAGCGCTGGGTGAAGGACCAGCCCTACTCCCGCTACCCCGTGGTCGGTGAGGACTTCGACGACGTGCTCGGCTTCCTGCACGTCCGCGACCTCATCGACATCGCGCACGACGACCCGCGCACCGTGGGCGACGTCGCCCGCGAGGTGCTCGTGGTGCCGCGCACCAACATGGTGCTGCCGGCCGTCCAGCTGATGCGCCAGACCCGCACCCACCTCGCCGTCGTCATCGACGAGTACGGCGGCACCGACGGCATCGTCACGCTCGAGGACCTCGTCGAGGAGCTGGTCGGCGAGATCGAGGACGAGTACGACGCCGGGCGGGTCGCCTCCCACGAGGACGACCCCAGCGTGGACGCCGGTCTGTCGTTGCAGGACTTCGCCGAGCGCACCGGCGTCGACCTCAGCGACGACGGGGACTACGAGACCGTCGCCGGCTTCGTGCTCGCCCGGACGGGCCGGATCCCCGACGTCGGGGACGTGGTCGCGGCCGGGGAGGACACGACGCTCGAGGTCGAGGAGATGACCGGCCGACGGATCACCCGGGTACGGCTCCACCGGACCGCCGGCGCGTCGGCGGTCGAGCCGGACGGACCAGCACCAGCCGGGTGACCAGCGCGAGCCACACGACGCCGTAGGTCAGGCTGGTCAGCACGTCCGTGACGTGGTGGGCGCCCTGGTAGAGCCGGCACGCCGCGACCACGAGCGGCAGCAGGGCCAGCAGCACCGTCACCGGCCACAGCCGGGGCGCCAGCAGCCACACCAGCACCGCGAGCGCGGCGTACACCCCGACGGCGGTGCCGACGTGGCCCGACGGGAAGCTGTGGTCGGGCACCAGGCCGGGGTCGAGGATCCGCACGGGCGGCCGGTCCCGAGCGACCAGGCTGGTACCGACCTTGTAGATGCCGCCGAGCCCGGCGGTGACCAGCAGCAGGAACACCGCGGGCAGCCAGCTGCGGCGCCAGAGCGACAGCAGGGCCCCCGCGACGACCGCGACACCCATGCCGACCGGGGTGTCGGCGAGCAGGGTCCCGCGGTCGGCCACCCCGTCGAGCGAGTCCGTACGCCGCTGCGCGATCGCCCGGGCGACGTCGTCGTCCCACGCCCCGACCGAGGCCTCGAGCGGGTGGGTCAGCAACCAGCCGATGCCGAGCACGGCAGCGCAGAGCACGACCCACGCGACGCCGAGCACCACGGCGGTGCGGCGTACCTCCGGAGGGGGCGTCATGCCGGTGAGCCTAGGGCTCGGGCGGCACTCCTCAGCTCACCCAGACCTGCCGCAGCTCCTCGACCAGCCCGGCGGCCTGTCGGACCCCGGTGCGGGCGGAGTCGGCCCGCTTGGCGGGGTCGAGCAGGTTCTTGCCGAAGGCGGCCAGCGCCTCCGCGTCGGGCGTCACGACCGACCACTGCCGCGGGGCGACCCGCTCGAGCTGGGCGCGGATCGACGTCCGCTTGCTGAACGCCCGCGGCAGCGGCGCGAGCACCACGACCCGGTCGCACCCCTCGGCGAGGTCCACGTTGGCGGTCGAGCGCATGCCGCCGTCGACGTAGTGCCGTCCGCCGATCGCCACCGGTGGCCACACCGTCGGCACCGCGCAGCTCGCGGCGACCGCGTCGACCAGGTCGGCGTCGCCGTGCCGGTCGAAGGCGGTGAAGCGACCGGTCTCGGCCTCGACCGCGGTGATCTTGAGCTCGCGCTCGGGCCACGCGTGCACGGGCAGCCGGCTGCGGATGACGCCCACCCGGTCGACGGAACCCGGCGCGTGCGCCTTCATCGCCAGCGCGCCGACGCGGCGCAGCTTGTCGCGGCCGCTGCCGGGAAGGACGTACGGCGGCACCAGCCGCAGCGCGCCGAGCCGGGTGAAGGCGCCGCCGATCTCGCTGTCGGCAGGCGCGAGCTGCTCGGCGTACAGCTCCGTGAGCGGGAGGCCCGAGGTGATCTGCGAGCCGACGACCGAGCCGGCCGAGGTGCCGACCACGACGTCGGCGTCGGTGAGGTCCACGCCGGCCTCGGCCAGGCCGTGGAGGATGCCGATCTCCCACGCGATGCCGGTGATGCCGCCGCCGCCGAGGACCAGTGCCGTGCGAGTGCCCATGGCCGCCAACCTAGACGGCTGCTTCAATCAGTGGCATGGATGCCGACGCCTGGGACGAGCGGTACGCCGCGAGCGAGCTGGTCTGGTCGGCGGAGCCCAACCGCTTCGTCGCGGAGGAGCTCGCCGACCTGCCTCCCGGGCGGGCCGCCGACCTCGCGGCAGGTGAGGGCCGCAACGCGATCTGGCTGGCCAGGCGCGGCTGGCAGGTGACGGCCGTCGACTTCTCGCAGGTGGCGCTCGACAAGGGTCGGCGGCTGGCCGGCGACACCCCGGTGGAGTGGGTCTGCGCGGACGCGACCTCGTGGCAGTCGCCGGAGCCGCTCGACCTCGCGGTGCTCGCCTACCTCCAGCTGGCTGCCGACGAGCGGCGGGCCGCCGTTCGTGGCGCGGTCGGCTCGCTGGCGCCCGGCGGCACGCTCCTGCTCGTCGCCCACGACACGACCAACCTCATCGAGGGGACCGGCGGACCGCAGGACCCGGCCGTGCTGATGACCGCCGAGGACGTGCTCGCCGACCTCGACGGGATCGAGGTCGAGGTGCTCCGCGCCGAGCGGGTCGCGCGCCGGCTCGAGCCCGAGCACGGCGGCGAAGCGGGGAGCACCGCCTGGGACTGCCTGGTGCGGCTGGTCCGGGCCTGACCCCCGTCGGTTACGGTCTCGCCATGACTGCGTCGCCCCAGGCCAAGCTCGCCCCCCTCGGAGCACTGCGGGGCGGGCTGCTGCTGGTCCTCCTCGCGGCACTGATGGTGTGGGGACCCGTCGACGTCCCGCGCTGGCTGTGGCTCACCACGTTCTTCGTCGGCGGCCTGGGCGTCGCCGTCGCGCTGGGCATCCGGATGCTGCGCGCGCCGCGCTGACCCGACTGCCGTCCTGGCGCGGCCTGGGACACCTCCCGGCCTCGCCCGCGGCTCGTTCTGCCTCAGGGTGCGGCACCACGCGGCGCCAGAGCACCCCGGGAGGGGACCACACCGCGCCAGAACCCGCCGGCGCGAGCCGTCAGGGGCGGGGCGTCGCCGTCGCGCTGGGCATCCGGATGCTGCGCGCGCCGCGCTGATCCGGATGCCGTTCTGGCGCGGCCCGGGACATCTCCCGGCCTCGCCCGCGGCTCGTTCTGCCTCAGGGTGCGGCACCACGCGGCGCCAGAGCACCCCGGGAGGGGACCACACCGCGCCAGAACCCGCCGACGCGAGCCGTCAGGGGCGGGAGGCCTGACGCAGCAGCTCCTCGAAGGGCACCGGGTCGTCGTCGCGGGCTGCGCTGAGCCGCGGCCGGGCGGCGAGCCGACGGGCGGCGTCCGTGGCCGGCCGGACGGCGAGCGCGAGCTCGCCGGCAGCGCGGGCGATCCGACCCGAGAGGTCCGCGTCCGTCCCGAAGTCGTCGGTCGCGGCGAAGACGCCGGTCGGCACCGGGGTGGCCCGCAGGTAGGCGAACAGGGGCCGCAGCGCGTGCTCGATCACCAGCGAGTGCCGGGCGGTGCCCGCGGTGGCCGCGAGCAGCACCGGCACGCCCTCCAGCGTCCCCGGCTCGACGGCGTCGACGAACAGCTTGAACAGCCCGGAGTACGACGCGGCGTACACCGGCGTCACGACGACGACACCGTCGGCGTCGGCCACGGTGTCGAGCGCGGCCTGCAGCTCCTCGCCCGCGAAGCCGGTCAGCACCCGGTCGGCGAGCGGGTGCGCCAGCGGTCGGAGCTCGACGTGGTTGACGACCACGTCGTGGTCGCCGAGCGCGCCCACGACCGCCTGGCCGAGCCGGTCGGCCAGCAGCCGGGTCGAGGACGGCACCCCGATGCCCGCGGAGACGACGGCGATCCGCGTCATGCGGAGGCCTCCTCGGCGTCGGTCTGGGGGTCGGTGTCGGCAGCCGCCGCCACCCGGGCGGCGTGCGTGGGTGCGTCCGGCACGTGGGCCGGGCGGCCCTCGGCGAAGCCGGCCCGCAGGTCGGGCAGGATCTCGCCGAGCAGGTCGAGCTGCTCGAGCACCGTCTTCAGCGGCAGCCCCGCGTGGTCCACGAGGAACAGCTGGCGCTGGTAGTCACCGGCGTACTCCCGGAAGCCCAGGGTCCGCTCGATGACCTGCTGCGGCGAGCCGACCGTCAGCGGCGTCTGCGCGGAGAACTCCTCCAGCGACGGGCCGTGGCCGTAGACCGGCGCGTTGTCGAAGTAGGGGCGGAACTCCCGCACGGCGTCCTGGCTGCTGCGGCGCATGAAGAACTGCCCGCCGAGGCCGACGATCGCCTGGTCGGCGCGGCCGTGGCCGTAGTGCTCGAAGCGGCGACGGTAGAGCGCGACCATCTGCCGGGTGTGGGAGGACGGCCAGAAGATGTGGTTGGAGAAGAACCCGTCGCCGTAGTAGGCCGCCTGCTCGGCGATCTCGGGGCTGCGGATCGATCCGTGCCACACGAAGGGCGCGACGCCGTCCAGGGGGCGCGGGGTGGCGGTGAAGCCCTGCAGCGGCGTGCGGAACCGGCCCTGCCAGTCCACGACGTCCTCGTGCCAGAGCCGGTGGAGCAGCGCGTAGTTCTCGATCGCGAGGTTGAGGCCCTCCCGGATGTCCTTGCCGAACCAGGGGTAGACCGGGCCGGTGTTGCCGCGCCCGAGCATCAGGTCCATCCGACCGTCGGAGAGGTGCTGCAGCGTGCCGTAGTCCTCGGCGATGCGTACCGGGTCGGTGGTGGTGATCAAGGTGGTCGAGGTGGAGAGCACGATCCGCTCGGTCTGCGCGGCGATCCACGCCATCGTGGTCGTCGGCGAGGACGCCACGAAGGGCGGGTTGTGGTGCTGGCCGACGGCGACCACGTCGAGGCCGACGTCCTCGGCCTTCTTCGCGATCTCGACCTGGGCCTTGATGCGCTCGTGCTCGGTGGGGGTCCGACCCGTGGTGGGGTCGGTCGTCACGTCACCGACGGTGAAGATCCCGAACTGCATCATGGTGCCACTCACTCCTGACTGGTTGAATTCCGAACTACAGTGGCAAACGTTCTACCCCGCCCCAGCATTCCCGAGCCCCGGATGGGGACCGAGACCGGTGCGGAGACGCACCAAGCGTGGTGGGTGAAGATCCGCAGCTCCGTGAGCGGGTTGGGCAGCCGCAGCCCGACCAGCGCCTCGCTGTAGAGCTCGGCGACCGGGCGCAGCGACCGGAGCGCGACGTCGGCGACCGCGTCGTCGTCGGCGGGCCTGTCGGCACGGCCCTGCGACGGGTAGGGGTAGACCAAGGAGAGGTACGGCACGGCTACATCCTCACTGGTTCCCCGGACCTGCGCGACCACGTGGCGGCTCAGCACGACTCGCCACGACGCACCTAGGGTGAGCGCCATGGCAGAGCGAGTACGCCGGGTCCGCGCCCGACTCGGGGGGACGGTCCGCGACCCGGTCGCGTGGAACGCGGTCGTGCAGCTGGTGAAGACCGCCTCCGCGGCCGTCATGGCGTGGGTCATCGCCGCCGAGGTCCTTGACCTGCCGCAGCCCTTCCTCGCCCCGTGGTCGGCGCTGCTGGTCGTCCACGCCACCGTCTTCCGGACGTTCTCCCGGGGGCTGCGGCAGGTGGTCGCCGCCGTCGTGGCGGTGCTCCTGGCCGCCGCGGTGGGCCAGCTCCTCGGGCTGGACACCGTCGCGATCGCGGTGCTGCTGGTCGTCGGGCTGCTGATCGGCGCGATGCGGTGGTTCGGGACCGAGGCCACGACGATCGCCACCACCGCGCTGATCGTGCTCACCACCGGCTACTCCGACGACACGATGCTGGTCTCCCGGCTGCTCGACACCGGGATCGGCGTCGCGGTCGGGCTGCTGGTCAACCTGGTCGTCTGGCCCCCGCTGCGCCAGCGCACGGCGATCGCGGCGATGGACCGGCTCGACGGCGCCATCGGCGACCTGCTGCAGGACATCGGTCGCGAGCTCGCCGAGGGCTACGAGCGGCAGCAGGTCGACGACTGGATCGAACGCACCCGGACCATCGACGAGGACCTCGACGACGCCTGGGCGCTGGTGCGCCAGGCCCGCGAGAGCGCCCGGATGAACCCGCGCCGGTCCGCCGGGCCGCTCCGTGACCCCCAGCAGTGGTACGGGCTGCTGCGGCGGATGGAGCAGGCGATCGCGGAGACCCGCAGCATGGCGCGCACCCTCGGCGCCCAGCTGCGGGAGCGGTCCTCGACGTCGGAGACGTGGGACCCCCCGTTCCGCAGTGCCTGGGCCGTCCTGCTGCGCGAGGCGGGTGCGGCCGCGTCCGAGGCCGACCCGGACGCGATCCGCGACGTCCGCGGCCGGCTGGAGCGGCTCGTCGACGAGCTCACCACGGCCGAGGGGCACGCGGACCTGTGGCCGGTCCACGGCGCGCTGGTCATCAACCTGCGCAACATCCTCGACGCGATGGACGAGGTCGCGGTGCTGAACCCGCTGGGTCAGCCGCCCGCCGTGATCGACCGGCTGCGACGGCGCCCGGCACCTACCTGAGCGAGCCCTGGGCTCGGTCGCGGGTCAGTCGCGGGGCTCGGCGGACCCGTGGTCCACGGGCTCGTCGCCGTACACCCCGGCGTCCTTGGCGGCCTGCGCCTTGCGCAGCTGCTTGACCAGGCTGAAGGACAGCACCACGACGGCGGCGACCAGCAGCAGGAAGACGCCGAAGCCGAGCCAGCCGGCCTTGACGTCCTCGGGCTCGGGACCCTCCTCGGGCAGCCCCTCGGCGAGGCGGAGGAGGAACAAGGTCAGCTGGGCCTGCATGGCTCCATCCTCTCAGGTGGCCCGGGTCACGTGGGGGTCGGGATGCCCGCGAACAGGTCGTCCTCGGGGGTGGGGGCGTCGACGTGGGACACGACCAGCTCGTAGTCCTCGGTGGGCCACACCCGCTCCTGGATCTCCCGCGGCACCGCGAACCAGTGGCCGTCCGGGTCGATCTGCGTCGCGTGCGCCAGCAGCGCCTGGTCGCGGACGCCGAAGTAGTCGGAGCACGGCACCCGGGTGGTGATCCGGGCGTCCCACTCGGGCTCCGGCTTCCACTCCTTGAGCCTCTCGCCCCAGGGCGACTCCAGCCCGTGCGCCTCCATCTCGTCGTGGAGCGACTGCATCCGCATCCGGTTGAAGGAGTGGTGGTAGTAGAGCTTCAGCGGCTGCCACGGCTCGCCGGCGTCGGGATAGCGGTCCGGGTCGCCGGCCGCCTCGAACGCCGCGACGGACACCTGGTGGCAGGCGATGTGGTCGGGGTGCGGGTAGCCGCCCCGCTCGTCGTACGTCGTGACCACGTGGGGCCGGAACTCGCGGATCAACCGCACCAGCCGCTCGGCCGACTCCTCGACGGGGACCAGCGCGAAGCAACCCTCGGGCAGCGGCGGCTTCGGGTCGCCCTCCGGCCAGCCGGAGTCGACGTAGCCCAGCCAGTCCTGGCGCACGCCGAGGATGTCGCGCGCCCGCTCCATCTCCTGGCGGCGCACCTCGGTGATGTTCTCGAGGATGTCGGGCCGGTCCATCTTGGGGTTGAGGATCGACCCGCGCTCGCCGCCGGTGCAGGTGACGACGTGGACGTCGACCCCCTCCGCGACGTAGCGGGCGGTCGACGCCGCGCCCTTGCTCGACTCGTCGTCGGGATGGGCGTGGACGTGCATCAGCCGGAAGCCGGCCCGGGGGTGGTGCGACATGGCTGAAGTCTAGGAGCACCCGTGTGTCAGGCTTGCGGGTGTGACCACCGACCTCGTCCAGCGGTACGGCGCACCCTCACGCGTACGCCGGATGCTCGTCGTCGGCGCCGCCGTGCTGGTGACCGTCGGCTTCGGCGGCTGGCTGGCGTGGTCGACGCTGTTCCACGCCACCCCCGCGGTCAGCTCGGAGATCGGCGGCTGGGACGTCGTCGACGACGGCGCGGTCGACGCGACCGTCTCGGTCGTGCTGGAGGACGGCGTGGTCGCGAGCTGCGTGCTGCGGGCCTACGCCGAGGACCACTCGACCGTCGGCGAGGTCGCGTTCGAGCCGGTCGACGGACGCAACGACGTCACCATCCGCACCGAGCGGCGGGCCACCTCGGTAACCCTGCTGGGCTGCACCGCGCCCGACCAGCCGCGCCCCCGCTGACCCCGCTGCGGCCTCCCCGCCCGGGTGGGACGCGCTCACGACCTGCGTTCGTCAGCCCCAGTTGCTAAGGTCGTCGTTGATCACCCCGCAGGGCCGTCCCGACAGCTCGGAGGCGCCCCGGCGGGTTTTCCTTTTGCAACGGAGTGAGACACCCATGACGCAGCCCGCCCAGCCGACCCACGTGTGGCTGACCCAGAAGACCCTCGCCCGGCTCACCGCCGAGCTCGAGGACCTCAAGGGACCCCGGCGCCAGGAGATCATCGACCGGATCAGCGCCGCCCGCGACGAGGGCGACCTCAAGGAGAACGGCGGCTACCACGCCGCCAAGGACGAGCAGGGCAAGATCGAGGCCCGGATCATCCAGCTCGACGAGATGCTGACCCACTCCTCGACCGAGAAGGCCGCCGACGACGGCGTCGTGTCCGCCGGCAAGGTCGTGACCTACCGCTACGCCGGGGACGACGAGGACGTCGTGTTCCTGCTCGGCGCCCGCGAGGTCGACGACGACCACGACATCGAGGTCTTCTCGCCGCAGTCGCCGCTCGGCACCGCGCTGCTCGGCGCCGCCAAGGGCTCGACCGTCGACTTCGAGGCGCCCAACGGCAAGACCCTCAAGCTCGAGATCGTCGACGCCGTCCCCTTCGACGAGTAGCACCGACCGGGCACTTCGGTGCCCGTCACGAACGCCGACCGGGCAGGTACGTGTCCCCCACCGGGGCACGACCTGCCCGGTCGCTGCGTCTGGTGGGTGCTGGACTGCCCGGTCACTCGGAGACGCGGTAGCCGCACTCCCGCAGCCGGGCGACGACCAGCTCGGCGTGGGGCTCCCCGCGTGTCTCCATCTGGAGCCGCACCTCGACCTCGTCGACGGCCAGCGTCGGGGAGATCCGCTCGTGCGAGACCTCCAGGATGTTGGCGCCGGCGTCGCCGAGCTCGGCGAGCAGCCGCGCCAGCCCACCGGGCCGGTCGGAGATGGCGACGCGCAGGTAGAGGTAGCGCCCGGCCGAGGCCATGCCGTGCCGGATGACCTTGCCGAGCAGCAGCGGGTCGATGTTGCCGCCGGAGAGCACCGCCACCACCGGGGAGCGGTACGCCGTCGGCTCGTCGAGCAGCGCCGCGACCGCCGCCGCACCGGCCGGCTCGACGACCATCTTCGCGCGCTCGAGCGGCGCGACCAGGGCGCGCGACAGCGACTCCTCGGACACCGTGACGATGTCGTCGACGTGCTCCTGGACGGCGCGGAACGTGATGTCGCCGGGCCGCCCCACCGCGATCCCGTCGGCCATGGTCTGCATCGACTCCAGCGGCTGCGGCGACCCGCTCGCGAGCGAGCCGGGGAACGCCGCGGCGCCCTCGGCCTGCACCCCGACGACCCGGACGTCCGGGCGGTGCTGCTTGACGGCGAGCGCGATCCCGGCCAGCAGCCCACCCCCGCCGCACGGCACGAGGACCGTCTCCACGTCCGGGGCCTGCTCGAGGATCTCCAGCCCGCAGCTCGCCTGGCCGGCGACGATGTCGACGTGGTCGAACGGGTGGATCAGCACCGCGCCCGTCTCCGCGGAGAACTGGCGTGCCCGCTCGAGCGCGTGCTCGAGGTAGAGGCCGTGGAACACCACGTCCGCGCCGTACCCCCGCGTCGCCTTCTCCTTCGGGATCGGCGCCCCCTCGGGCATGAACACCGTCGCGTGGATGCCGAGCATCTGGGCGGCGAGGGCGACCCCCTGCGCGTGGTTGCCGGCCGAGGCCGCGACGACGCCGCGTGCGCGCTCCTCCTCGGTCAGCCGCGCCATCCGGACGTAGGCGCCGCGGGTCTTGAACGACCCGGTGCGCTGGAGGTTCTCGCACTTCAGGCTCACCGGCCCGCCGGCGAGGGCGGAGAGCCAGCGCGACTCCTCCATCGGGGTCACCACGGCCACCCCCTCGAGCAGCGCGCGGGCGGCGGTCAGGTCCTCAGGCGTCGGCAGGGTCGGCTGGGAGGTCACCGGCAGCTCCTCGGTCTCGTTCGAGCTCGTCGTCGAGCTCGTCCTCGGGATCGTCCTCCCCCACCGCCGTCTGCACGGCGAGGTGCTGGACGACGGCGTTGAGCGCGGCCGCCAGCGGTACGGCGACCAGGGCACCGACGATGCCCGCGACGAGGACCCCGGCACCGATCGCCAGGATCACGCCCAGCGGGTGGACCGAGACGAACCGGCCCATCAGGAAGGGTTGCAGCACGTGGCCCTCGATCTGCTGGACCAGGATCACCCCGCCGAGCATCAGCAGCGCCGTCAGCGGACTCTGGTCGACCAGCGCGACCAGGACTGCGACGGTACCGGCGATGGTCGCACCGATCATCGGGACGAACGCGCCGAGGAAGACCAGCACCCCGATCGCGAGCACGAACGGCACCTGTAGCACCGCGGCCACGATCATCACGCCGATCGCGTCGACCGCCGCGACGAGCACCGTCGCCCGGACGAACTGGGTCAGGCTGTGCCAGGCCACGCGACCGCTGGAGTCGACCTTCTCGCGGGCGACCCGGGGGGCGATCCGCACGAGCCAGGCCCAGATCCGGGAGCCGTCGGCGAGGAAGAAGTAGGTGGAGAACAGGACGATGAAGATCCCCGCCACGACGTGGCCGAGCGCGGTGCCCACCTCGAGGGTGCTCGTGACCACGCCGCCCTCGGCGGTGCTGGCGGTCACCTGGTCCTGGATGGTGGCGAGGGCGTCGTTGATCTGGGAGTCGCTGGCGTCCAGCGGCCCCTCCTTGAGCCAGGCGCTGATCCGGTCGATGCCCTCGACGACCGAGTCGGCGAGGTCGGTGACGCCGGCGGCGACCTGCGAGCCGACGAACGTCAGCAGCAACGCGACCGCGGCGATGCCGCCCAGCACGACCAGCCCGGCCGCCAGCGGGCGCGGCACCCGGCCCCGCTGCATCCGGTTGACCACCGGCGTCACCAGCGCGCTCACCAGGAGCGCGATCGCGACCGGCACGGCCAGCACCGAGAAGTAGGCGAGCAGCCAGAGCACCAGGTAGCCCGCAGCGGCGATGACCAGCGTCCGCCAGGCCCAGGCGGCGGCGAGGTCGACGCCGTACGGCACCTGCGCCTTCGCCAGGTTGGTGGTGCCTCCCATGATCGGCAACGGCTCCGGGCGACGCTCCGCACGCGCCTGCGACCACTGGTGGGCGAAGCGTTCGGCGAAGTGCTGCCGGGCCTCCCGCGACCCCTGACCGGGTGCGCCCTGCTCCGCCTCGTTGCTCACGGGCGACAGGCTACGCGCGGGGGCGCCCGGCGCCCGGTCAGGCCTGCCGTGGGCGACCGGCGAGCCGCGTCGCCAGGCCGTACGCCGCCTCCGGCTCGGGCCCCGCGAGCAGCCCGACCGCGCACAGCACGTAGTCGTGGTCGACCACCACGCGCGGCGACCGCGGCAGCTGCCAGCCGCCCTCCGGATCGGGGCCGATGCTCGGCCCGAGGACCCGGTCGGCGACCCCGTCCCGGCCGTTGCGCAGCACGCCGCCGGAGCCGATCAGCAGGTCGACCTCCCGCAGGTCCTTGCCGGTCCGCTCGAGCACCCGCCCCTCGGGGCTGACGACCACCCGCGACCGACCGACGTGGCGGCGCAGCGCGAGGTCGACCGCGGCCCGGGCGATCGCCTCGTCGACGTCCGCGCCCGCGTCGTCGGCGGCCAGGAACCCGGGGTCGTCGTGACGTCGACGGGCCTCGTCGAGCAGGTCGTCGAGGCCGGCAGCCTCGACCGTCGACAGGGCCGACCACCGCATGCCGAGGTCGCCCTCGACGGTGCGGGTGACCGGCGTGACCGCCACGACCTCGCGGGAGAGACCGGCCTCCTCGGGGTCGAGCGCGACGACGCTGTGCACGTCGGTCGTGGCGCCGCCGACGTCGACGACCGCCACGTCACCGGCTCCCCGACGGGTCTCGTCGAGACCGCGCGCGAGCAGCTCCACCCCGGCCAGCACCACGTCGGGGGTCGCTCCCCGGACCATCTGCCGGAAGTCGTCGCTGGCGCTGAGGTGCTTGCCGCCGATCACGTGCGCGAGGAACATCTCGCGGATCGCCGCGCGGGCGGACTCCGGCGCCAGCACCCCGATCCGCGGCACCACGTTGTCGGCCAGCACGTGCGGCAGCCCGGCCAGGACGGAGCCGACCTCGTCCCGCGCGTCCACGCTGCCGGCGACCACGACCGGACCGGTCCAGCCGGCGCTCGACGAGCGCGTGCGCGCCGGCCACGAGGGACTCGGCGTTGCCGCCGTCGGTCCCCCCGGTCAGCAGCACCACGTCCGGCGCCGTGTGCCTGAGGACGCCCTGGAGGTCGTCCTCAGGCACACGGGACGCGAGGGCGTGGACCGCGACGACCTTGCCGCCGCTGGACAGCGCCACCCGACGACCCGCCTCGGCGGTCACCAGCTCCTCGTTGCCGACGACGGCGATCCGCAGCCCGCCTCCCGCGCTCGAGCAGGCCAGCACGGGGGCGTCCGCCGCCCGCGGGTCCGACCCGGCGAGCGTCGTACGGCAGGCGGCGAAGCCGTCGAGCACGTCGGTCCCGATCGTGGTCGGGTGCGCCGCCGAGGCGAGGATCATCCCCGCGCCCAGGTCGACGAGCGAGGCCTTGGTGAACGTCGACCCGAAGTCGACGCAGACGACGGTCCGCGTGTCAGCCGAGCGCACGGTCGAGGTCCGCGACGAGGTCCGTGGCGGTCTCGATCCCGACGCTGAGCCGCACCAGGTCCGCCGGGACCTCGAGGTCGGTGCCCGCCACGGAGGCGTGCGTCATCCGGCCGGGGTGCTCGATCAGGCTCTCGACACCGCCGAGCGACTCCCCGAGGGTGAAGACGGAGGTCCGCTCGCACACCCGCAGCGCCTGCTCCTCGCCGCCGGCGACCCGGAACGACACCATCCCGCCGAAGCGCTTCATCTGCCGGCGCGCGACTGCGTGGCCGGGGTGGGACTCGAGCCCCGGGTAGATCACCTCGGCGACGGCGGGGTGGGAGACGAGAAACTCGACGACCGCCTCGGCGTTGTCGCAGTGGCGGTCCATCCGGACCGCGAGCGTCTTGAGGCCGCGGTGGGTGAGGAACGCGTCGAAGGGGCCGGGCACGGCGCCGATGGCGTTCTGGTGGAAGGTGATCCGCTCCGCGAGGTCGAGGTCGCGGACCACGATCGCGCCGCCGACGACGTCGGAGTGGCCGCCGACGTACTTCGTCGTCGAGTGCAGCACGACGTCCGCGCCGAGCGTGAGCGGCTGCTGGAGGTACGGCGAGGCGAACGTGTTGTCGACGACCAGCAGCGCGCCGGCGTCGTGCGCGACCGATGCGAGGGCCTCGATGTCGCCGATGTTGAGCAGCGGGTTGGTGGGGGTCTCGACCCAGACCAGCTTCGTGCGGCCGGGCCGGATCGCCGCGCGCACGGCGTCGACGTCGGAGAGCGCCGCGGGGGTCATCTCGACCCCCCAGGCCCGCTCGACCTGGTCGAAGAGGCGGTGCGTCCCGCCGTAGGCGTCGTCGGGGAAGACCACGTGGTCACCCGGGACGAGGGCCGACTTCACGAGGGTGTGCTCGGCCGCGAGCCCCGAGGCGAAGGCGAACCCGCGCTCGCCCTCCTCCACGGCGGCGAGCGCGCCCTCGAGGGCGGTGCGGGTGGGGTTGGCGCTGCGGCTGTACTCGTAGCCGCCGCGCAGGCCACCGACGCCGTCCTGCTTGAACGTCGACGTCGCGTAGATCGGCGGGATCACCGCGCCGGTCGCGGCGTCGGGCTCGTAGCCGGCATGGATGGCGCGGGTCTCGAAGCCCGCCTTCTGGGCATGCTCCTGGGTCACCCGGCCGAGACTACTCAGCGCCGCGGCCGGACCGGTCGTCCGGTCAGGTCGGAGGCATCCCGAGCGCGGCCGCGAGGTCGTCGTCGACCACGACGGCGGGCTGCTCGCCGCTGACGTCGGTCACCTGGCGCCACTCGCCACCGCGGACCCAGTAGACGTGGGGCGAGAGCGGTCCGGGCGCGTCGGTGACGCCGAGCATCGCGAACCGGAACAGGTGCGTCAGCGCGACGGCGGCGTCGGGGCCGTCCACCACCCGCCACGCCAGCTGGTGGCGGAAGGGGGCGGCGACCAGCACGCCGCGGCTGACGTCGGTGCCGGGCGCGTAGCGCTGCACGACCTCCTCGGCGACGAGCGCCAGGCTGCCGGTGAAGAAGGAGTCGCCCATGACGACGTCGAAGTCGCCGCCCTGCTGACCGTGCGCCATCCGCTGGCGCGACAGCTCGTCGGAGGCGAGCAGCGCGCGCAGGTTGGCCGTCCCCGTCGCCCGCCACCGCTCCAGCCCGCCGTGCTGGTCCCAGTCGCGTTCCCGCGGGGTGATCACGGTCTCCGGGCGGTCGACCGACAGCACCGCCATCAGCACGTCGCCGAACCGCAGCGCCCCGGGGTGCCAGTCGGGGTGGGGGATGCCGGCGGTCTCGATCAGCCGGAAGTACGTCGACGCCACGAGCTCGGCCTCGTCGATGTCGGCGAGGTCCGGCTGCGGTGCCGTCAGGTGGGTGACGTGGCGGCGTACGAGCTCGGGCCAGGCCCGTTCCGGCTCCTCGGCGCAGAGGGCGGCCAGGTTCCACAACCCGAACTTCGTCCCCTGGTCGTCGGTGACGTGGTCGGCCGCGACCAGCACCTCGGCGCCCTGCTCGGCGAAGGTCGTGCGCACCAGGCCCCGCAACCGCGCGGCCCGGTCGACGTCCAGGGGCAGGTCGGGGTCCCTCGGCGCCTCCTGCGGCTCCGGTCTGCGGCGGAACAGCCCCACGTGCGTCTCCCCTCACTCCCCTGGACGACCCTAGGGCACGTCTCGCCAGGCGTCGGGAAGGTTGGGTGGCGGTGCGTTGTTGGACACCATGGAGGCATCATCGACCACCTCCCGAGGAGGAGCACCACATGTTCGGACTGGGACGCACGACCGAGATGGTGACCGAGGACCAGGCACTTGCGGGCCGCGAGGACCGCCCGTGGACGCTGGGGAAGCACGTCGTGCTGGGCACCCCCGTCGTCAGCGACGACGTGCCCGCCGGCCACGAGGTCGCGATCTTCGGGCTCGGCTGCTTCTGGGGCGCGGAGGAGATCTACTGGCAGCTGCCGGGCGTCTGGTCGACGTCGGTCGGCTACGCCGGCGGCATCAGCCCGCACCCGACGTACGAGGAGGTCTGCAGCGGTCGCACCGGCCACACCGAGGCGATCCGCGTGGTCTTCGACCCCGCAGTCGTGTCGTACGCCGACCTGGTCAAGCGGTTCTTCGAGGTGCATGACCCCACGCAGGGCATGCGGCAGGGCAACGACGTCGGCACCCAGTACCGCTCCGCGATCTACTGGACGAGCCCCGAGCAGGAGCAGGTCGCCCGCGACCTCACCAAGGTCTACGGCGACGAGCTCGCCCGACGCCGGCTCGGAGACATCACCACCGAGATCCGGCCCGCCGCGGACACGCCGTACTTCTACGCCGAGGACCCGCACCAGCAGTACCTCGCGAAGAACCCGTTCGGTTACCGCTGCCACGCCAACACCGGCGTGAAGTTCCCCGCCACCGCCTGACGATGACGACCCCGTGAGCCGCTCCGGGGTCGAGCCGGTGTCCCCGGACGGACCGGGGATCACCGGCCCGGTGATGATGAACCAGCGCTGGCGGGACCTGACCTTCCTGCACTGGGCCGTCGACCCGGCGGCGGTCGCGCACCGGATGCCGCCCGGGGTCCGGCCCGACGTGCTCCACGGCGTCACCTACGTCGGGTTGATCCCGTTCCGGATGGTCGGCGCGGGCGTGGGCCGCGGTCCGGGCATCCCGTGGTTCGGGTCGTTCCTCGAGACCAACGTGCGGCTCTACTCGGTCGACGACACCGGGCGCCGCGGCATCGTGTTCCTGAGCCTCGACGCCGACCGGGCGGCCGTCGTCCTCGGCGCCCGGGCGGCGTTCGGGCTGCCCTACCGCTGGGCACGGATGCGACACCGGGCCGTCGACGACGTCCATGTCTACGACGCCCGGCTGCGCCGCCCCGGGACCCGGGTGGAGAGCCACGTCGCGGTGCGCGTCGGCGCGCCTCGCCGGCGCTCGGAGCTGGACGACTTCGTCAGCGCCCGCTGGGGACTGCACGTGCGCGCGTGGGGACGGACCCGGTACGTCCCGAACCACCACGAGGCCTGGCCGGTGCACGACGCCGAGATCCTCGCCCTCGACGACGGCCTGCTGGCGTCGGTCGGGTTGCCGGACCTGGCCACCCGTCCGCCGGACCACGTGGCGTTCAGCCCTGGGGTGCGGACCGAGTTCGGCTTGCCGGGGGACGCGACGCGCCCGCGCCGGACCTGACGAGAGCATCTTCTTCTCAGGCGGTCGAGAATCGAGTGGATCGTTCGTCATGGTGGGTGAGGGCGGACGCGGAGCCGCCACGAGACGGAGGAGCAGCCCATGACGACGTACCTCATCTACTTCAACCAGCAGTGGGTCGGCGACCACTCCGCCGAGTGGTTCCTGTCGCGGGTGGAGCCGTCGATGGCCGTCATCCGGGAGATGGAGGAGGCCGGCGTGCTGGTGTTCGCCGGTGGGCTGGAGGAGGACGGCCCGGTCGTCCACGCGGACGCGACCAGCGGCTCGCTGGTGCTGACCGACGGGCCCTACGCCGAGACCGCGGAGTGGCTGGGCGGGCAGACCGTGATCGAGGTGCCCGACCTGGAGACCGCGAAGTACTGGGCCGGGCGGGTCGCGGAGGGGTGCGGCTGGCCGCAGGAGCTGCGCCGGTTCGGCGCGGTGCCGGACGCCACCTGACGCGTCACCCCAGCAGGCCGTCGACGTCCGGGAGGCCGTCGAACGCCGTGACGGTGCCGGCCTCGGCGAGCTCGCGGGCCGCGGTGAGCCAGCCGCCCCACGCGGACCGGGCGAGGGTGCCGCCCACGCTGATCCGGCGTACGCCGAGGGCCGCCGCGTCCGCGACCGTCAGGAACGGGGCGTTGAGCAGCAGGTTGACCGGCTTCGGGGCCACGGCCGCCACGACGGCCTCGACCTGCTCGCGCCGCTCGAGCCGGGGGGCGTAGAGGCAGTCGGCGCCTGCCTCGGCGTACGCCCGGAGCCGGAGGATCGTGTCGTCGAGGTCCGGGTGGCCGACCACGAACCCCTCCGAGCGACCGGTCAGCAGGACCCCGGTGCCGCTGGCGTCGATCGCGCGGCGGGCGGCCGCGACCCGGGCGACGGCGAGGTCGAGGTCGTGCAGCGGCTGGGCCGGGTCGCCGGTGGCGTCCTCGATCGACAGCCCCGCGATGCCGGTCCCGACGGCGCGCCGCACGTTCGCCGCGACCCCGTCGGGGTCGACGGCGTAGCCGTCCTCGAAGTCGGCGTTCACCGGCACCGTCACCGCCTCCACCACCGAGCGCAGGTGCCCGAGCACCTCGTCGAGGGTGGCCTGCGTGTCGGTGCGCCCCAGCGTCCAGGCGAAGCCGGCGCTGGTGGTCGCGAGGGCGGGGAAGCCGAGCCCCTCGAGGGCCCGCGCGCTGCCGACGTCCCAGGGGTTCGGCATCACGAAGCAGCCTTGCTCGTGCAGCCGGTGGAATGCGTCGGTCCGGTCGTCCTCGGTGCTCATGGCACCCACCTCATCGATGTCGGGGCTCCGACACTACTCAGACGAGGCGCTTGGCGAACCACACGTTCGCGTCGGGGTTGCCGTTGTAGTCGGGCACGGAGCGGTAGCCGGCCGACTCGTACAGCGACACCGCCGGTGTCAGCGCGCTGTTGGTGTCGAGCAGCGACTCGGAGCGGCCGTGGGCGACGATCACCGCCTCGAGGTGACCGAGCAGCGCGCGCGCCAGGCCCCGCCCCCGAGCGTCCGGCGAGACCCACATCCGCTTGACCTCGCCGCGGTCGTCGTCGAGGAACTGCACGGCGCCGCACGCCAGCGGTGCGTCGTCGGGACCGGCGAGGACGAACACTCCCCGCGGCGGTGAGTACGCCGCCACCGCGTCGTCGAGCGCGGTCCCGACCTCGAAGCCGAAGCGCGCCGAGATCTCGCCGAAGTACTGCTCCATCGCCCACCGGGCAGGGGCCGAGGACGGGTCGGCCACCCGGAAGTCGGACCTCCGCTCACTCACCGGAGCATCGTCCCAGACACCGACAGGCCACAATGGGGAACATGACCGAGCTGCCCCGCAAGGCCGCCGCACGGACGGCCCGCCTCGCCGCCCTGCCACTGGGCTATGCCGGGCGCCAGGCGCTCGGGCTCGGCAAGCGGCTCGGCGGCCAGTCGGCCGACTCCGTGCTGCTCGAGGTGCAGCAGCGCACCGCCGAGCAGCTCTTCCGCACGCTCGGCGAGCTCAAGGGCGGCGCGATGAAGTTCGGGCAGGCCCTCAGCGTGCTCGAGGCCGCGCTGCCCGAGGACGTCGCGGCGCCGTACCGCGAGCAGCTCACGGCGCTGCAGGACTCCGCGCCACCGATGCCGACCCAGACCGTCCGCGAGCAGATCGCGCGCTCGCTGGGCCCGGACTGGAAGCAGCAGCTGGTGTGGCTCGACGGCGCGCCGGCCGCGGCCGCCAGCATCGGCCAGGTCCACCGCGGCACCTGGGTGGGCGACCGCGACGTGGCGGTGAAGGTGCAGTACCCCGGCGCCGGCGAGGCGCTGATGTCCGACCTGCGGCAGCTGGCGCGGGTCGCGCGCGGCATCGCCCCCGTCTTCCCCGGCATCGACATCAAGCCGCTCGTCGACGAGGTCCAGGCGCGCGCCGCCGACGAGCTCGACTACACGCTCGAGGCCGAGGCGCAGCGCGTGCACGCGGAGGCGTTCCGCGGCGACCCGGACGTCGTCGTGCCCGACGTGGTGGCGGTCGGCGAGCAGGTACTGGTCACCGAGTGGCTCGACAGCCCCCACTCGCTGTCCCAGGTGATCCGCGAGGGCACGCAGGCCGAGCGCGACCACTACGGCCGGCTGTTCGTGACGTTCCTCTTCGAGGGCCCCCGGCGTACGGGCATGCTCCATGCCGACCCCCACCCCGGCAACTACCGCGTGCTGCCCTCCGAGGACGGCCCGGGCCGGATCGGCGTCCTCGACTTCGGCGCCGTCGCCCGGCTGCCCGAGCGCGGGCTGCCCTCGGCGATGGGTCGGCTGATCCGGGTCGCCTCCGACAGCAGTGCCGACGAGCTGGTCGCCGCGCTGCGCGAGGAGGGCTTCATCAAGGACAGGATCGCGGTCGACCCCGCGCTGGTGCTCGACTACCTCGGGCCCTTCATCGAGCCCACGAGGCACGAGAGCTTCCGCTTCACCCGGGAGTGGATGCGCGAGCAGTTCGAGCGGGTCAACAACCCCCGCAACCCCTCGTTCACCGTGGCGACCAAGCTCAACCTGCCCACGTCGTACCTGCTCATCCACCGCACCTGGCTCGGCGGCCTCGGCATCCTCAGCCAGCTCGAGGCCGAGGTCCCCTTCCGCGCCATCATGGAGGAGCACCTCCCCGGCTTCGCCCCCTCCTGACCGCTGCCACGTTGAGTTCCGGCTCCCTCGGCGTCGAGTTCCGGGTCCCTCGACGAGGGACCCGGAACTGAACGACGAGCGAGGCGGAACTCAACCCCGCGGGTGGGTCAGGAGACCTCGAACTCGCCGAGGCGGTCCCAGTGGTCGCCCGCCAGCTGCTGGTTGCGGACGTACGGCGTCGCGGTGAGGTACTGCGGCAGGTCGGCCTGGGCCTGCTTGAAGTGCTCGGAGGTCACGTGGGCCTCGGCGGCGTCGTCGCGGAAGCCCTCGACGAGGACGTACTCGTGCGGGTCCTCGAGGCTGCGGGACCAGTCGAAGAACAGGTTGCCCTCCTCCGCGCGCGTCGCCTCGGTGAAGGCGCGGGTCAGCTCCGGCCAGGCGTCGGCGTGCTCGGGCTTCACGGGAAACTTCACGCAGATGAAGATCATGCCGCTCACTCTGGCACGGGCCCGGTGACACCAGCGCCGAGGTCGAGGTACATCACGTGCAGCCCGACGTACCCGTGCTCGTGTGAGCGGAACGCGCCCGGCACCGTCCCGATGGTGACGAAGCCGAGCGCGTGCCAGAGCCGGACGGCGGCGGTGTTGGTCTCCACGACCGCGTTGAACTGGATCCCGCGGTAGCCCTGCTCGCGGTGCCACGCCACGACGTGCTCGCCGAGCCGGCGCCCCACGCCGCGGCCGCGGGTGTCGGACGCGACCATGAAGGAGGCGGTGCCGACGTGGGAGCCGCGGTCGGGACGGTTGGGTCCCATCTTGGCCGTGCCGAGGACCCGGCCGTCCTCCTCGAGCACGACGGTCCGTCCCGGCTGGCGCTCGAGCCAGAGCGACGCGGCCTCCTCGGAGGTCAGGTCCGCGGGGAAGGCGTAGGTCTCGCCGGCTGCCACGGTCTCGCGGAAGATCGGCCAGATCGCGTCCCAGTCCTCGGCAGCGGCGTCGCGGATCGCGGGATCGGACGGCGCCGTCATCGCGGGTCCCGCGAGGTCAGGCAGTACGCCGACCCGGTGGGGTCGGTGAGCACCGTCCACCACTCCCGCTCGTCGACGACCCGCGCGCCGAGGCCGGTGTGCCGCGCGGTCTCGGCCGGCCGGTCGTCGGTCGCGACGTCGAGGTGGGCCCGGACCGCACCGAGCGGCTCGCCGAGGCGCTGCACGAGCAGCTCGAGGCCGTCGCCGGCAGGTCGCAGCAGCCGGTGGAACTCGGGGTGCGACGAGGAGCCGACCTCGCGTCCGGTCAGCCGCTGCCAGAAGTCGAGCTCCCGGTCGTGCAGCTCGCCCGGAACGTCGAGGCAGACCTGGTCGACCAGCGAGCGGTGCCCGCCCGGCCAGACCGAGGCAGGCGCCGGGCCGGAGGCGGGGTGGGTGACGAGGCAGAACGGCAGGCCGCCCGGCGAGCGGAGCACGACGTACCCGAGGTCGGCCACCTCACGCGCGCCCAGCAGCACCGCCCGGTCCGCGGCCGCGCGCGGGTCCTCGACGTGCAGGTCGAGGTGGACCCGCGAGCGCCCCGAGGCGAGCCGCTGCACCCGCAGGTGGTCGTCGCCGACCCATGGCTCGAGGGTCACGAACTCCCCCGTCCCGCCGCGCGGCGACGACACCGTCCAGCCCGTGACGTCGCGCCAGAAGCCCAGCCCGGCGGCGTGCACCTCCGGGGCGAGGTCGAGGAACGCGCTGGTCCAGAAGGGCGTCGTGGAGCGGGCGGTCACGTGACCGGGGCGCAGTCCTGGCCGCACCCGTCCCCGGTGTCGGCCACGGGTCCGTCCGCGTGGGCGGCCGGCCGGTGCAGCACCGCGGTGGCCGGCGTGACCACGATGCCGTCGTCGGTGGCTGCGGCGGTGCCGTCGATCAGCAACGTGTAGCCGCGGGCCACGGGCGGCGGGAACAGCAGCGTGGCGGCAGTGTGGGCCTCGAGGTTGCGCGCCGAGCCGGCGCTGAAGGGGCAGTGCAGGACCCCGTCGCGCAGCTCCGGCTCGACGGTCACGGCCTTGACCTGGCCGTCGGCCGAGGCGGTCAGCAGGTAGCCCGGGCCGCGCTCGGCGAGGGGCTCGGACAGGTCGGCGATCTCCACGGGGATGCTCACCCTCCGAGGATAGGCGCGCCGATTGCAACCCTCCTCCCCCGTTCCGCGTCTTGGTGGCGATGGAATGGAGGTGCAGCCGGACATGAGCAGCACGCACGCACTTGCAGGGACGGGGGTGACCGTGGCCGACCCGACGACGAGCTCGACGCAGGCCCCGAGCAAGGACCAGCGCCGCGACGACGAGTTTGCGTCGTACATGCAGGCCCGCCAGGCGAGCCTGCTGCGCACGGCGTACCTCCTGACCGGGGACCGGCCCACGGCCGAGGACCTCGTCCAGACCGCCTTCGCCAAGCTCTACCTCTCGTGGGACAAGGTCCGCGACCGGGGTTCGCTGGACGGCTACGTACGCCGGATCGTGGTCAACGAGCACAACTCGCTGTGGCGACGGGCGTGGAAGCGCCGCGAGGTCGCCAGCGAGGTGATGCCGGAGCGCCCCCACCACGACAGCTACGACGGCGGGGCCGACGGCGAGCTCTGGGACCTCGTGCAGACCTTGCCGCGCAAGGCGCGGGCGGTCGTGGTGCTGCGCTACTACGAGGAGATGTCCGAGGCCGAGGTCGCCGAGACGCTCGGCATCTCGGTCGGGACCGTGAAGTCCCAGGCCAGCCGGGCGCTGGCCACGCTGCGCACCCGCGCACCCCGGTCGCTGGACCCGCACGACGACGCCACCGACCACTCCGGGGAGGAGGACCGATGAACGACCAGCTGACCACCCGGCTGTCCCGCGAGCTGCACGAGCAGGTCGACGGCTGGCACGACACCCCGCTCACGCTCTCCGGCGTGCAGGGCCGGGCCCGCACCATCCGGCGCCGCCGGCAGGCCATCGGCAGTGGCCTGGTCGCCGCAGCCGTGCTGGCCGTCGCGATCCCGGTCGGGCTCGCCCTCGACACCCGCTCCGACAGCAGCGACGTCCCCGTCGCCCCGTCCCCGACCCGGATGGTCGACGACGCGCCGACGCCCCGCGCGGACGGCAGCTTCGCGCTCGACGTGCTCGACCTGCCGCAGGGCGAGGTCCCGGCCACCGGGTTCATCCCCCTCGCCGACGGCACGCTGCACACCCCCGAGGGCGTGCTGCCGCTGCCCGGGAGCACCTCCCAGGTGCATCGCTTCGGCGACGGCTGGATCGGCCTCCGGGGCGCCACCAACCCTGAGGACACCGGCTACAACGTCTTCCAGTCGCTCAGCGAGCCGGTGCAGGTGACCGGCGAGACGGCGGCGGCCGGCCTCGTGGTCGACGAGGCCGGCGACCGGGCGGCCTGGGTCGAGGTCGAGGGCGACCGGTGGACCCTCGTCGCTGCTGCCCCGGACCAGCCGCTGTGGCGGACCGAGGTCGGCGCCAACACCCGCCCGATGGGCCTGCTCGCCGACGGGTCCGTGGTCTTCCAGACCCCCGACTACGAGACGGGCGAGACACTCTTCGCGGTCGCCCGCGCCGACGGGTCGATCGCCCCGTTCGGCGAGGGCATGAACTACCTGGACGACGCGTCCGAGGCCTCCGGGCTGGTGTCCGGGCAGGTCTCCTACGACGAGCCGATCGGGACCGCGTGCTACCGCGTGCTCGACCCGGTCAGCGACGTCACGGCCTTCGAGACCTGCGACTTCCGTCCCGTCTCCTTCAGCCCCGACGGCACGCTCGTCGCCGGCTACAGCGCGTACGCCGACGGCCTCGGCTCACCCGAGCTGGTGATCCTGGACGCGGTGACCGGGGACCCGGTGGTCCGGTGGAGCAGCGGTCGCGACCGCCAGTCACCCGCCACGGTCCAGTCCGTCGCCTGGGAGGACGAGGACACCGTGAACGCCACCGTCACCGAGGGCACCCAGCAGGTGGTCGTCCGGGCCGAGCTCGACGGCACGCTGGAGCGGGTCTCCGACCGGGTCGAGGTGACCATGTCGATCGCCTACTGGCTGCCGACAGCACAGACCAACCAGCGGCTGAGGCGGCTGCCGCTCAGCCCGCCCAGGTGTACGACGCCAGCAGCTCGTCGGCGAACGCCTCCTGCTCCGCGAGGGGCAGGTCGGACTTCGACAGCACGACGCCGATCCGGACCGCCTGACCGTCGCGGACGGCCCCGAAGAGCGCGTGCGCGCGGTCGTCGCGCAGGTCGGTCTCCCGGACCGCGAAGCCCGGCTCCCCGTCGAGCTCGACGTCGAAGCCGAGCTCGGGGTCGTCGGCTCCGGCGTTCGGGACCAGGGTGCGCCCGAGCTGGCGCGCGGTGACCGGGCCCACCGGCCCGAGGTCGTAGAGACTGATCACGCTGCGCCCGCTCGGCGAGGTCGCCAGCGCCTCGTTGTCCCGGTCCACCTCCCAGCCCTCGGGCAGCGCCATCGAGCCGACCGGGACCTGCATCCGCTCCCCCGCGGCCTCGGTCTCCGACGGCTCGTCGGTGGGCGACGACAAGTCCGACGACGAAGAGGACTCCGAGGAGGTTGTCGGGGCCGGCGTCGGCGTACCTCCGTCCGAGCAGCCGGTGAGGACGACGGAGCCGAGGGCCAGGGCGAGCAGCGTGCGGGTGGTTCTCCGAGACATGCCCGGGAGCCTAGCCAGCCCCGGATCGTCGCCCGCGGAGGTTTCAGCGGGCCGGGAGCGGGTAGGGCACCAAGAACGGCAGACAGCACCACGACGGCACCACACAGGCAAGGACGAGCATGTACACGATGCACGACGGCGGCGGTGGGATCTCCACCGACGACATCTCGATCGAGCAGCAGCGCGTCAACGAGATCCTCGCGACCCTGAACGACGCCCAGACCAAGGTGCTCAAGGGCGCCCGGCTCGGCCGGGTCCCGGCGCAGTCCTTCGGCATGGCGGCGACCGCGACCGAGCTCGAGCTGCACGCCGGCAAGGGCTCCGGCCGGGCGCCGTCACGAGCGCCGTCCGGAGCGCCGGTCGTGGCGTCGGCGCAGCGGGCGCCGGCCGCAGCAAGGGGACGCAGGACCGCGACGACGTGACCATGACCCACCTGATCGACGACCAGGACTGGATCGACGACGAGGGAGCCGCCCCGCAGGTCATCGACTGACCCCGGATCACCCGCGCGCCCTGCACCGAACCACCACTGATCGGTGCACCACCCACCGCCAGAGCACCCACCACCCTGAGAGCCGGTCAGACCAGCACCTGGGTGACCGGCTGGCTCGAGTCGGCGGGGAGGTCGAGGGCGGACGGCGTACGGCCCCGGGCGACCATCTCCGCGCCGAGCGCAGCCACCATCGCGCCGTTGTCGGTGCACAGGCCCGGACGCGGCACCCGGACCCGGATGCCCCGGGCGGCGGCCCGCTCCTCGGCGAGTGCGCGCAGCCGGGAGTTGGCGGCGACGCCGCCACCGATCAGCAGGTGGTCGATGCCCTGGTCGGCGGCCGCGTCGACCGCCTTGCGGGTCAGCACGTCGCACACCGCCTCCTGGAAGGACGCCGCCACGTCGGCGACCGGGACCGGCTCGCCGAGCCGCTCGCGCATCTCGACCCACCGGGCGACGGCGGTCTTGAGGCCGGAGAAGGAGAAGTCGAAGCGGTGACGCTCGAGGTCGCGCCGCGAGGAGAGCCCGCGCGGGAAGTCGATCGCCATGCTGCTGCCCTCGCGCGCGACCCGGTCGATGTGGGGCCCGCCCGGGAACGGCAGCCCGAGCAGTCGCGCGACCTTGTCGAACGCCTCGCCCGCCGCGTCGTCGATGGTCGCGCCGAGCGGCTCCACGCCGGTGGTGACGTCCTCGACCCGCAGCAGGCTGGAGTGGCCGCCGGAGACCAGCATCGCCAGGCACGGCTCGGGCAGCGGACCGTGCTCGAGCTGGTCGACGGCGACGTGGGAGGCGAGGTGGTTGACGCCGTAGATCGGCTTGCCCAGCCCGATCGCCAGCGCCTTCGCGGCCGCGACGCCGACCAGCAGCGCCCCGGCGAGGCCGGGTCCGCTGGTGACCGCGATCGCGTCCACCTCGTGCAGGCGTACGCCGGCGGTCTCGCAGGCCCGCTCGATCGTCGGCACCATCGCCTCGAGGTGGGCGCGGCTGGCGACCTCGGGCACGACGCCGCCGAAGCGGGCGTGCTCGTCGACGCTGCTCGCGACCGCGTCGGCGAGCAGCTCGTGCCCGCGCACGATGCCGACGCCGGTCTCGTCGCAGGAGGTCTCGATGCCGAGCACCAGGGGCGCGTCCATGGCGCCCATCATGCCCGCGACAATGGAGGCATGCGTGCCGTGGGGGTGGAGGACGTCGTCGACGTGCCGTTCGTGCGGCACCAGCTCGAGCCGGCGCTGGTCCGGGGGGCGTGGCGCGACGGCGACGCGACCGTCGTGGTCGTACGCCGACGCGTCGTCGACGGCACGGTCACCGTGGTGACCGGTTTCGGAGGCGACCACCTCGGCCCGCTGCTGGCCGGCGTGGCCGAGCAGGTCGAGGCACCCGACCGGGTGATGGTGACGGCCCCCGCCACCGCGGTGCCTCCGCAGTGGCCGCTCACCGAGGTGAGGCAGTGGCACTGGATGCTCACGACCCGGCCGCAGACCGTGAGTCCGGTGCCGATCGAGCGGGTCGCGGACGAGGCCGAGGTCGCCGCCCTCCTCGACGAGGTCTCCCCCGACTCCCTGGCCCGGCCGGGCACCCCGGGCATCGAGGCGTGGCTCGGCGTGCGCGACGAGGGCCGGCTGGTCGCCACCGGTGGGGTGCTGCGGCAGCCCGACGGCACCGGTCACGTGCGCGCCGTCGCGGTCGCCGCCAGCCACCGAGGCCGCGGCCTGGGCCGCGAGATCTCCCGCGCCGTGACCCGGGCGGCGATGGCCGACACCGGCGTCTGCTCGCTCGGCGTCTACACCGACAACGAGCCGGCGCTGCGGATCTACCGCGAGCTCGGCTACGACGTGGTGCACACCTTCACGTCCGGACCGGTCAGCGGCAGCTCCATCACGACCGCCGCGGCCCCGTCGCGGTAGTAGCGCGGCCGCCGGGCCAGCTCGGCGAAGCCGCGCGAGGCGTAGAACGCCAGCGCCCCCGCGTTGTCCTCGCGCACCTCGAGCAGCACCCGCTCGGCGCCGTCCGCGCGGGCGAGGTCGGCCACGCCGTCCAGCAGTACGCCGGCGAGGCCGCGTCGCCGGTGGGCCGGGTCGACCCCGATCCGCTGCAGCTCGGCCACGTCACCGGCCAGGCTCGCGACGGCGTACGCCACGACCTGCTCGACCTCGTCCTGGCGCGCGACGAGGTGGTGGACCGTCGGCAACCCTCCGGCGATGCCGTCGCGCACGAGCGCCTCCGACCAGGCGTCGACGCCCTGGCAGACCTGCTCGAGCCGGACCACCGCGGCGACGTCGCCGAGGTCGGCCGGCGCGATCACGAGGCCGGCTTGCGGGGTCCCGGCATGACGGCGTCGGGGCGTCTGAGGTAGAGCGGTTCGGGGTCGCTGAGCTCGGCGCGCTCCTCCGCGACGGTGTGCGCCAGCCACCCGGCGCCCGGCCGCCGCGGGCCGACGGGCGTCGGGAACGCCTCGGGGTGGAGCAGCGCGCCCTCGCCCACGACCGGCGCCGCGGTGGCGAGCTCCGCGGGACGGTCGACGACGGGGCCGGTGAGGCGCTGGCCGTCCTCGTCGTAGGTCGCGAGGTAGACCTCCTTGCGCCGGGCGTCCGTGGCGACCACGAAGTCGCCGATCACGGCACCGGTGTCGACGGCCTCGACGGCGAGCACGTCGAGCGTGCACACCCCGTAGACGGGGATCTCGAGCACGAAGCCGAGCGTGCGGGCGGTGACCAGGCCGACCCGCAGCCCGGTGAACGGGCCCGGCCCGACGCCGACCGCGATCGCGGTGAGGTCCTGCCGGACGATCCCCGTGTCGAGCAGGCAGCGCTCGATCAGCGGGGCCAGCTGCTCGCCGTGGCGCATCGTCTGCTCGCTGGTGTGCTCGACGACGACGTCGGTGCCGTCGTGGAGGGCGACGGTGACCGTCGGGGTGGCGGTGTCGAAGGCGAGCAGCACGCGGTCAGGCTATCCGTGGCGCGGCTCAGCGCTCGCGCAGCACCCGCACCAGGTGGGCGTCGATCGCGGAGAGGCCCTCGTGGTCCTCGGCGGGGTCCCACCAGGCGACCCCGTCGACGTCGCCGCCGACGGTCGGCTCGCTGGTGTCGGTGGGCCGGCTGCGATAGACGGCGATCCGCTTGATCCGGCGCTGGTGGCCGTACTGGACGGTCGCGACGCCCGCGAAGACCGGCTCGCCGGGGTCCTGTCCGGACACGGCGCGGTACTGGTCGACGGCCGCCTCCCGCGGCGACTCGTCGGCGGCGAGCCGCGCCAGCGGCAGCTCCCACTCGGCGGTCCGGGTCGTGTGGACCAGCAGCACCCGGTCGTCGCGCTCGGCGACGACCACCGCCATGGTCAGGGGTACGGCGCGGTCGAGCTGGTCGAGGTCGGACTCCTCGCACGCCCAGAAGTCGACGAGCAGCGTCTCGTCCGGCTTCTCTGCGAGCGGCGGCCGCTGCGAGTCGGGCACCTCCAGCTCGTACCACCGCGGTCCGACCGGCATCATCAGCACCCGCCGCGGGTCGTGGTCGTCCGGGTCGCCGGACTGCGCGAGCGCCCGGATGACACGCAGCTCCAGCCGCGACTCGGAGAGCCCCTCGGCGATCCCCTCGCCCCACTCCACCACCGTGACCGCGTCATCGAGGGAGGTGTCGAGGTCGAGGTCGTCGAGCTCGTCGATGCCGCCGAGCCGGTAGGCGTCGACGTGCACGAGCGCGGGCCCGCCGACCAGCGACGGGTGGACCCGTGCGATCACGAACGTCGGCGAGGTGATGTCGCCGCGCACCTCGAGACCGGCCCCGAGTCCCTGCGTGAGCGTGGTCTTGCCGGCTCCCAGCTCGCCGCTGAGCACGACCAGGTCGCCTGCGCGCAGCTGCCCGGCCAGGGTCCGGCCGAGCTCGCGCATGGTGTCGGCGTCGGGGACGTCGAAGAGAAAGGTGTTGAGCGGTCGTCGGAGCTCGACGTTCGGCTCGTCGCGGCGTACCTCACGAAAGCCCCGGCGCACCCAGAAGCCCACCGTCTCGGGCAGCTCGAGCCGCGCCACGACCGTGAGGTCGTCGAAGCCGTCGGCCGCCTCGACGGCCGCCGCGATGAGCCGCGCGGCGATGCCGTGCCCCTGCACGTCCGGGCGTACGCCGAAGCGGCGGACGTACATCGAGGTCCCGACCGGGTCGAGCACCAGCCCGCCGACCGGCTCCCCGTCGAGCCGCGCGAGCAGCCCGCCCCGGTGGGCCAGCAGCCGCGCCAGCGACTCCGCGGTCTCGGTCAGCGTGGCCGCCGGCGGGTCGAGCGGCGGCCGGGCCTCGAAGGCCGGCCGGATCGCGTCGAGCAGCACCGCGGCGTCGTCCGGTCCGATCGGGCGGATCTCGACGCTCACCGCCGGACCCGCTCCCCCGCGGCCGCGAGCAGCTGGTCGAGGGCGGCGTTGACCTGCTCGTGCCGCTCGAGGATGACCATGTGGCCGGCGCCCTCGCACTCGAGCAGCGTGGACCCCTCGATCCGCGCGTGGAGCTTGCGGCTGTGGCCGACCGAGGTCATCTTGTCGGCGGTGCCGCACACGATCGTGACCGGCACCCCCGACAGCGCCTCGACGGTCTCGAACTTGTCGAGCGAGCCGAAGGAGGGGAAGAACTCCGCGATCACCTCGAACGGCGTCTCGGACAACATCTGGTCGACGAAGCGGACGTAGCTCTCCGGCACGTCGTCGCCGAAGGCGAACAGGTCGGTGGCGACGGTGGCGACCACGCGGCTCGCGCGGCGCAGCACGTCGACCGTCTTGTGGCCGCGCGCGAGGGTCGCGACCGCCCGCAGCGCGAGGGTCGAGCCGAGCGTGGACGGCATGCCCGGCACCACGATCCGGTGCGGGTCGAGGCCACCGGCGGTCGTCGAGACCAGGGCGACCCCCACGACCCGGTCCCCGAACATCTCGGGGTGCTCCTCGGCCAGCGCGACGATGCTCATGCCGCCCATGGAGTGCCCGACCAGCACCACCGGGCCCTCGGTGACGTCGTCGAGCACCTGCCGCAGGTCCTGGCCGAGCTGCTCGATGGTGGCGCGGCCGTCGGTCGACTTCCCGGAGCGGCCGTGGGAGCGCTGGTCGTAGAAGACCGCCCGCACCAGGCCGCGGTAGCCGGCCCGCTGGAAGTGCCAGCAGTCGAGGTTGAGCGCGTAGCCGTGGACGAACACCACGGTCAGCGGCGACCGGTCGACGTCGTCCACCTCGACGTGGAGGGGTACGCCGTCACCGGCCACGACGGTCACCGGGGTTGCCCGCAGCGTGCCGAACGGCGCCGCGTCACCCGCCCCCCGGTGGGCGATGACCTGGCGGCGGCGGGCGACCCCGACCGCCGTACCCGCGACGGCGACGCCGGCCGCGGAGGCGGCGATGCCGAGGACACGTCCCCTGACGCTCATCCGGTGGCCCCCTCGGTCCAGCGGCGCGTGAGGCGGCCGCCGACCCTGGTCACGATCTCGTAGCTGATGGTGTCGCACCACACGGCCCACTCCTGCGCGGTCGGCTCGCCGTCGCGGCCGGTCCCCCAGAGCACGACGGGGTCGCCGGCCCGGTCGTCGGGGACCGACCTCGGTCACGACCTGGTCCATGCAGACCCGACCGCGGACCGGGCGGCGGGTGCCGCCGACCCAGACCTCGGCGCGGTTGCCGGCGTGGCGCGGCACCCCCTCGCCGTACCCCGCAGGCACCAGCCCGACGCGGGTGGGGCGCTCGGCGACCCAGGTGTGGCCGTAGGAGACGCCGTCGCCGGCCGCGATCTCCTTGGTGAGCGCGAGCCGCGCGGTGACGGTCATCGCGGGCACCAGGTCGAGGCCGTGGTCCACCTCGGGCGCCGGGTCCAGGCCGTACGACGCGAGGCCGCAGCGCACCAGGTCGTAGCCGGCTCCCGGACGCAGGATCGCGGCGGCCGAGTTGGCGAGGTGACGGACCTCGGGGTCGAGGCCGGCGCTCGCGGCCAGCGCCAGCGCGTCCTCGAACGCCGCCTGCTGGGCGTCGTTGGCGGGGTGGTCGGGCTCGTCGCTGCAGGCGAAGTGGGACCAGATCCCGGTGACCCGGACCCGGCCCTCGCGCTCGAGGTCGCTCGCGGCCGCGAACAGGTCGTGCCACTCCGCGCGCGGGGCGCCGCCGCGGGAGAGACCGGTGTCGACCTTGACCTGCACCCGCGGGGTCCGGTCGCCGGCTGCTGCGACCACCTCCGCCAGCGCGTCCTGCGTGTGGACGGTGACGTCGACGTCGGCCGCGATCGCGGAGCCGTAGTCCTCCCCGGGGACGCCGAGCCAGCAGAGCAGCCGACCGGTGTCGCCCCCGGCGCGCAGCGCCAGCGCCTCGTCGATCGTCGCGACGCCCAGCCAGGTCGCCCCGGCCTCGCGGGCCACCCGCGCCACCGGCACCATCCCGTGGCCGTAGCCGTCGGCCTTGACGACCGTCATCACCGCGACGCCGGTGTGCTCACGCAGCAGCCGCACGTTGTGACGGATCGCGTCGAGGTCGATGACGATCTCGGCACGGGTCACGCGAGCGATTCTTCCATCCCCGGGTCGAGGACGAGTCGTAGCGTCTCGGGGAGGGCGCGCGCGACGTCACCGGCGGTCACCGGGCCGCCACCGCTCGCGAGGGTCGCCGCGGCCCCGTGCACCCAGCTGCCGACCGACGCCGCGTCGTACGGCTCGAGGCCGGAGGCGAGCAGCGCGCCGACCAGGCCGGCCAGCACGTCGCCGGCGCCGGCGGTCGCCAACCAGGGCACTCCCGTGGTGGTGACGCGGACCCGCCCGGACGGGTCGGCGACGAGCGTGTGGCGGCCCTTGAGGAGCACGACCGCGTCGTACTGCACGGCCGCGGCGCGGGCGTGGTGGAGCGGGCGGGCCTCGACGTCGGCCCGCTCGGCGCCGGTCATCGCGGCGAGCTCGCCGGCGTGGGGCGTGAGGACCGCGGGGACCGGTAGCGGCCCGGTCACGTGCTGGAGGGCGTCCGCGTCGACGACGAGGGGTACGCCGTCGGCGACCGCCGCGGCCAGCGCCTCGCCCGCGCCGTCACCTCCCCCGGAGCCGACCACCCACGCCTGCACCCGGCCCTCGCCGACCACCTCGGGGTGGTCGGCCTGCACGCCGTCGGCCGCGTCGCCGACGTAGCGGACCATGCCGGCCAGCCCGCAGGCAGCGCCGGCGACGCAGAGCCGGGCGGCGCCGGGGTACTGCGCGGAGCCGGCGCGGACGCCGACCACGCCGCGCGTGTACTTCTGGGCGTCGCGGGCGGGGCGCGGCAGCAGCCGGCGGACGTCGTGGGGCTGGAGGGCCTCGACGGCGGCGGTCGGGAGGTCGAGGCCGAGGTCGACGAGGTGGACGCTCCCGCACGCGGCGGAGGCGGGATCGACGAGGTGGGCGACCTGGTGGGTGCCGAACGTGACCGTGAGGACGGCCTGCACGTGGGGGCCGTCGAGCTCGCCGGTGTCGACGTCGACCCCGCTCGGGATGTCGACCGCGACGACCGGGACGTCGTCGAGGTGGGCCAGCGCGGTCACGGCCGGCTCCCGCAGGCCGGGGCGACCGCCGATACCGACGATGCCGTCGAGCGCGACGTCGGCGTCGTGGTCGTCGTGGGGCGCAGCGATCCGCCCCCCGGCCCCGCGCAGCGCTGCCAGGCCGGCCTCGTGGACCGCGTCCGACAGCAGCCACGCCTCGACGGCGGCCCCGCGCCGGGCGAGCATCGCGCCGGCGTACAGCGCGTCACCGCCGTTGTTGCCCGCCCCGACCAGCAGCACCACCCGACGTCCGTAGGCACCGCCGAGCAGGTCGGCGACGGCGTGCGCGAGCCCGGCCGCGGCGCGCTGCATCAGCGCGCCCTCCGGGAGCCGCGCGAGGAGCTCCTCCTCCGCCGCCCGGACCTGATCCACCGTGTGCGCCCATCGCATCGCCTCACCGTATCCGCGGCGTGTGCCTGAGAACGCCCTCTGGGTAGTTCTCAGGCACACGGGACCTGTGGAGGGCTGTGGATGACGCGCCCGAACCGTCCGAGATCCCGACAGGGTGGGTCAGGTGGATCTCGGAGAGCTGGTGAGTCGTCAGTGCGGTCTGGTGGCGCGCCGTCAGCTGACCGAGCTGGGCATCGGCTGGGATGCCGTCGACCACCACGTCCGGGCCGGTCGATGGGCGGTCCGCACGCCCCGGGTGGTCAGCACGTTCACCGGTGAGCCGACGACCGAGCAGCGCCGCTGGCTCGGCGTACTGCATGCCGGGCCGCGGGCCCTGCTCGGTGGCCTCACCGCCGCCGAGCAGCTGGGGATGAAGCGCTGGCAGCGCGACGACGTCACCGTGCTGGTCGACGACGAGCTGGCCTTCGAGCCGGTGCCGGGGATCGACTTCTTCCGCTCCCGACGTCGCCTCGAGCTGCTGGTCGACCCGGCCTCCGCGCTGCCCAGCTGTCAGCTGGAGCCGGCGCTCCTGATGTGGGCGGCGTACGACGCACCCCAGCGTCCCGCCCACGCGATCCTGGCCTCCTCGGTCCAGCAGCGGCTGACCACGCCCGACCGGCTGCTCGCGTGGATCGACCTGCTGCGACCCCTGCGGCGCGCCCCGGCCTTCCGGGCCACTCTTCACGACGTCGCCGGCGGATCCCAGAGCGGCGCCGAGCTCGACGTGCTGCGGGCGTGTCGCGGCTACGGTCTCCGTCCCCCCGACCGACAGACGCCGCGGCTCGACCGGGGCGGGCTGCGACGCTGGACCGATGCCGAGTGGGACCTGCCGGACGGGTCGGTGCTGGTGCTGGAGGTCGACGGCTCGTTCCACATGGAGGTCGAGCACTGGGGTGCGGACAAGAAGCGCGCCCGACGACTCACCACCAGGACCCGGACGGTCGTCGGCTGCACGGCCTACGAGCTGCGGCACGAGACGGGCGAGGTCGTCCACGACCTGCTCGCCCTCGGCGTGCCCCGTGTGCCTGAGAACGCCGCATAGGTAGGTCTCAGGCACACGCCGCGAGGGCCGCGGCGCGTCACGATTCCAGGACGACGATCGCGGAGGCGATACCGGCGTCGTGGGAGAGCGAGAGGTGCAGGTGTCGTACGCCGAGCTCGTCGGCGCGGGCCTGCACGCTGCCCCGGATCACCAGCACCGGGCGACCGGAGTCCTCGGAGGTGACCTCGGCGTCGTGCCAGGCCATCCCGACCGGGGCGCCGAGCGCCTTGGCGAGCGCCTCCTTGGCGGCGAACCGGGCCGCCAGCGAGGCCGGCGGGCGCGTCGCCTCGGCCGGCGTGAAGAGTCGCTCACCCAGCCCCCGGGTGCGCTCCAGCGAGGCCCTGAAGCGCTCGATGTCGACCACGTCGATGCCGACCCCGATGACGGCCATGTCGCCTACCCGCTCACTCGACCGTGACGGACTTCGCGAGGTTGCGCGGCTGGTCGACGTCGTGGCCGAGCAGCGTCGCGAGCTCGCAGGCGAACAGCTGCAGCGGGACGACGGCCACCAGCGGCTGCAGCAGCACGGGCACCCGCGGCAGGCGGATCAGCGCGTCGGCGTACGGCGTGATCGAGGCGTCGTCGTCCTCGGCGAGGCAGATCGTGTGGGCGCCGCGGGCGCGGACCTCCTGGATGCCGCTGACCATCTTGTCGTGGAGCTGGTCGCGCCCCCGGGGAGGCACGATGCAGAGCACGGGGGTGCCGTCCTCGACCAGCGCGATCGGGCCGTGCTTGAGCTCACCGGCGGCGAAGCCCTCGGCGTGGAGGTAGGCGATCTCCTTGAGCTTCAACGCCCCCTCGAGCGCGACCGGGTAGCCGGCATGGCGCCCGAGGAAGAGCACCGAGCGGGACGAGGCGTGCGTGCGGGCGAGGTCGTAGACCTGCTCGGCCTGGTCGAGCATCCGCTGCACGTGGGCCGGCATCTGCTCGAGCTGGTCGAAGACCTGGGTGATCTCGTCGCCGTAGCGGGTGCCCTTGACCTGCGCGAGGTAGAGCGCGAGGACGTAGCAGGCGACCAGCTGCGTCAGGAAGCCCTTGGTGGAGGCGACGCCGATCTCCGGGCCGGCGTGGGTGTAGATCACGCCGTCGGACTCGCGCGGGATGGTCGAGCCGTTGGTGTTGCAGATCGCCAGCACCTTGCTGCGCTGGACCCGCGCGTGGCGGATCGCCTGCAGCGTGTCGGCGGTCTCGCCGGACTGGCTGATCGCGACCACGAGGGTCGAGCGGGTGAGGATCGGGTCGCGGTAGCGGAACTCCGAGGCCAGCTCGACCTCGACCGGGATCCGGCACCAGTGCTCGATGGCGTACTTCGCGACCATGCCGGCGTAGAACGAGGTGCCGGCGGCGATGATGATGATCTTGTCGATCTCGCGCAGCTCGTCGTCGGAGAGCCGCATCTCGTCGAGCTGCAGCAGCCCCTGCGGCGTACGACGCCCCAGGAGCGTGTCCGCCACGGCCCGCGGCTGCTCGTGGATCTCCTTGCGCATGAACCAGTCGTAGCCGTCCTTCTCGGCGGCCGACAGGTCCCAGTCGACGTGGTAGCGGGTGCCCTGCTGCGGGGTGCCGTCGAAGCCGGTGACCTCGACGCCCTCGGTCGTGATCGTCACGACCTGGTCCTGCCCGAGCTCCAGCGCCTCACGGGTGTGCTCGATGAAGGCGGCGACGTCCGAGCCGACGAAGTTCTCCCCCTCGCCGATGCCCACCACCAGCGGGCTGTTGCGGCGGGCGGCGACGACGCGGGAGGGGTCCTCGCAGTCGACGGCGACGAGCGTGAACGCGCCCTCGAGGCGGCGGCACACCTGCTGCATCGCCGTGGTGAGGTCGGCGCCGGCCACGACCGCGGCCTCGAGCAGGTGGGCAGCGACCTCGGTGTCGGTCTCCGAGCGCAGCTCGTGGCCCTCGGCCTCGAGCACGCCGCGCAGCTCCGCGAAGTTCTCGATGATCCCGTTGTGCACCAGCGCGACCCGGCCGGCGGCGCCGAGGTGGGGGTGGGCGTTGCGGTCGTTGGGCGCCCCGTGGGTCGCCCAGCGGGTGTGGCCGATGCCGGTCGTGGCCTCCGGGAGCGGGGTGTCGGCGATCGCCTTCTCGAGGTTGGCGAGCTTGCCGGCGCGCTTGTCGTGGGCGACCAGGCCGTCGGCGACGAGGGCGATCCCGGCGGAGTCGTAGCCGCGGTACTCCAGCCGTCGCAGACCCTCGATCACGACGCCCTGCGCCTGCTGGGGGCCGACGTACCCGACGATTCCACACATGCCCGCGAGTCTAGAGGTGGGCCTGCTGCAAGAATGCCGCGCATGTCTGTCAACGGCGGGTCGGGCGACGAGCGCCGCGAGCCGTCTCCCTACGTCGAGCTGGACCGGGACGCGTGGTCGGCGCTGGGTCGCGATTTCGAGAGCCCGCTGACGCCTGCGGAGATCCACCGGCTGCGCGGGCTCGGCGACTCCCTGGACCTCGAGGAGGTCGAGCAGGTCTACCTGCCGATCTCCCGCCTCCTCAGCCTGTACGTCGCCTCCGCGGGCCGGCTGCACCGGGAGCAGGAGTCGTTCCTCCGCCAGCCGCAGCCGCGGCGCACCCCCTTCGTGATCGGTCTCGCCGGCTCCGTGGCCGTCGGCAAGTCGACCACCGCCCGCGTGCTCGCAGAGCTGCTCGCCCACTGGCCCGAGCACCCCAACGTCACGCTGGTGACGACCGACGGCTTCCTCCACCCGAACGCCGAGCTCGAGCGTCGCGGGCTGCTGGACCGCAAGGGCTTCCCGGAGTCCTACGACCGGCGGGCACTGCTGCGGTTCCTGGTCGACATCAAGTCGGGGCGCGACGAGGTCGCGGCGCCGACGTACTCCCACCTCGTCTACGACGTCGTCCCCGACCAGCGGGTGACGATCAGCCGCCCCGACATCGTCATCGTCGAGGGCCTCAACGTGCTGCAGCCGGCGCGGGTGCGCGAGGACGGACGGGCGGGGCTGACGCTGAGCGACTTCTTCGACTTCTCGGTCTACGTCGACGCCCGCACCGAGCACATCCGGCGGTGGTACGTCGAACGGTTCCTGCGGCTGCGCGAGACCTCGTTCCGCGACCCGGACTCCTACTTCGCCAAGTACGCCCACCTCACCGAGGACGAGGCGATCGCGAAGGCGGGCGAGCTGTGGGACACGATCAACGGCCCCAACCTCACCCAGAACGTGCTGCCGACCCGCTCCCGGGCGACGCTGGTGCTGCGCAAGGACCGGGACCACTCGGTCCGCTACGTCCGGCTGAAGAAATTGTGACGCGGCGGGTGCCTGAGGACTACCCAGAGGGCGTCCTCAGGCACACGCCGCGATCAGGAGGAGATCAGGAGGAGATCAGGCACCCTTGCCGTTGACGACCACGGGCACGTTGCCGCTGATGGCCTTCGAGTAGGGGCACAGCTCGTGGGTGCGGTCGACGAGCTTCTGGGCGGTGCCGTCGTCGACGCCGGGGATGGTCACGTCGATCTCCACCGAGATCGCGAAGGACTCACCCTGCGGGCCGAAGCCGACCGAGATCTCGGTGGTCGCACCGGAGGTGTCGATGCCCTCCGCCTTGCCGGCCAGGCCGAGCGCGCCGGTGAAGCAGGCGCCGTAGCCGATCGCGAAGAGCTGCTCGGGGTTGGTGCCGCCACCGGGGCCGCCCATCTCGGTGGGGGCCTGCAGGTCGACCTCGAGCTGGCCGTCGCTGGTGCGGCCGTGGCCGCCACGGCGTCCGCCGTTGACGGTGGCCTGGGCGGTGTACACGATCTTCTCGGGTGTCATCGTCATGCCGGGTCAACGGATCGCGGGGCGCCCGGTGTTCCCCCGGTGTCCGGATCGTGGGACGGATCTGCTCAGAAGGTGGGCTCAGAGGGCGAGCTGGCGGCGTACGACCTCGGCCAGCCGGTCCGCCACCTCGCGCGCCTGGGAGTCGGTCGGCGCCTCGACCATCACGCGCACGATCGGCTCGGTCCCCGAGGGCCGGAGCAGGATCCGTCCGGAGTCGGCCAGCACGGCCTCCTCCTCCGCGACCGCGGCCGCCACGACGGGGTCGTCGTCGGCGCGCGACTTGTCGACGTCGGGCACGTTGAGCAGCACCTGGGGCAGCCGCTTCATCACCCCGGCGAGATCCTTCAGCGACCTGCCGGTGGTGGCCATCCGGTCGAGCACCGCGAGCGCGGTGAGGATGCCGTCGCCGGTGGTGGCGTGCTCGCTCATGATCACGTGGCCGGACTGCTCGCCGCCGAGGGTGTAGCCGGAGACCTTCATGGCCTCGAGGACGTAGCGGTCCCCGACCTTGGTCTGGCGTACGCCGATGCCGGCGGCGCGCATGGCCTGCACGAAGCCGAGGTTGCTCATCACCGTCGCCACGACCGTGTCCTTGGCCAGCCGGTCCTGGTCGTGCATCGACAGCGCGAGCACGGCCAGCAGCTGGTCGCCATCGACGACGGTGCCCTCGTGGTCGACGGCCAGGCAGCGGTCCGCGTCGCCGTCGAGCGCGAAGCCGACGTCGGCCCCGTCCTGCAGCACCGCGGCCCGGAGGTTCTCGAGGTGCGTCGAGCCGCAGCCGTCGTTGATGTTGAGCCCGTCGGGCATCGCGTGGATCGCGCTGACGTCCGCGCCGGCGCCGACGAGCGCACGCGGTCCGGCCTCGTGGGCCGCACCCTCGGCGCAGTCGAGCACGACCTTGATCCCGACCAGGGGGTGGTTCGTGGTGCCGATCAGGTGCCCGACGTAGTCGTCGATCGCCGCGTCGTACGTCGAGACCCGGCCGACCCCGGCTCCCCGGGGCCGCTGCCAGTCCTCGCGCAGCCGGCGCTCGATCGCCAGCTCCAGCGCGTCGTCGAGCTTGTGCCCGCCGCGGGCGAGGAACTTGATGCCGTTGTCGGGCATCGGGTTGTGCGAGGCCGACAGCATGACGCCGAGGTCGGCGCCGAGCCGGTCGGTGAGGAACGCGACCCCGGGCGTCGGCAGCACGCCGAGCAGCAGCACGTCGACGCCGGCCGAGGCCAGCCCGGCCACGACCGCGGCCTCGAGGAACTCCCCCGAGATCCGGGTGTCGCGACCGACGACGGCGAGCGGCCGGTGCCCCTCGAACTCGCCCGCGTCCCCGAGGACGTGGGCGGCGGCAACGGAAAGGTCCAGGGCCAGCTCAGCGGTGAGGTCACCGTTGGCCAGGCCCCGGACCCCGTCCGTGCCGAAGTAGCGCTTCGCCATGTAGGAGAGCGCCCTGGGTCAGCGCTTCGAGAACTGCGGCGCCTTGCGGGCCTTCTTGAGACCGGCCTTCTTGCGCTCGATGACGCGGGCGTCACGAGTGAGCAGGCCGGCCGCCTTCAGGACCGCGCGGTTGGCGTCGAGGTCGATCGCGTTGAGGGCGCGGGCCACGCCGAGGCGCAGCGCGCCGGCCTGACCGGTGATGCCGCCGCCGTGGATGCGGGCGACGACGTCGAAGCGGCCCTCGAGGTGCGTCGCCGCGAACGGCTCGTTGACGACCTGCTGGTGCAGCTTGTTCGGGAAGTAGGAGTCCAGCGCACGGCCGTTGACGGTCCAGTTGCCGGTGCCCGGCACGAGGCGCACGCGCGCGACGGCCTGCTTGCGGCGACCGGTGGCGTTGGCGGGGGCGATGGCGGAGGTGACCGGCGCGTCGACGCCCGGAGTGCTCTCCGAGCTGTAGGCGACGCCCTGCTCGTTGGTCTCGAAGGTCTCCTCGACCTCGGCGGTGTTCTCGCTCACGATGTTTCCTTCGTCCTCAGTCACTGGGAGATCTGCTGGATCTCGAACGGCGTGGCCTGCTGGGCCTGGTGCGGGTGGTGGGGGCCGGAGTAGACCTTGAGCTTCTTGATGATCTGGCGACCGAGCTTGTTCTTGGGGAGCATGCCCCAGACCGCCTTCTCGATGACCTTGCGAGCGTCCTTCTCCAGGATCTCGCCGACCGGGGTGGCGGTGAGGCCGCCCGGGTAGCCGGAGTGGCGGTAGCTGAGCTTCTTGGTCGCCTTGTCGCCGGTGAGGGCGACCTTCTCGGCGTTGACGACGACGACGAAGTCGCCGACGTCCATGTGGGGCGCGAAGATCGGCTTGTGCTTGCCGCGCAGCAGGTTGGCCGTCTGGACGGCGAGACGGCCGAGGACGACGTCCTCGGCATCGATGACGTGCCACTGGCGCTGGATGTCACCAGGCTTGGGGCTGTAGGTGCGCACGTGAGTGGCCCTTCTCGTTCGTGGATCCGCTCCGGCGGGCGCCGGGCGGCGGTGGTGCGGCGGCTTCTGACGAACACGGCCCGGCTCGAACTTCAGTCCGGGACTGCGTCTGGACCCACGTGGAGGTCCGGACGCGGCAGGAGTCGCGACCACCCAAGGTAGCGGCGGCCCGTCGTACGGGTCAAAACGCGGGAGCGGCCCGGGGACGGCTCCGACACTGAGCCGGCACCGGGCCAGCACTGAGACGGCGGATTCGCACGGGCTGGCGACCGGGGTTAGGTTAACGGGGTGACTGATTCCCTCACCGTCCGCGACAACCGCACCGGACAGGAATACGACGTCCCGATCACCGACGGCACCATCAAGGCCGCCGACCTGGGACAGATCAAGGGCACCGGCGAGGAAGATCCCGGCCTCGCCGTCTACGACCCGGGGTTCGTGAACACCGCCTCCTGCCGCAGCGCCGTCACCTACATCGACGGTGAGAAGGGGATCCTCGAGTACCGCGGCTACCCCATCGAGCAGCTGGCCGAGAAGTCGAACTTCCTCGAGGTGGCCTATCTCCTCATCCACGGCGCGCTCCCCACCAAGGCGGAGTACGACGCGTGGGTCCACGAGATCACCTTCCACACCTTCGTGCACGAGAACGTGAAGTCGTTCATGGAGGGCTTCCGCTACGACGCCCACCCGATGGGCATGCTGATGGCCTCGGTCGGCGCGCTGTCGACCTTCTACCCCGACGCCCGCAACATCGGCGACGCGGAGAACCGGCACATGCAGATCGTCCGGATGATCGCCAAGATGCCGACGCTCGGCGCCTGGTCGTTCCGCCACGCACAGGGCAAGCCGTTCATCTACCCGGACAACGACCTCTCCTACACGGCGAACTTCCTCTCGATGCTCTTCAAGATGAGCGAGAAGAACTTCGAGGCCGACGAGCGGCTGGTCAAGGCGCTCGACGTGCTCTTCATCCTGCACGCCGACCACGAGCAGAACTGCTCGACCAACGCCGTGCGCTCGGTCGGCTCCAGCCAGGTCGACCCCTACTCCGCGGTCTCCGCCGGCGTCGGCGCCCTCTTCGGCCCGCTCCACGGCGGCGCCAACGAGGCCGTGCTGCGGATGCTGCGCCGGATCGGCTCGAAGGAGAACATCCCCGCCTTCATCGACGGCGTGAAGGAGGGCAACGAGCGGCTGATGGGCTTCGGCCACCGGGTCTACAAGAACTACGACCCGCGCGCCAAGATCATCAAGAAGTCCGCCGAGGACGTCTTCGAGGTCACCGGCACCAACCCGCTGCTCGAGATCGCGCTGGAGCTGGAGAAGATCGCGCTCAACGACGAGTACTTCGTCAAGCGCAAGCTCTACCCCAACGTCGACTTCTACTCCGGCCTGATCTACGAGGCCTTCCAGTTCCCGCCCGAGATGTTCACCGTGCTCTTCGCCATCGGCCGTACGCCGGGCTGGCTCGCGCAGTGGCTCGAGCTGGTGCAGGACAAGGAGCAGAAGATCGCCCGGCCCAAGCAGATCTACACCGGCGACCGCACGCTGGACTTCGTGCCCGCCTCCGAGCGCTGGGCCTGAGCGACACTCGTCCCTCGTGGCGTGTGCCTGAGAACGCCCGCTGGGTAGTTCTCAGGCACACGCCGCGTTCGAATCTCGACCACGCGCCGGGCCGGGGGGGCACCTGGTGGCCCATCTGCTCGACCACGAGCAGCCGCGCGCCCGGCACCGCCGCCGCCAGCGCCTCGGCGTGGGGCAGCGGGAACATCGGGTCGATGCCGTGCACCACGAGGGTCGGTACGCCGATCGCGTGCACGTCCAGCGGTGGCCGTCGTCGCCGCCGACGACCAGCCAGTGGTTGCCGGCGCCGACGGTCGATGCTGCGCTCCACCACCTGACCGGCGACCGCCGGTGCCGCGCCTCGTCGAAGCCGGGGCCTGCGAAGGCGCGTTCGGCGTCGACCAGCCCGTCGACGACCGCGGCGCGGTCGGCCCAGTCCGGGTCGGGCGGCGGGTCGCTGACGAGTCGTGACAGCTCGGGGGTGGGCCCGGGGAGGTCGCCGTCGACCCCGCCGACGGCGCAGGTCGCGACGAGCGTCAGCGAGGCGACCAGCTCGGGCCGCCGCAGCGCCAGGGACTGGGCGATCCCGCGGCCCATCGACAGCCCGACCAGGTGGGCCGGCGCGCCCAGGGCGATGACCAGGTCGGCGCAGTCGCGCTCCAGGCGCCCGCGTCGTACGCCGGGGAGCCGGGGGTCCCGGTCGTCGACCGGCCGGTGTCGCGGTGGTCGTAGCGGACCACGCGGCGACCCCCGGCCGCGAGCGCCTCGCACAGCCCGACGTCCCACCAGTCCATCGAGGCCGCGGCCCCGTGCACCAGCAGGACCAGGGGGTCGCCCGGGTCGCCGTACTCGTCGACGCACAGCTCGACGCCGTCCGGACCGCCCACGCGCAGCATCCTCATGTCCCTACCGACCGGCGGGACGGCCGGGACTCATCGCTCCGGTGAGCCTCAGCCGCCGAGCTCCCGCAGCGGGTCGCGGCAGCGGTACGCCGGAGTCGGCGGACCCGGACCAGCCCGGGCTCAGCGCCCAGAAGAGGACGTCCTCGGTGAGCTGGCGGTTCGTGCCGGAGAGGTAGACCCCGTTCTCCGAGGCGCACTCCCGCTGGAAGAGCACCGTCACCGAGCCGAGGTCGCGCCGCTGCCGAGGACCACGCTGCCGCTCTGGTCCGGCTCGACGGGCTCGCCGCAGGGCACCGACTCCGCCGCCCGGGGCGCCGCCTCGACGGCCGCGAGCGCCTCCTGCGACTGCTCCGCAGTGTCAGCAGCTCGCTCTGCTCGAGCCAGCCGTCCCCGGCGTACCGGCAGACGCTCCAGCGCTCGCCGTCGCCGGCGGCGGCGTCCTCGCCCTCGCGGACCGCGCACCCGTTCGGGTCGCGCTCGTCCACCTGCGCCGCGGACTCCAGCACCGTGCGGGTCGTCGCCTCGTCGGGGGTGACGACCACGATCGCGTGGTCGTCGACCCGGAAGTGCCCGAGCCAGGCGTCCTCCGGATAGACCTTCACCTGGCCCGGCGAGCCCCAGCCGTACTGCCAGACGTCGCCGCTGTCGCGTGCCCAGCTGATCGCCGAGCCGTCGACGAAGTAGACGCCGTAGCCCTGCTGCGGGGTGCAGCCGATCGACGCCACCAGCCCACCCGGACGCACGACGTCCGGACCGTCGGCCAGGCGACCGCCGGAGGCGCACCAGTCGGTCCCGCCGCCGTAGCCCCACGACGAGGGCACCGACACGGTGAGGTCGCGCCACGACTCGACGCGCGTCCCGTCGCGCGCCGGCGCGTCCGAGCCCTCCGGCGTCGGCGTCCCGTCCGAAGCGGCGGGTGGTGGTGCGGGCGCGACCGACGGTGAGGAGCCGGTGAGCGCGATCCCGACCGGGACCGCCACCACCGCGAGCGCCGCACCCACCACGATCCCGGTCGTACGTCGCCGGGCCCGTCGTCGGGCCCGCGACCGGGCGCCCTCGGCCAGTCCCGCCACCGTCTCGTCCTCCCCCGCGTGTCGGCGCAGGGCGTCGGGCAGTCGGTCCTCGAGCGGGTCACTCATCACGTTCTCCCAGGTCCTCACGCAGGTCCACCCGCAGCGCGGCCAGCCCGCGGGACACGCGCGAACGCACGCTCCCCTCACGGACGCCGGTCAGCTCGGCGATCTCGGCGTACTCCAGCTGTTCGTAGAAGCGCAGCACCACCGCGGTCCGCTGCACCTCGGGGAGCCGCCGACAGGCGGCCCAGATCAGGTCGTGGTCGTCGGGGACCGGGACCCTCGACGGCGGCGTCGGGCAGGTGCTCGCTCGGGCTCTCCCGGCGCCGGAACCGACGCCACCAGGAGGTGTGCTCGTTGACCACCATCCGGCGGACGTACGCCGCCGGGTCGGCCATCGCACCGATCCGCGACCAGCGTGGCCAGGCCTTCGCGAGGGCCTCCTGGACCACGTCGTCGGCCTCGGCGGCGTTGCCGGTCAGCACCCGGGCGAGCCGCAGCAGCGCCGGTCCGCGCGCGACCACCCACTCGTCGAAGTCGGGCTGCGCCACCAGGCGTCACCTCGCCCTCCTCGCTTCATTCCGCGTCGCGTCCATGTCATCAGAACGCACCTACCCCGCACCTGTTGCAGGACGCTCAGACGACCTCCTCGTGCGGCCGGCCCGGGTCGTCGTACACCGGCTCGCCCGCCCGCGCCCGCAGCGCCTCGAGCTGGGCGCACACCGCGGCGCCGAAGAAGACGGCGATCGCGCTCAGCTGGCTCCACAGGAGCAGCACGAAGATCCCGGCGAGCGGGCCGTAGGTGGAGCTGAAGGACGCGCTCACGGTGACGTACGCCGCCAGCCCGCCGGTCGCGACCATGCTGAGCAGCACCGCGATGATCGAGCCGAGCGCCAGCCACGACAGCGCCGGTTGCCGGCGGCGCGGCGCGTGGTCGAGCAGCACCGCGATCGCGAGCACCAGCAGCACCAGCCCGAGCGGCCAGCGCAGTGCGTCCCACCAGGTCTCCGCGGTCTCGGACCAGACCCCTTCCGCCACCATCGCGTCGCCGAAGGCCTCGCCGCCGACGAGGAGCAGGAAGCCGGTCCCGACCGGTCCGGCCAGCAACGTGGTGAAGATCGCCGCCCGGCCGTACTTCCACACCGCCGGCCGGTCGCGGCGGATGCCGTAGATCCGGTTGGTGCCGCGCTCCACCTGCGCCATCGCAGTGGTCATCGACACCAGCGCGAACATCAGTCCGAAGGTCAGCGCGATCTCGCCGCTCCTCTCCGACCCGTCGGCCGCCGCGGCCAGCGCGTCGTCGCTCCCCTGCCCGGGCGCGATCGCGTTGACGGTCGCGGCGACGACGTTCGCCCAGCGCTCGTCGTCGATGTCGGCCGCGAGGCCGGTGACGGCGAGCATGAACGGGACCACGGCCAGGCAGGTCTGGAACGCCAGCGCCCGGCTGTTGGTGAAGCCGTCGCCGTAGCGGAAGCGGACGAACGACTCGACCAGCACGCGTCGGATGCCGTGGCGGCGCACGAGGTGCCAGGCGTCCTCGGCGTCGAGCTCGTCACCGTCCATCTCCGTGGTCACCGGCACGGTCCGGGCGGTCGTCATGCCCGCACCCTAGATCCCCCACGCCGAGTCGTTGCCCGCACGGGTTGCAACGACTCGACGGGGAGGTCAGACGGCCTGGCGGTCGCGGCCCTCACAGTAGGGGCGGCACAGGTCGCGCTCGAGGATCTTGCCGGTGGGTTGCGCGGCAGCACCTCGACGATGCCGACGCTGCGGGGACACTTGCACGTCGCGAGGTGCTCGTGGCGGTGGTCGATGATCTCCTGCGCGATGGCGGAGGCGCCCTCGCGCAGGGCCACGACGGCCTTCACGGTCTCCCCCAGGTGTCATGGGGTACGCCGATGACGGCGACCTCCATGACCGCCGGGGAACTACAGCCAGGACGCTTCAGTGTGTGCGCGACCATATCGCGTGGATCAACATGATCCCCTCGGGCCGGCCCGTGGTGCCCGAGGAGTACACGACCGGGCAGGTGTCCTCGGGTGACACGTCCCCCGGCCGTGACACCGGTGACGAGGCGGCCAGCCACGCCTCGTACTCATCGCCCTCGGCACCGTCGGGCGTCACGTCGACGACCTTCTCGACCGCCGTCAGCCGGTCCCGGATCTTCTCCACCAGCGGCATCAGCTAGCTGCCGACGACCAGCATCGGCGCGCCCGAGTCGTTGACGCGTAGTCGACCTCGTCACCCGCCGGCCAGGCGGCGTAGGCGCTCGTCCCACTGCGACCCCGTCCAGGTCCGGCCGAGGTACGTCATCGCCCCGTCCGGCTCGCGCTCGGCCCAGTGGGAGAGGCGGTCGTCGACGCACGTCAGATCAGTGAGGGTCACGCCAGCCGATGGTGGCGCACGTCAGACCTACCCCACATCGGCAGTTCTTGCGTCGCTGCCAGCGGCTTCTCAGGGGTCTCACAGACGTGCCCGACAGGGTGGAAACATGTCCGACGACCGCTTCCTCCCCCCGTTCCCCACCAGCGACTCCTCGCCGTACGGCGCCGCGCCGCCGCACCAGGAGCCGCACCCCGCGCCGCAGCCGCCGCGGCGCGGGCGAGCCGGGTTCGCGGCCGCCGTCGTCAGCGGCGCCCTCGTCGTGGGCGCCCTGGCCGGTGTCGGCGGCGCGGCGGCGTGGGACTCCCTGCAGGACGAGACGACCGGGTCGGGCAGCACCGAGCGCACCACCTCCCAGGTCGTCGACACCGGGGACACCCCCGCCGCCGACGGGTCGGTCGAGCAGGTCGCCTCCGAGGTACTGCCCTCCGTGGTGAAGATCGACGTCGCCACCAGCGAGGGCGAGGGGTCCGGATCCGGCATCGTGCTGAGCTCCGACGGCCAGATCCTCACCAACAACCACGTGGTCGAGGGCGCGGTCGGGGGCGGGCGGATCACGGTGTCCTTCAGCGACGGCAGCCACGCCGACGCCACGGTGCTGGGCACCGATCCGCTCACCGACACCGCCGTCATCCAGGCCGAGGGCGTCGAGGGGCTCGCCCCCGCGACCATGGGCACGTCGGGCAACGTCGACGTCGGCCAGCAGGTGGTGGCGATCGGGTCACCCTTCGGCCTCGACGCGACCGTGACCAGCGGCATCGTCAGCGCGCTCGATCGACCCGTCAACGTCGGCACCGACGCCGAGGGGAACGCGACCGTCTACCCGGCGATCCAGACCGACGCCGCCATCAACCCCGGCAACAGCGGCGGCCCGCTGGTGGACATGGAGGGCAACGTGATCGGCATCAACTCCTCGATCCGGTCCGGTGGCTCGTCGACCACGCAGGCCGGCTCGATCGGGCTCGGCTTCGCGATCCCGATCGACGAGGTGATGGCGATCGTCGAGGAGCTCGCCGCCGGCGAGACCCCGGCGCACGCGCGGCTCGGCATCGGCGTGCAGGACGCCGCCACCACGTCCACCGCCGTCCAGATCAGCGACGGCGCCGTGGTCGGCGAGATCACCGACGGCTCCGCCGCCGAGGCGGCCGGGCTGCGCAGCGGCGACGTGATCACCCGCGTCGACGAGCAGGAGATCACCAGCGCCGACTCGCTGATCGCCACCGTGCGCTCCTACCGACCCGGCGACGAGGTCGCCGTCACCTTCCAGCGCGACGGCGAGGAGCGGACCGCGCGCGTGACCCTGGAGTCCGACGCAACGGCGGGCTGATGGTCGCCTGCTGCTGGTGATCCGGGCAGGGATCCAGAGGACCGGGACGACCACCTCGGAGACGCTGGCGCCCAGCGCCATGCCGTGCTCACCCGTGAGCTCGTCGGCGAAGGTGTTCAGTCCGCCGCGTCCGCCGCACCCTCCTCGGCCACCCCTCGCTAGGCTCACGGCGATGAACGCGTCGACCGACTACTGCGACCTCTGCGACCTGCCGCTCTCGCAGTGCGTCCACGGGCGACCTGTGGCCCGCCCCACACCACCACCGGCAGCGGCGCCCGGGCCGCGGCCCCGGAAGAAGGCCGCGGCTCCCCCGTCGAAGCCGGTCGTGCGCCGGTGGACGCCGCCCGAGGTACTCGCGCCACTGATCGTCGAGGTGCTGCGGGACGCCGGAGGGGCGATGCCGGCCGAGGACGCCCTCGAACGTCTGGAGGATCTTCTCGACGGGCGGATGGCGGCGGGCGACCGGGAGCTGACCCCGACGGGCGAGCCCCGGTGGCAGTACGCCGCGCGCCGAGCGCGGGCCATCCTCGTGAAGGACGGCACGCTCGCGAAGGACGAGCCGGGCATCTGGCGCCTCGCCTGACGCGGGAGTGCACCCCCCCGCGCGCCTCAGTCGTCGAGGGGCGTGACGTACGCCGAGCTGATGCCGCCGTCGACCAGGAACTCGCTGGCGGTGATGAACGAGGAGTCGTCGCTGGCCAGGAAGGCCACCGCGGCGGCGAGCTCGGCGGGCTCGGCGAAGCGTCCCAGCGGGACGTGCACCAGCCGGCGCTGGGCGCGCTCGGGATCGGCGGCGAACAGCTCCTGCAGCAGGGGCGTGTTCACCGGTCCGGGGCACAGGGCGTTGACCCGGACCCCCTTGCGGGCGAACTCGACCCCGAGCTCGCGCGACATCGCGAGCACCCCGCCCTTCGAGGCGCTGTAGGCGATCTGGGAGGTGGCCGCCCCCATCACCGCGACGAACGACGCGGTGTTGATGATCGAGCCCCTGCCCTGCTCCACCATGTAGGGCAGCACGTGCTTGCACCCGTAGTAGACGCTGGTCAGGTTCACCTCCTGCACCCGGCGCCACACGTCGATGCCGGTGGAGAGGATCGAGGCGTCGTCGGTGGGCGAGATGCCGGCGTTGTGGAAGGCGACGTCGATGGCGCCGTAGGCCTCGTGCGTGCGGGCGTAGAGGCGGACGACGTCGTCCTCGTCGGCCACGTCGGTGCGCACGAACATCCCGCCCACCTCGTCGGCGACGCCCTGGCCGAGCGCGTCCTCGCAGATGTCGGCGACCACCACCCGGGCGCCCTCGGCCGCCAGCCGGCGCGCGCTGGCCAGGCCGATGCCGCTGGCACCGCCGGTGACCACCGCCACCCGCCCCGCGAGGCGCTGGGTGAGGTCCTGCTGCTCGATCGTCATTGCTCGTCTCCTCAGGTCTCGGGCTCAGCTGTCGGCGATGTAGACGGTCTTGACCTCGGAGAACGCGTCGAGCGCGTCCGGGCCCAGCTCCCGACCGAGGCCGGACTGCTTGAAGCCGCCGAAGGGTGTGTTGTAACGGACCGCGGAGTGGGAGTTGACCGACAGGTTCCCGGCCTCGACGCCCCGGGCCACGCGCAGCGCCCGCCCGACGTCCCGGGTCCAGATCGAACCGGCCAGGCCGTACGCCGTGTCGTTGGCGAGCCGGACCGCCTCCGCCTCGTCGTCGAAGGGCAGCACGCTGATCACGGGTCCGAAGATCTCGTCGGTGAAGGCCGGGTCGGCCGGCCCGGTCGCCGCGAGCACCGTCGGCGGGAACCAGAACCCGTCGCCGGTGGGGCACGACCCCTGCACCAGCACCTCCCGGCCGTCGACGTAGGAGGCCACGCGCTCGCGCTGGCCCGCGGAGATCAGCGGTCCCATGTCGGTGCTCTCCGCACCCGGGTCGTCGCAGACGAAGCCTTGCACCGCCGGGGCGAGGGCCGCGAGGAACTCCTCGAGGACCGGTCGCTGGACGAGCACCCGGGAGCGGGAGCAGCAGTCCTGGCCGGCGTTGTCGAAGGCTCCCGCGGGCGCGGCAGCCGCGGCCGCCGCGAGGTCGGCGTCGGCGAAGACGATGTTGGCGTTCTTGCCGCCGAGCTCGAGGGTCACCCGCTTCACCTGCTCGGCGCACCCGCGCATGATCGACCGGCCGACCTCGGTGGAGCCGGTGAACACCACCTTGCGCACGTCGGGGTGGGTCACGAACCGCTCCCCGACGACCGAGCCCTTCCCGGGCAGGACCTGGAGCACGTGCTCCGGGATCCCGGCGGCCAGGGCCAGCTCGGCCAGCCGGAGCGCGGTCAGCGGGGTGAGCTCCGCGGGCTTGAGCACGACCGTGTTGCCCGCGGCCAGCGCGGGACCGATCGCCCACCCGGCGATCGGCATCGGGAAGTTCCACGGCACGATCACGCCCACGACGCCGAGCGGCTCGTGGAAGGTCGTGGCGATGCCGCCGGCGACCGGGATCTGCTGACCGAGGTGGCGCTCGGGGGCGCCGGAGTAGTAGGCGAGGACGTCGCGGACGTTGCCCGCCTCCCAGCGCGCGTTGCCGACGGCGTGGCCCGCGTTGCGCACCTCGAGCTGGGCCAGCTCCTCCACGTGGTCGTCGACCACCTCCGCGAAGCGGCGCAGCAGCCGGGCACGGTCGGCGGCCGTCGTACGCCGCCAGCCCGCCAGGGCCTTGGTGGAGCGGGCGATCGCGTCGTCGGTGGCGGCCAGGTCCAGGCCCTCCACCTCAACGATCGGCTGCGCCGTGGCGGGGTTGAGCACGGACGTCGTCATCGGCGGGAGTCCTCCCGGTCGTGGGCGTGGTGGAGCAGGGCGGCGAACAGCCGGTCGTCGGTCGGGTCCTCCTCGGGGTGGAACTGCACCCCGAGCGCCCAGGCCGGCCCCACCGGTTCCAGGGCCTGCACCAGGCCGTCGGCGGAGCGGGCGGTCACGACCAGCCCGTCCGCCACCCGGTCGACCGCCTGGTGGTGGTAGCAGGGGACGGTGGTCCGCGGACCGAGGGCCGCCGCGACCCGGGAGCCGGGCTCGGTGAGCACCTCCACCTCACCGTAACGGCCCGGTGCCGGCTGGTAGACCGTGGCCCCGCCCTCCTCGCGCGCCACCGCGGGCACGACGTCCGGCACGTGCTGGTGCAGGCTGCCGCCCAGCGCGACGTTGAGGACCTGCAGTCCCCGGCAGATCGCCAGCAGCGGGGTGCCCCGGTCCAGCGCGGCGCGCACGAGCGCCAGGTCGTGGTCGTCGCGCCAGGGCTCGGGCCGGGTCGTCGGGTGCGGATCCTGGCCGTAGCGCGCGGGGTCGAGGTCGCTGCCCCCGATGACCACGAGCGCGTCGAGCGCCTCCAGCACCGAGGTGTCGGTGCCGATCGGCGGCAGCAGCAGCGGCGTGCCGCCGGAGCGGACCACGGCCTCGACGTACGTCGCCGGGGTGAGCGCGGCCACCCGGCGCCAGTCGCCCCAGGCGGCTTCCTTGAAGTACGTCGTGAGGCCGACCCGCAGGGCCCGCCGGGTCATAGCCGCTCGAATCCTCGCCGCAGCTCCCAGTCGGTGACCGCCGCGTCGAACGCCGCGACCTCGGTGTCGGCGAAGTGGACGTAGTGGTCGACGACCTCGTCGCCGAAGACCTCCCGCGCGATCGCGGAGTCACGGAACAGGTCGCGGGCCTCGTGCAGCGTGTGCGGGACGTGGGGCGCGTCGGACTCGTAGGCACTGCCGACCATCATCGGCTCGAGCTCCAGCTCGTGCTCGATGCCGTAGAGCCCACCGGCCATCATCGCCGCGAGCGCGAGGTAGGGGTTGGCGTCCCCGCCCGGCAGCCGGTTCTCGAGCCTGGCCCCGGCACCGGAGCCCACCAGGCGCACCGAGCAGCTGCGGTTGTCCATCCCCCAGGCGACGGCCGTGGGCGCGAACGACCCCTGCGCGAAGCGCTTGTAGGAGTTGATGTTGGGGGCGTAGAACAGCGTGAACTCGCGCATCGTGGCCAGCACACCGGCGATGAAGCTGTCGTAGATCGCGGTGCGCTCCTGCTTCTCGGCGTCCCAGAAGATCGTGCTGTCGTCCTGCCCGCGCAGCGACAGGTGGATGTGGCAGGAGTTGCCCTCGCGGTCGTTCGGCTTGGCCATGAAGGTCACCGACTGGCCCAGGTCGGCGGCGATCATCTTGGCGCCGGTCTTGTAGACGCTGTGGTTGTCCGCCGTGGTCACGACGTCGTCGAAGAGGAAGCCGATCTCGTGCTGGCCGAAGTTGCACTCGCCCTTCGCGGACTCCACCACCATGCCCGCGGTGTACATGTCGGCGCGGATCCGCCGCAGCAGCGGCTCCACGCGTCCCGAGCCCATGACCGAGTAGTCGACGTTGTACTGGTTGCCCGGCGTGAGGTCGCGGTAGCCCTTGGTCCAGGCCTCCTCGTAGCTGTCCCGGTAGACCACGAACTCCAGCTCGGTCCCGGCGACGGCCTTCCAGCCCTTCTCGGCGGCCTTGTCGACCTGCGCGCGCAGCATCGAGCGGGGCGACATCGGGACCGGCTCACCGTCGGTGGTCGCCAGGTCGCACTGCACCATCACGGTGCGGTCGAGCCACGGCACCCAGCGGATCGTGTCGAGGTCGAGCACGAACTCCATGTCGCCGTAGCCGGACTCCCAGGACGAGATCTTGTAGCCCTCGACGGTGTTCATCTCGGTGTCCACCGCGAGCAGGTAGTTGCAGCCCTCGACGCCGTCGACCAGCGCGTGGTCGAGGAAGTACGCCGCGTGCAGGAACTTGCCCTGCAGCCGGCCCTGCATGTCGGTGAAGGCGACCACGACCGTGTCGACCTCACCACCGGTGATCGCGGCCCGGACCTCGTCGACGGTGAGCATGCGGGGACTGCGGGGGTGTTCGGACATCTACTGCTCCTTGGAGGGTCCTCGGAAGGGTCGGTGGCTCAGCGCAGGTCGGACTCGGCCTCGGTGATCTGGGCGAACTCCTCCTCAGGGGCGGATCCGACCAGGCGGTGGCGGCTGTAGAACCAGAAGTAGGCGATGAAGGCCACGAAGACCGCGGCCGTGATCCCCGCCGCGCGGACGTCGACCACGAAGGTGGCGACCACGGCGACGACGCTCAGGACCAGCGCGACACCGGTGGTGACGACGCCACCCGGGGTGCGGTAGCCCCGCTCGAGGTCGGGCTCACGCCGGCGCAGCAGGATGTGCGACAGGTTCAGCAGCACGTAGGAGACGGTGGCGCCGAAGACGGCGATGTTGATGAGGATGTCGCCGTCGCGCACGATCGCGGCCAGCAGGAAGCCGATCGTGCCCGGCACCAGGAGCGCGACGTACGGCGTCTTGCGCCCACCCGTCAGGGAGAGCCACCGCGGCAGGTAGCCGGCGCGCGAGAGCGCGAAGAGCTGCCGGGAGTAGGCGTAGATGATCGAGAAGAAGCTGGCCACCAGGCCGGCGAGCCCGGCGTAGTTGACGAAGTCCGCCAGCAGCGAGCTCTCGCCGTAGGCGACCCGGATCGCCTCGGGCAGCGGGTTGGTCGACTCACCCATCACGTCCGCGCCCGCAGCGCCCGGCACCAGGGTGAGGATCAACCCGGCGAAGACCAGCAGCACCAGCATCGCGACGATGATGCCGCGCGGCATGTCGCGCTTGGGGTCGGCCGTCTCCTCGGCCGCGAGCGGGACGCCCTCCACGGCGAGGAAGAACCAGATGCCGTAGACGAAGGCGGCCAGCAGCCCCGTGATCCCCATCGGCAGGAAGCTGCTCGACAGCATCGAGCCGTCGGGGTCGATGTTGACGAGGTTCGAGGCGTCGAACTTGGGCGCCAGGCCGACCACGGTGGCGACCAGCGCGACCACGGCGACCGACGTGATGGCGAACATCAGCTTCAGCGCCTCACCGACGCCCCAGAGGTGGACGCCGATGAAGACCACGTAGGCCACGAGGTAGACCCACCAGCCGTCGGTGATGCCGAAGAGGCCGAGCGCCTCGATGTAGCCGCCGATGAAGACGGCGATCGCGGCAGGGGCCACGGCGTACTCGATCAGGACCGCCACCCCGGTCGCGAACCCGCCGAGCGGACCGAGCGCGCGGCGGGCGAAGCCGTAGCCGGCACCGGACGTGGGCAGCGCCGACGACATCTCGGCGAGCCCGAAGACCATGCAGGTGTACATCAGCCCCATCAGGACGGTGGCGATGAGCAGCCCGCCCCAGCCGCCCTCGGCGATCCCGAAGTTCCAGCCGGCGAAGTCACCGGAGATGACGTAGCTGACTCCCAGACCCGCCAGCAGGATCCAACCCGCGGCGCCGGCCTGCAGCTGGCGGTGCTGCATGTAGTCGTCCTGCGCCGCCGTGTAGTCCACTCTCGACTTGCTCATGCGACGTCGCCTCGGCTCATTGGATCAGTTGTAGACCATTGATATCTCGGGAGTCTGGACCCACCGGACGAGCCCGTCAAGGGTCACCTCGAGGGGCCGGTGCACGACGGGTGCACGACGGGTGCACGTCGGCGTACGGCGTAGCCTGACGTCGTGCCCCAGCAGATCAGGCCGCCGGTCCGGCCGGTGCGGCTCGGCAACGTCTTCGAGGAGACGATGGAACGTCTGGTGCGCGCCATCCGCCTCGGGCAGTTCCCGCCCGGGTCTCGGTTGCCGCCGGAGCGCGACCTCGCCGAGGAGCTCCGGGTCTCGCGGACCACCCTGCGCCAGGCGCTCGCCGAGCTGCAGACCAGCAGCTACGTCACCGTGCGCCGAGGTCGCTACGGCGGGTCGTACGTCGCCGACTCGCTGCCGCCCCACCCGGCCGCGCCGCTCGACGCCGACCAGGTCTGGGACGTGCTCACGCTGCGCCGGATCCTCGAGCCCGCGGCCGCCGAGCTCGCCGCGCAGCGCGACCTGACGAGCGCCCAGCGGGAGCGGCTCGGGTCGCTGCACGAGGAGCTGGGGACCGCGACGGTGGAGACCTACCGGCCGCTCGACTCCCAGCTGCACCTGGCGATCGCCGAGCTCAGCGGGAGCCCGAGCCTGCTGGCCGCGGTGGCGGACACCCGCGCCCGCGTCAACGGCATGCTCGACCGGATCCCCCTGCTCCCGACCAACCTCGACCACACCAACCACCAGCACTCGGCGATCGTCGCCGCCGTCCTCGACGGCGACCCCGCCACGGCCCACGAGGCGATGCTCGACCACCTCGACGGCACGGCCGCGCTGCTGCGCGGGTTCCTGGGCTGAGCCCCGGCCCTCCCCGACCCTCGCGGCCCGCTCAGCGCGAGCGCGCGACCCGGCCCTCGTCCCAGACCGGACCGTCGGACTCGTAGACCGAGCCGTCGGCGCCGTAGACCAGGAAGCGGTCGAAGCCGCGGGCGAACCAGCGGTCGTGGGTGACGGCGACGACGGTGCCGTCGAACGCCTCGAGCCCGTCCTCGAGCGCCTCGGCGCTCTGCACGTCGAGGTTGTCGGTGGGCTCGTCGAGCAGCAGCAGGGTGGCGCCGGAGAGCTCGAGCAGCAGGATCTGGAAGCGCGCCTGCTGGCCACCGCTGAGCGACTCGAAGGTCTGCTCACCGGCGTGCGCGAGCTCGTAGCGGTCGAGGACCCGGGCCGCCTGCTCGCGGCCCATCCCGGTCCGGCCGTCGGGCGAGCCGTCGCCGCGGTGGAGGATGTCGAGCAGGGTGCGGCCGACCAGCTCCGGGTGCTCGTGGGTCTGCACGAACCAGCCGGGGCGCACCCGGGCGCCGAGCTTGGCGCGGCCGACGTGGTCGACCGGCTTCACCGGCACCTCGCCCACGGGCCGGTGCTCCTTGTCGGGGTCGCTCCCGCCGGCCGCGAGCAGCCGCAGGAAGTGGGACTTGCCGGAGCCGTTGCTGCCGAGCACGGCGACGCGCTCGCCGTACCAGACCTCGAGGTCGAAGGGCCTCATCAGGCCGGTCAGCTCGAGCTCCTCGCACACGACGGCGCGCTTGCCGGTGCGACCGCCCTTCAGCCGCATCGTCACCTGCTGCTCGCGCGGCTGCTCGATCGGCGGTCCGGCCTCCTCGAACTTGCGCAGCCGGGTCTGGGCCGCGCGGTACTGCGAGGACATGCCGTCGTTGTACTCGGCCTTGATCTTGAGCCGCAGCACGAGCGCCTTGATCTTCGCGTGCTCCTCGTCCCAGCGCCGGCGCAGCTCCTCGAGCCGGGCGAAGCGGTCCTTGCGCGCCTCGTGGTAGCTCGCGAAGCCGCCGGGGTGGGTCCACACCAGGTTTCCGGCGGCGCCGAGCTCCACGGTCACCACCCGGGTCGCGGTGTTGTCGAGAAGCTCCCGGTCGTGGCTGATGAAGAGGATCGTCTTGTCGGACGCGGCGATGCGCTGCTCGAGCCAGATCTTGCCGGGCACGTCGAGGAAGTTGTCGGGCTCGTCGAGCAGCAGCACCTCGTCGGGTCCCCGCAGCAGGTACTCCAGCACCAGCCGCTTCTGCTCGCCGCCGGACAGCGTGCGCAGCTCGCGGTACTTGGCCCGGTCGTAGGCCACGCCGAGGCCGGCGACCGTGCAGACGTCCCACGTGACCTCGAGGTCGTAGCCACCGGCGTCGGCGTACTCCGCGAGTGCGGAGGCGTAGGCCAGCTGGGTCTTCTCGTCGTCGTGCTCCATGAGTGCGAGCTCGAGCCGGTCGACCTCGGCGTACGCCGTGCGCACGCGGGGCGGCGCGACCGAGAGCAGCAGGTCGGCCACGGTCGGCGCGGCGCCGAGGCCGTGGCCCACCATCTGCCGCATCACGCCGAGCCCGCCGGTGCGGGTGACGACGCCCCCGTGCGGAACCAGGTCACCGGTGATGATGCGCAGCAGCGTCGTCTTGCCGGCCCCGTTGGCACCGACGAGCGCGACCTTCGCGCCGTCCCCGACACGGAACGACACGTCGTCGAGCAGCACCCGGCCGTCGGGGAGCTCGTAGCGCACCCCGGCGACGTCCACGTGACCCATGGATCGATTGTCCCCCGCGCCGGCACCCGCGCGCACCCGCATTAGCGTTCACCCGCCATGATGCACGGGACGTCGTACCGCGAGGAGGACACGGATGAGGCTGGACCTGTCGGAGGACGACCAGGCATTCCGCGAGGAGATGCGCACGTTCTTCACCACCGAGGTGCCGGAGGAGATCCGGCGATGCGTCATCGAGGGTGGTGAGCTCTCGAAGGACCAGATCGTCACCGCGATGCGGGTCCTCGACGACGCCGGCCTCGCCGTCCCCCACTGGCCCGAGGAGTACGGCGGCCGCGGCTGGAGCGAGCTGCGCCGCCACATCTGGTACGACGAGATGCAGCGCGCCGGCGTCCCGCCCCCGCTGGCGTTCAACGCCTCCATGATCGGGCCGGTGATCGCGGCCTTCGGCAGCGAGGAGCAGAAGCAGGAGTTCCTCCCGAGGACGGCGAACGTCGACATCTGGTGGGCCCAGGGCTTCTCCGAGCCGGACGCCGGCTCCGACCTCGCCTCGCTGCGCACCACCGCCGTGCGCGACGGCGACGACTGGATCGTCAACGGCCAGAAGACCTGGACCACGCTCGGGCAGCACGCCGACTGGATCTTCACCCTCGTCCGCACCGACCCGGAGGTGAAGAAGCAGCGCGGCATCTCGATGCTGCTCATCGACATGAGCCTGGAGGGCGTCGAGGTCCGGCCGATCGAGCTGATCGACGGCGGCCACGAGGTCAACGAGGTGTGGTTCTCCGACGTCCGGGTGCCCGGCGACATGCTGGTCGGCGAGGAGAACCAGGGCTGGACGATGGCCAAGTTCCTGCTCGGCAACGAGCGGGTCGGCGTCGCCCCGGTGACCGCGACCAAGCGGGCGCTGGCCCGGCTCAAGGAGCTCGCCGCCGACACCCTGGCCGAGGACCCGCTCGCCCGCGCCCGGGTCGCCGAGCTGGAGAACGAGCTGCTCGCCCTCGAGCTGACGGCCCTGCGCGTGGCGGCCCACTCGGCCGACGGCGAGCCGCACCCCGCCTCCTCGGTGCTGAAGCTGAAGGGCTCCGAGCTGCAGCAGGCCGTCAGCGAGCTCGCCGTCGACCTCGCCGGTCCGGGCTCGCTCGCCAGCGGGGCGGGCGACGACTCGGCCGTGCCGGCGTGGCAGCGGCGTACGACTCCCCGCTACCTCAACTACCGCAAGGCCTCCATCTACGGCGGCTCGAACGAGATCCAGCGGCAGATCATCGCCAGCCGGATCCTGGGGCTCTGAGAGGACGACATGGACTTCTCCTACGACGACGAGCAGGTCGCGCTGCGCGACGCGGTCCGCGGCCTGGTCGGCACGACCTACGCCGACCACGAGCACCGGCGCCACGGTCACCGCCGCGGACCCCGGCTTCGACGAGCAGCTGTGGGCGCGGATGGCGGAGATGGGCCTGCTCGGCCTGCCGTTCGCCGAGGCCGACGGTGGCGTCGGTGCCGGCCCGGTCGAGATCGGGATCGTGTGCCAGGAGCTCGGTCGGGTCGCGGCCCCCGAGCCCTACCTCGCCGCGGTGGTGCTGGCCGGCGGCCTCGTGGCCGCCTGCGGCACCGAGGCACAGCGGGCCGAGGTGATCGGGCCGCTGGCCGAGGGTGAGGCCCTCCCCGCACTGGCCCACGCCGACCCGGGCGAGCCCGTCACCGCCTCCCTCGACGGCGACACCTGGACCCTCTCGGGCACCAAGGAGCCGGTGCTCCACGGCGCCCGTGCCGACGTCCTGGTGGTGAGCGCGGCCCTGCCCGAGGGAGGGACCGGCCTCTTCCTGGTCGACCCGGCGTCGGCGGGCGTCACCGGCTACCCGGTGTACGACGGCAGCCGCGCCGCCCGGGTCGACCTCGACGCCACCGCGGCCACCCCGCTGGGCGAGCCCGGGCGGGACCTGTCGGCGAGCATCGACACCGTGCTGCACCTCGGCCGGGTGATGGCGGCCAACCAGTCGCTCGGTGCGATGCGCACCGCGCTGGCCGCCACGACCGACTACCTCAAGAGCCGCAAGCAGTTCGGTGTCACGCTCAACACGTTCCAGGACCTCACGTTCCGGGCGGCGGACATGTACGTCTCGCTGGAGCTGACCCAGAGCATCGTCGACTGGGCGACCATGGTCGTCGCGACCGGCGACGCGGACGCGCTCGCCGACGCGGCCACCCGCGCCGGGCTGCAGGTCAGCCGCGCCGGGCGTCACGTCGGTCAGGAGGCGATCCAGCTCCACGGCGGCATCGCCATGACCGCGGAGTACTCCGTCGGCAGCCTGATCGCCCAGCTCACCGTCCTCGACCACCTGCTCGGCGACGGCAACGCCCACCTGGCACGGCTGGCCGCCGGCATCGACGACCACGGGCTGGTCGAGCCGCTCGGCTGATGCGCCGCATGTGCCTGAGAACGCCCTCTGGGTAGTTCTCAGGCACGCGCCGCGGTCAGAGCAGTCGCTTCACCATCATCGCGACGGTGTGGTCGACGATGAAGCGCTCGCCGACCGCCTCGAACCCACGACCGTCGTGGAAGGCGAGGGACGCCTCGTTGGGCGGGTCGATGTTGACCTCGAGCGCGAGCAGCGGGGCGGTGAGCGCGGTCCGGGCCTCCACCTCGGCGTACACCCGACGGCCGAGGCCGAGCCGCCGGGCGTCCTCGTGCACGACGATCCGGTCGAGGTAGGTGAAGTCGGCGTAGCGCTCGGTGAACCAGGCGAAGTTCTCGCTCTCGAAGGCCGCGCCGCTGGCCACGGTCACCACGAATCCGGCGAAGGCGCCGTCGTGGCGGAACGACCTCCACCGCGCCGACCTCGGCGAGGTGGCGCAGCCGGTCGAGGTCCATCGGCGCCGTGAGGTGCTGGTGCCGCTCGTTGAGCGCGAGCACCTCGTCGTGGTCGGCCGGCGCGAGCGGCTCGAGCAGGCTCACTCCTCGGTCGACTTGGCCCACAGGTTGATGCCGGACTCCACGGCGTACTGGTCGATGTCGGCCAGCTCGTCCTCGGTGAGCGGGGCGGCGCCCACGGCGTCGAGGTTGGCGTCGAGCTGCTCGACGCTCGAGGCGCCGATCACCGCGCTGGTCACCCGGGGGTCGCGCAGCGCCCACTGCAGCGCGAGCTGCGCGAGCTTCTGGCCGCGCCGCTGCGCGATCTCGTTCAGCGCGCGCACCCGGCGCAGCACGTCGTCCTCGAGGCCGGCGATCGTCGAGTTGTCACGGGCGGCCCGGGAGTCCTCGGGGATGCCGTCGAGGTAGCGGTCGGTCAGCAGCCCCTGCGCCAGCGGCGTGAAGACGATGCAGCCCATCCCCTGGGCCTCGAGCTCGTCGAGCAGGCTCGCTGACCGGGCCTCGATCCAGCGGTTGAGCATGGAGTACGACGGCTGGTGGATCAGCAGCGGCGTGCCGAGGTCGCGGGCGATGGAGGCGGCCTCGCGCGTCTTGTCGGCGGAGTACGACGAGATGCCGGCGTACAGCGCGCGCCCGGAGCGGACCGCGGTGTCGAGCGCCTGCATCGTCTCCTCGACCGGGGTGTCGGCGTCGAAGCGGTGGCTGTAGAAGATGTCGACGTAGTCGAGGCCCATCCGGGCCAGGCTCTGGTCGAGGCTGGCGAGCACGTACTTCCGCGAGCCCGCCGCCCTGGCCGTAGGGGCCGGGCCACATGTCGTAGCCGGCCTTGGTGGAGATGACCAGCTCGTCGCGGTGGGGCTCGAAGTCGTCCTTCAGGTAGCGCCCGAAGTTCTCCTCCGCGCGGCCGTAGGGCGGGCCGTAGTTGTTGGCGAGGTCGAAGTGCGTCACGCCACGGTCGAAGGCACGGCGCAGGATCGCCCGCTGCGTCTCCTCGGGCCGGTCGTCCCCGAAGTTCTGCCACAACCCCAGTGACAGCACCGGCAGCTGCAGCCCGCTGTGTCCCGTGAAGCGGTACTCCATCTGGTCGTCGTAACGGTTCGCGGCAGCCTCGTAGGTCATGTCCCCAGCATGTCAGCCCCTCCCACGTGGGCCGCTGCAGGTCTACGGTGGCCAGATGGGCTTCGCAGTCTCCGCAGCGGCGTACGACCGGTTCATGGGCCGGTTCTCGGCCCCGCTCGCGCGGGACTTCGCCGACTGGGTCGGCGTCGGGGCGGGGATGCGGGTGCTCGACGTCGGCAGCGGCCCCGGTGCGCTCAGTGCGGCCCTGGTCGACGCCGTCGGGCCGGGCCTCGTGTCCGCGGTCGACCCCGTGCCGACCTTCGTCGAGGCCCTGCGCGAGCGGCTACCCGGGGTGACCGCCGCGGTGGCGGGCGCGGAGGACCTCCCTCACGCGGACGCCACGTTCGATGCGACCCTCGCCAACCTGGTCGTGCCGTTCATGGCCGAGCCCCACGCCGGGGTGCGGGAGATGGCGCGCGTGACCCGGCCGGGAGGGATCGTCGCGGCGACCGTCTGGCAGCACGCCGACGGCAGCAGTCCGCTGACGCCGTTCTGGGACGGCGTCCACGTCCGGGACCCCGACGCCGCCGACGAGGCACTCATCCTCGGCGCGGCCGAGGGCCAGCTCGCCGGACTCCTCGCCGAGGTCGGGCTCGTCGACGTCAGGTCGACGGCGCTCGCGGTCAGCGTCGAGTTCGCGTCGTTCGACGAGTGGTGGGAGCCGTTCATGCTCGGTGTCGGGCCCGCCGGCGCCTATCTCGCCGCCCAGAACCCCGTCGCGGCAGCACGAGATCCGGGACGCGTGCGCGGACCTCCTCGGCCCGGCTCCGTTCACGGTCCGCGGCGAGGCGTGGTGCGCGGCGGCCCGGGTCGCGCCCTGAACCCTCAGCCTCGCCGCGTCTCCAACACCCGGAACCCCTTGGCACTCGCGAGCCGGGTCGTGGGCCAGCCCTGCTCACCGAGCCACGTCTGGAGCGAGTCGGCACCGAGGAACTTGCCGACCACCATCACCGCGCGTCCGCCGGGCCGGAGCCGGGGCAGCCAGGTGAGGAGCAGGTCGTGCAGCGCCTCCTTGCCGATCCGGATCGGCGGGTTGGACCAGATCTCGTCGAAGGTGGCGTCACTCGGGACCTGGTCCGGACGACAGGCGACGAACCGGCCGGCGACGCCGAGCGCCCGGGCGTTGTCGTTGGCGAGGAGCAGTGCCCGCTCGTTGACGTCGACCGCGGTGACGTTGGCCAGCGGCACGGCCTTCGCCATCGCTAGCCCGATCACGCCGTAGCCGCAGCCGAGGTCGAGGAACTGCCCCTGCGCCGGTGGGTCGGTCTCGCGGAAGAGCACGGCCGTGGCGTGGTCGAGGTGGCCCTTGCTGAACACCCCGGCCCCGCTCTCGAGGGTCAGCTCGTTCCCCCACACCTCGCAGTCGAACGACTCGCGGGTGAACGGCACCGACGGGTCGGCGCTGAAGTAGTGGTCCTCGGAGGTCATGTCTGGATGGTCTCCCTCGTCGCGCGGGCGCGGACGGACTGCTCGAGCAGGGCCGCGGGGTCGCTGGGGTAGCCGACCTCCTCCAGGACCAGGCCGTGGGCGGCGACCACCTTCACGGAGGGGTCGCGGACCGTCGCGCCGAGCACGTCGGCCGCCCACCCCGGCGTACGACGTCCGTCGCCGACGGCGAGCAGGCAGCCCACGAGCGAGCGGACCATGTGGTGGCAGAAGGCGTCGGCGCGCACCGTCGCCACGGCGAGACCGGAGTCGTCGCGAGCCCAGGCCAGGTCGAGCAGGGTGCGCACGGTGGTGGCGCCCTCGCGCTGCTTGCAGAACGACGCGAAGTCCTGCAGTCCGAGCAGCGGCGCGCAGGCGGCGTTCATCGCGTCGAGGTCGAGCTCGCGTGGCCAGGCCAGCACGTGGCCGCGGGTCAGCGGGTCGAGGAGCTCGGGGCGGTCGGCGACCCGGTAGGCGTAGCGACGCCACACGGCGGAGAACCGGGCGTCGAAGCCCTCCGGGGCCGGTGCGACCCCCGCGACCCGGACGTCCGGGGGCAGGATCCCGTTGAGCCTCCGCCGCAGCCGGCCGTCGTACGCCGACGCCGCGGTGTCGGCGGGCAGGTCCGCAGGCAGGTCGACGTGGACGACCTGGCCGCGGGCGTGGACCCCCGTGTCGGTGCGGCCCGCGCAGACGACCCGGACCTCGCCGAGTCGCAGCACCGTGGCCAGCGACGTCTCGAGCGTCCCCTGCACCGTGCGCAGCCCCGGCTGGGTCGCCCAACCCCGGAAGTCGGTCCCGTCGTAGGACAGGTCGATCCGCAGCCGCACGCCTGTCATCCTAGGGCCGCCCTCTTTTCAACCAGACGGTTGACAACGGTCCGTGATCGTCCTACGTTCGTACTCAACCAATCAGTTGAAGAAGGTGGGTCATGACCGACCAGCTCTCCCGGGTCTTCGCCGCCCTCGCGGATCCGACCCGGCGCGACATGGTTGCGCGGCTCACCGAGTGTGACGCGTCCGTCGGCGACCTCGCGGCGCCGTACGACGTGAGCCTCCAGGCCGTCTCCAAGCACCTCAAGGTGCTCGAGGACGCCGGCCTGGTGAGCCGCACCCGGGAGGCCCAGCGGCGCCCGGTGCACCTCGAGGCCGAGGTGTTCGACCTCATGACGGCGTGGATCGAGCGCTACCGGCGCCGGGCGGAGGAGCGCTTCTCCCGCCTCGACGCCGTGCTCGCCGAGATGGCCGACCAGACCGAGCAGCAGACCCAGCACCAGACCCAGGAAGGAACCGCATCATGACCACCCAGACCGAGCACGTCACCGAGGCCACCATCGCGGCCGTCCCCGACCTCCCGATCGTGCGTCTCGTGCGCGACTTCCACGCCGGCGTCCCGCAGCTGATGCGGGCGCACACCGAGCGCGAGCTCTTCGCCCGGTGGATCGGCCCCGACTCGACCACGACCCGGATCGAGGAGTGGGACTGCCGCACGCTCGGCTCCTACCGCTACGTCGCCGAGGCCGGCGGCGAGGAGTACGCCTTCCGCGGCACCTTCCCCGAGGTCGGCGAGGACCGGATCGTGCAGACCTTCTGCTTCGAGGGCATGCCCGAGGCGATCGCGCTCGAGACGATGACCTTCACCGACCTCGGCGACGGCTGGACCCGGATGCACTCGCAGTCGCTGTGCGACTCGATCGAGGGCCGCGACGCGATGCTCGCGAGCGGCATGGAGGTCGGCATCCACGAGGGCTACGCCAAGCTCGACCGGCTGCTCGCAAACTGACACCGCTTCGCGGGAGGGCCATGCTGGCCGCGTGCCCCATCCCGCGATCGTGCTGATCTCCGAGCACCACGCCGACACCCTCACCGACCAGTTCTCCCGCTACGCCCGGGAGTACGACGTCCGCACCTGCCGCAGCGCCCACGAGGCCCACGAGTGCATGCGGGAGCTGCGCGACGCCGGCGTCCAGGTCGCGCTCTTCGTCGTGGAGTCGGTGCTGCCCGACGCCACCGTCTACGAGGCGGTCGCCAAGATGCGCAAGGTCGTGCCGACCGCCCGCCGCGTCGTGGTGTCCCACTGGGAGCGCTTCGGCAGCGACGCCCCCGGGCTGCGGCCCGGCATGGCGCTCGGAAGTACGACGCGTTCCTGCTCCTCCCCCGCGGCATCCGCGACGAGGAGTTCCACACCGCGATCGTCGAGCTGCTCAGCGACTGGGGCGCCACCGTCGCCACCCCCGAGGTCGACGCGATCCGCGTCGTCTCGCCGGCGAACGACGCACTGACGCTCGCGGTCCGCGACTACCTCGACCGGGTGGGCTTGCCCCACCGGGTCCACACCCCCGAGAGCGACACCGGTCGCGAGGTGCTGTCCCGGCTCGACGGCGAGCCGTCCGGGTGGCCGGTGCTCGAGCCCTTCGACCGGCCGCCGGTCGTCGTCGGCTCGGTCCACGACGTCGCGGTCACCTTCTAACGCCGCCCCGACGACGTCGACGTCGACCAGGTCGTCGACCTGGTGGTCGTCGGCGCCGGCCCGGCCGGTCTGGCCGCCAGCGTGTACGGCGCGTCGGAGGGGCTCTCGACCGTCACCCTCGAGACCGAGGCGATCGGCGGCCAGGCCGGCACCAGCTCGATGATCCGCAACTACCTCGGCTTCCCCCGGGCTCGATGAAGCGGGTCGCGTCGGCCAGCGGCGAGGGTTCCTCCGTGGTCTCGCTCGTGCACGCGTGGCTGGAGCCGGGCCCGGAGTGAGCCCGGGCCAGCGAGGGGTCAGCGCAGCTCGTGGTGGTAGGGCGGGTCCGCCCCCGGCCGGCTGACGGTGATCGAGGCTGCCCGGGCCGCGTGGGCGAGCACCGACACCACCAGGTCGCGCGTGACGTCGACGAGCGCGTCGCGCCGGTCCGCCCCCAGCAGGTCGCGCGTCCAGAGCGCGTCGAGCATCCCGGCCCCGAAGGTGTCACCCGCGCCGATGGTGTCGGCCACGACGACCGGCACCGAGGCCACGTCGATCAGCTGCGAGGGGCTCACCCAGGTCGCACCCTGCTGGCCGCGCGTGACGACGACGACCGACGGCCCCAGCGCGAGCAGCCGCTTGGCCCCGACGACCGGGTCGACGCCGTCGTACAACGTCTCGAGGTCCTCGTCCGACGCCTTGACCACGTCCGACAGCGCCGCCACCGCCTCGACCCGCTCGACCAGCTCCGGGCCGGTGCCGGTGATCGCGGGACGCGCGTTGACGTCGTAGCTGATCGTGGCCGTCGCCCGCATCCGCTCCAGCAGCGCCAGCACGTCCTCGCAGCCGGGCGTGAGCACCGCCCCGAGCGAGCAGGTGTGGACGACGCGGGCATCGAGGCCGGAGGTCACCTCGTTGAGGCGCCAGGCGAGGTCGAAGTCGTACGACGCGGCGCCGTCGGCCCCGATCGTCGCCAGCGCCGTGGAGGTGTGGCCCACCGCGTGGGGGTCGGTCGCGAGCGCGACGCCGTCGCGGCTCAGCCGCTCGTCGAGGCTGCGGCCCCGCTCGTCGTCGCCCCAGCTCGTGGCGAACCGGACCTCCCGACCGAGCCGGGCCAGCGCCACCGCGACGTTGGCCGCGCTCCCGCCGGGGAACTCGATCGTGCTGCCGTCACCACCCCGCACGATGTCGACGAGCGACTCCCCCACGACCAGCGCCGTCCCTGCGATCGCCTCTGCCATGGGCTATTGCTATCGCATCGGTGACCCCGTGCGCGAGGGCGTAGGGTCCGCGACATGCGGATCGCCCCTCCCGACCCGGCCTCCGACCAGCCGCCGTTCGACCAGCTGCGCTCGCAGATCGCCCGTCGCGCGGCCGCCGGCGACCTGGCCCCGGGGACGAAGCTGCCCACCGTCCGGGCGCTCGCCACCGAGCTCGGGCTGGCCGCGAACACGGTGGCTCGCGCCTACCGCGAGCTCGAGGCGGACGGGGTCGTGGTGACCGAGGGCCGACGTGGCACCTTCGTGGCCACCACCGAGGCGTCCGGCTCGCGGGACGCCGGCGACGCTGCCGCGGCGTACGTCCTCGCCGCCCGGCGGCTCGGTCTCTCCCGCGCCGAGGCCACCCGTTTGGTCGAGCAGGCCTGGCCCCTGTAGCGGGCTGAGTCTCGGGGTGGTGCCGAGTGGTCACCAACGGCACTCCTGGCGCCGCCATGCGTGCCGATTGGTCCCCAACGGCAGACCCCCGCCGCCGGCAAGAAACCCACCAGCAGGTACGACGACGGCCCGCCACCCCGGGGGGTGACGGGCCGTCGTGCGAGCCGGGTGCGGCTCAGGCGTCCTTGGACTCCTCGGCAGACTCCTCGGCCGGAGCCTCCTCGGCGGCGGCCTCGTCGGTCGCCTCCGTGGTGGTCTCGTCCGTGGTCGACTCCGTCGACTCCGCCGACTCGGTCGACTCGGTCGACTCGGTCGACTCGGTCGACTCCGTCGACTCGGCGCCATCAGCGTCGGTGGTCGTCTCGTCGGTCGTCTCGGCCGGGGCCTCCTCGACCGGGGACGGGGCCGCGGTGTCGGACTTCTTGGCGTTCGACGGCTTCGGGGCGTACGGCTCGGTCACGAGCTCGATCACCGCCATGGGGGCGTTGTCGCCCTTGCGCGGACCGATCTTCGTGATCCGGGTGTAGCCACCGGGACGCTCGGCGAAGGTGGGCGCGATCTCGGTGAAGAGGGTGTGCACGACCGACTTGTCGCGGACGGTCTTGAGGACCTCGCGACGGTTGTGCAGGTCGCCCTTCTTCGCCTTGGTGATCAGCTTCTCCGCGTACGGGCGCAGCGTGCGCGCCCGGGTCTCGGTGGTGGTGATCCGGCCGTGCTCGAACAGCTGGGTGGCCAGGTTGGCCAGCATCAGCCGCTGGTGGGCCGGGCTACCGCCGAGGCGGGGACCCTTCTTGGGAGTAGGCATCGTTCTTCTCGATTCTCCCCGGCCGTGTCAGGTACCGGGATAGAGGGGTTCGGTGAGCCGGACGGCTCAGTACTGCTCGTCCTCGACGAAGGCGTCGTCGTCGTCCTCGGCGCCGTACGCCGCGAGCGCGGCGTGCGGGTCGAAGCCGGGGGCGCTGTCCTTGAGGGACAGGCCCATCTCGACCAGCTTGGCCTTGACCTCGTCGATCGACTTCGCACCGAAGTTGCGGATGTCGAGCAGGTCCTGCTCCGAGCGGCTGATGAGCTCACCCACGGTGTGGATGCCCTCGCGCTTGAGGCAGTTGTAGGACCGGACGGTGAGGTTGAGCTCCTCCACCGGCAGGGCCAGGTCGGCCGCGAGCTGCTCGTCGACCGGCGAGGGACCGATGTCGATGCCCTCGGCCTCGACGTTGAGCTCCCGGGCCAGGCCGAAGAGCTCCACCAGGGTCTTGCCGGCCGAGGCGATCGCGTCGCGGGGACGGATCGACGGCTTGGTCTCGACGTCGATGACGAGCTTGTCGAAGTCGGTGCGCTGCTCGACTCGGGTGGCCTCGACCTTGTAGGTCACCTTGAGGACCGGGCTGTAGATCGAGTCGACCGGCATCCGGCCGATCTCGTTGTCGGCGCCCTTGTTCTGGACGGCCGAGACGTAGCCGCGGCCACGCTCCACGACCAGCTCCATCTCCAGCTTGCCCTTGTCGGACAGCGTGGCGAGCTTCAGGTCGGGGTTGTGGACCTCCACGCCGGCCGGCGGGTTGATGTCAGCGCCGGTGACGTCGCCGGCACCGGACTTGCGGAGGTACATGGTGACCGGCTCGTCGTGCTCGGAGGAGACGACGAGGCCCTTGAGGTTGAGGATCACCTCGGTGATGTCCTCCTTGACGCCCTCGATGGTCGAGAACTCGTGGAGGACGCCGTCCACCTTGATGCTCGTGACCGAGGCACCGGGGATGGACGACAGGAGGGTACGCCGCAGCGAGTTGCCGAGCGTGTAGCCGAAGCCGGGCTCGAGCGGCTCGATGACGAACCGCGAACGGAACTCGTCGACGGACTCTTCCGACAGGGTGGGGCGCTGTGCGATGAGCACTGTTTTCTTTCCTTTCCGGGCCCGACCACTATTTGAGGGGCCCAGATCTGCGAGGTGTGACGGTGTCTCGACGCGGGGTCGCTTCGCTCCCCCGGCTCGACAACCTGGGAAGAGTTACTTCTTCGAGTAGAACTCGACGATGAGCTGCTCCTGGATGGGGAGGTCGATCTGCGCCCGCACCGGGACCTGGTGGACGAGGATGCGCATCCGCGACGGGATGGCCTCGAGCCAGGCGGGGACGACGCGCTCGCCGTGGGTCTCACGAGCCACGATGAACGGGGTCATCTCCAAGGACTTCTCCCGCACGTCGATGACGTCGTGGGCGGTCACCTGGAACGACGGGATGTCGACCTTGTGGCCGTTGACCCGGAAGTGGCCGTGGGTGACCAGCTGGCGGGCGTGACGACGGGTGCGGGCGAAGCCGGCGCGGTAGACGACGTTGTCCAGGCGGCACTCCAGCAGCTGCAGGAGGTTGTCACCGGTCTTGCCGCCGCGACGGCTGGCTTCCTTGTAGTAGCGCACGAACTGCTTCTCGAGGACGCCGTAGGTGTAGCGCGCCTTCTGCTTCTCCTGGAGCTGCGAGCGGTACTCGCTCTCCTTGATCCGCGCGCGGCCGTGCTGGCCGGGGGCGTAGGGACGCTTCTCGAAGGCGGCGTCGCCGCCGACGAGGTCGACACCGAGTCGGCGCGACTTCTTGGTCATGGGGCCGGTGTAACGGGCCATGGGTCAGTGCTCCTTCAGTCTCTGGTGTCGGGTCAGACGCGCCGGCGCTTGGGCGGGCGGCATCCGTTGTGGGGCGTGGGGGTGACGTCCTGGATGGTGCCGACCTCGAGGCCGATGGCACCCAGGGAACGGATCGCCGTCTCGCGGCCCGAACCCGGACCCTTGACGAAGACGTCGATCTTCTTCATCCCGTGCTCCTGTGCCCGGCGACCAGCGGCCTCGGCGGCCATCTGCGCGGCGAACGGGGTGGACTTGCGCGAGCCCTTGAAGCCGACGGTGCCGGCAGAGGCCCACGCGATCACCGCACCCGTGGGGTCGGTGATCGTGACGATGGTGTTGTTGAACGTGCTCTTGATGTGGGCTTCGCCCTGAGCGACGTTCTTCTTCTCCTTGCGACGCACCTTCGTGGCGCGGCTCTTGGGAGGCATGCGTTATCTCCTGAGGTAGCTGGAAGCTGTATGAGGTCGAGTCGGTGCTCGTGAAGAGGCGGTGACGTCGGCGGTCAGCCGAGCGTCACTTGGCCTTCTTCTTGCCGGCGACAGTGCGCTTGGGACCCTTGCGGGTGCGCGCGTTGGTCTGGGTGCGCTGACCGCGGACCGGGAGGCCCTGACGGTGGCGGCGACCCTGGTAGCTGCCGATCTCGATCTTGCGACGGATGTCGGCCTGCGTCTCGCGGCGCAGGTCACCCTCGATCTTGAACTCGCGGGTGTCGATCTCGTCGCGGAGCTTGACCAGCTCCTCGTCGCCCAGCTGGTGGACGCGGAGGTCCGGGGAGACCCCGGTCGCGGCCAGGACTTCCTGGGCGCGGGTACGGCCGATGCCGTAGATGTAGGTGAGAGCGATCTCGATCCGCTTGTCGCGGGGGAGGTCGACTCCGAGGAGGCGTGCCATGAGTGGCGTTCCCTTTCGGTACACGGTGGTGTGGTCGCGACGCGTCCCGGAGAATCTGTCCCGGGCTCCGGCCATCCGTTCCGGAGGTGTGTTCGGTCTCTCGACCTAGCGGTCACGTATCTGTGGTGGTGCTGTTCAGTTGTGGTGCTGCTGCGGGGAGCTGCTCAACCCTGGCGCTGCTTGTGGCGCGGGTTGCTGCAGATCACCATGACGCGGCCGTGGCGGCGAACCACCTGGCACTTGTCGCAGATCTTCTTGACGCTGGGAGCGACCTTCATCGATCGGACCCTTTCTGGTGGGAGCGGCGGCTGGCTTACTTGTAGCGGTAGACGATCCGACCCCGGGTGAGGTCGTACGGCGAGAGCTCCACCACGACCCGGTCCTCAGGGAGGATCCGGATGTAGTGCTGGCGCATCTTGCCGCTGATGTGGGCGAGCACCTTGTGTCCGTTGGTCAGCTCGACCCGGAACATGGCGTTGGGGAGGGCCTCCACGACGGTGCCCTCGATCTCGATGACGCCTTCCTTCTTCGGCATGTCCTCCACAATCTGTTGGTGCCGGTTGGGATCCTGCTGTCTACCGTCGGCCCGCGAACCTCCGGCGCCGGGTGGCGACGGTGGACCTCGTGCAGCGGTCCCGTGCTCCCCGACCCGGGCACGCGCAAGAACTCCGAACAGGGAGACCTGGACGTCCATCGGGCAGCCGCGAGGCACCACGAGACGCGACCCACGTTGGGCCGACACGCCAGTCTAGGTCGAGACGCCGGGGAAACCCTAATTCGGTCACGCCGGCCGGCGACCCCGGAACGTGCGCAGCGAGAGGGCCGCCAGGGCCCGTCTGCGGCGCGAGACCCCCGAGGAGAGCGAGGCACGGTAGGCGTCCACCTCCTGCCAGTACGCCGCGGCCGCGTCAGCCTGCGGTGAGCGGGGGCCGAAGACGTGACTGTCGGCCGACCGGGCCAGCGCGGGGGCGGTCTCGACGGTGCCGGCGCCGGCCAGCGCCAGCGACTCCTCGCGCCGGGTACGGCCGGTGACGGCGATGCCGAGGTCCCGGGCGTGGTCGGTGACCTCGCGCCAGCCGCCGGTGAAGCGCGCCGAGACCGACTCCGCCGTACGCCGGCGCCGGCGTCGCAGTGCCTTGGCACCCACGATCGCGGCCGCGACCAGCGCGAGCACCAGCAGCGGCAGCGCGACGTAGAGCAGCAGCACCCGCAGCCAGGCCGGGAGCGCGAAGGCGTCGTCGGAGTCGCGGCGGTTCTTCAGCGCGTTGAGCTCGGCGTCGGTCGGGTCGCCGACGGTGCTGGGCGGCGGGATGGCCGCGGGCGGCGGCACGTTGGTGCCCGACATCTCCTCCTCCTGGCGCGGCGGGAGCTCGGCGGGCCGGTCGAAGTCCATGAACGCCTCGGTCGGGACGGTGCGCCAGCTGCCGTCGGCCGACTGGACCTCGACCCACGCCTGGACGTCCTCACCGGTGACCTCGCCGCCCTCGGGCACCACGGCCCCCATCACGACACGGGCGGGGACGCCGATCTGGTTGACCAGCAGCGCCATCCACGCGGCGTACTGCTCGTCGTTGCCGACGATGATCGGGCTGTTGATGCCACCGTCCGCGTCGGAGAGCCGCGACTGGTGGTGGCCGGCGAGGTAGAACCGCTCGGAGGCGCGCACGCCGTCGCTGTACTTGCCCTCGTCGCGCAGCCGCTCGGCGATGGCGAGCACCTGCTCCATCGGACGGGTCGAGGCCGCGGACCAGTCCTGGGCCTGCGCCACGAGGAACGGGGCACCGGCCTGCGCGAGCCCGATGCTCGAGGCCGGCGGGGTCTCGGCGTCGAGCACCTCGTCGGTCAGCACCGCCTCGAAGGTGTAGCGGTCGCCGGGCTGCAGCCCCGCGGGCACGACCCCGGTGGACGTGGCCAGGTTGTAGCGGAACGTCTCGGACTCCTCGGCGGCCCGGTCGCCCTCGAAGTCGAGGCCGGTCAGCGCCCCGACCGTGGGGAGCCAGACCCCGGAGTACCCCTCCCCCAGCGTCACCGACACCTCGGCGGTACGACCGGTGGCAGGGTTGGAGATCTCCGACGACACCCGCTGGAAGGTGCCCTCGACCGGGCCGCCGAAGGTGCTGTCGTTGCTCGCACCCCACACCACCCCGTCGTAGTCGTCGAGCGCCGCGATCCGGACCCGGGTTCCGGGCGCCACGCCCTCGACCGTGAACAGCGTCGTGTCGAACAGGTTGGCCGGGTCCGGGTCGTCCTTCGGCAGCTCGACGTAGCGGCGGAAGGAGGAGAGCGGCGAGGGGTACTGACCGACGTCGAACGGCGGCTCGACGTGGTCGCGCAGCACCAGCCGGCTGTCGTCGGTCCCGGAGGACCAGGTGGTGACCGGCAGTGCCAGCGAGGCGGCGAGCGCGATCAGGACGGCTCCCGACATCGCCCGGATGCCGCGCACGCGGGCGCCGAGCTGGGCGTCGTCGTCACGGACGACGCGACGGTGGCTGCGCAGCACCAGCCAGGCCAGGGCCAGGGCGGCGAAGGCGGCCCCCTGCAGCCAGAGCGACGCGGGCTCGCGGACCCCGAGCAGGATCACCGCGGCGAGCAGCGCCGTGGGCACCACCACCGGCAGCACCGCGGCCGCGAAGCCCCGTCGGGTGGCGGTGACGGTGAGCCCGGCGGCGAGCGCCCCGAGCACCCCCGCGGCCAGCCCCATCAGCAGCGGCAGCGCCAGCAGCGGGGCATCGGCGTCGACCGGGGGCAGCGTGGTGAGCAGGTCCTTCCAACCGAAGACGAGCTGGTCGAGCAGCAGCACCACCGCGTCCGGGGTGGGGGGCCGGCGCAGCGCCAGCGGGGCGCCGAGCAACAGATAGGCGAGCAGCGCCGCGGTGACCGGCACGATGAACGGCCAGCGCAGCACCCGGGACACGTGCACGAGCACGACACCCACCAGCACCCCGGTCATCCCGACCGCCCAGAAGGCGACGCCGGCGAAGGTCGGGGCGAGGCCGGCCAGCGCCAGCCCGCAGAGCGCGAGGAGCAGCGCCAGGTCGATCCAGCCGCGGCCCTCGGGCCACCAGCGGCCCCGCCGCGCCGTCATCCCCCGGCCCCCGACAGGCTCCAGCGCAGCACGGGTCCGAGGTCGTTGAGGTCGGCGAGCACCACCACCGGCAGTCCGCCGGCGTCGGTCACCCGCGATCGGCCGGTGGGGTCGACGGTGATCGCGCACCGGCGTACCTCGGGGGCGAAGGACGCCGAGGCCCGGAGCAGCTCCTCGAGGGTGGTGCCGGTGCCCCCGAGCAGGAAGAGCAGCGAGGTGTCCGGGGACATCCGGGCGGCGTCCCGGCCGCCAGCGACGAGGCCGCGGCGGCCCTGCTCGGCGCGGCAGACCGCGTCGAGCGCGCGGGAGCCGGTCTCGCCCGCGGTGGCGTGGTCCCCGCAGAGGAAGGAGACCTCGAAGTCGTCGAGGACCGCGCGGACGGCGATGCTGGCCGCGACCGACATCGCGGTCTCGAACTGCTCCTCGCCACCCCAGGCCTCGGACCGGTCGTCGACCACGATCGTGGCGTGGCTGCGGCGGGTGTCGAGGTACTGGCGGACCAGCAGCCGGCTGTCGCCCCCGGATCCCATCGCCTTGGCCGACGACCTCCAGTGGACGTGGCGCAGGTCGTCGCCGGGGACGTACTCGCGCAGCGCGTGGAAGGCGAGGTCGCTGGAGGTGATCTGCTCGGTGGTGACGCCCTCGAGGTCGCGCAGCAGGCCACCCGCCAGCGACTCCAGGGGCGTCATCGGCGGGCGCACCAGCACCTCGGTCACCGGCGTCCAGGCCACGTCGCGCGAGAAGGCGCCGAGCGGATCACCGCGGCGGGTCATGGCGGGACCGACCGCGATCACGCCACGGCGGCGGGTGCGGATGGTGAACGACTCCTCGTGCCGGGCGCCGCTCGCCAGGCTCGGGAGCGGGTAGCGGTGCACCGAGGAGCCCACCGGCACCTCGAGCATCGTGGGCAGCAGCCGCCGGTCGGCGGTGTTGGTCACGGTGAGGCCGGCGACGACGCTCTCGCCCGCGGTCACCCGCTGCGGCTCCAGGTCCAGGTGGACCCGCACCGAGGTCCGGCCGAGCAGGAAGGGCAGCGCGAGCACGACGACGAGCAGGCAGGCCGCGGCCCCGACGGACGCCTCCAGCCAGTCCGTGCGCCGCGCCAGCAGCACCAGCAGCGCGCCGAGCGCGAGCAGCGTCCACCCGAGCGGGTTGACCACCCCCACGACCTGGCGCGCGCCACGGCGCAGCCGTTCCCACCTCGACGCCACCGAGATCAGGCCACCCGGTCGGTCGGCGGGGCGACGGAGTCGAGCAGCCGGCCGATCACGGTCTCGACCGTGATCCCGCTGAACTGTGCCTCGGCATCGAGCAGCAGCCGGTGGCTGAGCACCGGCTCGGCGAGGATCCGGACGTCGTCGGGCACGACGTGGTCACGACCGTCGGCTGCTGCCCAGGTCTTGGCGACGCGGATGAACGCCAGGCAGCCGCGGGCGGACAGACCGAGCTTCACGTGCGGCTGGCGGCGGGACTCCTCGGCGAGCTCGGCGACGTAGCCGATGACCGCGGGGTCGACGTACACCTCGTCGGCAAGGGTGCTCATCTGGGCGATCGTCTCCGAGGTGATGACGGGAGTGACCAGCGCGGCCCGGTCACGCACCTTGGCGTTGACGAGGAGCTCGATCGTGGCCTCGCGGTCGGGGTAGCCCACGGACGACTTCATCAGGAACCGGTCGAGCTGGGCCTCGGGCAGCCGGTAGGTGCCGGCCTGCTCGATCGGGTTCTGCGTCGCGACGACCATGAACGGGCGACCCACCGGGCGGCTGACGCCGTCGACGGTGACGTGACCCTCCTCCATGACCTCGAGCAGCGCCGACTGGGTCTTGGGCGAGGCGCGGTTGATCTCGTCGGCCAGCACGATGGTGTGGAAGATCGGGCCGGGGTGGAACTCGAAGCTGCCCTGGTGCTGGTCGTAGACCGTCACGCCGGTGACGTCCGAGGGCAGCAGGTCGGGCGTGAACTGGATCCGGGCGTGGCTGCCCTGGACGGTGTTGGCCAGCGCCCGCGCCAGCATCGTCTTGCCGGTGCCGGGGAAGTCCTCGAGCAGCAGGTGCCCCTCGGAGAGCAGGCAGGTCAGCGTCAGCCTGACCACGTGCCGCTTGCCGAGGACGGCGCGCTCGATGTTGTCGGTGAGGAGGTCGAAGGTCTGGCGGAACCAGGCGGCCTGCTCGGTCGAGATCGTCACGGATGTGCTTCCTGCTCGGGAGGGACGGGAGGACGGGGAGGGACGTACGCCGCTACGGCGGCCACGTGTAGCGGGGCGAGTCGACGCCGTTGCAGACGGCCCACACCTGCCTGCCGGGGTAGCCGTAGTAGGTGCCGGGCTCGAAGTCGCGGTTGCTGTCGACCCAGCGGACGGAGAACTGGCCGTCCACGTTGTCCCAGAACTCGCAGCGGATCTGGTTGTCGGTGTAGTTGGCCGACGTGACCCGGATCCGGCCGCAGCTGGAGACCAGGCAGTTGGTCCCGGAGCCGTCGGTGTTGCAGGCGGGGAGGCCCGACCCGGCCACGTCGCTGCACCGGGTGCCGCGGGCGATGGTCGCCCGTGGCTGTGGTCGCTCCTGGGTCGTGATCCGGTCCTCGCGCTGGACCCCCGTCCGTCGGGGGGAGCCGTCGGACAGCGTCACGCGCAGGATGTCGGACGTGCCGGCGCGGATGACCTGCCTGCTGGTGGTGAAGGTCTGCACGTCGACCGAGGTCATCTCCCGCGTCTCGTCCCGGATCGCGCTGCCGGTCCCGGACCGGGAGGTGACCCGGACCGTCGCCGGGTCACCGTTGTTGTCGACCGTGATGGTCCACCAGACCTCGTAGGAGTCAGTGCCGGACTCCTGGGTGTGGGGCTCCATCGAGATGATGTGGCCGGCCACGAAGGGGCCGTAGGTCTGCACCGACTTGGCCCCCGAGGGCGAGCACCGCCCCGCCTCGTTGCACACCTGCAGCGAGACGGTGTGGGCCCGGTCGTTGTCGCCGACGGTCACCTCACGGGTCTGTGCGCCGGTCCAGCTGCCGCTGTCGCGGACCACGCCGTCGACGAGGATCGACACCTGCGAGGCCGCGCCGCGCGAGGGCGGCACGGTGAAGCTCACCCGGGCCATGGTGTTGGCCCCGGTGGGAGTCACCGTCCACGCGTCGTCCCAGGCCGCGGGCTGGCCGACCGCGGACCACTCCGTGGCTTGTCCGACCGGGCTGTCCTTCGCGTCGTCGGCCGCGTCGTTGTTCGTTGCCCGCACCGCGTAGCGGTACTTCGCGCCGTCGTAGGTGAGCCCGGAGTCGTCACAGCTGGTGCGCGGGATGTTCGTGCACTGGGCGAGCGGCTGGCCGTTGCGGAGGACGGTGTAGACGACCGGGGAGGGGCCGTTGGCACCGACGGCCGCCCAGGCGACCGTCACGGCGGTCTCGCCGTCACCGGTCTGCTGGTCGGTGACGGACGGGGCCGGCGGCGTGCCCGGCGGACCGATGGACTGGAACCGGCCGGAGACCCGGCGCTCGCCGTACCCGAGGCCGTTCTCGGCGACGACGGTGAACGCCTGCGCCGTGTTGTTGTCGAGGCCCTTCGCCACGATCTCGGTGGTGCGTGTCGACTGCCCACCGCTGGGACCACCGGGCCAGGTGACCCAGTAGTTCTCGATGGCCGACGTCTCGGTCGTGGGGGCGCTCCAGCGCAGCCGCACGAAGCCGTCGCCGCGCTCGACCATGTCGATCGGGCCGACCACGCCGGGCTTGGCGTCCGGCGTCGCCGGCACCGACAGGTCGCTCCAGTCGGACTCGCCGACCGCGTTGGCCGCCCGGACCTGGAACCGGTACTGCTCACCGTTGGTCAGGCCACCGATGTCGCAGCTCGTGGAGCCGCAGCGGGTGGTCTCCCCGCGGTCGTCGCGCACCTCGTAGAACTCGATCGGGGCGCCGTTGCCCTCCGGGGCGCGCCAGCTCAGCGCGACCTCCTCGCTGCGCACGGTGCGGCCCGGCACCGGCGTGGTGGGTACGTCGGGCACGTCGAGGACCTCGAGCTCGACGAAGCCGGTCACCTCGCGGTCGTCGGAGAGCGACTCGGCGACGTCGCTCATCACGACCCGGAAGCGGGCGGTGCCGTCGACCTGGGGCCCGGTGGTCAGGGTGAGCTCGGCCGGTCCGCTCTTGGTCGCCTCCACGTCGAGGTCGGACTCCGGGTTCACCGAGACCAGCGTCGGCTCGGGGTCCGGCACGCCGGGCAGGAGGTACGGCGCGAGGTCGATCGTGCGGGTCTCGCCGGCCTCCATGTCGGAGATCCGGATCTCCGCGAGCGACGGCGGCGGCGTCTTCACCACGCGCAGCGGCAGCACGGCCGGGACCCCGCCCTCGGTGGACAGCTCGAGGTCGGCGGTCACGCCGGGTGGGGCGCTGCCGTCGGCCGCGACCTCGATCACGGAGCCCTCGGGCTCGATGATGCTGAGGCCCTCGATCGAGCTGGCCCAGTCAGCGGTGAACACCAGCTCGTCGGCGGCGGTCGGGTCCGCGGTCCACGCGTGGCAGACGGCCGCGACGTCGACCTCGAGGACGCTGCCCTGCGGGATCTCGAGCGGCTCCTCGGGACAGCGCAGCACCGGCACGTCGTCGCCGACCTGGACCGGGACGGTGAGGATCGCGGTGCGGCCCTCGGGGTCCTCGACCGACTCCCCCGTGGTGACCTCGAAGGAGACGCCGCCCGGCCCCTCGTAGTCCCCGACCGCCTCGACCCGGAACGAGTCGTCTCCGGTGATCGCCGCCGACACCTGGCTGACCGGGCTCGACCAGACCCGGTTCTTGAGCGTGAAGGAGACCGGACCACCCGACGGGTTCTCGACGTAGTCACCGAGGTCGAGCTCCACCGCCTCGCCGGGATCCATCTCGATGAGGGCGTCCTCGACGACGAACGGCAGCCCGTTGGTGGCCGGCGGGACGTAGAGCGAGGCCGTCGTGGCGCCTCCGTCGGCGTCCTCGACGGTGAAGGGGACCACGACCGGCTCGGGGCCGCGCACCACGGTCACCGTGGTGCCGCTCACCGAGGCCTCCACCCCGGCCGGGGGCAGTACCTCGGCCACGACCAGGTCGCGGCTCGGGCCGTCGGGGTCGTAGGCCGTCTCGAGCACGTCGACCTCGACCGAGTCGCCGTCGTCGGCGGTGCCGAAGGCGTCGAAGGCGACCGGCGGGTTGTTGTAGGGCTCGGCGGTGCGGACCGTGACGGTGCCGCGCGTGGTGGCGATCCCGTTGGTGACCTCGTAGACCACCTCGGTCGTGGCACCCCGGCCGTCGCTCGGCGCCACCACCGTCAGCGGACCGATCTCGGTCTCGAGCTTCGCGTCCTCCGGCGGGTCGAGCAGCCGGACGGACACGCTGTCGCCGGAGGCGACGTGGTCGTTGGCGAGCACGTCGACGGTGGCCGTGCGTCCGGGCTCGACCGTGATCTGGTCGTCCACGGCGAGCGGGGCCTGGGGTCGGCCGGGCGGGGCGACGGCGACCCGGACGGTGCCGGTGGCGGTGCCGCCGAAGGAGTCGGTGACCTCGTAGGTGAACTGCTCGGTGCCGACGCTGCCGGGGAAGGACTGGTAGTCGATGGTGTTGGCGCCGGTGCGCACGACCCGACCCAGCTCGGGCGCCGAGGAGATCCCGAGCAGGGTCACTGCGTCTCCGTCCGGGTCGACGCCGCTGCCCGGCAGCGTGAGTGTGGTGCTGTCGCCGGCGACGACCCGGCCCTCGAGGGCGGGCGGCTCCGGCGGCTGGTTCTGCCGCTGCGTCGGGACGACGGTCACCTCGATCTTGCCCGGCGCCGAGACGCCGTCCGCGTTGGCGGCGAGGTAGGTGATGGTCAGCGTCTGGACGTCGGTGAGGTCGGCCGGCGCGACGTACCGGACGAAGTTCCCGGTCACGAAGGCCTGCCCGGTCGGGATCTTCTCGTCCCCCTGCGGACGGACCGTCAGCTGGCCCGACGCCTCGTCGGCGACGTGCTCGACCAGGCTGAGCTCGCCGCCCGACGGGCTGAAGTCGTTGTCCAGCGCCGGGATCGCGACGGCGGCGCCCGCCCGGACCGTCACCGCGTCCTTCTCCGTCACGGGTAGGTCGCGCTCGGGATCGCGCTGGGTCACCACGATCTCGCCCTCGATGCCCGACCGCGACCCGTTGGTGATCTCGTAGCGGACCAGGCTGGGATTGGGCTGCAGCTCGCCCTGCCGCGCGGCGATCCGCACCCACCGGCCGTCGACGACGGCCACGTCGAGCTGGTCCCGGTCGCGCGCGTCGGCCGCCTGCACCGTCAGCAACCCGCCGGCGGGGTCGAGGTCGTTGCGCAGGACGTCGACCAGGATCGCCTCCTGACCGCTGATCAGCGCGGTGTCGGGCATCGCCACCGGAGCGTCGGGCGGGCGCTCGGGGTTGCGGACGTCGATCCGGATCGTCCCCTGCGCCAGCGGGGCGTTGCCGTAGGCGGCGTCGTAGTCGAGGAAGTAGGTGTCGGCGGCGCTCGCGCTGAAGGTGACCGTGCCCTCGACGAGGTCGGTGGTGGTCTCGGCGCCGCCCGGCGAGGGGAGCCTGCCGGCCAGGCTGAGCCGGGCGTCCGGGGTGAGCGGGTCGGAGCCGGGCTGGTCGTTGTCGAGCGGGGAGAGCGTGATCGGCTCCCCCACCTGCCCGGTGATGACGTCGGGCTCGGCCACGCCGGGGAACGCCTGGCGGGCCTTGGGGTCCTGCACGTCGACGACCAGGTCACGCTCGACGTCGCCACCGATGCCGTCGGAGACGGTGTAGTGGACCTCCAGCGGCCCGCCCACCGCCGGCGCGGTCACCCGGATCTGGCCGCTCGCGGTCGACCCGTGCGTCCGCACCGCTGCGTACGCCGGAGGCCGCCTCGGCGTTCGTGACCGCGATCGGGTCGCCGTCGGAGCGGTCACGCCAGTCGGGCAGCACCGGGCACGTCGAGAACGCCGCCGGCCGGCACCGTCCACCTCCGGGGCTCGAAGCCGAGCCGCAGCCGCGGGTCGCCGTTCTCGCCCGGCTGCCGGATCGGCACGGTGACGGTGGCCTGCGCGGTCTTCCCCTCGCGGCCGTCGTCGATGAAGTAGAGGAAGCTGACCCGCCCGCTCGCACCCTGGGGCAGGCTCAGCTGGACCGTCTGCCCGTCCGGGCTGATGGTGGCCTGCGACCCGGCGCCGGAGACCCGCTCGACCGACCGGATCGAGAGCAGCCGGCCACCGGGCGCGGTGTCGTTGTCGAGCGGGTGGAGGACGGTCGTGCGACCGGGCCGCGCGCCGAGGGTGTCGGGGTTGGCGACCGGGGGGCGCTGGTCACCCTGCCGCTCCTCCTCGTTCTCCTCCTCCTCGTCGTCCTCGGTGGCCTTGCGCTTGAACGCGTCCCAGTCGTCGAGCCGGGTCGGCTGCTCGTCGTCGATGTTCCAGACCGCGCCGGTGGTGCGGTCGTTGAGGAGGATCTGGTCCCGGTTGACGCGGAAGACCAGGTCGCTGGTCTCCGCACCGAGGCTGACGACGCGCGGCTCGGAGCCGGCACACGCGGTCACGACCGTGCCGCCGCCGCCCGACCACGCGCCGTACTCGCAGGCGCCGAGGCGGACCGGCGCCGCCGGTCGACCGCCGAAGCCGTCCTCGACCACGCTCGCCTCGCCGCCGCCCAGCGGCACCGAGAGCAGGGCGTCCGGGGTCGCGACGAGGGCCGCGTCGGCCGCCGGGCCGGGCTGCTGCAGCAGCCCGTCGACCGGGAGGTCGGACTGGTCGGCCTGCTGCTGCTCGCCCCGCGCCAGGCCCCAGAGCCGGCCGTTGTCGGCGTCGAGCAGCACCGGCACCTCGCCGACCGCACTGATCCGGGAGGAGGGGCCGACGTCGTCGGGGAGGGACGTCGTCAGCGGGTCACCCAGGGAGGTGCCGCGGCGGGGAACCACCGTGAGGGTGCCCTCGTCGGCCGAGGAGACCAGGACGTCGCCGCTCTCGGAGAGCGCCATCGACGCGGCTCCCCCGGCCTCGTGCAGGGGCTCGGCCTCGCGGTCCAGCCCGGAGACCGAGACCGGGCCGAGGTCCGGGTCGGAGACCACCGCCCAGGTCGCGCCCCCGTCCGGGGTCGGTCACCGCGAGGGTCCCGCCCCGGGCCCGCGACGTCCGCGCCACCGGGGATGCCGGCGACCTCGCCCTCGGGATGCTCGACGGTGGCCGGGTCGATGGGGGACAGCGAGCCGCCGCTGCGGTCGACACCGAGCACGGTGTCACCGTCCTGGACGACGTCGAGGTCGGCCCCGAGCTCGGCGAACAGCCCGCCGTCCATCTGGCCGATCGGCTTGTTGACGCGGCCGAAGTAGCCGTCGGTGTTGCTGGTGACCCACACGCCACCGTCGTTGAGCTGGGCCTCGTGGCTCTGGTAGCCGTCGGCCGAGACCGCGACGACGACCACGGTGGTGGTGGCCATCAGCAGGGCGAGGCCGGAGCCGAGGGTGGTGCCACGGCCGCGCAGCGCGCGCGGGACCCAGGTCCTGCCCGCGAGGGCAGTCCCGCCCAGGCCCCGTCGTCCCACGATCGTCCCCGTCCCGTGCCGCTCCGGGTCCCAACGATGTCCGGAGCAGCCTGCAGCAGGGTAGGACGGGCCCCGCCAAGTCGACAAATCTCTCCCGGGGACTGACCACGGCACACGGGCTGGGCACAATGGGCGGCGTCCGGAGGGTCGAGCACGAGAAGGAGCCGGCGTGGAGGTGCGCTACCAGCCGGGCGACGGAGTCCTCGTCGCCCGTGGCGACCGCTGGTTGCTGCTCGGCACCCCGCCGGGCACGGCGCCGGCCGGCCTGCTCGACCAGCTCTGGGACGACCTCGCACAGCCCTCCGCCCGCTCCCTCGCGGAGGCCACCGTCGCCCGCTCGCTGCCGGGGATCGCGCTGGCCTGGCTCGACGGCGCCACCGGTGACCACCTCGCGGTCCCGGGTGCGACCAGCACCCGCCACGGCGACCGCTGGGAGCTCCGGGTCGGCGGGTCATCCGGGCCGGCCACGCTGCGGGTGGTGGAGGGGGTCGTCGCCGCCGGCGCCGTCGAGGTCATCGGGTCGGTCCCGGTCTGCCCGGTCCCGGACACCTCCCGCGGCGCTGTCATCGACGGCATCCCGCCCGCGATCCTCGCCAGCACCGGTCCGGCGGTGCCGCTCGTGCCCGCCACCCCGTCGGCGACCGTACGCCGGGACGCGACGGCGGACCCGGACCACGACCAGCACACCGTCGCCCGGGCAGCGGACCCGAGGGGCGGCCACCTCGAGCAGCACACCTCCGACACCGTGCTCGCCGTGACGTGCCCGCGGGGCCACCTCACCGACCCGCTGGCCCCGGCGTGCCGCGGCTGCGGGGCCGCGGTGCCCGACCAGGAGCCGCAGCGGGTGCTGCGTCCGCCGCTCGGGGTGCTGCGGCTGCCGGACGGCGGCCTGGTCCCGCTCGACCGCCCCGTCGTGATGGGTCGCCGGCCGGCCGCGGCCGGACCTGGGGACCGGCCCCACCTGGTCCGGTTGCCCCAGGACTCGACGTACCTCTCCCGCGCGCACGCGCGGATCGACCTCGACGGCTGGCACGTCACGGTGCGCGACCTCGGCTCCCGCGGCGGGACCACCCTCTTCTCCCCCGGTCGGGACCCCGAGAAGATCCGCGCCCACGAGCCGCACCTGCTCGAGGACGGCACCGTCGTGGACCTCGCCGGCGTCTGGCAGGTCGGCTTCTCGACCGCCGTCCCGGGCACCGGGGAGGGCGGGTGAGCGGCCCCCCGATCCCGGGCTACACCTACCTCCAGCACCTGGGGAGCGGTGGATTCGCCGACGTCTTCCTCTACGAGCAGGCCTGGCCCCAGCAGCGCGTGGCCGTCAAGGTCGTCCGCGCCGGGGTGGCGCTGAGCGAGCACGAGACCTCGCTCTTCACCTCCGAGGCCAACGCGATGGCCCGGCTCGCCGACCACCCCTACATCGTCGACGTGATCACCGCCGGCGTGATCGACGCCGAGCAGGGCAGCCGTCCCTACCTGGTGATGCGCTACTGCCCGCCCCCCGACCTCGGGGCGCGGGTCCGGGCGCAGCCGATGACGGTGCCCGACGCGATCGCGACCGGGATCAAGCTGGCCAGCGCCATCGAGACCGCGCACCGTGCCGGGATCATCCACCGCGACATCAAGCCGTCGAACATCCTGGTCACCACCTACCAGGAGCCGGCGCTGACCGACTTCGGCATCGCGGGGCACCTCGCCGAGGTCGACCAGGACCACGAGGTACGGATCTCCTACCCGTGGGCACCGCCGGAGATGGTCGACGGCCGGTCCAACGGCAGCGTGGCCTCCGACGTCTACAGCCTCGGCGCCACGATCTGGAACCTGCTGACCGGCCGGTCGCCGTACTCCATCCCGGGTGGCGACAACTCCTCGCGCGCCCTGACGACCCGGGTGCTGCACGCGGGGCCGCCGTCCGTGCAGCGCCCCGACGTCCCCCCGGCCCTCGACCGGCTGCTGCAGCTCTGCCTGGCCAAGGAGCCGGTGCTGCGCCCGGCCAACGCCCTCGAGCTGGCGCGTGAGCTGCAGCGGATCGAGGCCGCCTCCGGCTACGCCCGTACGCCGATCTCGGTGGCCGGCGACCGGCCGGTGGTGACCACGCCGGAGCCCGGGCAGGACGACGACGTGACCGCGCTCAAGCCGGCGACCGTGCACGTCGGCGGCCCGGCAGCCACCCTCTCTCCCGCGCCCGCCCCGACGTCCGATGAGTCCGCCCCTCGCCGGGGGGTGCTCGTCGGCGCGGCCGTGGCGGCGGTGGTGCTGCTGGCGGTGCTCGGCGTCCTCGTCGCCACGCTCGGTGGCGGCACCCGGCCTGCGGAGCGACCTGACATCACCGCCGACCCGTCCTTCACCCCGAGCGACGTCGCGCCGGACGCACCGGTCCCCCAGCCCGCCGTCACCGGACGCCGCGACGGCGACTCGGTCACGTTCCGCTGGCGGGTCGTCGGCGGCACCAAGGCCGGCGACACCTGGGTGTGGCGGCGCACGGACACCGGTGAGTCCGACCGCACCACGGAGCGTGGGCTGACCCTGCCCGCCCCGGACCGGGTCTGTTTGCAGGTCCAGCTGGTGCGACGCCAGGACCAGTCGGCCTCGACCCAGAAGTGCGTCGACTGACCGCCGGCCGGGTCAGGCGGCCAGCAGCCGGAGCGTCTCCTCGCGGGCCGGCGACGATCCGGTGTCGGTGCCGGACAGGGCGCCGCCGACCGGGTGGACCATGACCTCGTCGACGTCGAACTCCTCGGCGAGGGCGGCGACCCGCGCCCGGCCGGTCTCCGCGTCCCCGATGATCCAGCGCTGACGCATGGCGTCGAGGAGGTCACGGTGCGGACCCGGGAGGTCGACCTGCTCGGCGGCCTCGACCGACTGCTGGGCCACGAGCGGCTGCCCGGTGCGCAACGACAGCATGGACAGCAGCTGGGGCAGGGCGAGCCGCTCGGCCTGCGCCGCGGTGGCGGCGACGCTGGCGTTGACGGTCACCAGGGTCCGCGGGGCCTCGAGGTGCTCGGAGGGTCGGAAGGTGCTGCGGTAGAGCTCCAGCGCCTCGCCGGTGCCGGAGCCGGAGAAGTGGTGGGCGAAGACGTAGGGCAGCCCCTGCTCCCCGGCGAGCCGGGCGGAGTAGTCGGAGGAACCGAGCAGCCACACGTCGGCGACGCTGGTCGCGACCGGCGTGGCCCGCAGGGTGTGGGTGCGCCCGGCGACCGACAGCCCGGCGCCGGCCGGGGACATCAGCGTGAGCACGTGCTCGACGTACTCCGGGAAGCGGTTGACCGCCTCGTCGCTGACGCCACCGGCCCCGTGCCGCAGCGCCCAGCTGGTCACCGGGTCGGTGCCGGGTGCGCGACCGATGCCGAGGTCGATCCGGCCAGGGTGGGCCGCTTCGAGCAGGCCGAACTGCTCGGCCACCACGAGGGGGGCGTGGTTGGGGAGCATCACACCGCCCGACCCGACGCGGATCCGCTCCGTGGCAGCAGCGATCATCGCGATCAGCACCGGCGGGTTCGTGGCGGCGACGGCCGGCATGTTGTGGTGCTCGGCCAGCCAGTAGCGGCGGTAGCCGAGACCGTCGGCGACCCGGGCGAGCGCCCGGGTCGCCGACAGTGCGTCGGACGTGGTCTGGTCCTCGCGCACGGGGACCAGGTCGAGGACGGAGAGCGTGGGAGAAGTCATCACCTCTCGAACGCCGCGAACCCCTCAGCCGATTCCCGGACCCGGCGGCGGGGTGTCGGGAGCGACCTCCTTCAGGTCGGCGTCCTGGCCGTCCTTGGCCGTCTTGCGCAGGCTCGCCACCGCGGTGATCGCGAGGGTCACGAGGATGACGGCGAGGCTGAGCAGCGTCGGCACCTCGAACCCGACCAGGTGAGCCTCGTGGGCCGCGTGGATGATCAGCTTCACACCGATCCAGGCGAGGATGAACGACAACCCCAGCGACAGGTAGATCAGCCGCTTGAGCAGGCCGCCGAGCAGGAAGTAGAGCTGGCGCAGCCCCATCAGGGCGAACACGTTGGCCGTGAACACCAGGTAGGGCTCCTGGGTGATGCCGAAGATCGCCGGGATCGAGTCCAGCGCGAACATGATGTCGGTGAAGCCGAGCGCGATGATCACGATCAGCATCGGGGACACGACGCGGACGCCGTTGTCCTTCCACCACAGCTTCAGGCCGCGGTACTCCTCGCTGACGTTGAGGTGGCTCTGCGCGAACTGCACGATCGCATTGTCCTCGGGGTGCTCCTCCTCGTGCGCCCGGTAGCTGCGCACCAGCTGGACCGCGGTGTAGATGAGGAACGCACCGAAGATGTAGAAGACCCACGAGAACTGGTCGATCAGCTGGTAGCCCACGGCGATGAAGATGCCGCGGAAGATCAGCGCCAGGATGATGCCCACCATGAGCGCTTCCTGCTGGTACTGGCGGGGCACCTTGAGTGCGGCCATCAGCACGATGAAGACGAACAGGTTGTCCACGGACAGGCTGTACTCGACCAGCCAGCCGGTGTAGAACTCGACGCCGAAGTTCTGGCCGTGGAACAGCCAGACCCAGGCGCCGAAGGCGATGGCCGCGCCGACGTAGATCGACAGGGCGGTGGCGCACTCCTTGATGGAGGGCTCGTGCGGGTTGCGGGCGATGACGATGACGTCGAAGAGCAGGACGCCGATGGTGACGGCGAGGGTAATGCCCCACTCGAGGGTGGTGACCTCCACGGAACCTCCGATAAGTCGCGATTGCTGACCTCGGAGGTCTCCTCCGCCGCTGGCGCGACTCCTGGCCCCGGACCGCCATGGGGCGGACGTGCTGACGGGACGAGGACGTGGGAGTACTCCCCTCCTGGCCCGGACATCCTCCCACAGGGACGGACGCCGTCCCGAGGAGTGGTCACGCACCGCCGTACGGGACGCCCAGCTCGGCGAGTCGCTGCTCGCCGCCGTCGAGGGCGGTGAGCACCCACGCGCCAGTCGGGGTGAGGGTGAATGTGTGCTCGAAGTGCGCCGCGTGGGCGCCGTCGGCGGTGCCGACGGTCCACTCGTCCGGGAGCAGCGTCGTCTCGTTGCTGCCGAGCACCACCATCGGCTCGACGGCCAGCGCCAGGCCGCGGACCAGCTTGGGCCCACGCCCCGGTCGTCCGTAGTTGGGGACGTTGGGCGGTTGGTGCATGGCCGAGCCGATGCCGTGCCCGACGTAGTCCTCGAGGATGCCCCACTCCCCGCCCGTCGGGTGCGGCTGGGAGCGGACGTAGCCCTCCACCGCGTGGGAGATGTCGGTGACCCGACCACCGAGACGTGCGGCCGCGATGCCGTGCCACAACGACTCCTCCGTGACCCGCATCAGCTCGGCGACGTCCGCGCCGACCTCGCCGATCGCGACCGTGGTGGCGGCGTCGCCGTGCCAGCCGTCGACGATGGCGCCGCAGTCGATCGAGATCACGTCACCCGTGGCCAGCACGCGGTCGCCGGGGATGCCGTGGACGACCTCGTCGTTCACCGACGCGCAGATCGAGGCCGGGAACGGAGGGTGGCTGTAGCCCTTGAAGGACGGTACGGCGCCGCTGCTGAGGATGTGGTCCTCCGCGATCGCGTCGAGCTCGCCGGTGGTGATCCCGGCGCGTGCCGACGCGCGCAGCAGCTCCAGCGTGCGGCCGACCACGAGGCCCGCCTTGCGCATGACCGCGATCTGGTCCGGCGTCTTGATCTCGACGCCCCGGTCACTCCAGCCCACGGGTCACGACCTCGTCAGGACTGCGGCCAGACGTCGAGCGCCTCGAAGATCCGTTTCGTGACCTCGTCGACGCTGCCCATGCCGTCGATCTCGAGCAGGATCCCGCGCTCGCGGTAGACCCCGACCAACGGCGCAGTCTGCTCGGCGTAGACCTGCTGGCGGCGGCGGATGACGTCCTCGGTGTCGTCGGCACGGCCGTCGGTCTCGGCGCGCTTGACCAGTCGCTGCACCAGCTCCTCCGAGTCGACGGTCAGCACCACGGCCGCGTCGAGCGAGTGACCGGTGTGCGTGATCATCCCGTCGAGCTCCTCGACCTGGGCGAGGGTGCGCGGGTAGCCGTCGAGCAGGAAGCCGGGAGCGGCGTCGTCCTCGTCGATGCGGTTGCGCACCATCCGGTTGGTGATCTCGTCGGGGACGTAGTCGCCGCGGTCCATGAACCGCTGCGCCTCGACACCCAGCTCGGTGCCTGCAGACACGTTGGCCCGGAAGATGTCACCGGTCGAGATCGCGGGGATCCCGAAGTGATCGGCCACCACCTGGGCCTGCGTGCCCTTGCCGGCCCCCGGGGGGCCCATCAGGATCAGTCTCATTTAGCGAAGGAATCCTTCGTAGTTGCGCTGCTGGAGCTGGCTCTCGATCTGCTTCACCGTGTCGAGTGCGACGCCCACCATGATCAGGATGGAGGTGCCGCCGAACGGGAAGTTCTGGTTCGCGTTGATCAGCACGAGGGCGATCAGCGGGATCAGTGAGATCAGACCGAGGTAGAGCGCGCCCGGCAGCGTGATGCGGGACAGGACGTAGGACAGGTAGTCCTCGGTCGGCTTGCCCGCCCGGATCCCGGGAATGAAGCCGCCGTACTTCTTCATGTTGTCGGCGACCTCTTCGGGGTTGAAGGTGATCGACACGTAGAAGTAGGTGAAGAAGATGATGAGCAGGAAGAACGTGGCCATGTAGACCGGGTGCGTGCCCTGCACGAAGTAGTCGTTGAGCACCTGGACCCAGCCGGCGCCGCTGTTCTGGTTGAACTGCACGGCCATGGCGGGCAGGTACATCAGCGACGAGGCGAAGATGACCGGGATGATGCCGGCCTGGTTGACCTTGAGCGGGATGTAGGTCGAGGAGCCGCCGAACATCTTGCGCCCGACCATCCGTCGGGCGTACTGGACCGGGATCCGGCGCTGCGCCTGCTCGATGAAGATGACCGCGGCGATGATGACGAGGCCGATGACCATGACGACGCCGAAGACCCACCAGCCCTGCGTGGTCGCGACCTCCCACATCGAGCCCGGGAAGGTGGCGACGACCTGGGTGAAGATCAGCAGCGACATGCCGTTGCCGATGCCGTGCTCGGTGATGAGCTCGCCGAACCACATGATCACCGCGGTGCCGGCGGTCATCGTGATGACCATGATCAGGAAGGTCTGGGTGCTGTTGCTGTGCAGCAGCGGCTCGGGGCACTGCAGCAGGTCGCCGGAGCGCGCCAGCGCCACGATGCCGGTCGCCTGGAGCAGCGCGAGGCCGAGCGTGAGGTACCGGGTGTACTGGGTGATCTTGGTCTGACCGGCCTGGCCCTCCTTCTTGAGGGTCTCCAGCCGCGGGATCACCACGACCAGCAGCTGCAGGATGATGCTCGCCGTGATGTACGGCATGATCCCGAGCGCGAAGATCGTGAGCTGGAGCAGCGCTCCACCGGAGAAGAGGTTGATCAGGCTGTAGAGGCCGTCGCCCTCGACGCGCGCCAGGCAGCTCTGCACGTTGGCCACGTTGACGCCGGGGGCGGGGACCTGCGACCCGAGCCTGAAGAGCGTGATGATCAGCAGGACGAACAACAGCTTGCGCCGCAGGTCCGGGGTCCGGAATGCGTTGGCGAACGCGCTCAGCACGACTTCCTCTTTCCGTATGGGGACGGCCCCAGCCCTGGACTCACGGGGCTGCGCCGTCGTCGGGGAGGAACCCGAGGCAGCCTAACAGGCACCCCGACGACCTCCGGGTGTGCGTCGGGGCGCGGTCGGGCGAGGAAGGTCCCTCGCCCGCGTCCGCGCCCCTCGGCGATGCAGCGGTGACGACGTCTGGTGCTCAGACGGTCGTCGTGGTGCCGCCGGCGGCCTCGATCTTCTCCTTGGCGGAGCCCGAGAAGGCGTGCGCCGTGACGTCGACCTTGACCGACAGGTCACCCTGGCCGAGGACCTTCACCAGGTGGCCCTTGCGGACCGCGCCCTTGGTGACGAGGTCGTCGACCGAGACGGTGCCACCGTCGGGGTAGAGCTCCGAGATGCGGTCGAGGTTGACGACCTGGAACTCCACCTTGAACGGGTTCTTGAAGCCCTTGAGCTTCGGCAGCCGCATGTGGATCGGCATCTGGCCACCCTCGAAGGCGACCGGGACCTGGTTGCGGGCCTTGGTGCCCTTGGTACCGCGACCGGCCGTCTTGCCCTTGGAGCCCTCACCGCGACCCACCCGGGTCTTCGCGGTCTTGGCACCCGGCGCCGGGCGCAGGTGATGCAGCTTGAGCGTCATGTCACTCCACCTCTTCGACCGTCACCAGGTGACGGACGGTCTGGACCATGCCACGGATCTCCGGGCGGTCCTCCTTGACGACGACGTCGCCGATCCGCTTGAGACCGAGCGTGCGCAGGGTCTCGCGCTGGTTGGCCTTGCAACCGATCGTCGACTTCTTCTGCTGGACCTTGAGCTGAGCCATCAGGCCTTCACCTCCTGCGAGACGCCCTCGGGCACCTCGGCCTGGGCGCGCAGGAGCGCCGCCGGGGCGACGTCCTCGACCCGACGACCGCGACGCGCGGCCACGGCCTCCGGCTGCTCCAGCATGCGCAGCGCCTCGACGGTCGCGTGCACGATGTTGATCTGGTTCGACGAGCCGAGCGACTTGCTCAGGACGTCGTGGATGCCGGCACACTCCAGGACCGCACGCACCGGACCACCGGCGATGACACCGGTACCGGGGGCGGCGGGACGCAGCATGACGACGCCGGCTGCCTTCTCACCCTGGACGGGGTGCGGGATGGTGCCCTGGATGCGGGGGACGCGGAAGAAGTTCTTCTTCGCCTCCTCGACACCCTTGGCGATCGCCGCGGGCACCTCCTTGGCCTTGCCGTAGCCGACGCCGACCAGACCGTCACCGTCGCCGACGACCACGAGGGCGGTGAAGCTGAAGCGACGACCACCCTTCACGACCTTGGCGACGCGGTTGATCGCGACGACCCGCTCGAGGTACTGGCTCTTCTCCTGCTGGCCACCGCGACCACCGTCGCGGCCACCGCGGCCGCCACCGGCGCGCCCGCGCTGCTGGGATCCGCTCATCAGATAACTCCCTTGAATGTCATGTCTGCCATCAGAAGGTCAGCCCGCCCTCGCGGGCGCCGTCGGCCAGGGCCGCGACGCGACCGTGGTACTTGTTCCCGGCGCGGTCGAAGACGACCGACTCGACGCCGCTGGCCTTGGCGCGCTCGGCGACGAGCTCACCCACCTTGCGGGCCTTGGCGGTCTTGTCGCCGTCGAGGGTGCGCAGGTCGGTCTCCATCGAGGAGGCCGACGCCAGCGTCTTGCCGACCAGGTCGTCGACGACCTGGACCGTGATGTGTCGCGAGGAGCGCGTGACCACGAGGCGCGGACGCTCGGCGGTGCCGGCGACCTTCTTGCGGCCTCGGACCTGGCGCCGCAGCCGCGACTTGACCCGCGATGCGGTGTGCTTGTTGTGGGACAGCTTGATTCCCATGGTCACTTACCAGCCTTTCCGACCTTGCGGCGGACCTGCTCGCCGGCGTACCGGACGCCCTTGCCCTTGTACGGCTCGGGCTTGCGGAGCTTGCGGATGTTGGCCGCGGTCTCGCCGACCAGCTGCTTGTCGATGCCCTGGACACCGAGCTTGGTCGGGCCCTCCACCGCGAAGGTGATGCCATCGGGTGCGTCGAACGTGATCGAGTGGGAGTACCCGAGCTGGAACTCCAGCTGGGTGGGGCCCTTCGACAGGACGCGGTAACCCACGCCGACGATCTCGAGCTTCTTCTCGTAGCCCTCGGTGACGCCCACGACCATGTTGTTGATCAGGGTGCGGGTCAGCCCGTGCAGCGAGCGGCTCTCACGCTCGTCGTCGGGACGCTTGACCTCGAGGACACCGTCGGTCTGCTCGACGGTGATCGGAGCGGCCACGGTGTGGGACAAGGTGCCCTTGGGGCCCTTGACCGTCACCAGGCGCTCCTGGACGGCGACGTCAACACCCGACGGCACCGCGATCGGGAGCTTGCCAATGCGCGACATGCTTCTTCTCTCCTTACGCGTGTAGTCGGGTTACCAGACGTAGGCGAGGACTTCCCCACCCACGCCCTTCTGGTTGGCCTGCCGGTCGGTCAGCAGGCCCTGGCTGGTCGAGATGATCGCGACACCGAGACCACCGAGGACCTTGGGAAGGCCGGTGCTCTTGGCGTACACCCGCAGGCCGGGCTTGCTGATCCGGCGGACGCCGGCGATCGAGCGCTCGCGGTTGCGGCCGTACTTGAGGGTGATGGTCAGGGTCTTGCCCGGGCCCTCGAGGGCGTCGGTGACCTCGAAGGAGGTGATGTAGCCCTCCTGCTCGAGGATCTCCGCGACGCCCTGCTTGAGCTTGCTGTAGGGCATGGCCACGTCGTCGTGGAACGCCTGGTTGGCGTTGCGCAGACGGGTGAGCATGTCTGCGATCGGGTCAGTCATCGTCATGATGGGTGTCTTTCTCGTCGTGGTTTCGCCCGGACCGGGGTCCGAGGACCTGCAACGTGTTCAGGGGTTTCGGTGATCGAGCCTGTCGAGATCTACCAGGAGGACTTGGTGACGCCGGGCAGCTCGCCGCGGTGGGCCATCTCCCGCAGGCAGATGCGGCACAGGCCGAACTTCCGGTAGACGGCCTTGGGCCGGCCGCAGCGCTGGCAGCGGGTGTAGCCGCGCACCGCGAACTTCGGCTTGCGGGCAGCCTTGACCTTGAGTGCAGTCTTCGCCATGTCAGTTCTCCTTGAACGGGAAGCCGAGCTGCTTGAGCAGGGCACGACCCTCGTCGTCGTTGGTCGCGGTCGTGACGACCGTGATGTCCATGCCGCGAGACCGGTCGACCTTGTCCTGGTCGATCTCGTGGAACATGACCTGCTCGGTCAGGCCGAACGTGTAGTTGCCCTTGCCGTCGAACTGCTTGGGCGAGAGGCCGCGGAAGTCGCGGATCCGGGGCAGCGCCAGCGACAGCAGGCGGTCCAGGAACTCCCACATCCGGTCGCCGCGCAGCGTGACGTGCGCGCCGATCGGCATGCCCTCGCGCAGCTTGAACTGCGCGATCGACTTGCGGGCCCGGGTCACCATCGGCTTCTGGCCGGTGATGGCGGTGAGGTCCTTGATGGCACCCTCGATCAGCTTCGAGTCGCGTGCAGCCTCGCCGACTCCCATGTTGACCACGATCTTCACCAGGCCGGGGACCTGCATGACGTTCGGGATCTCGAACTCGGTCCGCAGCGCCGGGAGGATCTCCTCGCGGTACCGGGTCTTCAGACGCGGCGTGACCTTCTCGGCGGTGGCCGTGGTCTCGACAGTCTCGGTCATCTCAGATCTCCTTCCCGGACTTGCGGGACACGCGGACGCTGCGGGTGGCGGCGTACGTCGAACCGTCGGGGCGGCGCTTGGTGACCTCGTCGCGGCGGAAGCCGATCCGGGTCACGCCGTCGCCCTCGATCAGCATCACGTTGGACACGTGGATCGGCGCCTCGGCGGTGATGATCCCGCCGGTGGTGCCGGCGCGGCCGCCCTGGTTGACGACCTTGGTGTGCCGCTTGACGCGGTTGACGCCCTCGACGATCACGCGCTGCTCCTCGCGGAGCACCGAGATGACCTTGCCCTCGGCACCCTTGTCGCGTCCCGAGATCACGCGGACCTGGTCGCCCTTCTTGATGTTCACGCCTGCCTTCTTCTGCTTGGCCATGTCAGAGCACCTCCGGCGCGAGCGAGATGATCTTCATGAACTTCTTCTCGCGCAGCTCGCGGCCCACGGGGCCGAAGATGCGGGTGCCTCGGGGCTCGCCGTCGGCCTTGAGGATCACGGCGGCGTTCTCGTCGAAGCGGATGTAGGACCCGTCAGCGCGGCGGCGCTCCTTGACGGTGCGCACGATCACGGCCTTGACGACGTCGCCCTTCTTGACGTTGCCACCGGGGATCGCGTCCTTGACGGTGGCGACGATGACGTCGCCGATCCCGGCGTAGCGACGACCAGAGCCACCGAGTACACGGATGCAGAGGATCTCCTTCGCACCGGTGTTGTCGGCGACCTTGAGTCGCGACTCCTGCTGAATCATCGATTTCTCCTGGTTGTCGAGCTGGTTCTCGTCGCCTCAGGGGCGATCGAGCCTGGCCGAACGGGTGATGGGATTACTTGGCGCGCTCGAGGATCTCGACGACGCGCCAGCGCTTCGTGGCCGACAGGGGACGGGTCTCCATGATCCGGACCCGGTCGCCCGTGCCGCACTCGTTCTGCTCGTCGTGCGCCTTGAGCTTGGACGTCTTGCGCAGGACCTTGCCGTAGAGCGCGTGCTTCACGCGGTCCTCGACGGCCACGACGACGGTCTTGTCCATCTTGTCCGACACGACCAGGCCCTCGCGGACCTTGCGAGTGCTGCGCTCGGTCTGGGTCTGCTGCTCACTCATGCCGAAGCCTCTTCCTTGTCCGAGCCCGGGGTGGACCGGATGCCGAGCTCGCGCTCACGCACCACGGTGTAGATCCGGGCGATGTCCTTCTTGACCGTGCGCAGCCGGCCGTGGCTCTCCAGCTGGCCGGTGGCCGCCTGGAAGCGGAGGTTGAACAGCTCCTCCTTGGCCTCGCGCAGCTTCGACTCGAGGTCGATGTCAGTCATGTCGTCGAGCTCGTGGGCCTTGGTCGCCATCAGAACTCACCTGCCTCACGGGAAATGAACCGGCACTTCATGGGGAGCTTGTGCATCGCACGACGCATGGCCTCGCGGGCCGTGGTCTCGTCGACACCGGAGAGCTCGAACATGACGCGACCGGGCTTGACGTTGGCGATCCACCACTCGGGGGAGCCCTTGCCGGAACCCATGCGGGTCTCGGCCGGCTTCTTGGTCAGCGGGCGGTCGGGGTAGATGTTGATCCACACCTTTCCGCCTCGCTTGATGTGACGGGTCATCGCGATACGAGCGGACTCGATCTGGCGGTTGGTCACGTAGTGACCCTCGATCGCCTGGATGCCGAAGTCACCGAAGGCCAGCGTGGTGCCACCCTTGGCGGCACCGGTCCGCTTGGGGTGGTGCTGCTTGCGGTGCTTGACGCGACGGGGCATCAACATGGGGTTCAGGCCTCCGATCCGGAGTCGGGCGCGCTCGTCGTGGCGGCCGCCTCGGCGGGAGCCTCGGGGGCGCGGTCGGCACGCGTGGGGCGCGAGCCACGGCTGGGACGCTCGCCGCCACGGGCAGGACGGGCACCGCCGCGACCGGGGACGCCGGCGCGGGCAGCGGCCTGGGCCTGGCGCTCGGCACGGGTGCCGGCGACCTCGCCCTTGTAGATCCAGACCTTCACGCCGATCCGGCCGAACGTGGTCTTGGCCTCGTAGAAGCCGTAGTCGATGTCGGCACGCAGCGTGTGCAGCGGGACGCGGCCCTCGCGGTAGAACTCGGTGCGCGACATCTCGGCGCCGTTGAGGCGACCCGAGCACTGGATCCGGATGCCCTTGGCACCGGAGCGCATCGAGGTCTGCATCGCCTTGCGCATGGCACGGCGGAACTGCACCCGGCCGGCGAGCTGCTCGGCCACGCCCTGGGCGACCAGCTGGGCGTCGACCTCGGGGTTCTTGACCTCGAGGATGTTCAGCTGGACCTGCTTGCCGGTGAGCTTCTCCAGCTCGCCACGGATCCGGTCGGCCTCGGCGCCGCGGCGACCGATGACGATGCCCGGGCGGGCGGTGTGGATGTCGACGCGGACCCGGTCACGGGTGCGCTCGATCTCCACCTTGGAGATGCCGGCCCGCTCCATGCCCTTGGAGAGCAGCTTGCGGATCGCGACGTCCTCACCGACGTAGGACTTGTACAGCTTGTCGGCGTACCAGCGGGACTTGTGGTCCGTGGAGATGCCGAGGCGGAAGCCGTTCGGGTTGATCTTCTGGCCCATCAGGCGGTCCGTCCCTTCTTGGCGGTCTTCTTGGAGCCCACGACGGCGGCCGGCTGGACGACGAGCGTGATGTGGCTGGTGCGCTTGAGGATGCGGGTCGCGCGGCCCTGGGCACGCGGGCGCCAGCGCTTCATCGTCGGACCCTCGTCCACCTGCGCCACCGAGACGACCAGGTCGCCCCGGTCGAGGTCCTCGGTGGTCGTGGCGTTGGCGATCGCGCTCTCGAGCACCTTGTAGACGGTCTCCGAGGCAGCCTGCGGCGCGAACTGCAGCAGCGCCAGCGCGTCGTCGACGCGCAGGCCGCGGACCATGTCGACGACACGGCGGGCCTTCATCGGGGTGATCCGCACGAAGCGGGCGGTCGCGAACGCACCCGGCTGGTCGCCGAGCAGCGACTCGCGGCGGGCGCTGGTGCGCCTGCGGTCAGTGACACTCATCGACGGCGTCCCTTCCGGTCGTCCTTGACGTGCCCGCGGTAGGTGCGGGTCGGGGCGAACTCGCCCAGCTTGTGGCCGACCATCGCGTCGGTCACGAACACGGGGACGTGCTTGCGACCGTCGTGCACCGCGAGCGTGTGGCCGATCATGGCCGGCACGATCATGGAGCGGCGCGACCAGGTCTTGATCACGTTCTTGGTGCCCTTGTCGTTCTCGGCGTCCACCTTCTTCATGAGGTGGTCGTCGACGAAGGGGCCCTTCTTGAGGCTACGAGGCATCGTTGATTACTTCCTACCCTTGCCAGACTTGCGGCGACGGATGATCTGGGAGTCGCTGGCCTTGCGCTTGCGCGTGCGGCCCTCGGGCTTGCCCCAGGGGGACACGGGGTGACGTCCACCGGACGTCTTGCCCTCGCCACCACCGTGGGGGTGGTCGACCGGGTTCATGACGACACCGCGGACGGTCGGGCGCTTGCCCTTCCACCGCATGCGGCCGGCCTTGCCCCAGTTGATGTTGGACTGCTCGGCGTTGCCGACCTCACCGATCGTGGCGCGGCAGCGCACGTCGACGAACCGCATCTCGCCGGAAGGCAGCCGCAGCGTGGCGCGCGAGCCCTCCTTGGCGACGAGCTGTGCGCTGTTCCCGGCGGAGCGTGCGATCTTCGCACCGCCACCGGGCCGCAGCTCGATGCAGTGGATGGTCGAACCGACCGGGATGTTGCGCAGCGGCAGGTTGTTGCCGGGCTTGATGTCGGCCAGCGGGCCCGACTCCACGGCAGCACCCTGGCGCAGGTCCTTCGGCGCCACGATGTAGCGCTTCTCGCCGTCGGCGTAGTGGAGCAGCGCGATGCGGGCGGTGCGGTTGGGGTCGTACTCGATGTGGGCGACCTTCGCCGGGACACCGTCCTTGTCGTAGCGACGGAAGTCGATGATCCGGTAGGCCCGCTTGTGACCGCCACCCTGGTGCCGGGTGGTGATCCGGCCCTGGTTGTTGCGGCCGCCCTTCTTGGGGAGCGGACGGGTCAGCGACTTCTCCGGCGTGGTCCGGGTGATCTCGACGAAGTCGGCCACCGAGGAGCCACGACGGCCCGGGGTGGTCGGCTTGTACTTACGGATAGCCATGTCTGTCTTCCTTCTGCTGCGCCGGTTCTCAGGCGCCGAAGATGTCGATGCGGTGGCCCTCAGCGAGGCTGACGATGGCGCGCTTGGTGTTCGCGCGCTTTCCCGTGCCGAACCGGGTCCGACGGGTCTTGCCCTTGCGGTTGATCGTGTTCACCGAGGTGACCTTGACGTCGAACACCTTCTCGACCGCGATCTTGATCTCGGTCTTGTTGGCGTCCGGGTGCACCAGGAACGTGTACTTGTTGGCGTCGAGGAGGCCGTAGCTCTTCTCGGACACCACCGGGGCGATCAGGACGTCGCGGTGGTCCTTGTGCAGGGTGCTCACTGGTCGGTCTCCTTCTCGTCGGCCTGGTCGTCGGCACGGGTGAGGCCGGCAGCCTCGGCGTCCTCGACGGACTTGAACCAGAAGTCGGCCTGGGCCGCGTCGTAGCTCGCGTCGCCCTCGAGGGCGTAGACGCCGGACTCCTTGCCGAGGACCTCGAAGCCCTTGGGAGCGCGGGCGCTCTTGAGGGGCGCCTTGGCACCGGCGGGCAGCGCCGGCTCCTCGGTGGCGGTCACGGTCTCGGCGGCCGCCGGCGCGGACGCCGTGGTGCTGCCGGAGGCCTTGCCCACGAACGCGTCGTACGCGCCACGGGTGAAGACCACGTCGTCGGAGGCGATGACGTCGTAGGTGTTGAGCTGGTCGACGGCCACGATGTGGACCTCGGGGGCGTTGCGCAGCGACAGCCAGGTGACGGAGTCGGTGCGCTCGAGCACGACGAGGTACTTCACCCGGTCGGTCAGGCCGGCCAGCGTGGCCAGCGCACCCCTGGTGGACGGCTTGTCGCCGCCGGCGAGGGAGTCGACCACGTGGATCCGGCCGTTGCGGGCCCGGTCGGAGAGGGCACCGCGCAGGGCGGCGGCCTTCATCTTCTTGGGGGTCCGCTGGTCGTAGTCACGCGGCTGCGGGCCGTGGACGACGCCACCACCAGCGAACTGCGGCGCGCGGGTCGAGCCCTGGCGGGCGCGGCCGGTGCCCTTCTGCTTGTGGGGCTTGCGGCCACCGCCACGGACGACGCCGCGGGTCTTGGTGGCGTGCGTGCCCTGGCGGGCCGCGGCCTGCTGGGCCACGACGACCTGGTGGATCAACGGGACGTTGACCTCGACGTCGAAGATGGCGGCGGGGAGGTCGACGGAGACGGTCTTGGTTGCCATGCGGCTCAGGCCTCCTGGTTCTGCTTGGCGGCGGAGCGCAGCACGACGAGCGAACCCTTGGGACCGGGGATGGCGCCCTTGATCAGGATCAGGCCCTTGTCGGCGTCGACCGCGTGCACGGTGAGGTTCTGGACGGTGACGGTGTCGCGACCCATCCGGCCGGCCATCCGGACGCCCTTGAAGACACGACCCGGGGTCGCGCAGGCGCCGATGGAACCCGGCTTGCGGTGGTTGCGGTGGGCACCGTGGGAGGCACCGACGCCGTGGAAGCCGTGACGCTTCATGACGCCGGCGAAGCCCTTGCCCTTGCTGGTGCCGGTGACGTCGATCTCCTCGCCCGCGGCGAAGGTGTCGACACCCAGCTCTTGGCCGACGGCGTAGTCCGCGGCGTTGCGGGTACGGATCTCGACGACGTGGCGGCGCGGGGTGGTCCCGGCCTTGTCGAAGTGACCGGTCTGCGGCTTCGTCACCTTGCGGCCCTCGATCTCGCCGAACCCGACCTGGACGGCGTTGTAGCCGTCCACCTCGGGCGTGCGGACCTGGGTCACGACGTTGGTGCGTGCGTCGATCACGGTCACGGGGACGATCCGGTTGTTGTCGTCCCACAGCTGGGTCATGCCGAGCTTGGTGCCCAGCAGTCCCTTGGCATTGCGTTCGAAAGTGGCAGTCATCGCAGGATCCTCAGAGCTTGATCTCGATGTCGACGCCGGCAGGCAGGTCGAGTCGCATGAGCGAGTCGACGGTCTTCGGCGTGGGGTCGATGATGTCGATGAGACGCTTGTGGGTGCGCATCTCGAAGTGCTCGCGGGAGTCCTTGTACTTGTGGGGCGAGCGGATGACGCAGTAGACGTTCTTCTCGGTCGGCAGCGGCACGGGGCCGGCGACCTTGGCACCCGTACGGGTGACGGTGTCCACGATCTTGCGCGCCGAGGTGTCGATCACCTCGTGGTCATAGGCCTTGAGCCTGATGCGGATCTTCTGTCCCGCCATAGGTCTCTCTCGTCCTTCGTGTAGTCGGTGCCGCGTTGCATTCGTCCGGGACGTCCTCCGGTTTGAGTCGGTCCCTCCCTGTTGCCAGCCTCCGGCTCCGACCCCCGCGGTCGGGCGTGTCGCGCTGGTTGGCACAACACAAGACCTCGGGGATCCTGCTCGGTGTTGGTAGGCGCCTGACGGTTCGTCAGGCCGATCGGGTCTCACGGTTCGGTGCGGCCGCACAGGGCGACTACCGATCGATCGTGAGACGCGATTCAGTAGTCAACATGTGGGGCGCACCCCGGCAACCCGCCGAAGCAACTGGACTATCTTGGCAGAACCCCGGGCGAGCGCCAAATCGCACGCTCCCCCGTCCTCAGCACGGCTCCGGCGTCACGATTCCGCGGTCGCCCGACGCGGAATCGTCAGGCAGGCGACGGCCGCGGCGACGCACAGGCCGCCCGCCGTCAGCCAGGCGAGGAAGTAGTCACCCTCGACGGTGCGGATCCAGCCGGCGAAGCTGGCGGCCACCCCGGCGCCCACCATGTGGGCCGCGAAGACCCAGCCGAAGACGATCCCGGACCGCTCGATGCCGAAGTGCTGGCGACAGAGCGCGACCGTCGGCGGCACCGTCGCGACCCAGTCGAGGCCGTAGAACAGGATGAAGAGGAAGAGACTCGGGTGCACGTGCGGACCCAGCAGCCACGGCACCGCCAGCAGCGAGAGCCCGCGGAAGAAGTAGTAGCCGCAGAGCAGGTAGCGGCTGTCGACCCGGTCGGTCAGCCAGCCGCTGGCGACGGTGCCGACGATGTCGAAGACGCCGATCAGTGCCAGCAGCGTCGCGCTGGTGGTCGCCGGCATGCCGTGGTCGTGGGCGGCCGGGATGAAGTGGGTGCCGATCAGCCCGTTGGTCGACCACCCGCAGATCCAGAACGTGCCGAGGAGGATCCAGAAGGTGCGCGAGCGGCTGCTCTCGCGCAGTGTGCGCAGCGCCTGGGCCGCGGCGCCGCCGGACTGTGGGAGGGCGGGTGCCGGCACCGGGGTGCCGAGCTCCGCGCCGTACGCCGTGGTGCCGGCGTCGGCCGGGGAGTCGCGCAGCAGCAACCACACGACCGGCACCAGGAGCAGCGCGAAGCCGGCGACGAGGGCGGCGGCGAAGCGCCAGCCCGGCCCCTCCGCCAGAGCGGCGATCGCCGGCAGGAAGACCAGCTGGCCGGTCGAGCTCGCCGCGCTGAACACGCCCACGACCACACCGCGGTGCCGGACGAACCACCGGTTGGCGACGATCGCGCCGAAGACCAGCGCCAGTGAACCGGTGCCGACGCCGACCGCGAACCCCCAGAGCAGCCACAGCTGCCAGGGGCTGGTCATCAGCAGCGTGAGGCCCGAGCCGAGCGAGACCAGCACGAGCGCCGCCGCCACCACGCGACGGACGCCGAAGCGCTCCATGAGGGCGGCGGCGAACGGGGCGGTGAGGCCGTAGACGATGAGGTTGAGGCTGACCGCGCCGCTGGTGGTGGTGCGGCTCCAGCCGAACTCCTCCTCGAGCGGCACCAGCAGCGCCCCGGTCGAGGACCGGAAGCCGGCGGCGGCGACGAGCGCCGCCATCGTGGCCGCGGCCACCCACCACGCCCGGTGCACGCGCCGGGTCGGGGTGGCGGTCTCGGTCACGGACGAAGCGTAGGCGGCCGCTCGGGCCGGCCGGCCCAGATGGCTGCCACGTGCGAGGCGTCCGTGCCGCAGCACCCACCGACCACCTCGACCGCCGGGAGCAGGTCCTCGAGCCGGCGGTGGGCGGCGGCCAGCGCCACCGGGTCGCCGGCGTCGAGCTCGGTCATCGCGTCCAGCTCCTCGTGGCTGCGCTCGGAGGCGTTGACGCGCAACCCGCGCACGCGGTCCCAGGGGCCGTCCTCCCCGAGCCCGCGCAGTGACGTGGTCGGGGTGGGCGCAGTTGACCATGAACGCGTCAGGTGCGGCAGCGTCGTCGGTCGCTCGCAGCGCCACGGCGAGGGTGGTGCCGTCGGGGAGCCGGCCGTCGGTCTCCACGGTGAACGACACCCAGACCGCGAGCCCCACGTCGCGGGCGGCCCGGACCACCCCGACCGCCTCCCCCACGTCGGTGAGCGTCAGTGCCGACGCGAGGTCGGCCCCGTGCGGCGGCGAGCGCGGCCAGCTGGGGGCGGTGGTAGTCGGCCGCCTCGTCGGGGTCGACCGCGTCGCCGCGACGGTAGCCGTCACCGCGGGGTCCGAGCTGACCCGAGACCCGGGTGACGGGGACCCGGTCGGACCAGCGGTCCGCGACCTCGCGGACCAGCCCGACGGCCGCCTCGTTGACGCGGGCGAGCGCCGCCGCGTCGTACCCCTGGCGCGACGCCCAGTCCGGGTTGGCCCGCCAGGTCGGGGTGTCGAGCTGCAGCCCCACGTCCAGCCCGGCGGCGATCGCGGCGTACCCGTCGTAGTAGCGCGACAGCGCCGCACGGCCGGCGGCGTCCTCGACGAGCGGGAACGACGCGAAGTCGGGGAGGTCGAAGCCGTGGTGGTAGATCAGATCGGTCTCGAGACCGCCGTCGGTGACGAAGTGGGTCATGGTGCCTCCCGGGCGTCACAGACTAGCGCCGACACGGAGACGTCGGTGCTGACGAGATGGGCGCCACCACCCGGCAGCCGTACGAGGGGACACACGTTGAGCGGCTCATTCCCACCACCCGGTGGCCCGGCCGGACCACCACCGCCCGGCCACGAACCCACGCCCGGACCGTCGGGACCTCCGGCGTGGGCCGCCCCCCGCCACCGGTCCGTCGGTGTGGAGCGGGGCGGTGCACGAGCCGGGCGCCGTACCCGCTGCGACCGCTGGGGCTCGGCGACCTCCACGACGCGGCCTTCAAGATCATCCGCTACAACCCGGCCGCGACCGTCGGCTCCGCCGTCCTGGTGACGGCCGTGGCCATGGCGATCCCGGTCGTCGTCACGGCGGGGCTGGCCACCACGGTCGACCTGACGTCCTCGATGAACGGCCCGGGCACCCCCTCGCAAGACGAGCTCGTCGGACTCGTCGCCACCATGGGCTCGCTGATGCTGGGCGTGGTGCTCCAGTCGATCGGGCTGGTCCTCGTCACCGGGATGATCGCCCACGTCACGATGGCGGCGACCCTGGGCCACCGGCTAGCCTGGCCAGGCCTGGGCTGCCACCCGCGGCCAGCGCTGGCGGCTGATCGGGCTGACCCTGCTGCTCGGACTCCTCACCACGGTCGTGATCGGCGCCTACGTGCTGCTCTGGGTCGTCGCGGCGCTCACGATCGACGGCTGGGCGCTGGTGTGGTTCGGGATCATCTCGGTCCCGCTGTTCCTCGCCGCCCTGGTGGTCTTCTGGGTGCGGGTCTACTACCTCGCCGTCCCGGCACTGATGCTGGAGCGGCTGAAGATCTGGGAGTCCCTCGGCCGGGTCGTGCGACTGACCCGCACCGCCTTCTGGCGTACCTTCGGCATCGCCCTGCTCACGGTCTTCCTCACCCAGGCCGCCGGCGGCTTCCTCACCGCACCGGTGACGCTGGGGGTCGCCGCGCTGTCGACGTTCGGCGGGGTCGACCCCGAGAGCCCGCTGCTGCTGGTGCTCTCGCAGGCGGTGTCCTCGGTCGTGGCGGCCGCCTTCGTGGCGCCCTTCGCCACCGCGGTCACCTGCCTGCAGTACATCGACCTGCGGATCCGCAGGGAGGGCTACGACGTCGAGCTGCTCACCGAGGCAGGGTTGCCGCGTCCGTGATCCCCGTCGACCCGTCTCCCTCGGAGGCCCGGGAGCTGCTGCGCCGCGAGCTGCTGCAGCCCGAGTACCAGGACGGTGACCTGGCGCAGCGCATCCTGACCTGGCTCGGTCGGGTCATCGACGGCGGCCTGCGCGCCGCCGAGCGGACTCCCCCGCTGACGCTGTTCGCGGCGATGCTGGTCCTGCTCGGTCTCGTGGTGGCGCTGGTCTGGCTGCTCAGCCGGGCGGGCCGGTCCCCCGGCCGACGCCGCGCCGCCGACGCGCTCCTGGTGGACGACCCGGCGCTGACCGCCCAGCAGCTGCGCGCCAGGGCCGACGCGGCGTACGCCGAGGGCCGCTGGGACGACGCCGTCGTCGACGCCTTCCGGGCGACGGCGACCCGGCAGGCCGAGCGCGGCTGGCTCGACGACCTGCCGGCGCTGACGGCGCACGAGGTCGGCGAGGCGCTCGCGGCCGCCCACCCCGCCCGGGCGGCGCGGCTGCGCGAGCTGACGCTCCGCTTCGACCTGGTGCTCTACGGCGACCGCCCCGCGGGGGACGACTGGGCGGCCGCGGCCCTCGCGCTCGACGACGAGCTGCGCGGCACCCGCGCGGTGACGCGATGAGCGAGCAGGGCACCTCCGTGGCGGAGGCGCCCGCGACCGGGTGGCGTCGCCACCGCGCGACCGTCCTGATCGTCGTCGCGGTGCTGGCCGCGCTGGGCGTGGGCGTGCTCTCCGCCGACGAGCCGACCACCAGCGCGACGTACGACCCGGCCAACCCGGGGCCGGGCGGCGCCCGCGCGACGGCGGAGGTGCTGCGGGACGAGGGCGTCGACGTCACGGTCGTCCGGGGCGCCGCCGAGCTCGAGGAGGTGGACGTCACCGGGACCACGACCGTGGTGGTGACCTCGGCGGACCTGCTCGGACGCAGCACGGCCGGCCGGCTGCTCGACCACGCCGGCGGCGCCACCTTGGTGGTCGTCGAGCCCGGACCCGGCACGACCGAGGCGCTCGGCGTCCAGGAGCTGCCGTCGTCGTCCCTGCCGAGCGGGCCGGTGCGCTCCGACTGCGACGACCCGGTGCTCGGGGACCTCGAGGTCGAGGTCGACCGCGCCCTGGCCTATCCCGGCCCGGGCTGCTTCGCCGTCGAGGACGGCGTCCTGGTCGGCCAGCCCCGTGACGGGCTGGTGCTGCTGGGGGCCGCCGAGGCGCTGCGCAACGACCAGGTGCTGCGGGCCGACAACGCCGCCGCGGTGCTGCGGCTGCTCGGCCAGCAGCCCCGGCTGGTCTGGTACGTCCCCGAGCTCACCGACCTGGTCGGGGACGACGGCGTCAGCCTGCAGACCCTGCTCCCGCCGTGGCTGCGGCCCGCGCTGCTGCTGGTGCTGGTCGGCGCCCTGGCACTCGTGGCCGGGCGGGCGCGACGGTTGGGGCCGCTGGTCGTCGAGCCCCTGCCGGTCGTCGTCCGGGCGCTGGAGACCACCCGCAGCCGGGGGCGCCTGTACCGCAAGGCAGGCGACCGGGACCACGCGGCGGGTGCCCTGCGTCGGGCGACCCGACGACGTCTGGGTGTCTCGCTGGCCGTCCCCCACCCCGACGACCCCGCCCACGTCGACCGGCTGCTCGACCAGCTCGCGGCCCGGGTCGACCGCCCCCGGTCCGAGCTGGCGCTGCTGCTGGACCCCGCTGCTCCCCCACCGACGCACGACCGCGACCTGATCACCCTGGCCGGAGCGCTGGCCGCCCTCGAGGAAGAGGTACGACGCCCATGAACGACCCGATCGACGAGACCCTGCCGAGCCCCGACGAGGCACGCGAACGGCTGGCCGCCGTACGCCGTGAGGTCGCCAGGGTGGTGGTCGGGCAGGACGCAGCGGTCTCCGGGCTGCTGGTGGCGCTGCTCTGCGGCGGCCACGTGCTGATGGAGGGTGTGCCAGGTGTCGCCAAGACGCTGCTCGTGCGCGCCCTGGCCGCCTCCCTCGACGTGGGCACCCGCCGGGTGCAGTTCACCCCCGACCTGATGCCCGGTGACATCACCGGGTCGATGATCATCGACGGCCGGGCCGGCGAGTTGACCTTCCGCGAGGGTCCGGTCTTCACCCAGCTGCTGCTGGCCGACGAGATCAACCGGACCCCGCCCAAGACCCAGTCGGCACTGCTCGAGGCGATGGAGGAGGGACAGGTCTCGGTCGACGGCGTCTCCCGCGCGCTGCCGCGCCCGTTCCTCGTCGCCGCGACGCAGAACCCGGTGGAGTACGAAGGAACCTACCCGCTGCCCGAGGCCCAGCTCGACCGGTTCCTGCTCAAGGTCGTGATGCCGCTGCCTCCCCGCGAGGACGAGGTCGAGATCCTGCAGCGGCACGCCGCCGGGCTCGACCCGCGCGACCTGGCCGCGGCCGGCGTCGGCCCCGTCGCCGGGACCGCCGACCTCGCGGCCGGCCAGGCCGCCTGCCGCGCGGTGCAGGTCGGGCCCGAGGTGATCGGGTACGTCGTCGACGTCGCCCGCGCCACCCGCGAGTCGCCGTCGGTGTCGCTGGGCGTGAGCCCGCGCGGCGCCACCGCGCTGCTGCGGGCGGCGCGGGCCTGGGCCTGGCTGCAGGGGCGCGACTTCGTCACGCCCGACGACGTCAAGGCGCTCGCGCACGCGACCCTTGCCCACCGGCTGGCGCTGCGGCCCGAGGCCGAGCTCGAGGGCGTCGACACCGCCCAGGTGCTGCGGGCGGCGATGGACTCGGTCCCGGTGCCCCGCTGATGGTCCTCACCGGTCGGGTGCCGCCGCTGCTGCTCCTCGGGATCGTCCCCGTGGTGCTGCGGCCGGCGTACTCGACGGCCTGGCTGTGGGTGCTGGCCGTCGCGGTGCTCGTGGCGGCCGACCTGCTCGCGGCACTCTCCCCCGCCCGGCTCGCGGTGACGCGGCGCCCGACCGGCTCCGTCCGGCTCGGGGAGGAGACCGCGACGACCCTCGTCGCCGAGGCGACGGGGAGCCGGCGGCTGCGGGCGCTCGTCCGCGACGCGTGGCAGCCGACGGCCGGGGCGCTCGGCAACCGGCACCGGCTCTCCCTCGCGCCCGGCGAGCGGACCCTGCTGACCACTCCCCTGCAGCCACGGCGCCGCGGCGACCTGCGCGCCACCGGGGTCACGGTGCGCTGCCCGGGTCCGCTCGGGCTCGCGGCCCGGCAGCAGACCCGCACCGTGCCCGGCAGCGTGCGGAGCCTGCCGGCCTTCGAGTCCCGCCGCCACCTCCCCTCCCGGCTCGCCCGGCTGCGCGACCTCGACGGCCGCTCCGCCGTGCGCGTGCGCGGGCGCGGCACGGAGTTCGACTCGTTGCGCGAGTTCGTCCGCGGTGACGACGTCCGCTCCATCGACTGGCGGGCCACCGGTCGCACCCGCACGGTCGTGGTGCGCACCTGGCAGCCCGAGCGTGACCGGCGGGTGGTGCTGGTGCTCGACACGTCCCGGACGTCGGCCGCGCGCGTCGGCGACGTCCCGCGGCTCGACTCGGCGATGGACGCCGCGCTGCTGCTGGCGACGCTCGCCTCGCGGGCCGGCGACCGGGTCGACCTCATCGCCGGCGACCGCACCGTCCACACCCGGATCCGGGCGGTCGGCGGCCGCGGCGTCGCCTCGCAGCTGCAGGACCGGCTGGCCGACCTCGAGCCGGTGATCGCCGAGGCCGACTGGTCCTCGCTGCTCGGCGCCGTGTCCACCTGGGGCCGGCAGCGGGCGCTGGTGGTGCTGCTCACCCCGCTCGAGCCGGCCTCGGTCGAGCAGGGGTTGCTCCCGCGGCTGCCCACGTTGGTCCGCCACCACCGCGTGGTGCTCGCGTCGGTGCGCGATCCCGGGCTGGCCGAGCTCGCCGCCCGGCGTACGACCCTGGACGAGGTGTACGACGCCGCAGCCGCCGAGCAGGCGCTCGCGCGCCGCGCCCACACCGCACGGGTGCTGCGGACCCTCGGCGTGGACGTCGTGGACGCCGACGCGAGCGAGCTGGCCCCGGCGCTGGCCGACCACTACCTCTCGCTCAAGGCCCGCGGACTCCTGTGATCACCACGGCGCAGCCGGGGTGATCAGCCCTGGCTGGCGACGCCGGTCTCGAGCAGGGCGGCGTCGACGTCGCCGGTGTGGCCGCGACGGACGGCCACGCGGCCCGGGCCGAAGACGTAGGCGAGGAAGACCAGCTCGGCGAGCACGCCGATCGCCAGCCGCGCCCAGGTCGGCAGCGACGACGGCGTCACGAACCCCTCGACCATGCCGCTCACGGCCAGCACCAGGACCAGCCCGAGGGCGACCGTGCCGGCGGTGCGGCCCTCGCGGGCCAGGGAGCGGGACCGGGTCAGGTCACCGGGCTCCACCCAGGACCAGAACAGCCGCAGCCCCACCCCGCCGGCGACGAAGACCGCGGTGATCTCGAGCAGGCCGTGCGGCAGCAGCAGCCCCCAGAAGTGCGCGGCGTGGTCGTGACGGATCATGATCGAGCCGATCACCGCCACGTTGGCGAGGTTGGTGAACAGCAGCCAGACCACCGGGGCCCCGAGCACACCCAGCGCGAGGCACAGGGCGGCGACCCAGGCGTTGTTGACCCACACCTGGGTGGCGAACTCGCCCGCGGCGTACTGGCTGTAGTAGCCCTCGAAGTCCTCGGCGACCAGCTGGTCGATCTCCTGCGGGGACATCAGGCTCTGCTCGACGGACGGGTTCTGCAGCAGCCACCACATCATGACGCCGGTGACCACCACGCTCGCGGCGGTCGTGCCGAGCCACCACCAGCGCAGCCGGTAGAGGGCCGCGGGGAACCGGTCGGTGAGGAAGGTGAGCACGCCGGACCACGTGGTGGTGCGGGTGCCCTCGGCGCGGGTGCGGGCGCGGGCCAGCAGGCTGGACAGGTGGGCGACCACCTGGGCGTCGGGGGCGGAGGTGCGCACCACGGAGAGGTGGGTCGCGGTGTGCTGGTAGAGCTCGACGAGCTCGTCCCCCTCCGCGCCGCTCAGCCGTCGCGTCCGGACCAGCGCGTCGAGGCGCTGCCACGTGTGCTGGTGCGCGAGCACGTAGGCGTCGAGGTCCACGCAGGTCACTGTAGGCGGCGCGCGGAGGGCTCGTGGGCCGTATGCTCGCTCGCCATGGAGCAGGGCGTGGGGGGTCACGGGTACGCGTCGCTGACCGTGGACGACCTCGTCACCGGCGAGGCCGTCGCGCTCGACCTGCCACCCGCCAACCTCGGGATCAGGATGGTGTCGGGGCTGATCGACGTCGTCGTCACGCTGCTGATCCTGCTCGTGGTCGTCCTCGTCTACGGCGTCGCGACCCTGCGCGCCAGCGGAGCCCTCGCCCACGTCGCGGTCGTCGGCACCATGATCACGGTCTTCCTGGTGATCCCGACCGCGACGGAGACGATCACCCGCGGCAAGTCGCTCGGCAAGCTCGCCACCGGCCTGCGCACCGTCCGCGACGACGCCGGTCCGATCTCCTTCCAGCACGCGTTCGTGCGCACGCTCATCGGCTTCGTCGAGATCTACGCCTTCACCGGGGTGCCCGCCTTCTTCTCGGCGCTCGTCAGCAACCGCGGCAAGCGGCTCGGCGACCACGCGGCCGGGACCTACGTCGTGAGGGAGAGGGTGCGGCTGCGGCTGGTGCCGCCGCGGCCGATGCCGGCCCACCTGGCCGCGTGGGCCTCCGCCGCCGACGTGGTCCCCCTCCCGACCACGCTGGCGGTGGGACTGCGGCAGTTCCTGGGGCGGGCGCCGTCGATGGCACCAGGCCCCCGCTCCGCGATGGCGCACCGGCTCGCCGAGCAGGTGCAGCCGTACGTCGCGCCGCCGCCACCGCCCGGCACGGCCGACGAGGACCTGCTGCTGGCCGTCGTCGCGACCCGCCGCGCCCGCGACGGCGCCCGGCTGGGGCGCGAGGCCGACCTGGTGCAGCGGCTGGTCTCACGGACCGACGCCGGGCCGCCGGGTCAGACCCTGCGGTAGCAGAGGTCGACGATCTCGCGGTCGACCGCGAGCCCCTTGCGCTCGAACTTGGTGACCGGTCGCTCCGCCCACCGCTCGACGGGCCCGCCCTCCAGCGCGGGCTCGGCATCGAGCACCTGCCTCATCTGAGCGGCGTAGTCGGCCCAGTCGGTGGCCAGTCGCCACTCGGCCCCCGGCCGCAGCCGGGACGCGGCGAGGGCGGCGAAGTCGTGGCCGACCAGGCGACGCTTGTGGTGCTTCGTCTTCGGCCACGGGTCGGGGAAGAACGTCCAGAGGCCCGCGAGGGAGTCGGGAGCGACGACGTGCTCGAGCACCCAGGCCGCGTCGACCGAGCAGAACCGGACGTTGCTCCGCGCCCGCCGCGGCCACCTCGGCCAGCCCGGCCGCCACCCCGGGCAGCCACACCTCGATCGCCAGCACGTCGTGGTCCGGCCGGCGCGCGGCGAGCACCCCGGTCGCCTCGCCGACACCCGGGCCGATCTCCACCACGAGCGGTGCCTCCCGCCCGAACCAGTCGGCCCACGAGAAGCCCTCGTGGTCCAGCGCCTCCTCGGGGATGAACCACCCGTCGGCGTACCTCTCCCAGGCGTCAGCCTGGCTGGGCGTGAAGCGGCTGCCCCGGCGTGAATAGCTGAGGACCTCGCGCATCCGGCGTCCGTCGGGCGTCAGCTTCTGGTGCGGTCGTGCGGGGCGGTCGGGCTCGTTCACGTCGGACATTGTCCAGTCCGGCAGGTCCGCACCCTCCTCCCGGGGGTCCCGGCGTCCTAGATTGCTCCCATGATCGACCGTGACCGGCTCGCCGACCTGCACCAGCAGGAGGAGCAGCGCTTCACCGACACCCATCCCCGCTCCGCGGAGCTCGCCGCCGAGGCGCGCGGGCCGCTGCTCGCCGGGGTGCCGATGCCGTGGATGACCCGCTGGCCCGGGTCGTTCCCGCTCTTCGTCGAGCGCGCGCAGGGTGGTCGCTTCACCGACGTCGACGGGATCGAGTACGTCGACCTGTGCCTCGGCGACACCGGCTCGATGACCGGTCACTGCCTGCCTGCGGTTGCCGAGGCCGTGCGCGAGCGGACCGAGCTCGGCATCACCACGATGCTGCCCACGGCGGACGCGACCTGGGTGGCGAACGAGCTCGCCCGCCGCTTCGGCGTACCGCTGTGGCAGATGGCGATGACCGCCACCGACGCCAACCGGTTCGTGCTGCGCTTCGCCCGGCACCTGACCGGGCGGCCCCGGATCGCGGTCATGGACTGGTGCTACCACGGCACCGTCGACGAGACGCTCGCCGTGCTCGAGCACGGCAACGCCGGGGACCGCGTCGTGCCGCGGCCCGGGGCGCTGGGACCGCAGGTCGACGTCGTCGCTCACCACCGCCGTCGTCCCCTTCAACGACCTCGACGCGCTCGACCGGCGGCTCGCGGAGGGCGACGTCGCCTGCCTGCTGATGGAGCCGGCGCTGACCAACATCGGGATCGTGCTGCCGGAGGCGGGCTACCTTGCGGGGGTTCGCGAGATCACGCGCCGCCACGGCGTGCTGCTGGTCAACGACGAGACCCACACGATCTGTGCCGGGCCGGGCGGCGCGACGGCAGCGTGGGACCTCGACCCCGACTTCGTGGTGATGGGCAAGCCGATCGGCGGCGGCGTACCGGTGGCGGCGTACGGCATGACGCAGGAGGTGGCCGACCGGCTGTCGGGGCCGATGCTCGGCCACGACATCGACGTGGCCGGGGTGGGCGGCACCCTCACCGGCAGCGCGCTGGCGATGGCTGCGGTGCGGGCGACACTGAGCACCGCGCTGCGGCCGCACGACTTCGACGTCGCGATCCCGCTCGCCGAGCGCTTCACCACCGGCATCCAGGGAGTCATCGACGAGCACCGGCTGCCCTGGCACGTGCAGCGGCTCGGCTGCCGTGCGGAGTACTGGTTCTGCCCTCCCCCGCGCTCCGGGGCCGAGGCCGCGGCGGCCGTCGACGAGGACCTCGACGCCTTCATGCACCTGTGGACCGTCAACCGCGGGGTGCTGCTCGCGCCCTTCCACAACATGAGCCTGTTCTCGCAGTTCCACACCGACGCCGACGTCGACCGGCACACCCAGGTCTTCGCCGAGGCGGTCGACGCCCTGCTCGGTTGAGCGCGGAGCCGGGCTGAGGCCGCCAGGCCGAGGGATCAGGTCAACGCCTGCTCCGCGTCGTGCCGGCAGCCCGCCGCCGGCGAGGATGAGGAACTCGCCTCCGAAGTCCTGCACCACCTGGGCGCCGAAGCGCTCCGCCCACCAGGTCGCGAGGGGCGTCGCCGCCGGGGTGTCGATCGTGATCATGCCGATGCTCAAGGTCATGGGCGGCACGCTGGCGGCCGCCACCGAGCAGGCTCGGGGGACGACGAAGCCCCCGAGCCATCAGGCTCGGGGGCAACGTGTCGTGCTGGACCTAGATCTCGATACGCGGGTCGCGACCTCGCAGGCTCGGTCGCGCCGCTACTCGATCTGGCGCCGGTTTCCGGCCCGGGCAAGCCCGGGCCGGGGCGCTCACTTGGTGATCTTGGTGACCCGGCCGGCGCCGACGGTGCGGCCACCCTCACGGATCGCGAACCGCAGGCCCTCGTCCATGGCGATGGGCTGGATCAGCTCGACGGCCATCTCGGTGTTGTCGCCGGGCATGACCATCTCCTTGCCCTCGGGCAGGGTGACGACGCCGGTGACGTCCGTGGTCCGGAAGTAGAACTGCGGACGGTAGTTGTTGAAGAACGGCGTGTGACGGCCGCCCTCCTCCTTCGAGAGGATGTAGACCGAGGCCTCGAAGTTGGTGTGCGGGGTCGTGGTGCCCGGCTTGATGACGACCATGCCGCGCTCGATGTCCTCGCGCTTGGTGCCACGGAGCAGCAGCCCGACGTTCTCGCCGGCCTGACCCTCGTCGAGCAGCTTGCGGAACATCTCGACGCCGGTCACGACGCTCTTCTGGGCCACCTCGCGGATGCCGATGATCTCGACCTCCTCGTTGACCTTCACGATGCCCCGCTCGATGCGGCCCGTGATGACGGTGCCGCGACCGGTGATCGTGAAGACGTCCTCGACCGGCATCAGGAACGGCTTGTCGGTCTCGCGCTCCGGGGTCGGGATCGACTCGTCGACGGCGTTCATCAGCTCGATGATCGACTCGCCCCACTTGGCGTCGCCCTGCAGCGCCGGGAAGGCCGCCACCTGGACGACCGGGATGTCGTCGCCGGGGAACTCGTACTCGGAGAGGAGCTCGCGCACCTCCATCTCGACGAGCTCGATGAGCTCCTCGTCGTCGACCATGTCGCACTTGTTGAGCGCGACCACCAGGGCGGGGACGCCGACCTGGCGGGCCAGCAGCACGTGCTCACGCGTCTGCGGCATCGGGCCGTCGGTCGCGGCGACCACGAGGATCGCACCGTCCATCTGCGCCGCGCCAGTGATCATGTTCTTGATGTAGTCGGCGTGACCGGGGCAGTCGACGTGGGCGTAGTGACGCGCCTCGGTCTGGTACTCGACGTGCGCGATCGAGATCGTGATGCCGCGCTGACGCTCCTCGGGAGCCTTGTCGATCTCATCGAACGCCGACGCCGCATTGAGGTCGGGGTGCTTGTCGTGCAGCACCTTGGTGATCGCCGCGGTCAAGGTGGTCTTGCCGTGGTCGATGTGACCGATCGTGCCGATGTTGACGTGCGGCTTGGTCCGCTCGAACTTCGCCTTAGCCACTGTGGGCTCCTCCTGGTGTGGTGGTGTACATGACTCGTGATGTGGTGCTGAACCGAGGGAACGTGCCGGTGACCCGGAGGGTCACTCGCCGCGGACCTTCTTGACGATCTCGTCGGCGATGTTCGAAGGAACCTCGGCGTACGAGTCGAACTCCATGGAGTACGACGCCTGACCGGAGGTCTTCGACCTCAGGTCGCCAACGTACCCGAACATCTCGGACAGCGGCACGAGGGCGTTGATGACCATGTCACCGTGACGCTCCTCCTGTGCCTGGATCTGGCCGCGACGGCTGTTGATGTCGCCGATGACCGTGCCGAGGAAGCTGTCGGGGGTGGTGACCTCGACGGCGAACATCGGCTCGAGCAGGACCGGCTTGGCCATCCGGGCGGCCTCCTTGAAGGCCTGGTTCCCCGCGATCTTGAAGGCCAGCTCGGAGGAGTCGACGTCGTGGTAGGCGCCGTCCTCGAGCGTGAACTTCACGTCGACCATGGGGTAGCCGGCGAGCACGCCGAACTCCATGGCGTCCTGGCCACCCTGGTCGACCGAAGGGATGTACTCCTTCGGGACCCGGCCGCCGCTGACGTTGTTGACGAACTCGTAGCCCGCGCCGGTGCCGGTCTCCGGGTCGATGTTCGGACCCAGGTTGACGACGACCTTCGCGAACTGGCCCGAGCCACCGGTCTGCTTCTTGTGCGTGTAGCTGTGCTTGAGCACGTCCTTGCGGAGCGTCTCGCGGTAGGCCACCTGCGGCTTGCCGACGGTCGCCTCCACGCGGAACTCGCGCTTCATGCGGTCCACGAGGATCTCCAGGTGCAGCTCGCCCATGCCGGCGATGATGGTCTGCCCGGTCTCCTCGTCGGCCTTGACCGTGAAGGTGGGGTCCTCGTCGGAGAGCCGCTGGATGGCGGTACCGAGCTTCTCCTGGTCGCCCTTGGTCTTGGGCTCGATCGCGACCTCGATCACCGGGGCCGGGAACGTCATCGACTCGAGGATCACCTGGTGCTGGGGGTCGGACAGGGTGTGACCGGTCTTGGTGTCCTTGAGGCCCATCACGGCCACGATCTGGCCGGCGCCGACCGACGCGATCTCCTCACGCTTGTTGGCGTGCATCTGGTAGACCTTGCCGATCCGCTCCTTGCGGCCGTTGACCGAGTTGACCACGGTCGAGCCGGCCTCCAGCTTGCCGGAGTAGACGCGCACGTAGATCAGCTTGCCGAGGTGCGGGTCGGTGGCGATCTTGTAGGCCAGACCGGAGAACGGCTCGTCGTCGGACGGCTTGCGGATGATCTCCTCGTCCTCGTCCTTGACCGAGTGGCCGACGATGCCGTCGACGTCGAGCGGGCTCGGGAGGAACTTCACGACCGCGTCGAGCAGGGGCTGGACGCCCTTGTTCTTGAACGCGGTGCCGCACAGGACCGGGTTGAGCTTGTCGGCCAGGGTCGCGCGACGGATCGCGGCCTCCAGCTCCTCGACGGTGAACTCGCCCTCCTCGAGGAACTTCTCCATGATCGCGTCGTCGGCGTCCGAGAGGGTCTCGAGCAGCTTCTCGCGGTACTCCGCGGCCTGCTCGGCCAGCTCGGCCGGGATCTCCTCGACGTCGTAGTCCTCGCCCATCGTCGTCTCGCCGCGCCAGGTGAGCGCGCGCATGCCGACGAGGTCGATGACACCGAGGAAGTCTCCCTCGGCGCCGATCGGGAGCTGGAGGACCAGCGGGGTGGAGTTGAGGCGGTCGACCATCATGTCGACGCAGCGGAAGAAGTCGGCGCCAGTGCGGTCGAGCTTGTTGACGAAGCACATCCGGGGCACGGCGTACTTGTTGGCCTGGCGCCAGACCGTCATGGTCTGGGGCTCCACGCCGGCGACACCGTCGAACACCGCGACCGCACCGTCGAGCACCCGCAGGGAGCGCTCGACCTCGGCCGTGAAGTCCACGTGGCCGGGCGTGTCGATGATGTTGATCTGGTGGTCCTTCCACCAGCAGGTGGTCGCGGCGGACGTGATCGTGATGCCGCGCTCCTGCTCCTGCTCCATCCAGTCCATGACGGCCGCGCCGTCGTGGACCTCACCGATCTTGTACGAGATACCGGTGTAGAACAGGATGCGCTCGGTGGTGGTGGTCTTGCCGGCGTCGATGTGCGCCATGATGCCGATGTTGCGGACCTTGTTGAGGTCCGTGGTGATGTCGACAGCCACTGTGGTCAGCGTTCCTTAGAAAGTCGGTCGGTGGGGGCGGGCGGCCGTGGTGGCGGCCACCCGCCTCGGGTCACCAGCGGTAGTGGGCGAAGGCCTTGTTGGACTCGGCCATCTTGTGAGTGTCCTCGCGCTTCTTCACCGCGGCACCGAGGCCGTTGGAGGCGTCGAGGATCTCGTTCATCAGGCGGTCCGACATCGTCTTCTCACGACGGTCGGCGGCGTAGCCGACGAGCCAGCGCAGCGCGAGCGTGGTGCCGCGCGTGCCCTTGACCTCGATCGGGACCTGGTAGGTCGCACCGCCGACGCGGCGGGACTTGACCTCGATGGCCGGCTTCACGTTGTCGAGCGCACGCTTGAGCGTGACGACCGGGTCGGTACCGGTCTTCTCGCGGCAGCCCTCGAGCGCGGTGTAGACGATGCGCTGTGCCACCTGCTTCTTGCCGTCCTGGAGGACCTTGGAGACGAGCTGCGTGACCAGCTGCGACCCGTAGACCGGGTCGACGTCGAGCGGACGCTTGGGAGCGGGACCCTTGCGCGGCATATCAGCTCTTCTCCTTCTTGGCGCCGTAACGGCTGCGGGCCTGCTTGCGGTTCTTCACGCCCTGGGTGTCGAGCGTGCCGCGGATGATCTTGTAGCGGACACCGGGGAGGTCCTTCACCCGGCCGCCGCGGACGAGCACGATGGAGTGCTCCTGGAGGTTGTGACCGACACCCGGGATGTAGGCGGTGACCTCGACGCCGCTCGACAGGCGCACGCGGGCGACCTTGCGGAGGGCGGAGTTCGGCTTCTTCGGGGTGGTCGTGTAGACGCGCGTGCAGACGCCTCGGCGCTGCGGCGATCCCTTCAGGGCAGGCGTCTTGTTCTTCGACACCTTGTCCTGGCGGCCCTTGCGGACCAGCTGGTTAATGGTGGGCACCTGGGTGGTTCCCTTTCTCTGCCTGTCTCTCGCCGTGGCACGGTGCCGCGGCGGGGTGGATCATGTCCTGACTGCGTGCCTGTGTGGAGCGCCGTGAAGAGCGGGCGCGCGCAACGGTCTGGTCGTCCCAGACACGAGGATCGATGCTACTCGTGGCCCAAACCCCGGTCAAAACGGCGGATCAGGCGGTGGCGCCGGTGCGGACCGGCTCCGGCACCCCGCTCGCCGGGTGCGCCTCGCGGTTGCGGTGGGCCCGCAGGTAGATCGCACTGGAGGCGAGCACCCCCAGCGCCGTGACCAGGCCACCGCCCAGCAGCGTCCAGCGGGCGCCGAACACCTCGCCGATCCACCCGATGAGCGGCGCGCCCAGCGGCGTGCCGCCGATGAAGATCATCATGTAGAGCGCCATCACCCGACCGCGGAACGCGGGCTCGGTGTTGAGCTGCACGAAGGTGTTGGCCGCGGTGATCATGGTGAGCGCGCTGAGGCCCAGCAACGGCGTCATCAGCGCGAACGTGAGGTATGTCGGCATCAGCCCGGCCACGATCTCCAGCAACGCGAAGGTCAGCGCGGCGCCGACGACCAGCCGGTGCCGCACCCGCACCCGGCTGGCGGCGACCAGCGACCCGGTCAGCGACCCGACCGCGAGGAACGTGCCGAGCAGGCCGTACTCGGCGGCGCCCTTGCCGAAGACCTCGGTCGCCATCAACGCGGAGGTGAGCTGGAAGTTCAGGCCGAAGGTGCCGGTGAAGAACACGATCGCCAGGATCAGCATCAGGTCGGGCCGCCCGAGCACGTAGCTCACCCCGGCCCGGATCTGGCCGGGTCCGCGACGGACGAGGTCCGGGGTGTGGAGCAACCGGCCGTCGAGGGACTGCAGCGTCATCACCGGGGCGATGTAGGTGACGGCGTTGATGAGGATCACCCACCCGGTCGCGACCACGCCGCCGCCGAGGGCCGCGATCATGACGCCGGCCACCGCCGGCCCGACCAGGCGGGCGGCGTTGAAGCTGGCGGAGTTCAGGCCGACCGCGTTGGTGAGGTCGTCGCCGTCGACCAGCTCGGAGACGAAGCTCTGCCGGGCCGGAGCGTCGAAGGCGGAGGCGATGCCGAGCACGAAGGCGAGGACGTAGACGTGCCAGATCTGGGCGGTGCCGGTGACGGCGAGCAGGCCCAGGACGACAGCGGGCACCGCCATGCCGATGTTGGTCATCTGCAGCAGGCGGCGCTTGGGGATCCGGTCGGCGACGACGCCGGCGAGCGGCGAGAGCAGGAGGAAGGGCAGGAACTGCAGCCCGGTGGTGATGCCGATCGCGGCGCCGCTGTTGGCGGTCAGCTGGAGCACCAGCCAGTCCTGGGCCACCCGCTGCATCCAGGTACCGGTGTTCGACACCACGCCACCGGCGGCGTACAGCCGGTAGTTGGGGTTGCGCAGGGAGCGGAACGTGGGACTCAACTAGAGGAGAGCCTTTCGAGGATCGGGGCCGCCTCGCGGAGGACGGCGCGTTCGTGGGGGGTGAGGTCGGAGAGGCGGCGGGCGAGCCAGGCGTCGCGTCGCCGCCGGTCGGCGAGGACGGTGGCCCGGCCGGTCTCGGTCAGGGCGACGACGACCTGGCGCCCGTCGGTCTCGTGCGGTCGGCGGTCGACGTGGCCCATCTCCGCCAGGCACTTGACGGTGCGGGTCATCGACGGCGGCTGGACCCGCTCGTGGCCGGCGAGCTCGCCGACGCTCAGCTCGCCGTAGCGGAAGAGGCAGCCGAGGACCGCCATCGCGCCGAGGCTCAGCTCGTTGTCGGGGTGCCGCTCGTTGGCGAGCCGACGGCGCAACCGCATGACCGAGAGCCGGAGCTGGGAGGCCAGTCCGGCGTCGGTACGCGCGGCCTTCTCGACGGTGGGAACCATGTCGTTAGCATAACTCATTACCTTTGCTAACTATTCCGGCGCTTGTTCTCCGCCGGAGTGGCGACCTACCCGCCGGAGTGGCGACTCGACCGTCAGGTGAGGGCGGCGGTGATGGGGCTGATGAAGAAGTAGACGACGAAGAGGGCGGACACGACCCACATCAGGGGGTGGATGGCCGCGAGCCGGCCGCGGACGAGCTTGATCAGCACGTAGGCGACGAAGCCGGCGCCGATGCCGACGGTGATCGAGTAGGTGAACGGCATCAGCACGATCGTCAGGAAGGCCGGGATCGCGATCTCGAGGTCGTCCCAGTCGATGCCCTTGACCTGCTGCATCATCAGGAATCCGACCAGCACGAGGGCCGGGACGGCCGCCTCCGACGGGATGGCCGCCACGACGGGGGTGAAGAACGTGGCCAGCAGGAACAGCAGCCCGGTCACGACGGACGCCAGGCCGGTGCGCGCACCCTCGCCGACCCCGGACGCGGACTCGATGTAGGAGGTGTTCGACGAGACCCCGGCCGCACCACCGGCGATCGCGGCCACCGAGTCGACGACCAGGATCCGCTGCGTGTGCGGCGGCATCCCCTCCGCGTCGTTGAGCCCGGCCTCGGCGCCGATCGCCGTCATCGTGCCCATGGTGTCGAAGAAGTCGGCGAGCAGCAGCGAGAAGACCAGCAGCACGGCGGCGAGGACACCCACCGAGGAGAACGCGCCGAACAGCGAGAACTGGCCCAGCGTGCCGAAGTCGGGCATGCCGACGAGGTCGTCGGGGACGTCCGGCACCGTCAGCGCCCAGTTGCCCGGTCCGTCGGGGTTGACCGTGCCGAGGCCCTGCACGGCCTGGACGACGAACGCGAGCACGGTGGTCGCGACGATCGCGATCAGGATGGCGCCGCGGACCTGGCGGACCCAGAGCGCGATCACCAGCACCAGGCCGATCGCGAACACCAGCACCGGCCACCCCACCAGCTCGCCGTTGGAGCCGAGCTGGACCGGCACGGTCGTCCCCTGCACGTCGGGCCGACGGGTCACGAACCCTGCGTCGACGAAGCCGATGAGGGCGATGAAGAGGCCGATGCCGACCGAGATCGCGATCTTGAGCTGCTGCGGCACGGCGTGGAAGACGGCGCGGCGGAAGCCGGTCAGCACCAGCACCAGGATGACGATCCCCTCGAGGACGACCAGGCCCATGGCGTCGGCCCACGTCGACTGGGTCGCGATCACGACTGCCACGAAGGCGTTGAGGCCCAGGCCCGTGGCGAGCGCCAGCGGGAAGTTGGCCACGGCGCCCATCAGGATCGTCAGCACCCCGGCCACCAGGGCGGTGCCGGCCGCGATGACCGGCAGGTTGGCGCCGGAGCCGTCCCCGCCGCCGAGGAACGCGCCGGTGGAGTCGGGGACGAACCCGAGGATCAGCGGGTTCAGGACCACGATGTAGGCCATCGTCAGGAAGGTGACGATGCCGCCGCGGACCTCCCGTCCGACGGCTCGAGCCACGCTCCGAGATCTTGAAGAAGCGGTCGAGGCCGCCGGTGCTCTGGGTCACGGGCGGCAGTCTGGCAGAGTGGAGGCGTGGAGTTCCGCGACGACCAGCCGATGACGCACGAGATCGGCAACCGCACCTACATCGTCGCCGAGGTCGAGCCCCTCGACGTCGACGGCGTACGCACGCTCGAGGTCGGCTCCGCGCTCTGGCTGGTGGGCTTCGTGGCCCTGCTCCCCTTCTACGGCGAGCTGCAGGAGAACGGTCGCTCCTGGTGGCTGTGGACCTGCCTCGCGGGCTTCGGGCTGGGGCTCTTCGGCCTGGAGTACTGCCGCCGTCGTCGCAGGGCGCGCGCCGAGCGCGACGCCGAGGGGACCCTCGACGGTGCCGTCACGGACTCCTGAGGACCTGCCGCCCACCCGCTGGGCGCTGACGGATCCCGACGCCCGGGGCTACGGCGCCCACTTCGCCCGGCTCGTGCAGCAGGGCGAGGACGTCGACGGTGAGGCGCGACTGGCCGATGCCCTGCTCCCCCGCCGCGCCCGGGTGCTCGACGTCGGCTCCGGCATGGGTCGGGTCGCAGCCGCCCTGCAGGCCCGGGGCCACGACGTCGTCGCCACCGAGCCGGACGACGGGCTGCGTGCCCAGTCGCGGGCGACGTACCCCGACCTGCCGGTCCTGCCCCACGAGGCACTCGCCGTCGACCCCGCCGTGGTGGGACGGTTCGACCTGGTGGTCGCCGTCGGCAACGTGATGGTCTACCTCGGGACCGGGACCGAGCGTGCGGTGCTCACCCGTTTCCGCGAGCTGCTGGCCGACGGCGGTCGGGTGCTGCTCGGGTTCCACCCCGGTGCGGTGATGCCGGGCAGCCGGACCTACCCGCCCGAGGAGCTGGTGGCGGACGCCGCCGCCGTGGGGTTGTCGCTCGACCACCGCTTCGGCAGCTACGAGCTGCACCCGTCCTCGGCGGAGTACGCCGTGATGGTGCTGTCGAGCGGCCGACCCTCCTAGAGGATCTCGAAGCCGTCGTCGCCCAGCGAGTCGTAGATGTGCTCCGGCAGCGGCTGCGGCTCGTGGCGCTTGGCGAGCTGCACCTCGGAGTGGGCGCCGCACCCGTGGTCGAGCGAGACGACCCGGCCGTCGTCGTTGGCGTTGCCGTTGGCGCAGACACCGAAGATCTCCGCGAGCGGACCCGCCAGCCGCAGCAGGAAGCCACAGCTGTGGCACTGGGCGGGTGCCGACTGCGCGATCGGCGAGTCCGGCCCGCCGTCGCCGTCGTACCACCGCTCGGCGGCGAGGTCGCGCCCCTCGACCGAGAGGGTGCGGACCCGGCCGAGGCCGAGCTCCTGCGCGACCCGGCGGACCTGCGCCTTGTCGTCGGCGTCGAGCGGGTCGTCACCGAAGGAGTACGTCGGGACCAGCCGCGGGTCGTCGTCCTCGACGGGGAGCAGGTCGCCGGGCGAGAGGTCGCCGGGCTGCACGCGCTCCTTGTAGGGGATCCACGCCGGGGCGACGATCGCCTCGTCACCGGGCACCAGCACGATCTCGTCGACCGTCACGTGCTTCTGGCGGGGGGCGCGCACGACGGTCACCGACCAGTGCCACCCGGCGTAGCCGCGGCGGGCGCAGGCGAACTGGTGGGTGACCAGCCGCTCCCCCTCGACGACGTGACCGAGGTGCTCGCCGACGTCGGCGGCCCCGACCTCGTCGTGCAGCGCGGCGCGCGCGGCGTCGACTGCCTGGACGGCGACGGTGTCGGCCTTGGCGCTGCGCAGGGTGGGAGTCACGGTCGCATCATGACAAATCACCGGGTTCCCTGTCAGGTCGGGGCGCCGCGAAGGCCCGCCTCGCCCCCACCGTGCAGGATGGGCGCATGACCGAACGACCCCCCGAGGCGGGGCAGCCGGACGCGGCCGCGGGCGCCGCGGACGGGTCCGACGACCCCGGGTCGTCGGCCGGCGCCGCCGCGGACGCCCGGTCGCGGACACGCGCCGTGGGCGACGGTCTCCGCACCGGCGCGCGGGCCACCGCCCGCGGCGCCGCGGGCGCGGCCCGGGTCACCGGGCGGGCCAGCCGGTTCACGGTCCGTCAGGCGGCGCGCGCCTCGGAGGCCGAGGGTGCCGGCGAGTCGGGGCTGTCGCGGCTGATCCAGCTGCACTTCTTCCACGCCGCCGGCGACACGGCGGTGGCGCTGTCGCTGGCCGGGTCGCTGTTCTTCCAGGTGCCGTCGGGCGAGGCGCGCGGCCAGGTGGCGCTCTTCCTGGGCCTCACGATGCTGCCGTTCGCGATCGTGGCGCCGCTGATCGGGCCCTTCCTCGACCGCTTCGCCCACGGTCGGCGCTGGGCCATCGGCGCGACGATGGCGATCCGTGCCTTCCTGTGCTGGGCGCTGGCCACCTCGGTCACCGGCGACTCGCCGTGGCTGTTCGCCGCGGCGCTCGGCGTCCTGGTGTCGTCCAAGGCGTACGGCGTGACCCGGGCCGCTGCGGTGCCGCGGTTGCTCCCCCGCGACTTCACGCTGGTGCGGGCGAACGGCCGGGTCTCGATGGCCGGGACGGTGGGGGCGACCGTGTCGGCACCCATCGCGGGGCTGCTCTCGCTGCTGGGGCCGCAGTGGTCGCTGCGCTTTGCCTTCGCGGTCTTCGTCGTCGCCACCGTCTGTGCGATCCGGCTGCCGGACAAGGTCGACTCCACGGTCGGCGAGGGCGACCTGGTGCTCCGTGGCGCCGAGGGCACGGACCGCAGGGGCCGGGCGAAGGTGCGCATCCCCTCGAACGTCGCCTTCGCGCTGCGCGCCAACTGCGGCCCGCGCTGGCTCTCCGGCTTCCTGCTGATGTTCATGGCGTTCCTGCTGCGCGAGAATCCCCCCGACTCCGACCTGCGCGCGGAGGTCATGATCGGGTTGATCGTCGGCGCGGCCGGGGCCGGCAACGCCCTCGGCATCCTGCTGGCCTCGCTGCTCAAGCGGATCAACCCGTCGGTCACCGTGGTGCTCGCGCTGGTCTCCGTGGCGGCGACGACGTTGGTGGCCGCGCTGTTCTACGGCGTGCTGCCGCTGGTGCTGCTCGGGTTCAGCGCCGGGCTCGCGCAGTCGTTGGCGAAGTTCTGCCTCGATGCCGCGATCCAGAGCGACGTGCCGGCGCGGGTGCAGGCGAGCGCGTTCGCCCGCAGCGACACGACGCTGCAGCTGGCCTGGGTGATCGGTGGCTTCGTCGGCATCGCGCTGCCGCTCGAGCCCGCCCGGCTCGGGCTGTCGGTCGCCTTCGTGGTGCTGACCGCCTGGGCGGTGTTCGTGCTGGCCAGCCGCCGGGGCGAGCTCGCGGCACCGTCCGGCGTGACGCCGACTCAGAGCTCGAGCTCGTCGGCGAGCGCGCGCAGCAGCTTGGCCGTGGGCCGCGCGGTCCTCGCCTCGGGGTGGCGACCCCGACGGTAGGTCTCACCGACGCCGTCGAGCAGCCCGATCGTGTCCTCCACGATCCTGGCCATCTCCTCCGGATCCTTGCGGCGGGCCTGGGACTGGTTGCGCTGGACCGAGGCCGGGGCGTCGAGGAGGTGGACCTGCAGGGCCTGGTCACCGCGGCGGCCCTGGGCGATGCCGAACTCCACCCGGGCGCCGTTCTTCAGCGTCGTCACACCCTCGGGCAGCGCGTCGGAGTGCACGTAGACGTCGGGGCCGTCCTCCTGGGACAGGAACCCGAACCCCTTTGCCTGGTCGAACCACTTCACCTTGCCGGTCGGCACGCCTGAAGACCTTCCTCGTCGGACCGCGACCAGACGTCGCGGCGGCGCCCACTGTAGGTCCCGCCCCCGGCCCGCACCAAGCGGGTATCCCGCCTCAGAGCACCTCGTTGAGGGAACCGGAGCGGAACCCCTTCGCGTCGATCTCGGCCCGGTCGAAACCGGCCTCGACCATGCGCGCGACCAGGGCTGCGGCCACGTCGTCCGCGAGGGGCAGCAGCGCCGCGTCCACCTCCAGCGAGGCGTGGGCCCCGAGGTCGCGGACCCGCAGGTCGCGCACGGGCAGCCCGCGCTCCGCGCACTCACGTCGTACGCCGGCCTCGGCCCGCTCCACCCGGGCGAGCCGGTGGGGGGAGACCTCGATCCCGTAGGCGATGCGTGAGGAGAGGCAGGCGGCCTGGGGCTTGTCCCAGGTCGGCAGCTCCCAGAGCCGGGACGCCGCCCGGACCTGGGCCTTGGTGAGACCGGCGTCGGCCAGGGGCGTGAGGGCCCCGCGCTCGGCGGCGGCCCGGATGCCCGGCCGGAAGCCGGCGACCGCGTCGTCGGCGTTCGTGCCGGTGGCGACGTGCGCCAGCCCGAGCCGGGCAGCGAGCGGCGTGAGCACGTCGAGCAGCTCGGCCTTGCAGAAGAAGCAGCGGTCGCCGGCGTTCGCGCGGTAGCCCTCGCGCTCCATCTCGTGGGTCTCGGGGGTCAGCACCTCGACCCCGAGCGACGTGGCGAGCTCACGCGCGGGGTCGCGCTCGGCCTGCGGCAGCGAGTCGGAGTAGCCGGTCGCGGCGGCCACCCGCTCCGGGCCGAGGGCGCGGACGGCCGCGGCGAGCAGGAACGCGCTGTCGGCGCCACCGCTGTAGGCGACCAGGACCGAGCCCCGCGCGCGCAGGTCGGCCTCGAGCGCGGCGAGCCGGACCTGCAGCAGGTGGTCGGCCCACCAGGCGGGGAACTGGGTGAGGTCGTCGAGGACGACGTGGGTGCCCGCCGCGAGCAGCTCCTCGCGGGTGCAGCCGCCGGTGAGCACCGACACGCTGAGCGCGCCGGCCGCGAGCGCTCCCTCGACGTCGTGGACGTGGTCGCCGACGTAGACCGAGCAGCCCTCGCGACGCAGCACGTCGCCCTTGCCGACCCCCCAGACCTCGCCGGCGAGCGCGTCGTGGCCCAGCGCGAGGTGGTCGAGGTGGCGCTGCGCGTTCGGCGTGAACTTGCCGGTGACCACGACGACGCGGGCACCGACGTCGCGCACGGCGGCCAGCGCGGCCGCGGCACCCGGCAGCAGCGGCACCGTGGTGATCGCGTGGTCGGGGTAGAGCGTGCGGAAGCGGTCGACGGCCGGCGCGATCGCCTCCGGCGCGAGGTGGGGGCCGAGCAGCAGGTCGAGCGGCGGACCGAGCCGGGAGGTCATCTCCGCCACCGGGAACTCGATCCCGAGCTCACCGCCCAGCACCTCGAGCACCGCCCCGAACCCGGGTGCGGTGTCGATGAGGGTCATGTCGAGGTCGAAGCCGACCGACAGGGGCGCTGGCACGACCCCAACTCTAGGAGGCGCCGGTGAGTCCCAGCTCCGCGGCCGACTTCTCCCGCATCTCGACCTTGCGGACCTTGCCGGTCACGGTCATCGGGAACTCCTCGACGACCATGACGTAGCGCGGGATCTTGTAGTGGGCGAGCTTCCCGGTCGCGAACGCGCGCACCACGTCGGCGTCCAGCGGCTCCGCCCCCGCCCGCATCCGCACCCAGGCGCACAGCTCCTCGCCGTACTTCTGGTCCGGGACGCCGACGACCTGCACGTCCTCGATGTCCGGGTGGGTGTGGAGGAACTCCTCGATCTGTGACGGCGTAGGCCAGCTCGTGGGTGCGGTAGGCGGGGTTGGCGTTGACCAGGATCGCGCCGACCTTGGCGGTGGCGTACTGCACGAGCGTCCACTCCGCGCAGTTCGGCGACCAGATCCCTACCCGGTCGCCCTGCTCCACCCCGATGCCGATCAGGCCGCGGGCCAGGGCGTCGACGTCGGCGCCGAGCTCCGCCCAGGTCCACCGACGACCGCTCGCGACCTCGACCAGCGCCTCGCGGTCCGGGTGGCGGGCCACCGTGGCCTCCAGGTTGGCCCCGATGGTCTCGTCGAGGAGCGCCCGCACGGTCTCGCCTGCTGCCGTGGAGAGCTGCACCATGACCGCGAACCTACGCCGCCGGGCGGTCCCCCCGACAGGGCTGCTGGCTACGGTGGCCACATGCTGGAGGAGGAGCTCACGCGCATCGTCGCCTTCGCGACCGACTGCGCCCGCGACGGCCAGACCGCCCTGCTCGACGAGTTCGTCCGCGGCGGCTTCCCGGTCGACCACCCTGACGACGCGGGCAACACGGTGCTGATGCTGGCGGCCTACCACGGGCACGCCGCGACGGTCGCGATGCTGCTGGAGCACGGGGCCGACCCGGACCGGCTCAACGACCGCGGCCAGTCGCCGCTGGCGGGGGCCCTCTTCAAGGGCGAGCAGGAGGTCGTCCGAGCCCTCGTCCGCGCCGGCGCCGATCCCGACGCGGGGACGCCGTCGGGGCGCGAGTCCGCGCGCATGTTCGGCACCGACGGACTGCTCGAGAAACACCCCTGAGGGGGGACCGGTTTTCTTGACTCGTTCCAGTGAGGCTGTTTGGTTGGAGGGGCACCCCCACCTGCCCTGACGAGGAGAAGCCCATGACCGAGCTCCCCCAGCCCACCGGCGGCCAGTCGGTCGCCGACGCCCCCAGCAGCGAGGCGAGCCTCGGCTCGACCACCGACAACGGCGCGCCGGCACCCAGCGACCGCAACTCGCTGACGCTCGGCCCCGACGGGCCGATCCTGCTCCATGACGTGCACTTCCTGAACCAGATGGCCCACTTCAACCGGGAGCGGGTGCCCGAGCGCAACGTCCACGCGAAGGGCTCCGGTGCCTTCGGTCACTTCGAGACCACGCAGGACGTCTCGGCGTACACGAAGGCGGGGCTGTTCCAGCGCGGCGTACGCACCGAGATGCTCGCACGCTTCTCGACCGTCGCCGGCGAGCAGGGCTCGCCCGACACCTGGCGGGACCCGCGCGGTTTCGCGCTGAAGTTCTACACCAGCGAGGGAAACTACGACCTCGTCGGCAACAACACCCCCGTCTTCTTCGTGCGCGACACCATGAAGTTCCCGCACTTCATCCGCAGCCAGAAGCGCCGCGGAGGCAGCGGGCTGCGCGACAACAACATGCAGTGGGACTTCTGGAGCCTCAACCCGGAGTCCGCCCACCAGGTGACCTACCTGATGGGTGACCGTGGCATCCCGAAGAGCTACCGCCACATGAACGGCTATGGCTCGCACACCTTCCTCTGGGTCAACGAGGCCGGCGAGAAGCACTGGGTCAAGTACCACTTCCACAGCGCACAGGGCGTCGAGAGCCTCACCGACGAGGACGCCACGAGGATCGCCGGCGAGGACGCCGACTTCCACCGGCGCGACCTCTACGACGCCATCGCCCGCGAGGAGTTCCCGTCGTGGACGCTCTCGATCCAGGCGATGCCCTACGAGGACGCGAAGACCTACCGGATCAACCCCTTCGACCTCACGAAGGTGTGGCCGCACGCGGACTACCCGCTGATCGAGGTCGGGACCATGACGCTGGACCGCAACCCGGAGAACTTCTTCGCCGAGATCGAGCAGGCCGCCTTCGAACCGTCCGCCGTCGTCCCGGGCATCGGCTTCTCGCCCGACAAGATGCTGCTCGGTCGGGCCTTCGCCTACTCCGACACCCACCGCTACCGGATCGGCGCCAACTACCTGCAGCTGCCGGTGAACCGGCCGCGGGTCGAGGTCAACACCTACACCCAGGACGGGGCGATGGCCTTCGAGCACCGCGGTGACGACCCGGTCTACGCCCCGAACACCTTCGGGCGCGGGTACGCCGACCAGGTGGGTGAGGTCGAGGACGGCTGGGAGACCGACGGTGCGATGGTGCGCCAGGCCTACACGCTGCGCGAGGACGACGACGACTTCGCCCAGGCCGGCGCACTCGTGCGCGACGTGTGGAACGACGACCAGCGGGCCACCTTCGTGAAGACCGTCGCGGGCCACCTGCTCGGCGGCGTCGAGGGCGACGTCCTCGAGCGTGCCCTCGACTACTGGCGCCACGTCGACGCCGACACGGCGAAGCAGATCGAGGAGCTGGTGCGTGCCGACGCCGACCTCGGCGGTCCCGGCGGCCAGCCCGACGTGGCCGTGGACGGACGCGTCCGACCCGGTCGTGGAGTCCGACACCCACGCCGGCTGAGCGCCCCGGCACGCCCGGCACGCAGATCGGCCCCCGGAGACCTAGGTCTCCGGGGGCCGATGCTGTTCTACGGCAGGTGCGTCAGCCGATCAGCGGACGCGGACCGTCATGATGCCCGCCTTGTTGACCCGGACCACCTTGACGGTGGTGCCGGTCTTGGGGACGTCGACGCCGTACCAGCCGGCGTCGTAGCCACCCTCCTCGCCGGCGGCGTCGGCCTGCCACCAGTCGCGCATGTCGTTGAAGCGCGGCTTCGCCGGCAGCCGCTCGAGGACGTACCGCTCACCGGCCTGGTGGAGCACGGCCCGCTTCGTGCGATCGACCGAGAACGTCGAGTCGCGCGTGGCGATCCGCGGCCGCAGCAGCGTCCCGTCGGGACCGACGTCGTACGTCGGGTGCGCGTCGACCGGCAGGATCAGGCCCTCACCGGGGTGGTCGCCGACGTTGTTGTCCGACTGCGAGCTGTCCCAGTAGTTGATGAGGGCGCCGGGGCTGTTCTTGAAGAAGTCCACCCAGTTCGGGCGGTCTCCGCCTTCGAAGTTGTACAGGTGCTTCAGCGTCTTGTCGCCGCCGACGTACTGCCGGTTCTCCACCAGGTAGGCGTTGAGGAACGTGTTGGTCTCCGAACCAGTGGTGGTCCGGAAGCCGTCGAGCTCCCAGCCCTCGTCGTCCGTCTCCGCGGTGCCGATCTCGGTGCCGTCCAGGACGATGTTGTCGACCTGGAAGCCCGGGAGGACGAACGCGGCGTCGGTGACGTAGCGCCAGCGGAGCGCGTTGGTGCCCGTGGGCACGTCCGCGGTCAGCTCGACCCACTCGCCACCGGTGTTGCCGCTGATGCCGACGTCGTCGGGGTCGAGACCGCTGGCGTCCTCGCCGTCGTAGTTCTCGCTGGTGTCGACGCCGGTCCAGGTGGCGCCGTTGTCGTGCGAGGCCTCGAGGAACGCGTAGTCCCAGCCGTCCTCGATCTCGTAGCGGACCTGGGCGGTGAGCGCGCCACCGTCGGCGACCTCGGCGGTCATGGTGTTGTTGAGGTCGTCGCCGGCGTCGCTGTAGAAGTACTTGTCGCCGCAGGTGTCGCACGGCGCGCCGAGCGCGGAGACGACCTTCTTGTCGGGCAGCAGCACGACCAGGCCGTCGTCGGTGCTGGAGGCGTCCGAGGACTGCGCCGGACGGATCTTGTGGGTCGAACGCTCGAGCCGCGGGTTGGCCACGGCGTAGTCGAGCCAGCCGAGGCTCAGCTTGTCCCAGGCGCCGAACGGCATCGGGCCGGTCGCCGATGCCGTCGTCCTGCGGCAGGGTGCCGCGCGACTGCGACATGAGCGACCAGAAGCCGACGCTGTTCTCGGCGCCACCGGTGTTGCCGGAGGTGTCGTAGTGGTCGGGCAGGCCGAGGTCGTGGCCGTACTCGTGCGCGAAGACGCTGAGGCCGCCGTTCTCGGGCTGGATCGTGTAGTCATTCACCCAGATCTTGGTCGGGTGGTTCGGGACGTTCGACGCGCGCCGCCGTCGGAGGGCCCACCCTCACCGACGTTCACGCCACCGATCGGCGCGCCGCCCTCGGGGCCGGTGCCGAAGGGCTGGACCTGCGCGTTCCAGCGGTGGGACCAGATGGCGTCCTCACCGTAGATCGGGTCACCGTCGGCCTGGTCGCCGCCGGCGTGAACGATCTGCATGTGGTCGATGTAGCCGTCCGGCTCCTTGAAGTCGCCGTCGCCGTCGAAGTCGTAGCGGTCGAGCTCGTCGAAGGTCCTGAGGTAGCGGTTGATGCGCGGCATCCTCCAGCCGTCCGCGAGCTTGCCGTCGACCCAGTAGGCCAGACCGTCACGGATCAGGAACCAGGTGTTGTTGCAGACGATGCTGCCGCAGAAGTCGCGGCCGTACCGGGCCTCGTTGAACGGGACCTTCACCCACTCGGTCACGTCGCCCTCGATGGAGTACTTGCCGGACGACTCGCGCTCGTAGAACTTGCGCATCCGGTTGAAGTACATGTTGTCGAAGTAGTCGCGGTCGTAGTTCTTCTCCCACAGCGTGGAGTTGTCGACCGACCGGTCGGGCTTCGGGATCTCGTTGTGCATCGGCCCGTCGACGCGCTGCGCGTCGCTGTCGCCGTCGGGGTAGGCCGAGTGCTCGGTGTCGCCGAACTCCGTGAGGATGACGAAGACCTTCTCGGTGCCCGGTGGTGCCGGCGCGGCCGTAGACGCCCTTGCCGAGCTTCTGGACCTCGCTGTCACTGCCGGTGCGGACGCGCTGCTCGATCGCCTGCTTCTGGATGGCGTCGTAGCGCTGCTTCCACTTCGGGGCAGGCGGGGTGTGGCCGTAGTCGGTGCTGACGTCCGAGGAGTCGGACGGCGTCGCCGGCGCCGGGGCTGCCCCGGACGACGCGGCGGTGAGGGGCAGCAGCGCTGCCCCGACCAGTGAGGCTGTCGCGATACGCGACGACCTTGTTCCTCTTCAAAAGATTTCCTCCCGTGACGGGCTCGACGGTCCCTGTGACGTCGAGAGCGAGCCGGGTCGCACCGCGAACGCGACGTGTTGCCCGAGCACCTCCGCACTTGATCCCGTGAGGTGGGTCAGAGGGAAGGGCGCCACGGCATCGTTACCGGACCGTGACCGATAGTTCTCGGATAGCGGACGGGCGACCAGCGCACCGTGACGCGCGCCCGCTCAGTACGTTGGGGGCATGGACACCGCCGCTGTGCTGGACCTGGTCCGTGACGTCGCCGAGGAGGTGGTGGTCCCCCGCTTCCGCGCCCTCGCCGACGAGCAGGTCAGCGAGAAGGGGCCGGGCGACCTGGTCACGGTCGCCGACCGCGAGGCCGAGGTGCTGCTGACCCGCGCCCTGACCGGCGCCTACCCCGGTGCGGTGGTGCTCGGCGAGGAGGCGGCGTCGAGCGACCCGTCGGTCATCGAGCGCTTCCGGGCAGCCGACCACGCCTTCACCGTCGACCCCGTCGACGGCACCCGGAACTTCGTCCACGGCAGCCCGGACCACGCCGTGATGGTGGCGGAGGTACGCCGCGGCGAGGTCGTCCGGTCCTGGATCTGGCAGCCGCAGCACCGCACGGCGTACGTCGCGGAGCGGGGCGCCGGCGCCTGGCGCGACGGGGTCCGGCTGACCCGGCCACCGGTCGGCGACCGGCTGCGCGGCGTCACCTCGCGCCGCTCGTGGATCGGTCGCGCGATGGGCACGCTCTCGGCGCTCGAGCTGACCTGGGTGTGCTGCGGGGTGGACTACCCCAAGCTCGTCGAGGGCGAGGCCGACTACGCGGTCTACCTCAAGGGCAAGCCGTGGGACCACGCCCCCGGGTCGCTGCTGCTGAGCGAGGCCGGTGGCCACCTCGGCACCTTCGCCGGTGAGCCGTACGACCCGCAGCGACCCGAGCCGGCCGGGCTGGTCGCCGCGGCCGACCGGGCGACGTACGACCTCGTGACCGGGCTGCTGCCGGACCTGGGGTGAGGACCCCGGGCCCGGCAGCAGTCACGACCGCGGGTCAGTCGTGCGCGCCCCGGACCACGCGGTCGTGGCGCAGCGAGGTCGCCTTGGTCTCCTTCGCGAACAGCACGGCGACGATCGTCAGCACCGACGCGACCGCGAGGTAGATGCCGACCGCCGTGGTGTTGTTCTCCTCGACCGACCCCAGCAGCTTCACGGCGATGATCGGGGCCAGCGCGCCGGCGAAGATCGACGCCAGCTGGTAGCCCACCGAGGCACCGGTGTAGCGCACCGACGTACCGAACAGCTCGGAGAAGAACGCCGCCTGCGGGGCGTACATCAGCGAGTGGAAGAACAGGCCGACCACGACGGCGATGAAGACGCTGGTGGTGGTCATGTCCTGGAGCAGCCCGAAGAACACGAAGCCCCAGACGCCCACCCCGACGGCGCCGACGAGGTAGAGCGGGCGGCGTCCGACGCGGTCGGACAGCGCGCCGATCATCGGGATGATCACGAACTGCATGCCGGCACCGATCAGCAGCATCTTGAGGATCAGGTCGTTCTCGGCGCCGAGGTAGGTCGTGACGTAGGTGATCGAGATGATCGTGAAGATGTAGTAGGAGATGTTCTCCGCCATCCGCATGCCCATCGCGATGAAGACCTCCTTGGGGTAGGTCTTGATCACCTCGAGGATCGGCAGGTGGGACTCGGCGTGCTTCTTCTCGGCGATCTCGGCCTTCGCCTCCTGGAAGACCGGGGACTCCTCGAGCGAGAGCCGGACGAAGAGGCCGATGATCACCAGCACGGCCGAGAGCAGGAACGGGATCCGCCAGCCCCACGCCTCGAAGTCGGCGTCGCTCTGCACACCTGCGAGGACGAACAGCACGCCGGTGGCGAGCATGTTGCCCAGCGGGACGCCGGCCTGCGGCCAGGAGGACCAGAAGCCGCGACTCTTCTCATCGCCGTGCTCGGCGACCATGAGCACCGCGCCACCCCACTCGCCGCCGACGGCGAAGCCCTGCACCAGCCGGCAGACCAGCAGCAGGATCGGTGCCGCGACGCCGATCGTGGCGTACGTCGGGAGCAGGCCGATGGCGAACGTCGCGACGCCCATCATCATCAGCGAGGTCACGAGCATCGCCTTGCGGCCGACCCGGTCACCGAAGTGGCCGAAGACCACGCCGCCGAGGGGACGGGCGACGAAGCCGAGCGCGTAGGTGCCGAAGGCCAGCAGGGTCGCGGTCACCGGCTCGGACTCGGGGAAGAAGAGGGTGCCGAACACGAGGGCGGCGGCGGAGCCGTAGAGGAAGAAGTCGTACCACTCGACGGCGGTGCCGATCAGGCTGGCGAAGACGACCTTGCCGATCGACGTCGCCGAGCGCTTCTCGGACGCGGGGGCTTGGGTGGACATGGGGGTGTTTCCTTTCAGGGAGGACCGGTCAGGCGGCGGACCAGCCGCCGTCGATGACGAGCGAGGTCCCGGTCATGGAGGTGGTGGCAGGCCCGCAGAGGAACGCGACGGCCTCGGCGACCTCGGCGGGCTCGACGAGGCGCTTGAGTGCGGTCCGGGCGAGCAGGACGTCGTCGACGACCTCGTCCTCACCGATGCCGTGGGCCTTCGCCTGGTCGGCGATCTGACCCTCGACGAGGGGGGTGCGGACGTAGCCGGGGCACACGGTGTTGCTGGTGACGCCCTTGCCGGCGCCCTCGAGGGCGATCACCTTCGAGAGGCCTTCGAGGCCGTGCTTGGCGCTGACGTAGGCCGACTTGTAGGCCGAGGCGCGGTGGCCGTGGACGCTGGACACGTGCACGATCCGGCCCCAGCCGCGGGCGTACATGCCCGGCAGCACCTGGCGGGTGAGCCAGAAGGGCGCGAGCAGCATCAACCGGTGGATGAGCTCGAACCGGGCCGGGTCGAAGTCCTCGATCGGGGCGACGTGCTGGACGCCGGCGCAGTTCACGAGGATGTCGACGTCGAGGCCGAGGTCGTCGACGGTGGCGGCGTCGGAGAGGTCGACGGCACGGTGGTCGGCGCCGATCCCGCCCGCGAGCGTGGCCGCCGCCTGCTCGTCGCGGTCGAGGATCAGGACCTGGACGCCGGCGTCGGCCAGCCGGGTGGCGACGGCGGCTCCGATGCCGCTGGCGCCCCCGGTGACGGCCGCGTGCCGGCCGGCCAGCGGCTCCGCGGCGGTGACGGTCGTCTCAGGCATGGGTCCGACCGTAGGGCTCGCGCGCTCGACGCGGCCATGTGACCAGGACCCATACCTGCGTGGATGTCATGTGGTGCGTGGACTACCTCCCCGCGCGAGGGCCTCCGTCAGGTCCGTCCACAGGTCCTCGACGTGCTCCAGACCGGCCGAGAGGCGCAGCAGGCCCTCGCCCGGCCTGGCCTCGGCGGCCACCGGTCGGTGGGTGAGCGCCGCGGGGTGCTGGACGAGGGTGTCCACGCCGCCGAGCGAGACCGCGTGGGTGATCAGCCGGCACCGCCCGGCGACGGCGGCCGCGGCGGCGTACCCCCCGACCAGCTCGAGGGCGAGCACGCTGCCCGGGCCGGCCAGCTGGGTGCCGACCAGGCCGAGCGGGTCGCACTCCTTGTGGCCGGGGTAGAGCACGCGTCGCACCGCGGGGTGGTCGACGAGCCGGCCGGCCAGCACGGCGGCGTTCTCCTGCTGGGCGCGCACCCGCAGCGGGAGGGTCTGCAGGCCGCGGTGCAGCTCGTACGCCGCCTGCGGGTGGAGCAGGCCGCCGGTGACGGCCCGGACCTGGCGCAGCCGCGGCAGCCAGCCCTCGCCCGCGGCCACGACCCCGCCCATCACGTCGCCGTGGCCACCCATGAACTTGGTGGCGCTGTGGAGCACCAGCGACGCGCCGTGCCGGGCGGGCTGCTGCAGGACGGGCGTGGCGAAGGTGTTGTCCACCAGCACCGGCACCGCCCCCGCGGACCGGACGACGGCGCCGATGTCGACCAGGTCGAGGGTGGGGTTCGCCGGGGTCTCGACGACGACCAGGCCGGTGTCGGGACCGATCGCGTCGGCGATGCCGTCGACGTCGGCCCAGGTGACGCGGGTGCCGAGCAGGCCGGAGGCGAGCAGGTGGTCGCTGCCGCCGTAGAGCGGCCGGACCGCCACCACGTGGGGCGTCCCGGCCGCGACGACCGCGAGCAGCGCCGCGCTCAGCGCCGCCATGCCGGTGCCGAAGGCGACCGCCCCGGGGAGCGTCTCGAGGTCGGCGACGCTGCGCTCGAAGCGGGCGACGTTGGGGTTCCACAGCCGCTGGTAGACCAGCGAGTCACCGGGGCCGGGGGTACCGCCGGTGGCCAGCGTCTCGTAGGACTCGCCGCCCCGCGTCCACACCGGGCAGCGGGTAGGTCGTGGAGAGGTCCAGCGGCGGGACGTGGACGCCGAGGGCGCCGAGGTCCTCACGCCCGAGGTGGACGGCGGCGGTCTCGATGCGGTGGGGGCTCATGGTCGGCAAGGATGGGATCCTGCGGCCGTCGACCGCAAGAGATGGGCAGAACCTGCGCTGTCTGCGTCCATTCTCGTGGATCCTGCGGCCGTCCGGCCACTAGGGTCGTGCCATGCCGCAGGACGTGCCCCGCCGGGCTCCCGGACCACCGCCGCGCTCCCGACCCGTGCTCGACGACGTCGACCGGACGCTGGTGGCGGTGCTGCTGCGAGACGGCCGGACCCCCAACGTCGCGCTCGCCCGCGCCGGCCGGGATCGCCGAGTCCACCTGCGTCGCCCGGGTCCGCAGCCTGCGGGAGCGCGGCATCCTCACCGGGGTGACCGCGGAGGTCGACCTGGTCCGCCTCGGGCTGCCGGTGCAGGCGATGGTGGCGATCCGCTTCGCCGGTCACGCCCGCTCCGACGTCGACGCGTTCGCGGCCGAGGTCACCGACCTGCCCGGCGTGGTGGCGACCTACAACATCTCCGGCGCCGACGACTTCCTGGTCCACGTCGCCGCGGCCTCGCCCGAGGCGATGCGCGACTTCGTGCTCGACCACCTCACCGGCCGCCCCGGGGTGGTGCACGCCGAGACCAGCCTCGTCTTCCACGGCTACCGCGGGCGGAACCTGCTGTCGAGCGGCTGAGCGGCCGAACCTTGTGGGAAGGCACGTCTCGTCGGCTCAGTCGCGCCCGGGAGCGCGCAGCCGGTGCACCCGGAGCGCGAGCTGGAGGTCCAGCGCGCGGCCGGGGTCGCGCCAGCCGGGGCCGAGCAGCTCGCCGACGCGGTCGAGACGCTGCGCGACGGTGTTCGGGTGGACGTGCAGCCGGGTGGCGGTGTCCTTGACCCGCCCGCCGGTGGCGAACCACGCGTCGAGGGTCTCGCGCAGGGAGGTCCCCCGCTCGGCGTCGTAGGCGAGGACCGGGCCGACGGTGGTGTCGACGTACGCCGCGAGCTGCTCGGGACCGTTCTCGCCGAGCAGCAGCCGGGCCAGGCCGAGGCCGGCCGGGTCGCTGACCTCGCCGGTCCGGCCCAGCGTGAGCAGGGTGTCGAGGCAGCGCCGCGCCTCCGCGTAGCCGTCGTGGAGTCGGTCGAGCCCGGTCGCGCAGACCCCGACGGTCGCCTGTCCCCCGGCCGCCCGGACCGCGGCGGAGAGGGCCTCGCCGACGACCAACGGCTCCTCGCCGGGGACGAGCAGCACCGGGCGACCCCGGTGGTCCCCCGCCAGCCCGCGGTGCTCGGCGGCGAGCCGAGCCACGACCCGGCTCGCGGCGAAGCGGGGCAGCCCCTCCGGCGCGACGACGGCGAGCACCAGGGCTCCGTCGAGCGAGACCTGGCGGCGCCGGGCGCGCTCGCGCAGCGCCGGCACCGCCTCGGCCCGCGCGTCGAGCAGGTCGCCGAGCAGCTCGCCGCCGAGCCGGTCCTCGGTCTCGGCGACGGTGCGGGCGAAGAGGATGACCAGGGCGGTGACCAGCGCGCCCCGTTCGAGGGTCCGTCGCTCGGGTTGTGGCAGCTCCTCGGGCGAACGCAGCACCAGGGTCGCCACGTGCTCGGGACCGGTCTGGGCGGTGGCCACGTAGGCCTGCCCGGCACGGACGCTGCGCCCCGACGCCAGGGCGTCGGGGACCACCGGCTCCCAGTCCGCGGCCACCGGGCGACCGGCGAGCAGTGAGCCGTCGGGCGCGTGGATCGCGAGCGCGCCGCCGAGCACCTCCGCGAGCACTGCCGCCACCTGCTCGACGCCCCCGCCCGCCACCAGCAGGTCGGTGAGCCGGTCGTGGGCCAGTGCGGCGCTCTCGACCGCGAGGGTGTGCTCCGTCATGGTGCGGTGGGCGGCGTCGAGGTCCGCGAACAGCTGCGCGTTCTCCAGCGCGACCGCGGCGTGGGCCGCGAAGGACGTCAGCAGCGTGACCTCGCCCGGCGGGAACGGGCGCACCGTGCGGTGCACCGCGAGCAGCGCACCGATCACGCGACCGTCCAGCATCAGCGGGACGCCGAGGATCGCCCGGATCCGCTCTCCCTCGACCGCCTCGTCGATGAAACCGCGGTGCAGGAAGCGTTCGTCGGCCTGGTAGTCCTCGGTGAAGTACGGCGCCCCGGTCTGCGCGACGAGCCCGAGCAGGCCGGTGCCGAGCGGCAGCCGCAGCTCGCGGAACTCGGGGGTGAGCGCGCCGTCGGTGACCTTCATGTACGACGCGCCGTCGGCCTCGTCGTTGAGCGACAGGTAGGTCATGTCCGCGCCGAGCAGCTGCCGGGCGCGACGGACGATCGCGGTGAGGATCGAGTCGACGTCACGGATCGCCGTCAGGTCGCTGGCCGTCTCGTAGAGCGCGCGCAGCTCGGCCTCACGGGCGCGGCGGCGGGCGAGCAGCTCGCGGATCCGCAGCGCGACGTCGTACTGCCCGCGCAGCGCGGCGAGCTCCTGCTCGCCCGTCCCGGCCGCCTCGGCGTCGGCCAGCACCTGTTCGAAGGCCGGGCGCGGCGCCTCGCCGTAGAGCAGGTCGAGGAAGCTGTCGGTCACCGCTCGACCCCGGTCAGGAGCCGAGGGCGACGGTCATGCTGCGGTCACCGAAGCGGACCACGTCGCCGTCGAGCAGCGTCGTCGGCCTGCCCGGGGGCAGGTCGCGGGCCACGCCCGAGCGCACCAGCACCGAGCCGTTCGTCGACCCGCGGTCCATCACGACCAGCACGCCGTCGCCGGCCACCTGGACCTGCGCGTGGGTCTTGGAGACCGACATGTCCTGGGAGGGCAGCGGGACGACGTGGCGCACCGGCTCGCCCGGTCGGCCCTCGGGGCGACGCCCGACGAGGGCGAGGCCCTCGACCACGAAGGACTCCCCCGTGTCGAAGCTGACCCGCCAGCCCCCACCGCGGGTCACGGCACCGCCGGAGCCGCGGATCACGGTGCGCTCGACGTCGTCCTCCGCGTCGGGGCGGGACGCCGGGGTCGGTGTCGGCGGCGAGATCGGCGCGGTGGGTGGCGGGCCGGTGGGCGGTCCGGTCGGTGGCGTGCTCGGCGGCGCGGCGTGCCGACCCGGGGGTGCGCCCGGCGGCAGCGGCACCCGCCCCGGCGGCGCACCGGGAGGGAGCACGACCGGGGGCGTGCCGGCCGGCTGCGGTGCCGCGGGCACCGGCGATGCAGCGGTCGGAGCTGCGGGCGGGGCAGCGGTCGGGGCTGCCGGCGCCGGCTTGCGTGGCGGGATCGGCGCGGCGGCCGGCGCGGGGGTCGGGGCGAGCCGCATCGCGGTCAGGTTGACGACCTGGCGGGGTCCCTCGACGGCGACGTCCGGCTGCTCCTCGGGAGGTCGGACGTCGACGACGACGGTGTGCGCGCGGTGGTCGTGCCAGCCGCGGCGCTGCCGGCGCGGGTCCAGGACAGCGGTCTGCGCGAGGGTGGCCACCCCGAGCCCGAAGGTCGGCAGCGTGGCGACGCCGAGCACGACGCAGCGCAGCAGCGCCGGCCCGAGCCCGGGCGGCGTACCGGTGTCGGCACGCACGACCCGCAACCCCATCAGGGACTTGCCCGGCGAGCTGCCCTGCAGGCCGAGCAGCACGCGAAGACGCCGGTGACGACCAGCACGACGGCGACCAGCAGCGCGATGCCGGCCCACAGCGCGTCCTCGGACCAGAAGAAGCGCCAGGCGAGGTAGCCGGTGAGACCGTAGATCGGCCAGGCGATCAGCCGGTCGATCGCGAACGCGTAGAACCGGCGGTCGAGGCCGGCCGGCGGGTACGCCGAGACGGGCCCGGCCTGGGCAGGGGCCGCCATCAGGGATTGATCACCTGGATCGTGACGCCGTCGCCGAGGTCGATGATCGCGCCGGGGACCAGCTGCACGGCGACGCCGGGCTGGAGGTCGTCGGGCGGCAGGCCGGGTTGCACCAGGACGGTGCCGTTGGTGGACCCGAGGTCGGTCACCACGGCACTGCCGTGGTCGGCGCCGGCGCCGGGACGGATCTCGAGATGGGTCGAGGAGATCTCCTGCTGCGGGCTCGGCACCTGCACCAGCCGCGGCTGGTCGCCGGAGGTGAACCGGCGGGCCTCCGGGGCACGTCCGACCAGCACTGCCCGGTCGACCTCCACGTCCTCACCGCTGGAGAAGACCAGCCGGGCCACCGGCCGCGAGGTCACCGCAGGTCCGACCGGCGGGGCGGCGGGCGCCGCCGTCTGCCCCGAGAGCGTGTCGCCGTCGTGGTCGTCCGGCAGCGCCGGTGCGGGAGTGGCAGCGGGCAGCGGCGGGACGACCGGCGGGACCGGCGGGACCGGCACGGGCGGGACGGGCGGGGGCGTGGCGATCGCCGGCTCCGGTTCGGGCTCCGGGTCGGGCTCCGGGTCGGGCTCCGGGTCGGGCTCCGTCGCCGGTTCCGGCACGGGCTCGGGCTCCGGCTCCGGCTGGGGGGCCGCGATCGCCTCGGTCGGCGACTCCGGTTCGGGGGTCGGTTCGGGCTCGGGCTCGGGCTCGCCCAGCACCGCGACCGCCGGCACGACGTCCGCGGCGACCGGGTCAGGCACGGAGTCGGACGCCGGTGGCTCGACGACCTCGCTCACCCGCACCAGCCCGCTGCTGATCGGCAGCAGCGGCGCCGACCCGTCCGTCTCGTCCGACCCGTCCGGGTCGGGACCGACCAGCAACCGGGAGGTGGTGACGCCGCGCAGGGACCGCTCGGCCCACGTGGTCACGTGCCGGCCGGCGACCTCGACGGTCTCCTCCGCGGTGGTGAAGCTGGCCAGTGCCTCGCCGCGGACGACGACCTTCGTCTCGCCGTCGGTGGTGGAGACCAGCACGAAGCCGGGCAGGTCCCGCAGGCCCGCGGAGATCAGGGCGTCGAGCACGACGTCGAAACCGGCGCCGTCGTCGACCATCTCCCACAACCGGCCGACGCGCGCCTTCTCCGAGGGTGGCAGCAGCACGGTCGCGCGCTCACCGAAGATCCCGAACCACTGGCCGGGTCGGTAGGTGCGGGTCGCGCCCACGGGATGGGTCACGGCAGGGCCCCCAGTTTCTGTTCGAGACTCAATCGCTGGCGGTCGGAGTCGTAGTCCGGGACGTCGGCCCATCCCACCACATCGACCACCACCGCCGTGGCGTTGTCGCGACCTCCGGCACGCAGGGCCAGCTCCACCAGCCGGTCGGCCGCGTCACGCGGATCCTCGGCCTCGACCAGCACCCCGCGGATGGCCTCGTCGTCGATCATCCCGCTGATGCCGTCGGAGCACAGGAGCAGCCGCTCGACCGAACCGAGCGGCAGCAGGAAGTAGTCGGCGTGCGCCGGGTCGGGACCGCCGAGGGCCCGGGTGATGACGTGTCGCTCCGGGTGGTGCGCGGCGTCCTCGCTGGTGATCGTGCCGGCGTCGACGAGCTCCTGGACGAGGCTGTGGTCGACGCTGACCTGCTCGAGCAGGGCGCCCTTGAGCCGGTAGACGCGGGAGTCCCCGAGGTTGACCAACAGCCACTTCGGGCCGCCGTCGTCGACGAGCAGGGCCGCGGCGACGGTCGTGCCGGCGTACCCCCTGGCCTGGCCGGCGGCCAGCTGCCCCGCGCCGTACTCGTTGATCCGGCGCTGGCACGCAGCGAGCGTCTCGGCGACCTGGTCGCCGCCACGCGTCGGGTCGTAGCCGTCGTCGGCGAGCCGCTCGAACTCCTCGACGACGATCCGGCTGGCGACGTCGCCCCCGTCGTGGCCGCCCATGCCGTCGGCGACGACGAAGACGGGCGGCGACGCCAGGAAGGCGTCCTCGTTGACCTCACGGACCAGACCGACGTCCGTCCGCGCACCGTGGTGCAGCTCGACCTGCTCTCATCCCACCTCCTGGGCGGGCAGCAGCGTACGGCCTCGTGGCTCGTACCCGCCCGGTAGCGTGGCGGGGGTGTCGGCAGAAGGGACGGCGGGCCGGGGCTTCCGCACCCTCGCCGAGCAGCTGAGGGCGTGGTCGGACGACCGCCTGACCCGGCTGCTGCGCGACCGTCCCGACCTCGCCACTCCCGCTCCTCATGACTGCGGCCAGCTGGCGTCGCGTGCCGCCACCCGGTCCTCCGTGGTCCGTGCGCTCGACCAGCTCAGCCTGGTCGACCTCTCCGTCCTTGATGCCCTCGTCGTCGCGGGTCAAACCCACGTCGGCGAACTCGCCCCCATCGTGGACGCCGACCCGGCCGTCGTGTCCGCCTCGGTCGAGCGGCTCGTCGACCTCGCCCTGGCGTGGGAGTCGACGTCGGGGGTGCGTGCGTTGACCGGGGTGGTCGAGGTCTTCGCCGCCGGTGGACCGGGCGTCAGCGGGCTGCGCCCCCGCTCCGAGGACGCGCCGTCGCCCGCCGAGGTCGAGGCCCGGCTGGCCGAGGTCGGCCCCGCGGCGCGGGCGATGCTCGAGCACGTCGACGCCCACGGCGGGCAGGCGACAGCCGGCCGCACCGACGGACCGGTCGAGGAGCTGCTGACCCGCCGGCTGCTGGTCCCGCGCGGTGGGGTGCTCGTGCTCCCCGGCGAGGTCGGGCTCGCGCTGCGCGGAGGACGTACGACGCGTGAGCCGGTGGACGTCCCGCCGGAGCTGGCCACGACGAGCCGCTCGGCGGCGCTGGTCGACCGGGCGGCCGCCGGTGCGGCGTTCGAGGCCGTCCACCGCGTGGAGCTGCTGCTCGACGAGTGGGGGTCGTCCCCGCCCGGTGCGCTGCGCGCCGGCGGGCTCGGCGTACGCGACCTCAAGGCCGCGGCCACGCTGCTCCACACCACCGAGCGGGTCGCCGCGCTCCTCGTCGAGGTCGCGCAGGCGGCCGGCCTGCTCGCCACCCGCGCGGGAGCCCAGGGCGACCCGGTGTGGGTGCCGACCGACGCCTTCGACGCCTGGACCGGCCAGGACCAGCCCCGGCGCTGGCTGCTGCTGGTGCGGCACTGGCTCACCCTGACCCGGCTGCCCGGGCTGGTGGGCAGCCGCGACCCCGGCGGCAAGGGCCGCAACGCGCTGGGCCCCGACCTCGCGAGCCCGATCGCGGCCGAGACCCGGCGCAGCACCCTCGACGCGCTCACGTCGCTCCCGGCCGGCGACGTGCTGGCGACCGGCACCGGGGTGCCGTCGCTCGTCGCGCTCGTGACGTGGCGCCGGCCCCGGCGACCGCGCGGTCGGCCCGACCAGGTCGCCTGGACCGTCGAGGAGGCCGCGGCGCTCGGGCTGACCGGGCTCGGCGGCCCGGCGGCGTACCTCCGGCCGCTGCTCGACGGTGACGACGACGCAGCCCTGGCGCTGCTCACGCCGCTGCTGCCCGAGCCGGTCACCCAGGTGCTGGTGCAGGCCGACCTGACCGCGGTAGCGCCCGGTCCGCTCGAGACCGCGATCGCGCGGCGTCTGCACCTCGTCGCCGAGGTCGAGTCGCGCGGCGGCGCGACCGTCTACCGCTTCACGCCCGGGTCCGTGCGCCGGGCGCTCGACGTCGGGTGGAGCGCGCTGGAGATCCACGACTTCCTCGACGAGGTCGCCGCGACCGAGGTGCCGCAGCCGCTGCGCTACCTCGTCGACGACACCGCGCGCACCTTCGGCACGATCCGGGTCGGGCACGCGGAGGCGTTCCTGCGCGCCGACGACGAGACCGCGCTGACCGAGCTGCTGCACCACCCGAAGGCCGGCAAGCTCGGCCTGCGCCGGATCGCGCCGACCGTGCTGGTCTCCACGACCCCGCTCGACGTGCTGCTGCCGCGGCTGCGCGACCTCGGCGCGGCCCCGGTGGTCGAGGCCGCCGACGGCACCGTCCGGATCGCGCGCCCCGACCAGCTCCGCGCCCGCTCCCCCAAGGCGTCGCGCTCGAGCGGCGCGGTGGTCGCGCGCGAGACCGCCCACGCCGTGCAGGTGGTCGCCGCGATCCGGGCCGGCGACCGGGTCACCCGGACCCGCCCCGCCGGGCCGGTCGAGACGCTCTCGCCGAGCGGCTCGCTGGCCGCGCTGCGCGAGGCGATCGAGACCGGCACCCCGGTGATGATCGGCTACGTCGACAACCACGGCACCCGCACCGAGCGGCTCGTCGAGCCGATCCGGGTCGAGGGCGGCCAGCTGACGGCGTACGACGTGCGCAGCGACGACACCCGCGGCTTCGCGATCCACCGGGTGACGTCGGTGCGCGACGCCACCGCCCGGCCACCCGCATCGCCGTAGACTCGGCGTCGTGGACTTCATCCGGTACGCCGACGCGTCGGCGGGACTGCTCAACACCGAGCTGTCCGACCGCGACGACCTGCTAGCGCTGCTCGCGTCGCGCCAGTGGCTGCACGCGTCCACCAGCGACCGGGACGCGACCGTGCTGCGCCGCTTCCAGCGCGAGCTGCGGCCGGTCTTCGAGGCCTCCGGCGACGACGACGTGCGCGGGGTGATCGAGGGGCTCAACGGGCTGATGGAGAAGTACCCGATCACGCCGATGATCTCCGACCACGACCCGACCGACCTGCACCTGCACGTCGCCACGCGCAACGCGTCGGTCTCCGAGCTGCTGATCGGCGAGGCGCTGCTCGGGCTCGCGACGCTGGTCTGCGACCTCGGCCCGACCCGGCTCGGCGTCTGCGCCGAGCCGCGCTGCACCGACGTCTACGTCGACACCTCGCCCAACCAGTCGCGTCGCTACTGCTCCGACCGCTGCTCCTCGCGGGCCAACGTCGCGGCCTACCGCGCCCGGCAGAAGGCCGAGTCAGCTGTCTGACCTCGTGGCCCGGTTGCGGGCCGCGGGCTGCGTCTTCGCCGAGGAGGAGGCCGCGCTGCTGCGTGCCGCGGCCACCGGCCCGGCGCTCGAGTCGTTGGTCACCCGTCGGCTCCGCGGCGTACCCCTGGAGCAGCTGCTGGGGTGGGTGTCCTTCGACGGCCTGCGCGTCGTCGTGACGCCCCGGGGTCTTCGTGCCCCGCCAGCGGTCGGTGCTGCTGGTGGAGGTGGTAGTCCAGTTGATTCGTGCTCGTCCGACCCTCGGTTCACGACACGATCAACTGGAGTACCGCCCGCCCGGGTCCTCGACCTGTGCTGCGGGACCGGGGCGATCGGGGCGGCGGTGGAGTCCCGGCTGCCGGACGTCGAGGTGTGGGCGAGCGACCTGGACCCGGTCGCGGTGGCGTGCGCCCGGCAGAACCTCGACCCGGCGCGGGTCGTCGAGGGAGACCTCTTCGACGGCCTCCCCCGGGGGCTGCGCCTCGACGTGGTCGTGGTCAACGCGCCGTACGTCCCGACCGGGGCGATCGCGACGATGCCGCCCGAGGCACGCGACCACGAGCCGCACGCCGCGCTCGACGGCGGCGCGGACGGCGTCGACCTGCACCGCCGGGTCGCCGCAGGCGTGCGCGAGTGGTTGTCGCCGGGCGGCGCCCTCGTCGTCGAGACGTCGCGGCCACAGGCCCCGCTCACGGTCGCGGCGTGCGAGGCGGCCGGCCTGGCGGCGTACGTCGTGACCGACGACGAACGGGACGCGACGGCGGTCGTGGGCACCGCTCCGTAGGCTGGACCCGATATGAAGCCACCCCACGAAGCCGCTCGCTTCGCTCACGCCCCCGCGGGGACCCCGACATGAACCAAGGCCCCCTCATCGTCCAGAGCGACAAGACGCTCCTGCTCGAGGTCGACCACGAGCAGGCGAGTGACTGCCGCAAGGCGATCGCGCCCTTCGCCGAGCTCGAGCGCAGCCCCGAGCACATCCACACCTACCGGCTCACCCCGCTCGGCCTCTGGAACGCCCGCGCGGCCGGCCACGACGCCGAGCAGGTCGTCGACACCCTGCTCAGCTACAGCCGGTACGCCGTCCCCCACGCGCTGCTCGTCGACGTCGCCGAGACGATGGCGCGCTACGGCCGGCTGCGCCTCGACAAGCACCCGACCCACGGCCTGGTGCTGACGAGCAACGACCGGCCGGTGCTCGAGGAGGTGCTGCGCGCCAAGAAGATCGTCGGCATGCTCGGCGCCCGGCTCGACGACGACACGGTCGTCGTCCACGCCTCCGAGCGCGGCAACCTCAAGCAGGCGCTGCTCAAGCTCGGCTGGCCGGCCGAGGACTTCGCCGGCTACGTCGACGGCGAGGCCCACGCGATCGACCTCGCCGAGGACGGCTGGGAGCTGCGCGACTACCAGCGCGAGGCCGCCGAGTCCTTCTGGCACGGCGGTTCCGGGGTGGTCGTGCTCCCCTGCGGCGCCGGCAAGACGATCGTGGGCGCGGCTGCGATGGCCCACGCCGGCGCCACGACCCTGATCCTGGTGACCAACACGGTCTCCGCGCGGCAGTGGAAGGACGAGCTGATCAAGCGGACGTCGCTGACCGAGGACGAGATCGGCGAGTACTCCGGGTCGGTCAAGGAGATCCGGCCGGTCACCATCGCGACCTACCAGGTGATGACGACCCGGCGCAAGGGCGTCTACAGCCACCTCGAGCTCTTCGACGCCCGCGACTGGGGCCTCGTCATCTACGACGAGGTCCACCTGCTGCCCGCGCCGATCTTCCGGATGACCGCCGACCTGCAGGCGCGACGCCGGATCGGGCTGACCGCGACCCTGGTGCGCGAGGACGGCCGCGAGGGCGACGTGTTCTCGCTCATCGGTCCCAAGCGCTACGACGCCCCGTGGAAGGACATCGAGGCGCAGGGCTGGATCGCCCCCGCCGACTGCGTCGAGGTGCGCGTGACGCTGCCCGAGTCGGAGCGGATCGCCTACGCCACGGCCGAGCCCGAGGAGCGCTACCGGCTGGCCGCGTGCACCGCCGTGAAGACCCGGGTCGCCGAGCAGCTCGTCGCCCAGCACGCGGGCGAGCCGACCCTCGTGATCGGTCAGTACCTCGAGCAGCTCGACGAGATCGGCGCCGACCTCGACGCCCCGGTCATCAAGGGCGACACCCCGGTCAAGGAGCGGCAACGGCTCTTCGAGGCCTTCCGCTCCGGCGAGATCAACCTGCTCGTCGTCAGCAAGGTCGCGAACTTCTCGATCGACCTCCCCGAGGCGGCCGTCGCGATCCAGGTCTCCGGTTCCTTCGGCTCCCGCCAGGAGGAGGCGCAACGCCTCGGCCGGCTGCTGCGGCCCAAGGCCGACGGTCGTACGGCGCGCTTCTACGCGATCGTCTCCCGCGACACCGTCGACGCCGACTTCGCCGCCAACCGGCAGCGCTTCCTGGCCGAGCAGGGCTACGCCTACCGGATCCTCGACGCCGTCGACCTGTGAGCGCCGGCCCTAGACCCGCGGCGTGTGCCCGAGCACTACCCCCTGGGGCGTTCTCAGGCACATGAGCCGGTGACTCAGGCGAGCGCGGCGCGGACCTCGGCGGGCGGCGGGTTGGCGTGGGGGACCCCGTCGACCACGACGGTGGGCACCGTCTCGTTGCCGTCGTTGACGCTGCGGACGTACGCCGCGGCGTCGCTGTCCGCCCAGATGTCGATCCATCGCGCGCGCGACGCGCGGCGGCCGAGCGAGAGCGTCAGCCGCAGGCAGAACGGGCAGCCGGCGCGGTGGTAGATCCACACGCCGTCGATGTCCCGCGGCGACCGCTTCCGCGTGGGTGGCGGAGGGTCGGCGGAACACGCGGTCGAGCAGACTCACGTCGCGAGCCTAGACCCGCGGCGTCAGCGGGCCTGGTCGGCGGCGGACTTCTCGCTGGAGCCGCTGGGCAGGTGGCCGCCTGCGTCCTCGAGGTGGGCACGCACGAACCACTGGAACTTCTCGAGCTCCGCGGTCTGGCCGATCAGGAGGTCCTCGGTGACCGGGTCGAGGTCACCGGCCAGGGTGATCGCCTTGCGGTGGTCGCCGATCACGCCGTCGTAGACGAGGTCGAGGGCGGCGAGGTGGGCCTGCACGGTGTCGCGGCCGAGGGAGTAGTCGTCCCACGTCCGCTCGGCGACGTTCGCACCGGGCCGACCGTCGGGGCTGCCGCCGAGGGTGGCGATCCGCTCGGCGATCTCGTCGGCGTAGCCGCGCACCAGGTCGACCTGCGGGTCGAGCATCTCGTGGACGGCGATGAAGTTGGGTCCGACCACGTTCCAGTGCACGTGCTTGAGGGTGAGGTGGAGGTCGTTGCAGGCCGCCAGCCGCTGCTGCAGGGCCTCGGCGAGGCGGGTGCTCTGGTCGGCGTCGAGTCCGGGGACGGTGAAGGTGGTCATGCCGGGTACAACGTCTGGGGAGCGAGAGGATTCCGCCGCGTCTCACGTCGTGAGAGAACCGGCGACCGCCCCGAGGAGCGTCAGCACCGCGAGCCCGGCGCGCACCCGGTCGACCGCCAGCAGCCGCCGCAGCAGCAGCGGGTCGGGGCCGGAACGCCCGAGCCGGCCGTGCAGCGGGGCGGCCACGGCACCGGTCAGCAGCACCGTGGCGGCCGCCGTCCCGAGGGTGGCCAGCAGCAGCGGCCCCTCCGGCCCCGCGACCAGGCTCCAGACCCCGGCCAGCACCAGCGCGCCGTACGCCGCGACCACGAGGGGGGTGATCGCCCGGGAGTGCCGCGCGTGCGCCCGCTCCCAGTCATCGGGTCGGGTGGCGGCGAGCGCGGGGTAGACCATCGCGGTCACGGTCAGCTGGAAGCCGGCGTGCCCGGCAGCCGCGAGGAGCAGCGCGGACTGCGCGTCGAGGGCCACGCAACCAGTCTGCCCGACACCCCTGGCCTGTCCCCGAGATCGGCGTCTCGGGGCTGTCTTCCGGGGCCCATCGCCCACCTTCTGCTCTGGGTGCTGGTCCCGAGCGAGGACCGACCCGCAACCGTGCGCCTCGTAGCCTGAGGACATGCCCGCCCTGCGCGAACGTCTCGGAGCCGCGCTGTTCCGCGTCACCGCCGGACCGGACGGGCCGAAGCACCGCGACCGGATCCACGGCAAGGCCGGGCCGCGCTGGTTCGAGCAGGACTCCCCGATCGCGATCGTGCACGGCGACGCAGCGATGTACGTCGGCGGGTTGCGCGCGCTGCTGCTGCAGACCCTCCACCCGGCCGCGATGACGGCCGTCTCCGAGCACTCCAACTTCCGCACCGACATGCTCGGCCGGCTCGCCAACACCAGCCGCTTCCTCGCGGTCACGACCTTCGGCCACGAGGATGACGCGCGCACCGCGGTCGACGCCGTCCGCCGGATCCACGAGCGGATCACCGGCACGCTGCCGGACGGCACTCCGTACGACGCCTCCGACCCGCACCTGCTCGGGTGGGTCCACGTCGCCGAGGTCGACAGCTTCCTCACCGCACACCAGGTCTACGGAAAGCAGCCGCTCGACCAGGCCGGGCGCGACGAGTACGTCGCGCAGACCGCCGTGGTCGCGCGGATGCTCGGAGTGCTCGAGCCCCCGACGACAGAGGCAGAGCTCGCCGAGCGGCTCGCGGCGTACCGTCCCGAGCTCGTCGCGACCGACCACGCCCGCGAGGCGGTGCGGTACGTCGTGCTGCGACCGCCGCTGCCGGTCGCCGCCCGCCCGGCGTACGGGGTGCTGGTGGCGGCCGCCGTCGGGCTGCTCCCGCGCTGGACCCGGCGACCGCTGGGGCTGCCGTGGTTACCGGTCTCGGAGCGGACCGTGGTCAGGGTGCTCGGCTCCCTCGCCACCGGCACGATCCGCTGGGTGATGACCCCTGCCCGCGACGCCGCCGCCGGGCTCGCCGATGCCGGCTGACCTCGGGTCTCGCTGGCCGCTCGCCTCCCACCACGACGTACGGGACGCGCTGCTCTCGGCGTACGGCACGGGTCGCGGCTACCACGACCTGCGCCACCTCGCGGAGGTGCTCGACCGGCTCGCCGACCTCGGCTGCGACGACGCGGTGGTGCTGCTCGCGGCCTGGTTCCACGACGCGGTCTACGACGCGGAGCCCGGGGACGAGGAGCGTTCCGCGCAGTGGGCGGAGCGCGCGCTGCCCGCGCCGATGGCGGCGGAGGTCGCCCGCCTGGTGCGGGTGACGGAGGCCCACGACCCCGCCGCGGACGACGCGGGCGGGCAGTGGCTGTGCGACGCCGACCTGGCGATCCTGGCGGCACCGCCCCTGCGCTACGAGGAGTACGCCGCGGACGTCCGTCGGGAGTACGCCCACGTGTCCGACGCCGACTTCGCCGCCGGCCGAGCGGCGATCCTGCGTGACCTGCTGGGTCGCCCCGCACTGTTCCGCACCTCGCTCGCACGCGAGCTGTGGGAGAGACCGGCGCGGGCCAACGTCGCGGCCGAGATCGAGCGGCTGGGCGGGACCCGCTAGGTCTGGCTCTTGCGGCGACGCAGCCCGGCGGCGACGAGCCGGGTCACGATCTCGCGGCTGGACACCGGAGTGGCGCCGAGCTCGACCATCGCGTCGTACCACTCCTCGGGGACGTCGTAGTGGTCGCGGTCGAAGCCGCGCTCGGGGATGCCGGCGGCGCGGGCGAAGACGTGCAGCTCGTCGTAGGAGGTGTCGCTGGCGAGGTGGGACCACAGCCGGCCGCGGCCCTCGGCGAGCGGCGGGTCGATGAGGATCACTGGCCGACGGCGCGCTGGCCAGCGACCGCGCGATCGCTGCGCTCCACCGCGGAGTCGAGCAGCAGCCGCCAGGAGCGGACGTGCGCGGCGTCGACCCAGGCCCTGTCGGACCCCCCGGGGCGGACCTGCTCGGCGACGTGGAAGGTGCGGACGCCGGTGCGGACCAGCCACGGGACGTGCTCGCCCAGCAGCCCACCGGAGGGCACCAGCCGCTCGGCGATCCGGGGCCAGCGGGTGGTGAGCGCGACCAGGTCGTCGAAGCCGACGCCGAGGCCGCGCGGCGACCCGGCCGAGTGGACGCCGACCAGACCGGGCAGCTCGAGCACGCGTGCCCACGACCGCTCGGGCTCGAGGGCGTCGTCGAAGCCGCGGTGGAAGGTCCAGGGGACGTCGGGCAGCGCGGCCGCGAGGTGCGCGCAGACCTCCGTGTCGATCTCGAGGTCTGCGTCGAGGAACCCGAAGGAGACCCCGGTCGCGCCGCAACGCAGGTAGTCCTCGGCCAGGCCGGGCAACCGCGCCATCTCGCCGCCGGTGGTGGTCCAGGAGTCGGTCAGCCGCAGCTGCACGAAGACCGGCAGGTCGGACTCGCGGCACACCGAGGAGACCAGGGCCGGCTCGGGCGAGAGCCCCCCGTCCCCGGCGACGTGCAGCCGGTCGGCACCGCCCTCGTCGGCGCCCGCGACGTCACCGGGGTGGCCGACCAGCACCTCGAGCACCGCGTCACCCATGCCGCCACGGTACGACCGGCGCCGTGCGGGTGGGTGCCGCCGCGCCCACGTGCGAGGCACAATCGGGACTGTGGAGCATCGGCTGTACCTGGCGGCCCGGGCCCGGGTCCTCGCGGACCTCAGCGCCCGCAGCCACGCGACCCCGGACCTGGTCTCGGCGCTCGAGGATGCCGTCGAGTGCCGGCGCTGGTGGGCCGAGCAGTGGCCCGAGGGTGCGATCTACGTCGCCGGGCTGGTCGCGCAGGACGTGCAGGACGCCGCGGTCGACCTCGGTCAGCGCTGGCCGCTGTGCGTCGGCTGCACCGACGTCGCCGAGCACGCGCTGCACATCCACCCCGACCTCGGCGGTCCCGACCCGACGTGGGTCTGCGAGGAGTCCGGTCAGCACGTGGCCGAGCTCGGTCGCCTGGCCTGAGCGCTCAATGCTCCTGGCCGAGCTGGACCCACCAGGTGAAGCGGTCGGCGCGGTAGACCGAGCGCGACACCTCCACGACCTTCTCCTCGGCGAGCGCGCGGCGCGAGTGCCGCAGCACGGGCGAGCCGCGGTCGACCTCGAGCAGCTCGGCCTCCTGACCGCCGGCCACGTCGGCCGCGATCGAGTCCTCCGCCCACGTCGGGCGGAGCCCGCGCGACTCGAGGGCGTCGTACAGGCTGGTGGGCATGCCGGACTGCAGGAACCCGGGCAGCAGGATCTCGTTGAGGTAGGCGTCCTCGAGGCACATGGGGGCGCCGTCGGCGCGACGCAGACGCTTCCAGTGGATGACGGCGTCGCCGGGGGTGACGCCGAGCGCACGGGCCACGCCCGGTCCGGCCTGTTCGCGGCGGGCCATCAGCGTCTGCGACTCGGCCAGCAGACCGCGTGCGGTCATGTCCTCGGAGAAGCTGAGCAGTCGTCCGATCGCCCGACGGGGCTGGGCGACGAAGGTGCCGCGACCTGGGATCCGCTCGAGCAGCCCCTCCGCGACCAGGGCGTCCATGGCCTGACGCACCGTCATCCGGGCGACGTGGAACTGGTGGACCAGCTCGCGCTCGGAGGGCGCGGCCGTCCCGGGCCCGGCGTCGCGCACCAGACCCCTGACGAACTCTCGGACCTGGACGTGCTTCGGCACCCCGGTCCCCGTGAGCAGACCCTCCACATCGACGATCGTAGGCCCAGAATGCCCGCGGCGTACGGAAATCTTCGGTAACGGCGACCCGACCGTCCGAACACCTGTTCGATTCGAGTGCTAGCGTGGGCGCCATGCAGTTCCAGGCGACGCTCTTCGAACCGGGCCCCGGCCGGCTGGAGCCGGAGCGCACCCCGCTCTCCCGGGGCGCGTGGATCGACGTCCAGCGCTCGTGGCTCGAGGAGGCCGACGAGGTCTTCGCGGCCCTGGTCCGTGCCGTGCCGTGGCGGGCCGAGCAGCGGCAGATGTACGACCGGCTGGTCGACGTGCCCCGGCTGACCTACACCTACATGATCGGCGAGGAGCTGCCCCACCCCGCGCTCACCGCAGCCCGCGAGGCGCTCGGCGACCACTACGAGGCCGAGCTCGGCGAGCGCTTCCGCACCGCCGGGTGCTGCTACTACCGCGACGGCCGCGACTCGGTCGCGTGGCACGGCGACACCGTCGGCCGCGGCTCCACGCACGACACGATGGTGGCGATCATCTCGGTCGGCGACCCCCGCCGGCTCGTGCTGCGCCCACGCGGCGGCGGTGACTCGATCGCGGTCGAGATGGGCCACGGCGACCTGGTCGTGATGGGCGGCAGCTGCCAGCGCACCTGGGAGCACGCCGTCCCCAAGGTCGCCTCCGCCGGCCCCCGCCTCTCCGTCCAGTTCCGCCCCTTCAACGTCTTCTGAGCGTTGAGTTCCGGCTCCCTCGTGGTCGAGTTCCGGCTCGCTCGCGAGGGGGGCGGAGCTCAACGCCGAGGGAGGCGGAACTCAACCACCTGGCACACCCGGCTCGACGATCAGAAGGACACGCGGGGGGCCTGCTCGTGGCCCTCGGGGGCGTCGTTGTGGTACTGGCGCGCGAAGGAGATCTGGTCCTCGGTCACGGCCTCGAAGACGCCCTTCTCGTGCGCGGCATAGCCGCGGACCGTCTCGACCAGTTGGGGGATGAGGTCAGCCCGACGGGTGAGCTGGACGTCGATGCCGGCCAGCGCCTCCTGGGCGGCGATGTCACTGGTGCGGGGCTTGTTGAAGGCCGTCACGGCGAGCAGCAGCAGGCCGCCGACCAGGGCGGCGAGGACGATCAGCACGATCACCACGGTGGTCATGGCGTCATCGTGCCGGACCGGGTCACCACGAGCCACCTCCCCCGCCGCCGCCACCGCCGCCTCCGGAGAACCCGCCACCGCCGGACGACGACGAGCTCTGGGTCGCCTCGTAGGAGCTGATCGCCGAGGAGACGGTGCTGGAGAAGTCACCGACCATCCGGTCCGACCACGCGCCGGTCTGGTCGCCGGCGTAGCCGGCCCCGAGGTACGCCGGAAGCGGCGGCTCGCGCCCGGTCTCGGTGCGGAACTTCGCGGCCCACGCGTCCGCACACCCGAACGCGACCGCCCACGGGACGTAGGCGGTGTAGAGCTCCTCGCGACCGGAGAAGTCGAAGCGCTCCTTGCTGGCCGGGGTGGCGAGCACCCGCTTGAACCCGCCGGCCCGTGACCAGGCAGTCCGCCGGAGGCGGTGCGCAACGTCGCGGAGCCGGGGGTCAGCAGGCTGACCCCGCCGACGGCGAACAGTCCCGGGACGATCGCGAGCAGCGAGAAGTCGAGCGGGTTCCACAGCGCCAGCGCGAGCGCCAGGCCGAGGGTCACCAGGACCAGGATCCCGCCGAGGCCGCCGAGGCCGCCGAGCGGACCGGACGACGACGTACCCCCGACGTCGCGCCCACGCGGCCGTCGCACTCTCGAACGCCGCGAGGTCGGCGGCGAGCCGCTTGCCGGCCTGCACGTCGTCGGCGGCGGCCGTGAAGCCGCGGCTGCCGACGAGCGACTCGAGCCCGCGGGTGACGTCGTCGACGGTCCCCCACGCGGCCTCGCCCGGGTGCAGCGTCCAGCCGGAGGCCGAGCGGTCGAGTGAGACGACGCCGCTCTCGGCGGCGTGCAGCACCGTCGCGACGTACTGCTCGCGGTCGACCCGCTCGTCGAGGAGGTAGGCCGCCTGGGCCGGGCCGATCCCGGGCGGAGGGGCGTACTGCAGCGCGAAGCGGGGCTTCGGCTCGTGGGCGCGGTGGGCCAGCGCGGGCGGCGACGGCTCCCGCGGCCAGCCCGGCCAGCAGCACCAGGGCCACCAGCGGCAGCGGCGCCAGCACCGGGTCGAAGCGCTGCGACCACGGCCGGGACTCGCCCAGGGTCGGCGGCACCGGCTGGTCGACGTCCGCGGAGACGGTGACCGGGGTGTAGGGCGGCAGCATGCCGAGCGCGACCGAGACCAGGGTCGTGCCCTCCCCGGACCCGCGGCAGCCGCCCGGCGACGCCGGTGCCGACCGCGCACTGCACGTCGGACGCCTCGGCAGGCAGGATCACGCTGAGCCGGGCCTGGTCGATCGGCTGGCTCCAGCCGCCGGGGAGCAGATCCCAGTAGAACCGCGATCCCTCGCCGTCCTCGTCCTCGACCAGCACGTCCTCGACGGTGTAGGAGATCCGGTAGGTGTGCTCCCCGACCTCGAGGGCCCGGTCGGGGTCGCCGATGCGCAGCACGGCGTAGCGGCCGCGGTCCTCGGTCGTACGCCGCACCGGCACCGACTCGTCGTCGCCGCTCACCGTGACGTCGAGCGGGTCCCGGCGCAGCTGCCAGGCGTTCTCGTCGGCGCGGTCGAAGTAGCGGAAGATCCCGTGCCGGTCGCCGGTGCCGACCGCGAGCACGATCGTCTCGACGACCTCCATCGAGCCGTCCTCGGCGACGTCGAAGGTCGCCGAGTAGCTGGTGATCCGGGTGGGCTCGTCGACCCGGTCGAGCGAGCCGTCGGCGTCGTACCACCAGGCGGGGAACAGCACGGCCAGGCCGAGGAGCACCAGACCGACCGCCCCCAGCACCAGTCGACTCATCGCGCCAGCGTAGGCCCGTTTCCGGCCCGGCGTAGCGTTCGGGAGCATGCCGTCGGCGCGCTCCGTGAGCACCGTCCTGCCGTGGGGACCCGCCACGGCGCTGGTGCGCGCGTCGCACCCGGGCCCCTCCGCCGCCGTGACGCTGCTGTCGACGGCGTACGCCGTGTCGGTGGGAGCCTCCGCCGGGACGGTGCTGCTCGTGACGGGCGCCGTCCTCACCGGACAGCTGTCGATCGGATGGTGCAACGACGCGGTCGACGCCGAGCGCGACCGGACCGTGGGTCGTCTCGACAAGCCGGTGGCGACCGGCGAGCTCCCGCTCGGCGTGGTGAGGGCCGCCTGCGCCGCCGCGCTGGCGGCCACGGTCGTGCTGTCGCTCGCCTGCGGTGCCCTGGCCGGCGCCGTCCACCTCGGGTGCGTGGCGGCCGGGTGGGCCTACGACCTCGGGGCCAAGGCGACCGCCGCGTCCTGGGTGCCCTACGCCGTCGCCTTCGGTGGGCTCCCGGTCTTCGTCTCGCTCACGGGCAGCGGGGAGGCGCCGGTGCTCCTGGTGCCGCTCGCCGGCGCGCTGCTGGGCGTCGGCGCCCACCTGCTCAACGTGCTGCCCGACCTCGCCGACGACGAGGCCACCGGTGTCCGCGGCCTGGGGCACCGGCTGGGCGCCCGGCGGTCGGCCGCGGTGGCCGTGGCCGCACTGACGACAGCGACCGTCGCGCTCGTGCTCGCCGCCACCGCGGCACCGCTCGTGCTCCGGCTGGCCGCCCTCCTGCTGGCCGGCGTCCTGGGTGCCGTGGCCCTGCGCACCCGGGGCCGTACGCCGTTCCGGGCGGCGATCGGCATCGCCGCCGTGGCCGTGCTGCTGCTGGTGGTGGCGGCTCGATGACCTCGCCGACGAGCAGCGCGGAGACCTGGGACCTGGTGGTCGTCGGTGCGGGACCGGCCGGTGCGACCGCCGCGCTCGGCAGCCCTCCGGGCAGCGACCGGACCTCCGGGTGCTGCTCCTCGACCGGGCCGCCTTCCCCCGCGACAAGTGCTGCGGCGACGGGATCGCACCCCACGTGCTCGACGTGCTGCGCCCGCTCGGGGCCGCCGACGTCGTCGACGGGTGGGAGCCCGTGCGCGACCTCGGCCTGTCGCGCGGTCGCCAGCAGGTCACCGGCCGGATGGCGCGACCGGTGTGGGTCGTCCCCCGCGCCGTCCTCGACGCCCGGCTGGTCGGGCACGCCGTCGCCGCTGGCGCCGAGCTGCGACAGCACCGGGTGCGCGAGGTGGAGCAGCGCCCCGACGGCGTCCGGGTCGACGACGTCCTGGGCCGGGTCGTGGTCGCTGCCGACGGCGCCCACTCGGTGGTGCGACGTCACCTCAGCGTGACGCCGCACCGGGACGCCGGGCGCTGGCCGTGCGCGGCTACACGCCGACCACGGAGGCACGCCGGGCCCGTCAGGAGATCCGCTACGGCGAGCGGCGACAGCCGTCGTACGCCTGGTCCTTCGACCGGGGGGATGGCTGGTCGAACGTCGGGTACGGCGAGCTGGTGGACGGACGCGACCCACCGACTCGCCGGCTGCTCCTCGAGCAGCTGGAGCTGCTGCTGCCGGGCAGCGTGCCCGACGGCCGCGACTGGCTCGGCCACCACCTCCCCCTGTCCGGGTGGGGGTGGGGACGCGAGCAGCCCGACGGCCGGGTCCTGCTCGCCGGCGACGCCGCGGGGCTGGTCAACCCGATGACGGGCGAGGGCATCTACTACGCCGTCGCGACCGGGGCCGTGGCGGGACGGACGGCGGCGGACTCGCTGACCGGCGGCCACGGCGGTAGCGCCGGCGCACGCCACCGCGCCGCCGTGCGCGGCCGGCTCGACCGGCACCTGCGACACACGTGGGCGGCCGCCCGGCTGAGCCGCCACCCCGCGGTCGTGGGGGCCGGCATCGTCGCTGCCCGGCGCGACCAGCGGCACTTCGACTCCCTGGTCGAGCTCGGCCTCGGCGACGGACGCATCACTCCCCGACTGGCGGCCGGCCTGGCCGCCGGACTGATGAGCAGCTGAGGACGGACACCATGGAGATCTGTGCAGTGCGCGGCGTGGTGCCGCCCCACGGCCACGACCAGTCGGACATCACCGACGCCTTCGCGGACGTCATCGCCACCCGCGACCTCGACGACCGGGTGCTGCGGCGCTTCCACGCGAACGCCGGGGTGGAGCGGCGCCACCTCGTCCTCCCGCTCGAGCAGTACGGCGAGCTGCAGGACTTCGGGCAGGCCAACGACCACTTCATCGAGCACGCCGTCGGGCTCGGCGCCCGCGCCCTCGCGGACGCGCTCAAGGCGGCCGACCTGACCCCGTCCGACGTCGACGAGCTGATCTGCGCGACGGTCACCGGGCTCGCCGTCCCGTCCCTCGACGCCCGCATCGCCGCGGTCCTGGGCCTGCGGCCCGACGTACGCCGGGTCCCCCTGGTGGGCCTGGGGTGCGTGGCCGGTGCCGCCGGGGTCGCCCGCCTGCACGACTACCTGCTCGGCCGCCCCGACCACGTGGCCGCCCTCGTGACGGTCGAGCTGTGCTCGCTGACCGTCCAGCGCGACGACGTCTCGGTGCCCAACCTGGTGGCCAGCGGACTGTTCGGCGACGGGGCCGCGGCGGTGGTGGCGCGGGGGTCGGGCTCCGGCGTCGGACCGGTCGAGGTGCTCGACACCCGCAGCCGGCTCTACCCGGACAGCGAGCGGACGATGGGCTTCGACGTCAGCCACCGCGGGCTCAGCATCGTGCTCGACGCCGCCGTCCCGGAGATCGTCCGGCGCTACGTGCGCGAGGACGTCGACCTGTTCCTCGCCGACCACGGCCTCGCGCTGCCCGACGTGGAGTGGTGGGTCTGCCACCCGGGCGGCCCGAAGGTCATCGACGCGGTGCGCGACGCGCTCGACCTCGACGAGCACGACGTCGCGCTGACCCGCGCCTCGCTGGCGCGCGTCGGGAACCTGTCCTCCGCCTCCGTGCTGCACGTCTTCGAGGACACCCTGCGGGAGCGACCGCCTCGTCCCGGCAGCCACGGCCTGCTGCTGGCGATGGGCCCCGGCTTCTGCTCCGAGCTGGTGCTGCTCCGTGCGACGGGCACGCCGTCGTGACCGGGTCTGACCGCCTTCACCGTCCTGGTCGCGCTCGTGGGCGTCGAACGGGTCGCCGAGCTCGTCGTCTCCCGCCGCAACGCCGCCTGGAGCCTGGCTCGCGGCGGGCGCGAGAGCGGCCAGGGCCACTACCCCGTGATGGTCGTGCTGCACACGGGGTTCCTGGTCGCGATGCTGGTCGAGGCGTACGTGCGCGCGCCCGGAGGTCGCACCGGCCCTCGCCTGGACGATGCTCGCGCTCGTGGTCGCGGCGCAGGGACTGCGGTGGTGGTGCATCGTCGTGCTCGGGTCGGCAGTGGAACACCCGCGTGATCGTGGTCCCGGGCGCTCGAGGCCGTCCGCTCCGGTCCCTACCGGCTGCTGCCCCACCCCAACTACGTCGCCGTGGTGGTGGAGGGGATCGCCCTGCCGCTGGTCCACGGCTGCTGGATCACGGCGGTGGCCTTCACGGTGCTGAACGCGGCGCTGCTCCGGGTGCGGCTGCGCACCGAGAACGCCGCGCTGGCCGCGCTGGCGGAGCCCGCCCGTGCGTGACCTGGTGGTCGTCGGCGGCGGACCCGTGGGGCTGGTCACGGCCCTGTACGCCGCCCGGGCGGGCCTCGACGTGGAGGTGCGCGAGAAGCGCGCGGGCGTCATCGACAAGGCCTGCGGGGAGGGCCTGATGCCCGGCGCCGTCGCGGCGCTGACGGACCTCGGGGTCTCGCTCCACGGCCGTGCGTTGACGGGGATCCGCTACGTCGACGGCCCCCGGGAGGCCGAGGCGCTCTTCCGGCACGGCCCGGGCCTGGGCGTGCGCCGCACCACCCTGCACGCCGCCCTGCTCGACGCCGTCGCGGCGGTCGGCGTCGCGGTGCGGACCGTCGCCGTGCACGAGGTCGTCGACCGCGGCGACCACGTCCTGGTCGACGGCGAGCCGGCGGCGTACGTCGTGGCGGCCGACGGCCTGCACTCGCCCCTGCGCCGCCAGCTCGGGCTGCAGGCGACGCCGCGACGGCTGCGGGGAGGGCTGCGGCGCTACGGCCTGCGGACGCACGTCACGACGGAGCCGTGGAGCGACCGGGTCGAGGTGCACTGGTCGCCGCGCGGCGAGGCGTACGTGACCCCCGTGGCCGACCGGCTGGTCGGCGTCGCCGTGCTCAGCGCCGCGCCGACCGACCTGCCGACGCTGCTCGCAGACTTCCCCGCCCTGCGCGAGCGCCTCGACGGCCTCCCGAGCACCGCGGTGCGCGGCGCGGGTCCCTTGCGGCAACGCAGCACGCGCCGGGTGTCGGGCCGCACGCTGCTGGTGGGCGACGCGGCCGGCTACGTCGACGCGCTCACCGGTGAGGGGATCTCCGTGGGCCTCGCCCAGGCCCGGGCCGCGGTGGACGCGCTCGTCGCCCACGACCCCGCGGCCTACGAAGCGGCCTGGCGTCGGATCGGTCGGCGCCAGCACCTGCTGACCGCGGGGCTGGTGACCGCCACCCGGCTGCCCGTCGTCCGGCGTCGGGTGGTGGGGGCGGCGGACCGCCTCCCGTCCGTGTTCGGGATGGCCGTCGACCAGCTGGCGAGGCCGGCATGACGGGTCAGGGAGGGGCCGAGGAGGAGCGGGTCGTGCTGCTCGACGAGCAGGGGCGGGACATCGGCACCACCCCGAAGGCGCTCGTCCACCATCGCAGCGACCCCGCTGCACCTGGCCTTCTCCTGCTACGTCCTCGACGACCGCGACCGGCTGCTGCTGACCCGGCGGGCTGCGACCAAGCGCACCTGGCCGGGGGTCTGGACCAACTCCTGCTGTGGGCACCCCGCCCCCGGCGAACCGCTGGCCCGGGCCGTCGCGCGACGGCTGGTCGACGAGCTCGGGACCTCGGTCACCGACCTGCGCCTGGTGCTGCCGCGGTTCCGCTACCGCGCGGTGATGGCCGACGGCACGGTCGAGAACGAGATGTGCCCCGTCCTGGTCGCCCGGTGCCCCGACCCCGCCTCGGTGCGTCCCGACCCGGCCGAGGTCGGCGAGGTCGAGTGGCGCGCCTGGTCCGACGTACGACGCGCGGTGCTGGACGGCACGTTCGAGGTCAGCCCGTGGTGCGCCGAGCAGGTGGCAGCCCTGCCCGAGGACCTGTGGTCGGTCGCCGCCGACCCGGAGCTGCTGCCGGCGGCGACCCGTCTCTGACGCGCGGACCTGCCTAGTCGCGCGCCGAGAGCCACCACACGACGAGCGCGAGGATGCCCAGCACCGCGGCGCCCTGCTTCCAGTAGGCGCGGGCGAGCACCGGGAGCACGGTGGCGCCGAGGTCCAGCGAGTCACCCTCGTCCGGCTGCGACCGAGGAGCCGCCGGGGCCATCGCCGGCGGCGGGGTGCGCGGAGGCGGGACGGCCGCCACTGGCTCGGCGGGCGTCGAGGTGGAGTCCCCCGGAGGAGGTGTCGGGGCGGACGTCTCCTCCGGGGGAGTCTCGGGGGTGTCGCCCGCGCCTCCGCGTCCGTGTCGGGGCCGGACATCCGTTGCGCGAGGCAGGCGGTGAACTGGCCGAGCAGCTTGTCGGAGACGTCCTTCATGACGTTCCCGCGCCCGAACTGCGCTGCCTTGCCGGTGATGTTGAGGTCGGTGGTGACCTCGACGTCGGTGGCGTCCGGCCCGGCCTCGGTCATGACCGCGGTGACCATGGCCCCGGCCGTGCCGTTGCCGCGCTTGTCCTTGCCCTTGGCGTCGATCACCATCCGGCGCGCGGCCTCGTCCTTCTCCACGAAGGTGCCGGTGCCGTTGTAGACGAGCGCGATCGGGCCGAGCTTGACCTTCACGGTGCCGGTGAAGGACGACTCGTCCGCCTCGGTCACCGCGGCGCCGGGGAAGCACCCGGCGACGCCCTCGATGTCGTTGAAGTGCGCCCAGGTCGCGTCGATGCCCGCGGGGACGGTGAACCGGTGCTGGAGCTCGACCATCAGCCGGCGGCCGCCTTCGCGACCGCACGACGGACCAGCACCGTGGCGAGGTGACGGCGGTAGTCGCTGTCGCCGTTGAGGTCGGCCGGCGGGTTGGTGCCCTCCGCCGCCTTCGCCGCGGCCTCGCGTACGCCGTCCTCGGTCGGCTCCGCACCCACCAGGGCCTGCTCCACCGCGGTGGCCCGCAGCGGCGTGTTGCCCATGTTGGTGAGCCCGACCCGGGCCTCGGCGATGGTGCCGCCCTCGACCCGGACGGTCGCGGCGACCGCCACGATCGGCCACTGGTGCTTGATCCGCACGAACTTCTCGTAGTGGGCGCCCCAGCCGGTGTGCTTGGGGATCCGGATCTCGGTGAGGATCTCGTCCTCGCCGATCGCGGTCTCGAAGAGGTCGACGAAGAACTCGCTGGCCGGGACGGTGCGGGTGCCGCCGCGACCGGCGATCACGAACTCCGCGCCGAGCGCCAGGGCGGGCGAGCCGAGGTCCCCGGCGGGGTCGGCGTGGGCCAGTGCCCCGCCGAAGGTCCCGCGGTGCCGGATCTGCTCGTCGGCCACCTCGGACACGGCGAGGTGCACGATCAGGGCGTGCTCCTTGACCAGGTCGCTGGTGCGCACGTCGTGGTGGGTCGTCATCGCCCCGACCACGATCGCGTCACCGTCGTCGCGGATGCCGCGCAGCGACTCGATCTTGCCGAGGTCGATCACCGTCTCCGGCGCGTTGAGGCGCATCCGGAGCACCGGCAGCAGGCTCTGCCCGCCGGCGATGAGCTTCGCCTCGTCACCGTGCTCGGCGAGCGCCGCGAGGGCGTCCTCGACCGAGGTGGGCGCGAGGTAGTCGAACTGTGCCGGAATCATGCCCCTGCTCCATCCGTGCTCGCCGTGCCGGGATTCTCCTGGTTGCCGCCGCTGGCGACGTCGTCCCCGAAGTGCGGCATCGCCGCGCCCTCGGTGGTGCCGCCCTTGCCACCCTCGTTGAGGGCGCGCCACACCCGCTCGGGCGTGCACGGCATCGTGATGTCGGCGACGCCGAGGTGGCGGATCGCGTCGACGACCGCGTTGACGACCGCCGGGGTGGAGGCGATCGTGCCGGCCTCGCCGACGCCCTTGGTGCCGAGCGTGTTGGTGGTGCAGACGCTGGGCTCGTCGGCGTGGACGACGTCGAAGGAGATCGTGTCGGCCGCGGTCGGCAGCAGGTAGTCCACGAACGAGCCCGACACCAGCGTGCCCTGCTCGTCGTACACCGCCTCCTCCCACAACGCCTGCGCGATGCCCTGCACGAGGCCGCCGTGCACCTGCCCGGCAACGATCAGCGGGTTGATGATGTTCCCGATGTCGTCGCAGCAGGTGTACTTGCGCATCGTCACCTCGCCGGTCTCGGTGTCCACCTCCATCGCGCACAGGTGCGTGCCGTGGGGGTAGTTGAAGTTCACCGGGTCGAACGTCGCGTCCGCGTCGAGCTGCGGCTCGAGTCCCTCGGGGTAGTTGTGCGCCGTGAAGACCGCCGTGGAGACCTCGCCGAGGGCGATGCCCTGGTCGGTCCCCTTGACGGAGAACTTTCCGCCGTCGAACTCGAGGTCGTCGACCGAGGCCTCGAGCAGGTGGGCCGCGAACGGCTTCGCCTTCTCGATCACCTTGTCGGCCGCCCGCACCAGCGCCTCGCCACCGACCACGAGCGAGCGTGAGCCGTAGGTGTCGAGGCCCTTGTGGGAGACCTGGGTGTCGCCGTGCAGGACCTCGACGTCGTCGAAGGCCACGCCGAGCCGGTCGGCGACGATCTGGCTGAACGCCGTCTCGTGCCCCTGGCCGTGGGCGCTGGCCCCGGTGGTGACCTCGACCTTGCCGGTGGCGAGCATCCGCACCGAGGCGTACTCCCAGCCGCCGGCGCCGTAGTCGAGGCTGCCGAGCACGCGGGAGGGTGCGAGACCGCACATCTCGGTGAAGGTCGAGACGCCGATGCCGAGCTGGACCCGGTCGCCGGCGTCGCGGCGCCGCTTCTGCTCGGCCCGGAGCTCGTCGTAGCCGAAGGCCGCCTTGGCCTGGGCGGTCGCCGCCTCGTAGTTGCCGGAGTCGTACTCGAGGCCCGCCACCGTGGTGAAGGGGAACTCCTCGTGCGTGATCCAGTTCTTCTCGCGGATCTCGAACGGGTCGACGCCGAGCTCGGCGGCGAGGTCGTCCATGAGCCGCTCGATGGCGTACGTCGCCTCCGGCCGCCCGGCGCCGCGGTAGGCGTCCGTGAACGTGGTGTTCGTGAGCACCGTCTGGCACTCGAACCGGTAGGCCGGGAACTTGTAGATGGCGTTGAACATGAAGGCACCGAGCACCGGGATGCCGCCGCCGATGACGGCGACGTAGGCGCCGAGATCGGCGTCGAGGTGGACCTTGAGGCCGGTGACCCGGCCCTCCTTGTCCGCCGCGAGGGTCAGCGTCTGCACCTGGGCCCGACCGTGGTGGCCCGAGACCAGCGACTCGCTGCGGGTCTCGGTGTACTTCACCGGCTTGCCGAGCCGGCGGCCCACAGCCCAGGCGATCCACTCCTCCGGGGTCGTCTGCAGCTTGCCACCGAAGCCGCCGCCCACGTCGGGGGCGATGACGCGGATCTTCGACTCCGAGACTCCGGTCGTCGCGGCGAGCGCGAAGCGCAGGATGTGCGGGATCTGGGTCGCCGACCACATCGTGATCTGCTCGCCGGTCGGGTCGACCACCACCGAGCGGGGCTCCATGAAGGCCGGGATCAGCCGCTGCTGGCGGAACTCGCGCTCGACCACGATGCCGTCGGTGCGGGCCTTGGCGATCGCCTCCTCGGCGTCGGTGCCGGTGCCGGCCTCGCCGGAGTCGAAGACCCACAGCGCCGACTTGTTGGTCCCGAGGTCGGGGTGGGCCAGGACGGTGTCCTCGAGGGCCTCCTTGATGCCGATCACGGCCGGCTGCTCGTCGTACTCGACGTCGACGAGCTCGGCGGCGTCACGCGCCTCGGCGGCGCTGCGCGCCACCACGACGGCCACGACCTCGCCCGCGAAGACGACCCGGTCGGCGGGCATCGGCGAGTGACCGGGCGTCTTCTGGTCCGGGGTGATCGGCCAGGCGTTGATGCAGACGCCGAGCTCGTCGCCGAAGTCCTTGCCGGAGAGCACGGTGACCACGTTGGGTGCGGCCTTCGCGGCCTCGGTCTCGATGGAGACGATGTTCGCGTGGGCGAAGGGGCTGCGCACCATCGCGAGGTGCAGCATCCCGGGCAGCACGATGTTGTCGGTCCAGCGGGTGCGGCCGGTGATCAGCCGCTGGTCCTCCTTGCGACGCCGGTCACGACCGATCTCGAGCTGCTGGGTGGGGTTGTCCTGGACGGCGGTCATGAGTGGGCCCCTTCGCTCGAGCCGCTCTTCGCGGCGTGGAGCACGCTCTTGACGATGTTGTGGTAGCCGGTGCAGCGGCAGAGGTTGCCCTCGAGGCCGAGCCGCACCTCCTCCTCGGTCGGGTCCGGGTTGTCGTTGAGCAGGTCGATCGACTGCATGATCATCCCCGGGGTGCAGAAGCCGCACTGCAGGCCGTGGCACTCGCGGAACGCCTCCTGCACGGGGTGCAGCGCGTCGCCGTTCGCGACGCCCTCGATCGTGGTGACCTCGTGGCCGTCGGCCTGGACGGCCAGCACGTTGCACGACTTCACGCTGCGACCGTCGAGGTGGACCGTGCAGGCGCCGCAGTTGCTGGTGTCACAGCCGACCACGGTGCCGGTCTTGCCCAGCTTCTCGCGGAGGTACTGGACGAGCAGCATGCGGGGCTCGACGTCGTCGGAGACGTTCGCCCCGTCGACATTGAGGGTGATCCGGGCCATGAAGGGCTCCTCCTGATGAGGGCGGACGTGTGAGTGCCGTCACGCTAGGAGTGCGGGGGTTGGCGAACGGTTGGTGCGGCACGCCTTGGCCGGGATCCCCGGCTTAGGATCCGCTGGTGCCCGACACCCGCTCCCCCGCCGTCGTCGACGCGGGACTGGTGTCGCTCGGCGGGGCCCTCGGCAGCCTGGCCCGGTGGGGACTGTCCGAGGCGCTGCCGGCGCCGGTCGGCACCCTCGTCGCCAACACCACGGGCTGCCTGCTGATCGGGATCCTGACCGGCTGGCTCGTCGTGCGGCACCCCCGGCTGCGGTTGCTGCTCGGCGTCGGCGTCCTCGGCGGCTACACGACCTTCTCCACCCACCTGCTCGACGCGCACGACCTGCTCGGCACCCGGCCGGGCTGGGCGGCGGCGTACGTGCTGGGGACGCTGGCGTCCTGCGTGGCGCTGGCCGCCCTCGGGCTCGTGGTCGGCCGCCGGCTCCCGGGGGCAAGCACGTGACCGCGGTCGCGGTGGCGCTCGGCGGCGCGGTGGGGGCGCTGCTGCGCTTCTGGCTCGTGCAGCGGTCCGCGACCGCGCGCTTCCCGTGGGGGACGCTGGCGGCCAACGTGCTCGGCTCGCTGCTGCTCGGGGTCGTGGCGGTCTCGCTCGACGGCTGGGTGCGGGTGCTGCTGGCGACCGGGGTGGCCGGCGCGCTGACGACGTACTCCTCGTTCGCGCTGGAGGCGGTGCTGCTCGACGTCAACCGGCGGCGCGGCACCGCGCTTGCCTACGCGGCGGCCACGGTGGCGGCCGGGGCCGGCGCGTTCGCGCTCGGGTGGAGGCTGGGCTCGCTCGGGTGAGCCTCAGCGGCCGCCCGCCGCGAGCCGGGCCTTGAGCAGCGGCTTCGCGGGGTGGTCGCGGTCGGCGAGGACCACGAGGCAGCGCTCGACGACCTCCGTGTCGTAGGGCGCGAGCTCACCGTAGCGGAGCACGGCGGCGGGGTCGGGGTCGGCGAGCAGCGCCTCGCGCATGCCGACGGCGAGGTAGTCGCCGAGCTCGGCGAGAGCGGGCGCGTTGGTGCCCGGCAGCAGGTCCCCGCCGTACGCCGCCACGGCCCGCTTCACGTCGCCGGACGCGAGGAGCGCCAGCACGTCCTCGACGTCGGTGCGCACCGGCATCATCAGCCGGTACGGGCGGGAGGCGAGCTGTCCGCCGAGCGCAGCCCGCAGGTGCGAGACCTCGGCCTTGAGCGTGGAGAGGGTGACGGCCTGGTCGCCGTAGACCATCGCGTGCAGCCGCTCGAGCGAGAGCCCCTCGGGGTGGAGCCCGAGCAGCGCGACGATCTCGGTCTGGCGCCGGTTGAGCAGCAGCCGCTGGCCGTCGAGCCACGCCTCGGCGGTGCCGAGCAGGGAGAGCGAGAGGCCGGGCTCGGGCGGCGCGAGCCCGCCACCGGCCGCGGCCCACTGCTGGGAGCGCGGCATCGCGCCCTCGATCAGCCGGGCCAGGACGCGGGCGGTCGCGAGCCCGATCGGGTGGCTGCGGTCCCACGTGGTGGAGAGGTCGATGACGCCGAGCAGGTCCCCGGACACCGGGTCGTGCAGAGGCGCGGCCCAGCAGACCCAGTTGTGGACGATCGGGGCGAAATGCTCGGCACTGAAGACCATGGCCGCGTCGCCCGTCCGTGCGGCGATGGCCAGCGCGTTGGTGCCGACGCTGGCCTCGTCCCACCGGCCGGCGGGCACGAAGTTGACCGACTCGGCCTTGCGTCGCATCACCCGGCCGCCGTAGGTCCACAGGATCTTGGTCTCGGCGTCGGTGACGGCGAGCACGAGGTCGCCGTCCTCGGCCGTGCGCCGCAGGTCCGCCTCGACCCGCTCGACCGCGACCTGGAGCGGCGAGCCCTCGAAGCAGGCCCGCGTCTCGCCCTCGTCGGCGAGCGGCGCCTCCCGCAGGTCGGGGGCGACCGCGGCCTCGGAGAGCTCCCAGCTGCGCAGGATCTCGGGCCGCACCGCCTCGGCCGCGCCGTCCGCGTGCTCGATGAAGCTGGTCCAGGCGCGCACGGCTTCCAGCCGCCGCGACTGCAGGTCGCTCGATCCCATGTCCGCCCCTGTCGTGATGCTGGTCACGGTAGCCCGCGCAGGGGCGTGCTTCAACGAGTTCGCGCCCGCGGGGTCCGAGCTGCGTCAGACGTGGCTCAGGCCACCGCGTGGCTGACCGGCATCGAGCGGGTGCTCGGGTCGATGGAGTCGGTGTCGTCACCCTTGAGCAGGGAGATCGCCACCAGGATTCCACCGACCAGGACGACGAAGCCGATGACGACGAGGGCGAGGGCCTGTGCTCTGCTCATGCGGGTACTCCTTCGTGGTGCGGTTGGACGCGCCGAGTCCGGACGAGCCGTCGGACCTGCAGGGGACGGTACGGCTGTCGTGGGCACCGACCGTTCCGAACGTACCTCGGTCCGCTCCGGCGCGGCGCGTCCGCCGCACCGGCAGGCCCTCGCACGTCGACCACCGGTACCGACCGACCCGCGCGACAACCAGAGGCCAGCGACAGGTGCGTGCGTGGTCCTGGCTTCAGGGGGCCTCGAGATCGAGGCGCGTCTCGGTGCCGCGGAATCCGACGCGGCGGAAGGCCGCAGCCATGGGCGCGTTGGCGGTGTCCGTGGTCGCGGTGATGCGAGGGGCGCCGTGCTCGGCGTGGAAGCGGGTGATGAAGGCGAGGATCTCGTCGACGTACCCCCGACCTCGGTGCTCGGGGAGCACCGCGAGGTATCCGACGTTGCGGTTCGTCGGGGTCGCTGACGGGATGGCGATGCCGACGACGGTGCCGTCGGTCGTGGCGGCCGTGTGCCACCAGGAGCGTTCCCCTGGGCAGGCTCGGTAGTAGTCGATCTCGGCACGGGCCATCTCGTCGGGGCTGCTGGACTCGAGCTCGCGGCGGGTCATGACGTCCAGCGAGCCCGCCGCAGCGGCGGCGAACAGTCGTACGAACGCGTCGTCGTCGGCTGGCGCGAACACGAGCGAGCCGGGCTCGGGCGGCAACGGTCCATCCGCGTCCCACTGGAACTGGAGTCGCTCGTTGACCCCCGTCATGCCTGCTGCAGCCGCGGCACGAGTCTTCAGGTCCACCTCGGCGACGAGGGCCGGGTGGTCAAGCCAGGCGTTCGGCAGTCGCATCGTGTGCGGCAGCGGGACGGCCACCCCCTGCGATGACAGGGCCTCGTGTCCCGCATGGAGAAGAGCCGTGGCCAGGCTGTCGCGGCCGGGCACGTGCGCATCGACGTCCCACACGTCCAACGCGATCGGCACGGATGTGTCCCGGCCCCACCACATCGCTCGCCCGATGACCGCGCCGGACTCGTCGATCGCCAGGACCGACCACTCGGGCCGGATCCGGCCCGCCTCGATCTCTGCTAGTACCTCGCCGGCCGAGAGGCCGGTCTCGGCAGGGACGCTCAGTGTCGCCGCGGAGGCCAGCTGCGCGGCCGAGGGCTGGGCGATGCGCATCGCCCGAGTTTCCCGGCCACCCCCACCGCAAGCAACCCCATTCGTCGCTCCTCGGCATGACCACCACACCCATGAGTGCGTAGCGATCGCGCGGCATGCACGTGCCTATCCTTCGACCCATGAGCGACGGAACGTCTCCCCCACAGGTCTGGCATCGCTTCGGCATGAAGCACCTGATCAACGTGGTCTGGTTCGATCCTCGTGTGAACGACGCTCAGTCGCTCGCGCTTGACGACGCCTGGGACACCTTGGTCGTGCGTGACGAGTGGCGCGACTGGGTCCACGCTTACCGGACCCCCCATAACCCATTCCTCGTCCTCGTGGTCGCTGAGGAGATCAAACAGCGCCGACTGCGGAAGACCAAGAACGGCGCCTCCATGAAGTTGCCGTCGGCGGAGGTGTTCCGCGCAGACGCCGACGGGACTCTCGTGCCCCTGTATCTCGGCGTCATCTACGACCTGCACGTGCGTTGGGCCGAGAAACACGACCACCCTGCCCCTCCAGATGCGCACCCAGCCAGCAAGCACATCGTTTGATGCGCGCCCGCTCAGCGGCATGACCGTGCGGTGGGGTATCGATCGGTGTTCGCCCACCCGCGTGCTCACCGCAGAGCAACAGCCCCCGACCCTCAGGCCGGGGGCTGCTGCTGTCGGTACTGCTCGGTGCGAAGTCTCAGGGCTGCGCGAGCTCGATCTCTTCGAGCACCAGCGGGGCTCCGCCGACCGTGTCGCAGTTGCCCTCGGACTCGTGCACCAATTCACCGTCGTCGAACTCCGACTCCTGCTCGCACTCGTCGTCTTCGTACTCCGCGACCTCGACTTCGAGCACGTTCAGGCCAGGCACCAGATCAGCCGTCGATCCGTCCTCGTCAGAGCCTTCAACCTCGATCTCGGTCTCCTCGGTGACCACGAAGGTCAGGTCGCCCGCAGCGCGGGTGTTGACCACAAGGTCACCGGTGGACGAGTCGAAGGAGACGACGCTGCCCAGCAGGTCGTCTTCGTCCTCGTCGCTCTCCTCGCAGTCGTCCAGGTCGTTGTCGTCCTCGTCCTCGTCGGACTCGCCGTCGTGGTCGTGGTCCTCGTCGCCGTCTTCGAGACCATCGTCGTCGGAGTCGGCGTTGCGCACCTGGTAGCCGAAGTCGTTCTCGTCCTCATCGGAGAGGTCGTCGCCGTCGCGGTCGTCGTCGTCCCGGACGCAGTTCTCCTTGGCGTCGTCCTCGTCCTCGTTGTCGACGCCGTCGTCGTCAGCGTCCTCGTCGCCGTCCTCGATGTCGTCGTCGTCGGTGTCACCATCGTTCGGGTCCGTGGACCTCGAACCGTCCTCGACCTCGTCGCGGTCGTCGTGGCCGTCGTTGTCGGAGTCCTCGTCGTCCGGATCGGTCGACTTGCGGTACTCGACGAGGTTGGCCAGCCCGTCCTTGTCGAGGTCGGCTCGGGCGTCGACGCGGTCCGGGTTGAGGCCATGCTTGACCTCCCACCGGGTCGGCATGCCGTCGCCGTCACGGTCACGTGACGACGCCTCGGCGGGGAGCGCCGTGAGTGCCACGGTGGAGATAGCGAAGGCCGCGCCCGTCAACGACGCGACGAGCTTCGAATAGTGGAACATGGACATGGTGTCTCCTGTGCAGGGTCAATCTTCCGGGGGAGAGCCGCCCACACCGCGCGATGCGAGCAACGAGCCGCTGCCGGGGGACAACGACAGCCCTAGTCTCGGTCGCCCAGCGGCCGGGCGTCAGCGTTCAGGAAAATTGGTTCATCGGAGTCGCCCCCCGGAACCGCTGGGGCGACCGCACATCGGCCAGATGCGTACGGTTCGAAACCGCGCCGCAGAACGTCGCGATCACGATCGATTCGTACGCAGATGCCTGAGCGTCTTCTCTCCGCAAGACCCCCGGGCACGCCCGTCGGAGAGCCCGCGCCCGGATCTCGGCCTGACCTTGGTGGTCCCGGCCTGCGCCGCACTGCCAGTCACGGGCCGGCGCGGCTGCAGCCGGACCCACGGTTGACCGGGCGGTCGGGCGGGGTGACGTCGCGGGTGCCCGTGGTGTCGATGAGGAACTGCTGGCCGTGGGGGTCGGACCACAGGAAGACGGTCTCGTCGAGGCGGGTGTAGCGCCAGCCGGCGTGGGTGCGGAGACGGTGGTGGCGCCGGCACAGGGGCGCGACGTTGCAGTCGCAGGTCGCACCGCCGTCGGCGTGGGGCGTGAGGTGGTCGTGGTCGCACCGTCGCGAGGGCCGCGTGCACCAGGGGAAGACACAGTGAGGAAGGAGCAGGTCGGTGCGGGTGCGCAGCCGACCGCGGACCTCGTACGCCTCGGAGTGGACGTGGTCGGCAAGGTCGACGACGGGCTGCACCGTGACGTGGGTATCGGTACGGCCGAGCCAGTCGCGCAGCTGCTGGACCAGCAGCGGTGCCGCCAGGGTCTCGCAGCGTCCGACGGGATTGCCGGCGATGACCGCGTCGTGGCTGAGGTGGAGCACGAGCAAGGTCTGCTTGGACGGCGTCGGCGCCTCGCATCCCTCCCGCAGGGCGAGCGCGGTGGCGGGGTCGGCCAGGACACCGACCGCGCGGGAGCGGCGTACGTCGAGGGACTCGGGGTATCGGCCCTCGGCCGCGTCGCGCTCGGCGAGGACCGCGGCCATGGCCGACAGCGCCTGGTCGAAGTCGTGGAGGTCCTTCCAGTCGGCCCGGATCGACATGTCGGCGACGCCGGTGTGGTTGATGGACTCCTCGTGGAGGGTGGCGTGACGGCGGTCGAGGGCCTCGACCTGCGCGAGCTCGCGCTCCTCGGGATACAGACGGAGCATGGCCTCGTCGAGGAGCTTGGCCAGGGTCGTGGCACCGACGCGGTGGGCGAGCGGGGCAAGGGTCGCGTCGAGGACCGCGCAGACGTCGTCGGGCATCCCGGCGACGGTCTGGGCGATGCGCCGGGAGCGCCAGGCCTCGAGCTCCGCGGCCTGGACGCGGCGCCAGATCCGGGGCAGCCGGTGGCGCAGCGTGAGCGCGTCGCGCATCAGGGCGTCGCCGGCCTGGGTGGAGCGGCCCAGCGCGGCGCCGAGTGGCGCGGCGGCGGACCAGGCCCAGCCGGGCAGGCCGCGCTCGTCGTCGAACTCCAGCGCTGCCTCGGCCGCGGGATCGATCGGGTCGGGGGCCCGGCGCGTGGGGTCGGCGGGCCGTCCGGGATGGGGCTCGTCGTCGAGGTCGGGGTGGGCGTCGGCCCAGGCGGCGGCCAGCAGGAGCAGGTCGCAGTCCGCCGCCAGCTGGTCGGCGCGGGTCGCGCGCACCTGGGCGAGCAGGTCGGTCGGGGTGGTGACCTGGCTGCTGGCGTGGGTGGTGGTGGACATGCTCCATTCTCTCTCGAACACACGTTCGAATCAAGGGTTGAGCCGAGGTTGTGGACAGGGTCCGGGGGTTTCGAGGCTCGGGCCCGAGGGGCCCTCGAACCTCAACCACCGGACGCGTACGTCCTGGCACCTCGACCACCGGACGGGTAGGCCCTCGCACCTCAACCTCCGGACCGTCGACGCGACAAGCAGGGGCGGGCCGGCT
>CAVWGQ010000012.1:0-21197 GCA_963754575.1 uncultured Actinomycetota bacterium | reverse complement strand
GACGACCTCGAGCGGGCTGGCCGAGGTGGCGACCCGGTCGCCGGTCAGGCGCCGGAAGCGGGTCAGGTGGCGGTGCGAGAAGGAGCCGACGAGCACCCGGTCGTGCAGGCCCTCCTCCTCGACGAGGCGCGCCAGGGCGTCGACCGCGGCTGCGGACTTCAGGTCGATGTTGAAGCGCGCATCGGGCAGCACCTCGAGCAGCCGGCGCAACGCCGGCACCACCTCGCGCCCACCGATCCGGGCCCGCTCGACCTCGGCGTACGTCAGGTCCTCGACGGTGCCGCGCAGGTCGGTCACCCGGTCGAGCACCGTGTCGTGGAACGCGAGCAGGAAGCCGTCCCGGGTCAGGTGGACGTCGGTCTCGAGGTAGGTGTAGCCGAGGTCGGCGGCGTGCCGGAACGCGGTGAGCGTGTTCTCCAGGCCGACCAGGTCGGGGTGCGCGGCCCCGCCGCGGTGGGCGAAGGCGAGCGGGGGAGTGGCGTCGTCGAGCTAGGGGCGTCCGGTGCGCCGGTGGGTGGGGTCGGTCACGCCGGCAGTATCCACCGCGAGCCACCCCCGCCGACGCCCGGCCGCGGAGTACCGTCACGGCATGGACGCCATGACCTGCCCCCGTTGTGACTCCGCCATGGACAGCCGACTGCTCGGCTCCGGCCGGATCCACCAGTGCCCCGACGGGCACGGCGTGTTCCTGGAGCGGATCGAGCTCGGCAACCTGATCGAGTCCGAGACCGACTGGCACCGCAACGCCGGCCAGCACACCGCGCCGCTGCCCCGGATCACCTCCGACATGACGGCCCCGCCCGCCGCCAAGGCGCCCGCGCGGGCGTGGGTGGAGACCCTCTTCCGCTGACCGACGGCGGCCGCCCGGGCCCCTCGTGACGCGTGCCCAGGTGGTCGAGCCGTCCGGGCCCCTGGGCGAGGGCGAGAGTCGAGACCTCCGCTCGTCGCGCTCGCGTTCCGGGAGCCGGACTCCTCTGATTTCGACGCGCCTGTCGCGACCTCCTGCGTCGGTCGCGAGGCTTGCTCAATCTGGCCGCCCCCACGCCGCGAGCTCCGCTCGCGGCTGGGCGGCTCAGATGTCGCGGAAGGTCTCGATCTGGGCGCCGAGCAGGTTGAGGCGCTCGGCGAGGTCCTCGTAGCCACGGTGGATGACGTACGTCGAACGCAGCACGGACGTGCCCTTCGCGGCCAGCATCGCCAGCAGCAGCACCACGGCCGGGCGCAGCGCCGGCGGGCACATCATCTCGGTCCCGGTGAAGCTGCTGGGTCCCTCGATCATCACCCGGTGGGGGTCGAGCAGCTTGACCCGGCCGCCGAGCTTGTTGAGGTCGGTGAGGTAGATCGCCCGGTTCTCGTAGACCCAGTCGTGGATCAGCGTCTGGCCCTGCGCGACCGCCGCGATGACCGCGAAGAAGGGCAGGTTGTCGATGTTCAGCCCGGGGAAGGGCATCGGGTGGATCTTGTCCAGCGGTGCGTGCAGGACGCTGGGGAGGGTGGTGAGGTCGACCAGCCGTGTGTGGCCGTTGCGGGCGACGTACTCCTCGGTGAGGGTGTAGCGCAGGCCCATCTCGTCGAGCAGCGCCAGCTCGATCTCGAGGAACTCGATCGGGACCCGCTCGATGGTGATCGAGGAGCCGGTGACGATGGCGGCCGCCAGCAGCGACATGGCCTCGATCGGGTCCTCGCTCGGCGCGTAGTCGACGTCGAGGTCGATCTGCTCGCGACCGGTGACGGTCAGCGTGGTCGTGCCGATGCCCTGCACGTCGACGCCGAGCTTCTGCAGGTAGAAGCAGAGGTCCTGGACCATGTAGTTGGACGAGGCGTTGCGGATGACGGTGGTGCCGGGGTGCAGCGCGGCGGCCATCAGCGCGTTCTCCGTCACGGTGTCGCCACGCTCGGTGAGCACGATCGGTCGGCCCGGGGACACGCCCCGGTCGACCTGCGCGTGGTAGCTGCCCTCGGTCGCCTTCACCTCGAGGCCGAAGGGCCGCAGCGCGGACATGTGCGGCTCGACGGTGCGGGTGCCGAGGTTGCAGCCGCCGGCGTACGGCAGCTCGAAGTCGGTGCTGCGGTGGAGCAGCGGGCCGAGGAACATGATGACCGAGCGGGTACGCCGCGCGGCCTCCTCGTCGATGTGGGCGAGGTCGAGCTCGGCCGGGGGGACGATCTCGAGGTCGTTGTCGTCGTTGAGCCACCGAGTCTGGACGCCGAGGCTGTCGAGGACCTCCAGCAGCCGGTTGACCTCCTCGATCCGGGCGACCTTGCGCAGCGTGGTGCGGCCGCGATTGAGCAGCGAGGCGCACAGCAGCGCGACGCCGGCGTTCTTGGAGGTCTTCACCTCGATCGTCCCGGACAGCGTCGTGGGGCCGGTGACGCGCAGGTGGGTCGGGCCGGCACCGAGCGCGACGATCTCGGAGTCGAGGGCAGAGCCGATCCGCGCCAGCATCTCCAGGGAGAGGTTCTGGTGCCCCTTCTCGATCCGGTTGATGGCAGACTGACTGGTGGACAGCCGCTCGGCCAGCTGTTGCTGGGTCAGCCCGCGGTGCTTGCGGGCGTCGCGGATGAGGTTGCCGATCCGGCCTTTGTAGTCCTCGCTCATGCGGACCACGTTATCTCAGATATGAGATAACGCAATCTTGGACGCGGGTCCTTCACGCGGGGTGGTTGGCTGGACCCATGAGCTCGCTGGTGCTGGGACCGCTGCTGCGTCATGTCGACAGCGAGTCCGCAACGATCTGGGTCGAGACCGACCACGCCGCCACGGTCACGGTGACGGCCGGTGACCATCGGGGGAGTGCCCGCACGTTCGGCGTGCACGGCCACCACTACGCGATGGTGGAGCTCGTCGGACTCGAGCCCGGCACCCACACTGCCTACCAGGTGCACGTCGACGACGAGCAGGTCTGGCCCGAGGCCGGATCGCCGTACCCGCCGTCGGTGATCCCGACCCTGAAGCCCGGCAAGCCGCTACGCCTGGCCTTCGGGTCGTGCCGGGTCAGCGTGCCGCACGACGAGGCCGGCACCGAGGCTTTCGGTGTCGACGCGCTGCGTGCCTACGCGCTCCACATGGCCTCCGACGCCGACGAGCGCTGGCCCGACCTGGTGCTCTTCCTCGGCGACCAGGTCTACGCCGACGAGACGAGCCACGCGATGCGCGACTTCATCGCGTCCCGTCGCGGCGCCGTCGACGAGCCCCAGAACGAGATCAAGGACTACGAGGAGTACGCCCACCTCTACTACATCGCGTGGAGCGACCCGGCCAACCGGTGGCTGCTGTCGACGCTGCCGAGCGCGATGATCTTCGACGACCACGACGTCCGCGACGACTGGAACACCAGCTGGTCGTGGCGCCAGGAGATGGAGGCCACCTCCTGGTGGCACGACCGGATCGTCGGTGGGCTGGCGTCGTACTGGGTCTACCAGCACCTGGGCAACCTCAGCCCCACGCACCGCGCCGAGGACGTGCTGTGGCGTCGGGTCCTCGACCACGACGGCCCCGCTGAGCTCGACATCACCGATGCCCTCGATGAGCTCGCCGAGAACGCCGACCAGAAGCCCGACTGCTACCGCTGGAGCTTCACCCGCGACTTCGACACCCAGGCGCGACTCGTGGTCGTCGACTCCCGGGCCGCGCGCGTCCTCGAGCCTGATCAGCGCTCGATCCTCGATCCGGTCGAGATGGAGTGGCTCGACACCCAGATGACCGGCGACTTCGACCACCTGCTCGTCGGCACGTCGCTTCCCTACCTGATGGCGCCGGCGCTGAGCCACGCCGAGGCGTTCAGCGAGGGCCTGTGCAACGGCGCGTGGGGAGAGCGGATCGGCCGGGTGGCGGAGCGGTTGCGCCGCGCCGTGGACCTCGAGCACTGGCCGGCCTTCCAGCAGGGCTTCCTCGAGGTCGCGGACATGACGCTCGAGGTCGCCTCCGGGGCCCGCGGCCGGGCGCCGCACACCGTGCTGTTCCTCTCCGGCGACGTGCACCACAGCTATGTCGCGACCGCCTGGGCCGACCCGCAGGTCAACGACATCCGGGTCACCTCCCGGATCATGCAGGCGGTGTGCTCGCCGATCCGCAACCCGTTGCCGGGACCGATGGTCAGGGTGATGCGCGCGGGCTGCAGCCGGACGATGGCCAGACTGATGCGCCGGCTCGCCAGGGCAGCGAAGGTGGAACGGTCACCGCTCGACTGGTCGGTGGACCGAGGGCCCTGGGTCGACAACAACCTCGCCGTGCTGGAGGTCCACGAGGACGGTGCGCTCACGATGAGGTGGCACGCGGGCGACATCGAGGGCAGGGCCACCCACGACCCACTGCTGCGCACGGTGGCCCAGGTGGAGGTCCCGGCGCCGTCGGGGCCGGCGGAGCGCTCGGTCGCCGGCTGAGCCGGGGCCGGTCGCTCAGCGCAGGAGCAGGGCGCCCGGCATCAGCGCCGGCTCGCAGTCACACGTGTCCGAGCACGCCAGGAAGGTGTGGGCGGAGTGCCCGCAGCGGCTGCAGGGCAGGTCGTGGGAGAGGTGCTGGCTGGCGCTCTGGGGCGTGTCGAACATGGGCTTCGTTCCTCGTGACGTCGTCGTCCTCGGGCTGGACGTCTCCACGGTAGGAGCCGAGACCGACAGCGCGCGGCAGACCCGCCCGAAGATGACCCGCAATGACCAGAGCGGCCTGACCCGGGCGTCAGCCCGAGGTGCCGGACGGAGGAGGCAGCATCCTCAGCCGAGCGCCGCGAGCGCGCCGAGCAGCCGGTCCACGTCGTCGTCGTCGGTGTACGGCGCCAGCCCGACCCGGATCGCACCGGTCTCGCCGAGGCCCAGCCGGTGGCACGGCTCCCAGGCGTAGCAGTGTCCCGACGAGATGCTGATGCCTTGCTCGCCGAGTGCTGCGTGCACGTCCTCCGGTACCAGCCCCGCGAGCGAGAAGTACAGCGTGGAGGTGCGCTCCGCGGCTCGTGACCACACGGTGCAGTCGCCACGCTCGGCCAGGGCGTCCTCGATCCGGGTGCGCAACCGGTCCTCGTGCGCCTCCGTCGCGGCGTACGCCCCGGCGAGGGCCGTCCGCCGGGCCCCGTCAGGTCCGAGCGAGGCGAGGAAGTCGACGGCCGCGGTGACACCGGCCATCAGCTCGTAGGGGAGGGTGCCCAGCTCGAAGCGCTCGGGGACCCGGTCGGTCGAGGGGAGCAGCTTGTCGGGTCGCAGTGTCTCGAGCAGCGCCGGTGCGGCAGCGACGACGCCGCAGTGGGGACCACCGAACTTGTAGGGGGAGCAGGCGTAGAAGTCGGCACCGCTCCCGGCCAGGTCGGGCAGCGCGTGGGCCGCGTGGTGCACGCCGTCGACGTAGACGAGTGCCCCGGCGTCGTGGGCGAGCCGTACCAGGGCGGGCACGTCGGGCCGGGTGCCGAGCACGTTGGAGGCGGCGGTGACGGCGACCAACCGGGTGCGACCGCCCAGGACGGCCCCGAGGTGCTCGGGACGCAGCTCCGCAGTCTCGGGGTCGAAGTCGATCCAGCGCACGACCGCGCCCACCGCCTCGGCGGCCTGGACCCAGGGGCGGACGTTCGCGTCGTGGTCGAGCCTGCTCACGACGACCTCGTCGCCGGGGACCCAGTCGCGGGAAAGGGCGCGCGAGAGGTCGTAGGTCAGGGCGGTCATGCTGCGGCCGAACACGATGCCGCCGGGGTCGGCCGCGAGCAGGTCGGCCAGGGCGGAACGGCACTCGACCACGACCCCGTCGGCCACGCGCTGGGGGCGGGTCAGTCCACCACGGTTGGAGATCGGGCCGGCCAGGGTGCCGGCCACGGCGTCGACCACCGACCGGGGGACCTGGGTGCCGCCGGGACCGTCGAAGAACGCCTCGCCACCGGCCAGGGCGGGGTAGTGGGACCGGATCGTCGCGGCGTCGTACACCGGGGTCTGCGACTGGTGTTGCGGCTGGTGTTGCGGCTGGGAAGTCATGGGTCCTTCGTAGCACCCAGGGCCGTCGGAGGTGTGCGATCCTTCCGCCATGCGGCAGGGGAACGAGGGCACCTTCGTCGGGGCCCCGCTCCGGATGAAGGCCTACCTGGTGGTCGTGCTGGTGGCCGCGGTGGTGCTGCCGCTCGTGCTGCGCGACGACGTCGCACCGCAGCCGCAGCGGCCGACCCTGCTGACGTTGGGCCTGCTCGTGGGCGTCGCGGTGCTCAACGTCGAGATGGGCCGGCTCCTGACCGGTGGCCTGACCCGCGCCCAGCAACCCCACAAGGCGCTCTCCGCCTGGGCCTTCGCCTGCGCCCTGCTGCTGCCGCCTCCATGGTTGCCGGTGGTGGTCGCGATCACCTACCTCCACGCCTGGTGGCGGGGGATTCGGGTGCCGTTGTGGAAGTGGGTGGGCTCGGCGGGTTATGTCACCCTCGCTGGCCTCGCTGCGGGCCTGGTGGCCCACGGCGTGCTCGGGGACCGGCCCGACGGTGCGAACTGGATGAACGGGAACGGTGGGCTCGGCCTGGCCGCGATCGTGGCGGCGGGCGCCACGTTCCTCGCGGTCGAGTCGCTGCTGTTCCTCGGCAGCGCTTACCTCAACGACGCCGAGGCCGAGGTCTGGCTGCGCGAGACCCTGAGCAGTCCGTCGTTCTACCTGACCGAGGCCGGCGTGCTCGTCATCGGCGGTCTGCTGTGCGCGGTGTGGACCGGAGGCGGCTGGTTCGTGCTGCTGTTCGTCCCGATCTACATGCTCGCGCAGCGTGCGGCGCTGCACGAGCCGCTGGCGGCGGACCGGGACGCCCTCGAGCTCGACAACCGCTTCAAGGTCGACCTGATGGGCATGCTCGGCCACGAGATCGGCAACCCGCTGACGTCGATCATGGGACATGCGCAGGTCGGGGCGGAGTCGCTCGAGGAGGGTGACCTCGGGCAGGCGGCCCGCAGCTTCTCGGTGGTCGAGCGGAACGCGATGCAGATCCGCTACGTTCTGCACGACGTCCTGACGCTCGTCGCCAGCGAGTCCGGCCACCTGGAGGCGCGCCCGGAGCGCGTCCTGCTGGCGCCGGTGCTGGAGTCCGCGGCCGCGGCCCTCCCGACCGGTGGTCGGCGTCCCGAGATCGTCTGCCCCGACTCGCTCGCAGTCAGGGTGCAGCCGAACCACCTCGACCAGATGCTGGCCAACCTGCTCGGGAACGCCCGGAAGTACGCCGGGGGCGCGTGCCGCGTCTCGGCGCAGAACCGGGGGGACGGCACGGTGGTCATCGCGGTGGTCGACCCCGGGCCCGGCGTACCGCCGGAGCTGCGCGAGCGGCTCTTCCAGCGCTTCAGCCGCGGGGACGCGACGTCGCGCGACGTCCCGGGCACCGGCCTCGGCCTGTTCATCACCCGCGAGCTCGCGCGGGCCAACCGCGGTGACCTGACCTACCGCGACGGCTCGCCGCACGGTGCCATCTTCGAGATCACGCTCCCTGCCGGTTCGTAGGGTGCGGCTCGACCCGTGAAGCCCGGTGACCGGCGAGCTTGGCTGCGGCTGCGGCTGCGCATCGCCCAGCACGACGGCCACCACCGGCGAGAGCGACGTCAAGGTGCTCCAGATGGACGGGCTCAACGATCGCGACCAGTGCCAACCCGCTGGCACCGCTCTGCAAGAAGTTCGGATCGAGACAGGGCCTCGGGCAGACGCCGTTACGCCGGCTATCGCGCTGGGACGACATCGACGCCGATGCTTCAAGAGCATCGTTTGCTAATCTCAGCGCTCGATGTGACCGTCGTCACTCTCCAATCCCGGGAGTCTCCATGCCCTCCGTCCACCACGTGTCCGCATCCGACCCCGACGAGCTTGCCGGCAGGCTGAGTTCCATCCTGAGCCGCCGCGCCCTGATGCGCGCCAGCGCGGCGACCGGACTGGCGGGCGGCGCCGTGGGGGCTGCCACCGCACTGCCCGCCCACGCCGACTCCAGCCGCTCCGGCTCTCGAGGATTCACCGTGCTCCAGCGGGGCATCGGCAGGACGCCCGGGCTCTACGTGCCGGCGCGTTCCCGCGAGGTCTTGTGGGGTGAGCTGCCCAACCGGACGGCGACACCCGTGGCAACGGTGCGCTCCGGTCGGGTCGTCACCCTCGACACCATCAGCCATGAGGGCCTGCTCGAGGACCAGGGCCAGGATCCTCGCGCCTACTTCACCGACTTCGGCGTGCCCCACCGGCAGGTGCTCACGGACGCCGTGTCGGTCGCGGCGAAGACGCCGCACAGTGGCCCCGGGCCCCACGTGGTCACCGGACCGATCGCGGTTCGGGGCGCCGAGCCCGGCGACGTGCTCAAGATCGAGGTGTTGCGCCTGCAGCTGCGAGTGCCCTACGGCGTGATCTCGAACCGGCACGGCAAGGGTGCCCTGCCGGGGGAGTACCCCGAACAGTTCGAGGCTCGACCGGAGAACGACCGTTACTTCAATGAGGGCGGCAACATCAGCGTCTTCACGAGAGTCAAGAAGGATCGCGGCGTCCTGCCCGGTGACGTGCCGGTCAGCTTCGAGCTCAAGCCCTTCATGGGACTCATGGGGGTGGCTCGAGACACCGACGCAGTGGTCGACTCCGTGCCCCCCACTGACGCCGGCGGCAACATCGACATCAACGACCTCCAGGTCGGCTCGACCTTGTACCTGCCGATACAGGTACGCGGCGCGATGTTCTTCAGCGGTGACCCGCACATGGCCCAGGGCGACGGCGAGGTGGCACTGACGGCCATGGAGGGCTCGTTGCGCCCCACGTTCCGGCTCACCGTCGTGAAGCGCGGCTCGCGAGGTGCCCCCTCGCCGTCCTTCACCTCCCCGTTCGCCGAGACCCCTCGACACTGGGTGCCGATCGGTCTGAGCGACCCGGACGGTCCGGAGAACGGCGGTAACACGACCAGCCTCGACATTGCCATGAAGGTAGCCGTGCGCCAGTCGTTGGAGTTCCTCACCAACGACATGGGGATGGCCGGACCGGTTGCCTACGCCTACCTGTCCGCAGCCGCGGATTTCCAGTGCTCCCAGGTCGTTGACCGAACGACCGGCATACACGCCCTGATCCGAAAGTCGGACTTCGGTCGATGACCGAGGCGGGACACGGCTCTCGTGCGAACGGGTCTGGTGGCACACCTGGCCTCGTCGTGGAGAGGCTGGCCCTGTTCTTCCCACCCGGGCGCGGGTCGATCGCTGAGCCAACGTTGCGATAACCGGCGCTACGGGGTGGCTCACGTACCTGCGCAAGCACGCCTCGCGCGGAGTCGCGCACTACCAGCGACGGGGAAGGCCGGCTGGCCGGGAGTCAACGTGCCGGCTGTGGAGCAGGGGGAGTGTGGCCGGTCGCCGAACCGGTGCACGGGGTCATGGATGAGCGGAAGCCCGCTCAGCGGCCGAGCGAGCGGCTCCGCGCGCACGCCACGCGGCATGAGCGGACGTCAGTGAGGCGATGCCTCATTGCACTTGTGCTCCACCAGCCGACCGTCAACCTCGCTAGCGCACTGGTTCCAGGCCGGGTTGAACACCCACCAAGCGGCCACCGCAACAAGGACGACCATGATGAGTGCCGCTACTGATAGCGCCACTTTGGCTGGAGTCGAGACGGACACGGTAGGTCAACGACACACTGCCCGCACGGTGACGGGTGCTCGCACGCTCATCGACATGACCGCTTCGCCGCAGATCCGGGCGCTGGTCGTCGGTTACGTCCCGCACTACGGTTCGGAGTGTGGAGAGCGAACTTGGACACTGGTTCGCGCAGTACCTGTCCGCCCGCGCTGCCCTGGGTCGCGGTGAGTCCCGGCCCGGCGATGTAGTTCCGTACTACGGCGTCCCGTTCCTCTTGACTACCGACGACGTCATCGTCTCGCTCGGGACCGTGGACGAGGTAGCGGCATGGCTGCAGAGCCAGGCGGACGCCATGTCGGCTGCGGTAACCAGCCACACTGTTCCGCATCGCCACGCTGGTGTTGCACTCACCCTGATGCCCCATTGGGTAAGCGCTCATCGGCATGACCAGCCAGCGGCATGAGCGGAAGAGGCAGTGGACCTCCGGGCAGAGCCTTCGTGGCTCTCGGTGCCTTAGCCGAAGGTCAGCCCGTACTTCTCCATGATGGGCGCGGTGGCCTCGAAGTCGTCTTCGAGGCCGTAGGGAGCAAGGTAGGGACCGAGGTCGAAGTCAGGGCCGAAGTCATCGGTGGCCGTGTCGATGAGCCTGAAGGCCTCTTCCAAACCACCCGGGGCGATCAGCTCCAGCAAGCGGGCAGGTTCGTCTGCCGCGTTGAAGAACGTGTGCCACTCGCCGCGTGGCTTGAACACCAGGTCACCAACCTCGGCGACGTGTTCCTCGTTGCCTGCAACAAACCAGACGCGCCCTTCCAGGATGAGGCTGAACTCGTCCTCCTTGGTATGGCGATGCATGGGGGCGGCAATCGAGCGCGGCGCGAGCAAGTGCTCGACTACCCCCAGATTCCCACCCCAGTCTTTTGAGTCCACGAGGAAGCGGTCACGGCATCCCAGTGGCGCACCAAGGATCTCGCCTTCTCCGGCGCGGATTATTCGTGATGTCATCACACGAGCATCCTGCTTCTCGTTCCCGTCCGCCAGTAAGTCAACGGGTTACAAGGCCGGCAACGTCGCGGCACCCCGCGCCTGCATCTGGCGGTGGACGCCCCTCCTGGTCAGGTATCGCCGATAAGCGACATTATGTCAACATCTTCCGGTGGGAGCCCGTGAGGGGCCTCCCCTCACGACCCCGAGACCAGCGCAGCGACGGCAGTGGCCCGGTCGAGGTGCCGCAGCACCGTCACCTCCGGTGACTCGAGCATCCGGTAGGCGGTGAAGAAGGCGTCGAGCTCCTCGAGGAACGCCGACGGCAGGTCGTCCAGGTCGGTGAGGTGGTCGCCGTGGTGATCGCGCTCTGGGACGGTGAGCAGCTTGGTCTCGTCGAGGTCACCCACCTGCAGCACGTAGCCGCCGATCACCCGGCACGGCAGGTGGACGCCCGGGAAGGTCGCCTCGTCGATGAGCACCAGCGCGTCCAGCGCGTCGCCGTCCTCGCCGTCGGCACCGATGACATACCCGTAGTCGCCGGGGAACCCCGCCGGCCCGCCGAGGCGCCGGTCGAACCAGATCGTCCCGTCGCCACCCGCCTCGTACTTGTTGCGACTGCCGCGCGGGATCTCCACCACCACGTCGCACAGACCGTCCCGGTGTCGTCCCTGCCTGTCGTCATGCGTCTCGTCACTCATCCGCAGCAACGTAACGGTCCGCGTGGGCGCGACTCACAGCGGGACGATCCGGACCAGCACCCCGATCTTGTCGATCCGGTGCTCCGGGTTGTCGAGCTCGTCGGACCAGTAGTTCCCCTCGGCGTGGTCCTCCAACGTCGCGCAGGTCGACAGCGTGATCATCGCCCGGGACGGCTCGGCCCCGGGCCGACCCGGGACCGCGGCACGCTGCTCGCGCAACGAGGCCGGGGAACGGAAGGACGTCTCCCGGGTGGCCGTGACCCGGTAGACATAACGTGAGCCCGCGCTTTCCACGTGCACCACGTCGCCACGCGACAGCGAGGGCAGGTAGCGGAACGGCATCGTGGACGACAGCCGATGCCCCGTGACCTGGTAGTTTCCCACGCCACCCGGCCCGGTGCCGCCCTGTGCGCCGTGCGGGCTGGCGAGGTCGCCGTCGTTCTGGATCGCGGTCCCCCGGGCGTCGTCGGTGCGCCCGCGATACGGCTCGACCGGGAGGTCACGCAGGTCGAGCGCCGGGATCGTCAGCCGCGCCGGAGCCGGGCGGCCGTCGCTCGCGAGCACCTGCACCTCCTCGTCGGAGTCCTCAGCGGGCTCCGGGGTCGCCGTGGGGGCCGGCGTGGGAGTCGGCGTCGGAGTCGGCCGGGGCGTCGGCGTACTCCCCCGCGACGTGTCGCCCCTCGGCGCCGCCGTGCCCTGCGACACCGGCTCCGAGCAGCCGCTCAGCACGAGGGCGGCGATCCCCAGCACGACGGTCCGGACCATGCCCCGACGGTACGCCGGCAACGTGAGGGCGGCCTTGGCAGAACGCTGGTTCGGCCTTGGCGGGGTGCGCGGCAATGTCCTCCTCAGCAGCCGGGAACACCAGTCGTGACCGGCACCGAGCACGGAGGAGACACCGAGGAGGAAGCGCACGCTGGCCCTGGGCGGAGGGGCTGCCGTGGCTGCCGCCGCCGTGGCCGCCGGCCTGTGGGTCGGGCTCGACCCGGCTTCGGCCGAGACCACGGGCAGCTGCGACGCGGCGTACTACGAGCTCACCACCGAGCGCGAGGACGGCTCCACCGAGGTCGACTTCGAGCTCACCAGCAACACCCCGGGCGAGACCTGGCTGATCCCACGACTTCGGCGAGTTCGAGGTGGCCTGCCGGGGCACGTACGCCCTCGGCCTGGCGGTGCGTCCCGACCGCGACGCCGGGTGGCGGACCATCAGCTTCGAGGCAGGCCCCGACGACGACGTCGACGCGGTCTTCTCCGACGGCCGCCGCGCGCGGGCTCGAGGTCTACTGCAACCTCGGCCGCCCGGAGGTCGAGATCGAGAACAGCACACTCCCCTCGGACTGAGCCCGGTCGCTGGCCTACCATCGCCGCCATGCGCCGACGCCTGCTCGCCCTCCCTGCCACGTTGCTGCTCACGGCCACCCTGGTGTCCTGCGGGGACGACGGCGGGTCCACCACCGCGAGCGAGGGTCCGGCCGCCACGCCGGGTGCGACCGTCACCGTCCCCGAGGGTGCGGAGACGGTCGAGTGCGACTACACCGAGACCGAGACGCCCCCCTCGGCGGACGCCGAGCCCCCGCCCGGCGAGGCGCAGGCCGAGGGCGAGATCCCGGTGACCCTCGAGACCTCGGTGGGCGACTTCGCGCTGAGCCTCGACGCGGCCGATGCCCCGTGCGCCGCCCACTCGTTCGCCTCGCTCGCCGTGCAGGGCTTCTTCGACGGGACGACCTGCCACCGCCTGGTCACCGCGGGCATCTTCGTGCTCCAGTGCGGAGACCCGAGCGCCAGCGGCAGCGGCGGTCCCGGCTACTCCTTCGCCGACGAGCTCACCGGCGAGGAGGACTACTCCGCCGGGGCGCTGGCGATGGCCAACGCCGGGGCCGACACCAACGGCTCGCAGTTCTTCATCGTCTACGGCGACAGCACCGGGCTGCCGAAGGACTACACGGTCTTCGGGTCCGTCGACGCCGACACCATTGCGGCGATCGAGGAGGTCGCGGCCGCAGGCTCGTCGCCCGAGGGCGACGGCAGCCCGAACACGCCGGTCGACATCGAGTCGGCGACGGTCGGCGACTGACGCAGCGACCGGCCTCTCAGCGCTCGGTGATCTCCACCGGCTCGCCGAGGGCGACCGTCCGGCTCACCGTGCACAGCCGGTCGCGCGTCTGCTGCAGCGCCCGCGGCATGACCGCGCGAGCGGCGTCGCCGGCCTCCCCCGCGGGGAAGGTCACGTCGAAGGTCACCGACAGGTTGACCAGGTGGTTGCCCTGCTCGTCGCGGACCTTCTCGCCCGACGCCTCGACGTGGAAGGACTCCGCGCTCGCGCGCTTGCCGGCGATCAGGTCGACGTCGATCGCGCTGCACCCGGCGATGGCGGCGAGCAGCATCTCCACCGGGGTGAAGTCGGGATCTTCTCCCCCGCTGCCGAAGTAGGTCTCGCCCCCGCGGTCGTTGGTCGCCTTGTAGCGGTGCTGACCGATCTTCGTGAGCTCGACGGAGCGGAAGCCGTCGGGACGCTCGGGTCGCTCGGACCCTGCCTGGGGAACCTCGGATGACATGGCCCCAGCCTGCCACGGCCGCGCCGTCGTACGACGGCCGCCGCCGGGTCAGGGGCCGTCAGCGGTTGGCGGTACGCCGGAACCGGCGCGCGAACCGGCCGCGGGGACGCTCGAGCTCCACGGTGCGCAGCAGGGCGATCTCCCGGTCCGAGTGGGTGCGCCCGTCGACGATCCCGTACGAGAGGTACTGCGTGCTCATGTGGCTCGTGCTCCTTCAATCGATGTAATAGGTGGTATCGCTGGTGCGACCCTTACATCGTAGTGGCCTCCGAGCCGGCCCCCGGCATCCACGACGACGTGACGTCGGACACCGGGACAGGCCGGGAGCAGCACGGCTCCCGACCTGTCCGGATGATGCTGGTCCCGCCCGGAACCGGTCAGCGGCGGACCACGATCTCCGCGGACTTCCGGCCCCGGACCACGAGGTCCTGCGCCTCGGACACCGCGTCGGCGGCGTGGGAGTCCTCACCCCGGAAGTAGGTGTAGGCGGCGACCTGGTCGTTGCGCACCATGCCCGCCACGGCGTCCTCCATCTCGGCGGGGGTGCCGGCCCGGTAGACGGCCTCGCTGTCGGCGCTGGTGCCCCCGACCACCGACAGGTAGCCGTTGCGACGGGCCTGCTTCGGCACGTCCAGGACCAACGGGACGACCGCGGTGCCGTCCGCGCTCTCGAGCGTGGCCCGCAGGGTGACGACGCCACCGGCCTTCGCCACGACCGGCTCGCGCCGCGTGATCTTCTCCCAGCTCCCGCCACGCTTCTGCTCGAGCGCCCTGATGCGGTACGTCGACAGCTCGTCGCTGACGTCGGCCGTCGCGGTGATCGACTCGATGGTGACGTCCTCCATGGTCGAGAGGCAGTAGACGATGCCGGCCACCTCCCAGACGCCCTCGAACGCGATGTCGTACCCCGAGGTGTAGCGCTCACCGAAGGACACGTCGAAGGGCACGCCGTCGGCGTCGGTGCCGGTCACCGCGAAGGTGGCCGCCTCCGAGCCGGGCTGGACCGCGTCGACGACCCGGTCGTGGTTGGCCAGGATCTGCGAGAACGTGATGTCGGCGTTGTAGTCCGGCACCAGCGAGGCACTCTCGCCGGTCCGGCTGCGGTCGCCGTAGGTCACCGTCGAGGAGACGTCGGTCTCCGGGGGCAGCACGCCGAGGGCGCCGCTGATGCCGGTGAGCCGGTCCTGGTCGATGGTGCCGGCCGGCAGGCCCATGTTGGCGACCTTGAAGCCGGGACCGACCGGGTCCTCCTGGATGTAGACGGACTCCGCCGGCATCATGCCGAGCGTGGTGCGACCGCCGTAGGTCATCGGGTGGCCGAAGCCGACCAGCCGGTCGTCGCAGACGCTGGTGACGGTGCCCACCCCACCCGCGGTGATGTCGCCGTAGGAGATCGCGGCGCCGAGGTTGCCACCGGCGACGAGGTCCTCGGGAGCGGCCGCGGCCGCGGAGGAGGCCGCACCCGTGGCGCGGGCGCCCCGGGCGTGGAGGTAGTCGGGGCCCTTCTTCTTCATCTGGTTCAGTCGCTGCTGGGTGAGGCCCGAGAAGCCGAGCGGCATCCTCAGCTGCGAGAAGCCCTGGCCGGCCTGGGACCGGGTCACGTCGGTCGCGGCGGCGATGGTGCGGGCGGCCTCGCCGTCGACCTGGACGGTGCCGGCCGGGGCGGCGGTGCCGAGGTAGTCGTCCATGTCCTCGAAGGGCGTGATGCCCGCGACCTGCGACGGGCCCCAGGCGAGGCCGTAGGCGACGGCACCGATCAGGCGACCGTCCTCGGCGTACACCGGCGAACCGGACATGCCCTGCCAGATGCCCGCCTCGTCGATCTGGCTGTCGCCGCCGACGGTCTCGAAGTCGGCCATGATCATGTCGAGCCCCGGCGCGATGCCGTCGTTGATCCTGCCCAGGACGGTGCCGGTGAACTCGACCGGCTCGGTGCCCCGGACGACCGTGAGCGTGGTGACGGGTGCGTCGACGAGTGCGTCGAAGTCTGCCATGGGGTAGGCCGCGGTGCAGTCCCCCGCAACCGGTGCCGACAGTGCCGGCGACGTGGTGAGCGACGCTGCCCCTCCGAGCAGCGTCAGGCTCGCCACGAACGCGGCCGTCGTGCGGCCGCGCCGTGAAGTGGTGTTCATGGAGTCTCCCTCTCCGAGATGGACCCGCAGGCCCCCGTTGTCGCCGGTATGACGCCGGTCACAGGGGGTTGGTTGCCTGCTGCGTCCCGGTTGCTGGATTCTGCGACCGCGACGCGGGCCCGCGCATGAAGATGGGTGCTCAGACCAGGTCTCGATCCGGTCACGATCGCCGGACGGCAGGAGGGGGTGCACGGTGCGCGTCGCCCTCGCCGCGACCGGCCAGCAGGCCTTGGCCGCCGGTCTCGAGGTCGCCCGGGAGGGCGGCAACGCCGTCGACGCAGCGCTGGCCGCCGCCTTGGTCTCGATGTCGACCGAACCGGGGATCGTCAGCCTCGCCGGTGGCGGCTACGTCGCCGTGTGGCCGGCCGGCGGGGACCCCGTCGTGGTGGACGGCAACGTCGAGATGCCGGGTCGTGGGCTGTCCGCCGACCGGTTCGGGCAGGGCGTGCGTGAGGTGACCACGTCGTACGGCGGCGGCGTGACGATGTACGCCGGGCCGGGGAGCGTCGCCACCCCGGGCACGGTCGCCGCCTGCGCGCTCGCCCACGAGCGGTACGCCCGGCTGACCTGGGACCGGCTGCTGCGGCCCGCCGTCCGCGCGACCCGGGAGGGGTATCCGACCAGCGCGGCGGGCGCCCGCTACCTCGCGATCGTCGGCGAGGCGCTGTTCGCCCCCGACCCGGAGGCGTGGCGCGTGATCAGCGGCCCGGACGGCCGGCTGCTCGAGGGAGGCGAGGTCACCACGAACACCGACCTGGCCGACGTCCTGGACCAGCTCGGGCGCGAGGGTCCGTCGCTGTTCACGCACGGGGACGTCGGGCGGGCGCTGGTCGACCAGATGGCCGCGACCGTCGGGCTGGTGACGGCCGACGACCTCGCGGCGTACCGCGCGGTGGAACGGCCGGCCCACCGGCTGGCCGTCGGTGACTGGGACGTCGCGGTCAACCCACCGCCCAGCGTCGGCGGGCCGATGCTGGCGGTGATGCTCGGTGAGCTCGCCCGGCGCGGGGAGTGGGACTGGGCCGACGCGATCGAGGTCCAGCGGGCGGTGCTCGGCTACCGGCAGGACGTGCACGACCGCTCGTGGGACCTCGAGGCCGACGGCCGGGCCCTGCTCGACCGGGTCTCGCGGGACGGGCTCGGCGCGCTGCGCGGCTCCGGCGCGACCGCGCACGTCTCGGCCGTCGACGAGGAGGGCACGGCGTGCGCGGTGACCGTCAGCAGCGGGTACGGCGCGGGGATGGTCGTGCCCGGCACCGGGATCCAGCTCAACAACTGCCTCGGTGAGACCGAGCTCAACGCCCACGGCCTGCACGCGGTCGCCCCGGGGACCCGGCTGGCCTCCAACATGGCGCCCGCCACCGCCCGCGCCACCGATGGCCGGGCACTTGCCATCGGCTCCCCCGGTGCCGACCGGATCACCACCGCACTCATGCTGGTCCTCGGTCAGGGGGCGCTGCACGGCCAGGACCTGCAGCACGCCATCGCCCGGCCTCGGCTCCACCTGCGCCGCGGCTACGACGGCGGCTTCACCGTCGAGCACGAGCGGGACCACGACCTGGCCGCCGCGGTAGCCGCCAGCGGGCTCCCGGGTCACGAGTACCCCGAGCCGCACATGTACTTCGGGGGCGTCGGGGCGGCGCTGCGCAGCGGCGCGGGAGCGCTGGAGGCCGCCGGCGACGAGCGCCGCGAGGCCGCGGTCGGGGTCTCGACCTAGGCTTCGGACGTGACCATCGTGATCAGGCCCGGCCCGACGGCGCGCGTGGACGTCGAGGAGCACGTCGGCGTCGACGTACGCCGTCACGAGGACCGGGTCGCCGCCGAGGAGCCGCTCGAGCTGCGGCTCGCCTGGCCCGGCACGCCTGCCCACCGGGTCTGGGTCACCATGCGCACCCCCGGCCACGACTTCGACCTCGCCGCCGGCTGGGCGGTGCACGAGGGCGTCGCGGCGCCCGGCACGATCCGCTCCGTCGCCTACTGCACCGACGAGGACCTCTCCCGCCAGCAGGAGTTCAACGTCGTCACGCTGAGCCTCGACGCCCCTCCCGCCCGCCACCCGGGGGTCCGGCACGCCGGCCACGCGACCGGCTCGTCGGCCTGCGGGGTCTGCGGCAAGGACAGCATCGAGGACGTGCTGACCACCCCGCGGGCCCCCGCCTGGGTGGGTCCCGTCCCCGACGAGCACGCCGTACGCCGGATGCCCGCCGCGCTCCGTCCCGACCAGCAGGTCTTTGCGGCGACCGGTGGCGTCCACGCCGCAGGTCTCGCCGACGCCGAGGGACGGCTGCTCCTCGTGCGCGAGGACGTCGGGCGCCACAACGCCGTCGACAAGGTGACCGGCGCCCGGGTGCTGGCCGGCCACTCCCCCAGCGCGGCGGCGCTGGTCGTGAGCGGCCGCGCCGGCTTCGAGCTGGTGCAGAAGGCGGTCGCCGCCGGGGTCGGGTCCCTGGTCGCCGTCGGGGCGCCGACCTCGCTGTCGGTCGCGCTCGCGACCCAGTCCGGGCTCGCCCTGTGGGGCTTCGTGCGCGGGGACCGCGCCGTCCGCTACGCGTGAGCCGACACACGCACACGACCTTCCGACTTGGGTGACGCGGTCGTGCGTGACACGGTGGAGGTTCCATCTGCACCCCACTGGAAGGCAGACATGCTCATCCTCACCGACAACGCCACCCAGGTCGTCAAGGGCTTCGCGGACCAGATCCCCGAGGCCTCCGGACTGCGGATCACCGGCGGTCCCGCCGAGGAGCCGGCCCTCGCGGTCGCCCCCGCCGCGGCCGCCGAGCCCGGCGACGCCGTCGTCGAGCAGGACGGTGCCCAGGTGTTCCTCGACGAGAGCGCCACCGCGATGCTCGACGACAAGGTGCTCGACGCCCGTGTCGACACCGAGGGCAACGTGGAGTTCGGCCTCGGACTGCAGGGCGAGGAGCCGGACCTCTCTCCGGCCTGATCCACCCGCGCACGGCGTACGACGGCGTGGGTCCACGGCGCTGTCGGTGGTCCCGCCTACGGTCGTCCCGTGCGCATCCTCCACACCTCCGACTGGCACCTCGGCCGGTCCTTCCACCGCGAGGGACTGCTGGGTGCGCAGGGGGTGTGGGCCGACCACCTGCTCGAGGTGGTCCAGCGCGAGGCGGTCGACCTGGTGGTCGTGTCCGGTGACGTCTACGACCGGGCGCTGCCCCAGGTCGACGCCGTCGCGCTCGCCGACGAGACGTTCGCCCGGCTCGCCGCCTCGCGGGCGCGGGTCGTCGTGACCAGCGGCAACCACGACAGCGCCCAGCGGCTCGGCTTCGGCTCGCGGGTGATGGATGCCGCCGGCCTCCACGTCCGCACCTCCGCGGCCTCGGTCGGCACCCCGGTGCTCCTCGACGACGCGCACGGCCCGGTCGCGGTCTACGGCCTGCCCTACCTCGACCCCCGACTGCTGCGCGAGCCCTGGGGCCTCGGGGCCCGGTCCCACGAGGCCGCGCTCTCGGAGGCGATGCGCCGGGTCCACGCCGACCTCGCCCGCCGACCGGCCGGGACGCGCTCGGTGGTGATGGCCCACGCGTTCGTGGCGGGGTGTGCCCCGAGCGACTCGGAGCGCGACATCTCCGTCGGGGGGGTCTCGATGGTGTCCTCGTCGGTCTTCGACGACATCGACTACGCCGCCCTCGGCCACCTCCACGGCCCCCACGTCCTCACCGACACCATCCGCTACAGCGGTTCTCCGCTCGCCTACTCCTTCTCGGAGGCCGGCCAGCAGAAGGGGTCCTGGCTGGTCGACCTCGACGGCCACGGGTTCGCCGCCGCCGAGTTCGTCCCGGCGCCGGTGCCTCGTGGTCTCGCCGTGCTGCGCGGTGGTCTCGACGACCTGCTGCGTGATCCCGCCCTCGCCGCACACGAAGGCGACTGGGTGCAGGCGACCCTCACCGACGACCTCCGCCCGGTGAGGGCGATGGCCCGCCTGCGCGAGCGCTTCCCGCACACCCTGGCGCTCGTCTTCGAGCCCTCCGTGACCGCTCCGTCCGGCGCGCCGGCGGCACGCCCCACGGGCCGCGCCGACCACGACATCGCGCTCGACTTCGTCGCCGAGCTGCGGGGCACCCCCGCCACCACCGCCGAGGCCGCGCTGCTGCGCGACGCCGTCGAGGCCTGCTGCGAGGACCCCGACGTCGATGCGCTCGTGGGGGACGCGTGAGGATCCACCGGCTCCGGGCGCAGGCGTTCGGCCCGTTCACCGACGAGGTCGAGGTCGACCTCGACGCGCTCAGCGACGCGGGCCTCTTCCTGCTCACCGGCGCGACCGGGGCCGGCAAGACCAGCGTCCTCGACGCCGTCTGCTTCGCGTTGTACGGCGCGGTGCCGGGCGACCGGCAGAGCGCGAAGCGGCTGCGCTCCGACCAGGCGGCGCCCGGAGTGGCTCCCGAGGTCGGCCTCGAGCTGACCGTCGACGGGCGCCGCTTCCGGATCCATCGCTCCCCCGCCTGGGAGCGCGCCAAGAAGCGTGGCCCCGGCACGACGACCCAACAGGCCTCGGTCCTCGTGGAGGAGCGGGTCGCCGACGAGTGGCGGGCGCTCGCCACCCGGCTCGACGACGCCGGCCACCTCGTGACCGGCCTGCTCGGGATGAACCTCACCCAGTTCTGCCAGGTCCAGCTGCTGCCTCAGGGCCGGTTCCAGGCCTTCCTCCGGGCCGGGTCCGAGGAGCGCCACCAGCTGCTCCAGCAGCTCTTCCGCACCTCCCGCTTCGAGGACGTCGAGGCGTGGCTGCGCGAGCGCCGTCGACACCTGCGCCGTGAGTCCGCCCGCCACCACGAGCGGGTCGCCGACCTGGTGAGCCGGACCAGCGAGGCCGCCGGCGACCCGCTGCCGGAGTCGTGGGACCTCCACGCCCTGGAGCCGATCGCCGACCTGGTCGGCGGGTGGGTCGACGGTCTCGCCGAGGAGGCGGCCCACCGGTCCGCGGCGGCCGCGGACCGGCGCTCGGTGGCGGCCGAGCGGGAGCAGGGCTCCGCCGACCGGCTGCGGGTCGGGCGCGAGCTCGCCGAGCGGCAGCAGCGCCACGCCAGGGCGAGCGAGGAGCAGGAATTCCTGGCGGCCGAGGGCGAGGCCCACACGCGACGCGAGCAGCTGCTCGACGCCGGTCGTCGCAGCCTCGCCGTGGTGCCGCTCGTCGAGGCTGCCCGGCGCGCCGAGCAGGTCGCGGCTGCTGCCGAGGCACGCGCCGAACGGGCCACCGCCGAGGCCGCCGCCGCGCTCGACGAGCCGGAGCTGGCTGGGCTCCTCGACGCCCGGGAATGGTCCGAGCGCTCCCGCGGGGCCGC
>CAVWGQ010000011.1:0-127528 GCA_963754575.1 uncultured Actinomycetota bacterium | reverse complement strand
CGGTCCCCGGCGTCAGGGGTACGTCGAGCACCCAGGGCGAGGCCGCGTCCCGGCGTACCCACAGCTGGCTGTCGGGCCGCACCTCCCCGAACCGGTCGTCGAACGGGCGGAACCAGCTGTCGTCGACGTTCCAGGGCGTCCACCGCTCCCCCAGGAAGCATCGGAACGCCTCGGCGTCCTCGGCCATCATGGAGATGTCCAGGTCCTCGTGCTCGCGCGGGACACCGGTGAACACCTCGATCGTCCAGCCGCCGACGACCCACCAGGGCCGGTCGAATCCGGCCATGAAGGCGCCGATCGTGTCCGGCGTCAGCGGGTCCCAGCCGCCGTACCAGCGGCGGAACGCCGCCGGCGGCAAGGCCTCCACGCGGGCGGGCTCGGGCGTCGGCGGGGCATCCACGCCGGGAAGCCTGAGACCGGGTTCAGAGCAGGACGAGGTCGTCGCGGTGCACGACCTCCCGCTCGTACGCCGCGCCCAGGTCATGCTTGAGCTCGTGCGTCGAGCGGCCGAGCAGGGCGGGCAGCTCCTCGGCGTCGAAGTTGACGATGCCGCGGGCCACCGCGGTGCCGTCGGGGTCGGTGAGGTCGACCGGGTCGCCGGCCACGAAGCCACCCTCGACGCCGATGACGCCGGCGGCCAGCAGCGAGGCCCGGCGCTCGGTGACGGCGCGGACCGCGCCGGCGTCGAGCGCCAGCGACCCCTTCGGCTCGGTCGCGTGGGCCAGCCACAGCAGCCGGGTCGGGCGTCGCCTGCCGGCCGGGTGGAAGAGGGTGCCGACGTCGTCCCCGGCGAGCGCGGCCCCGGCGTTGCCGGCGGAGGTGAGCACGACCGGGATGCCGCCGCCGCCGGCGATCCGGGCGGCCTCGACCTTGGTCTGCATGCCGCCGCTGCCCAGGCCGGCCGCGCCGGTGCGACCGATCCGGACGGAGGCCAGGTCGTCCCCGGCGGCGACCTCGCCGATCAGGGTGGTGCCGTCGCGCTCGGGGTTGCCGTCGTAGAGGCCGTCGACGTCGCTGAGCAGCACCAGCAGGTCGGCGTGGACGAGGTGGGCGACGAGCGCCGCGAGCCGGTCGTTGTCACCGAACCGGATCTCGCTGGTCGCCACCGTGTCGTTCTCGTTGACGATCGGCAGCACCCCGAGCTCCAGCAGCTTGGCGAAGGTCTGGAAGGCGTTGCGGTAGTGGGCGCGGCGGGTCACGTCGTCCACCGTCAGCAGCACCTGTCCCGTGGTGAGCCCGTGCCGGGCCAGCTCCTCGGTGTAGCGGTGGACCAGCAGGCCCTGACCGACCGACGCGGCCGCCTGCTGCGCGGGCAGCGACGAGGGCCGGCGGGCGAGTCCGAGCGGTGCGAGGCCGGCGGCGATCGCCCCCGACGAGACCAGGACCACCTCGGTCCCCCGGGAGCGGGCCGCGGCGAGGACGTCGACCAGGCGGCGTACCCGCTCGGGGTCGATGCCCCCGGCGGCAGTGGTCAGCGACGACGAGCCGACCTTGACCACGACCCGGCGGGCCGCGGTGACCACCTCGCGGGTCATGTCCGGTCCTGCTCCTGACCGGCGTCCTGGCCAGCGTCCTGGCCGGGCTTCTGGCCAGGGTCCTGCTCGGCCCAGTCGGGGTCGTCGGAACCGCCGATCTCGTACGACGTGGGGCCGCCCCCGCCGTACTGCTGGCGCTCGACGAGCCGCCGGGCGACGTCGGCACGGGTCTCCCCCTCGGCGCGATCCTCCAGCCCCTCCTCGATGTCGCGGCGACGGCGAGCCGCCGGCCGGGAGTCGTCGAAGCGCGAGTCCTCGCCACGGCGGGCGAGGTTCTCCGCGCCGGCGTCGAGGCCGGGCTTGAAGTCGAAGACGACGGCGTCGTCGGGGTGGCCGATGAGGACGGTGTCGCCCTCGACCGCACCGAGCTGGACCAGGCGGGTCTCCACCCCGAGCCGGTTGAGGCGGTCGGCGAGGAATCCGACGGCCTCGTCGTTGCTGAAGTCGGTCTGGCGCACCCACCGCTCGGGCTTCTGTCCGCGCACCCGCCAACCCTCGACGGTCTCGGTGACGGTGAAGCCGTCGTTGCCGTCGGCGGCACCGGGGCGCAGCACGATCCGGGTGGCCTCCTCGTACGGCTTCGCGGCACGGGCACCCTGGACGATGCCGGCCATGGCGAAGGTCAGCTCGCGCAGTCCGGCGCCCGAGGCCGCCGAGATCGGGAACACCCGCAGGTCCCTGGCCTCGAGGTCCTCGAGCACGATGTCGGCGAGGTCGCTGCCGTCGGGCACGTCGACCTTGTTCAGCGCCACCAGCCGGGGCCGGTCCTCGAGGCCGCCGTAGCGCGCCAGCTCGTTCTCGATCACGTCGAGGTCGTCGACCGGGTTGCGGCCGGGTTCCATGGTCGCGGTGTCGACCACGTGCACCAGCGCCGCACAGCGCTCGATGTGGCGCAGGAAGTCGTGGCCCAGGCCGCGCCCCTCGCTCGCACCCTCGATCAGGCCGGGGACGTCGGCGACGGTGAAGGTGACGTCGCCCGCGGTGACCACCCCGAGGTTGGGGATCAGCGTCGTGAACGGGTAGTCGGCGATCTTGGGCCGCGCCCGGGAGATCGCGGCGATCAGGCTGGACTTGCCGGCGCTCGGGAAGCCCACCAGCCCGATGTCGGCGACGACCTTGAGCTCGAGCACGATGTCGAGCTCGTCGCCGGGCTCACCGAGCAGCGCGAAGCCGGGCGCCTTGCGCTTGGCCGAGGCCAGCGCCGCGTTGCCGAGGCCGCCGCGGCCACCGGCCGCGATCACCATCTCGGTGCCCGGGCCGACCAGGTCGGCCAGCACCTCGCCGCCCGCGGAGACGACCGTGCCGTCGGGGACGGGCAGCACCAGGTCGGCGCCGTGGCCGCCGTTCTTGTGGGCTCCGGCGCCGTGGCCACCGCTCTCGGCGCGACGCTTCGGGCTGTGGTGGTAGTCGAGCAGCGTGGTCACGCCGCCGTCCACGCGCAGGATCACCGAGCCGCCGGGGCCGCCGTTGCCGCCGTCAGGGCCACCGAGCGGCTTGAACTTCTCCCGGTGGACCGAGGCGACGCCGTTCCCGCCGCGGCCGGCTGCCACGTGCAGCTGCACCCGGTCGACGAAGGTCGGGATGGCCATGGGGGTTACCTCTGATCTGCTGGGAGAGCTGGGGAGTGCTGGTGCACTGTCGAGCGGGGAAATGCCGAAGGGCGCCCCGGAGACGGGACGCCCTTCGAAGGTTCGCGAGGAGTGACGTCAGGTCACTCGCCCGGGACGATGTTCACGACGCGACGGCCGCGCTTGGTGCCGAACTCGACCGCGCCGCCCACCAGGGCGAACAGGGTGTCGTCGCCACCGCGACCCACGCCGGAGCCCGGGTGGAAGTGGGTGCCCCGCTGGCGGACGATGATCTCGCCGGCGTTGACGGCCTGGCCGCCGAAGCGCTTGACGCCGAGGCGCTGGGAGTTGGAGTCCCGACCGTTCTTGGTCGAGGCCGCGCCCTTCTTGTGTGCCATAGCTGTTGTCCTTCGCTGGTCGAGTCCTCGGGTGAGGCGCTCAGAGGGAGATGTCGGTGACCTTGACCTGGGTGTACTTCTGGCGGTGACCCTGGCGCTTCTTGTAACCGGTCTTGTTCTTGTACTTCTGGATGATGATCTTGGGGCCCTTGGTGGCGCCGAGCACCTCGACCGTCACCGAGGCCTTGTCGAGCGACGCGGCGTCGGTCGTGACCGCCTCGCCGTCCACGGTCATGACCACGGGCAGCGTGATCGTGTCACCGACGGGCGTCGAGACCTTGTCGATCTCGATGACGTCGCCGACAGCGACCTTCTGCTGCTTGGCGCCTGCGCGCACGATCGCGTACACCGCGGTCTCCTTCACGTCTGTGCTACGGAACTGCTTCGTCAAGAACTCGGTCGTCCCCTGCGGCACGCCACGGACCGGACGGGCCGGGGTGCCGGGCAGGAGCAGGCGCGCACGAGGCGCACCGAGGGTCAATGGTACGCAGCCAGCGACCCCTCCCGCAAAACGAGGGGTACGCCGGGCGCCGCTGTCGGCTCGGAGCCCGCTCAGCGCTTGCGCGATCCCCGCTTCTTCACCGGCACGTGCTCGACGGACGACCGCCCGCTCAGCTCGGCGTCGGCCGTCCCGGGCTCCACGGCGCCGTCGGCGGGCGGGGCCCCGACCATGCCGACCGACGACGTCGACGTGGGGTCCGACGCGGGTTCGTGGCGGGCTCCATGGCCGGCGGACCGGCGGGGCGGCTCGCGCTGCGACCCCGGGTACGGGTCACGACCTTCGGCGCGGCCGGGGGCGCGGGCGGGGTCGCCGGCTCCTCCGGGGCGGCCGGCGCCTCCACCGCTCCACTGCCTCCGGTGCCTCCGGCGCGGCCGACCCAGGGCTCAGCGGCAGGCTCAGCGGCCGGCTCGTCGGCGCGCGTCTCGATCGGGGCCTCGACGGCGGCCTTCGGGGCGCGTCGGGCAGCTCCGCTTCCGCGTGGTCGTGGTCGTGGTCGCGACCGGGCCTGCCGGAGTGGCCGGGGCGTCCTCGGGTGTGGACTCGCCCGCCTCGGTCGCCTCACTGGCCCCGGTGGGCCCGGTCGGCTCGGTGGGCTCGGTGGGCTCGATGGGCAGGGAGCTCTCGGCGGCCTCGGCGCTCTCGGCCGGCTCGCTCTGGCGCGCCATCGCGGCGACGTCCTTGGGCGAGGGCGACTTGGCCTCCTGCTGGCCCTGCTGCTTGTCCTGGGCGGGCTGGTCGTCGCCCTTGCCCTTGCTCGCCGCGGGTGCGCTTGGCGCCGCGCTTGGGCTCCTGCTCCTGCTTCGGCTCGACCGGTGCGTCGGCGATGACCACGCCGCGGCCCTGGCAGTGCTGGCAGTTCTCCGAGAACGACTCGAGCAGACCGGTACCGATCCGCTTGCGGGTCATCTGCACCAGGCCGAGCGAGGTCACCTCGGCCACCTGGTGGCGGGTCCGGTCGCGGCCCAGGCACTCCACCAGCCGGCGCAGCACCAGGTCGCGGTTGGACTCCAGCACCATGTCGATGAAGTCGACCACGATGATGCCGCCGATGTCGCGCAGCCGGAGCTGGCGCACGATCTCCTCGGCCGCCTCCAGGTTGTTCTTGGTGACGGTCTCCTCGAGGTTGCCCCCGGAGCCGGTGAACTTGCCGGTGTTGACGTCGACGACCGTCATCGCCTCGGTGCGGTCGATGACCAGCGAACCGCCCGAGGGCAGCCACACCTTGCGGTCGAGACCCTTGTGGATCTGCTCGTCGATCCGGTACGTCGCGAACAGGTCGGCCCGCGCGGGGTCGTGCTGCTCCAGCCGCTCCTCGAGGTCGGGGGCGACGTGGGTGACGTAGTCGCGGACCGTGTCCCAGGCGTCGTCACCCTGGACGACCAGCTTCGCGAAGTCCTCGGTGAACAGGTCACGCACGACCTTGAGCATCAGGTCGGGCTCGCCGTACAGCGCCTGCGGGGCGCTGCCCTTCGACTTCTTCTCGATGTCCGCCCAGCGGGCGGTGAGCCGCTCGACGTCGCGGGTCAGCTCCTCCTCGCTGGCGCCCTCGGCGGCGGTACGGACGATCACGCCCGCGCCCTCGGGGACGATCTCCTTGAGCAGCGCCTTGAGGCGGTTGCGCTCGGTGTCGGGGAGCTTGCGCGAGATCCCGGAGTTGGTGCCGTCCGGGACGTAGACGAGGAACCGGCCGGCCAGGCTGATCTGGCTGGAGAGCCGGGCGCCCTTGTGACCGATCGGGTCCTTGGTGACCTGCACCAGGATCGACTGGCCCGAGGACAGCACGGACTCGATCTTGCGCGGCTGGCCCTCCTTGTGGCCCAGCGCGGACCAGTTCACCTCGCCGGCGTAGATCACGGCGTTGCGGCCCTTGCCGATGTCGATGAAGGCGGCCTCCATCGAGGGCAGCACGTTCTGGACTCGGCCGAGGTAGACGTTGCCGATGATCGAGGTCTGCGACTCGCGCGCGACGTAGTGCTCGACGAGGACCTTGTCCTCCAGCACGGCGATCTGCGTGAGGTCGTCACGCTGCCGGATGGCCATGACCCGCTCGACCGACTCACGACGGGCGAGGAACTCGGCCTCGCTCACGATCGGAGCGCGACGACGCCCGGCCTCGCGGCCCTCACGACGGCGCTGCTTCTTGGCCTCGAGCCGGGTCGAGCCGGACACCGACTGGATCTGGTCGTCGCCGGTGCGGCCCTGGCGGACGCGGGTGACGGTGTTGCGCGGGTCGTCCCCACCACCGCCGCCGTCGACACCGCCGCCGTCGCCGTCATCTCCGGCGCGACGCCTGCGGCGACGCCGGCGCGACGACGAGGAGCCGGACTCGCCGGCGTCCTCGGAGTCGTCGCCGTCCTTCGGACCCGACTCGTCCTGCTTGTCCGTCTTCCCTGCTTGTCCTGCTTCTCCTGCTTGTCCCTGCCGCCCTGCTTGCCGCCCTGCTGGCGACCCTGGTCCTGTCGACCGGAGGGTCGCGCGTCCTCGGACGCCTCCCCTGCGTCGTCCGGGACGGGGTCATCCTGCGTCGGAGTCGTCCTGCTGGGCCTCGTCGCCCTCGCCACCGCCGGACTTGCGGCGGCGACGGCCGCCGCGGCGACGGCGGCGACGGTTCGGGCCGCCCTCGCCCTCACCCGACTGGTCGTCATCGGAGGACTCGCTCTCGGACTGGTCGTCCGTCCCGTCGGCCGGGGCTGCGGCCTGCTGGGTGGCCTCGTCGGCCTCCTCGGCCTCCTCGGCCCGGATCTCCTCGGTCTCGTCGGTGACGTCGACCGGCGTCGGCGCGGCGACCCTGCGGGTGCGCGTCCGCTTGGCCGGGGCCTTCGGGGCGTCGGCCTCGGGCGCCTGGAACAGGGGGGCTGCGACCACGGGCGCCTCGGCGGCGGCGGTCTCGGCCGCGACCGGCTCGACGGTCTGCTCAGCGGCGGCGGGCTGGACGACCGGCTCGGCGGAGGCGGCCTTCTTGGCGGTGGACTTCTTGGCGGCCGTCTTCTTGGCCGGGGCCTTCTTGGCGGCGGTCTTCTTGGCCGGGGCCCGCTTCGCCGCGGCCTTCTTCACCGGCGCGTCGCTGACCGGCGCCTCGGCGGGTGGCTCGCTGGGTGCCTCACTGGGCGCCGGGCTGGGCGCCTCGGCGGCGGCCTTCTTCACGGCCGTCTTGCGCGCCGAGCGCGTCGTGGTCGTGGTCGTGGTGGTGGCCTTCTTGGCGGCCGTCCTGCGCGCGGTCGCCTTCTTGGCCGGCGGCGGGGTCTCCCCGCCCGTCGTGCCTGCCGGCTGGTCGCCGGGGGTCTCGGGGCCGGTGGGGGTGTCGTCGAGCATCACTGCTCCCTCTGCCCGGCGCGTACGCCGGGACGTCGGCGCCGACCGTGCGGGGCCGGTGGTGTCGACTGCCCGAACGGGGACGCAAAGCCTTCGGTGGCGGCGACCCCCTCCGCGGGTGCGTCGGCGTACGCCCCTCGCCGGCCCACCGCGGTCGCCGGGCCCTGGCGGTGGAGGCCTGTCACCCTCTCCACCGGGCCGCGTCGCGGTCTGGCGACGACGGGCGTCCGTCGTGCCGACACGTCGTGCGCGCCGGCGAGAACGTCGTCGGGCCGACCCGGGGGGCCGACCACGGCCGAGTATCGCACACGCCACACCGAACGCGGGGATGCCCGGACCGCGTCCTCCGCGTCCTGACCGTGGGCTGACCACGGCCTGACGACGGCCTGGCCTTGGGCGGCGGCGGCCTGACCATGGGCGGCGTCAGTCCAACGGGCCGCGGAGCGCTCCCGCGTCGCCGTCCGGGACTCCCTGCTCGAGGCGGGTCAGCAGCGGCGCCGGGCCGGTCTCGAGGCTGCCGACCTGCCGCAGCGCGGACAGCACGTCGTCGGGCCGGACCGCGGGGACGGTGTGGTGGAGCAGCAGGTCGAGCGACGTCCCGTCCACGGTGAGCGAACCGACGGCGGCGCGCGCGTCGAAGGCGCGCAGCCCCTTCTTGGTCATCCGCTCCACGGTCACCTCCTCGGCGGCGAGGAAGGCCGCGGCGGCCTCGGCCAGGTCACCCGGCGCCGCCTCGGTGTCCATCCGCCAGCGGCTGGCGGTCAGCAACTCGGCGAGCGCCCCTCCGGGCGACTCGGCCACCGCAAGGACATCGAGTCCCACGGGCAGCGCCTCGTCGAGGGTGGCGCGGACGGCGTCGGGGTCGAGCCGCTCGGCGAGGCCGATCTCGAGGTACTCCGCCTCGCTGGCGGACCCGGTGGGCGCGGCGCCGGCGTACGAGATCCGCGGGTGGGGGTTGAAGCCCGAGGAGTAGGCCATCGGGACCCGGGCCCGCACCAGGGCACGCTCGAAGGCCCGGGAGAAGTCGCGGTGGGAGGTGAAGCGCAGCCGGCCGCGCTTGGCGTAGCGGATCCGGAGCCGCTGGACGGGGGGTGCTTGCTGTTCGGGCTGCTCACGCACCCGGACAGGGTAGGGCCCCGTCCGGGTGCGGTCGCAGTCCGCGGGTGCTCGTCGGCCCGGGTCAGCCGATCAGCGAGAAGAGCAGGCGGTTCGGGGAGCCGGTGCCGGCACCCGACACGACACCGGTGGTCGAGCCGCCGACGATCGCGTTGTTGACCGTCGCCGGCGAGGCCCCCGGGTTGCCCTGGAGGTAGAGCGCCGCGACCCCGGCCACGTGCGGGCTGGCCATCGAGGTGCCCGAGATCGTGTTGGTCGCGGTGTTCGAGGTGTGCCACGCCGAGGTGATGTTCGAGCCGGGCGCGAACAGGTCGACGCACGAGCCGTGGTTGGAGAAGCTCGAGCGGGCGTCGGTGCTGGTGGTCGAGCCGACGGTCAGCGCCGCGGCCACGCGGGCCGGGGAGCCCTTGCAGGCGTTGGTGTTCTCGTTGCCGGCCGCGACCGCGAAGGTCACGCCGTCGGAGATCGCCCGACCCACGGCGTTGTCCAGGGTGGTGGACACCCCGCCGCCGAGGCTCATGTTCGCGACCGCGGGCTGGCCGGCGGTGTGGTTGCTGGTCACCCAGTCGACGCCGGCGATGACGCCGGAGGTCGAGCCCGAGCCGTTGCAGTCCAGCACGCGCACCGGGACGATCGTGACCTGCTTGGCCACGCCGTACGTCGTACCGCCGACGGTGCCGGCCACGTGGGTGCCGTGCCCGTTGCAGTCCGCGGTGCCGCGACCGTCGTTGATCGCCGTGGCTCCGGCGACGACGCGGCCGGAGAGCTCGCTGTGGGTGGAGCGGACGCCGGTGTCGATGACGTAGGCGCGCACGCCCTGGCCGGTGCGCTGGTAGGTGTAGGAGTTGCTGAGCGGGAGGTTGCGCTGGTCGATCCGGTCCAGGCCCCAGGTGGCGGGCGACTGGGTGGCGGAGGAGGTCACCCGCTGGTCGGCCTCGATGTAGGCGACGTCCGCGTCGCCGCGCAGCTCCTCCACGGCGGCGTCGGACATCTGCGCCGAGAAGCCGGTCAGGGCGGTGGTGTAGCGGTCGACGTCCGAGGCGCCGTCCCCGCGTGCCTGCTGCACGGAGTCGCGGGTGTCGCTGCGCGTGGCGGCGTCCTTCATGACCACGATCCAGCTGCCGTCGACGGCGCTGGCGCGCTCGGCCCCGATCACGGGCGCCCGGTGGTCGGCCGGTGCGCCGGCGGACGCGGCACCGGCGCTGCCGGCCGTGGTGGCGGTGACGGCGCCGAGTGCGAGCAGGGCGGCCGATCCGACCGCCAGGCCGCGCCGACGGCGCGACGGGGAAACGTGGTGAGACATGCGGGTCCTCCCGAGAGGTCTGGCTCCAGCACGATCCGCACCGGAGTGGACCCAGCGACCGTAACCACGCTCCCGGTGCCGATCGAGGCTCCCGCCGGGTCAGGTCTGTGCACTGCACGAACTCGCAGGCTGGTCGAGACCTACCCGCCGAGCCGTCACTTCTGCAGGTTCAGGACGCACCCAGCCGTCACGTCTGCAGGGCCAGCCGTCCGCTGCGCGTGCATGCGTGCCCGGTGAGCCCCTTCTGAGCCTGCACGAGTGACGGGTCAGCGCGTTCTGAGCGTGCAGAAGTGACGGGTCGTCGCGCGCGCGTGCCCGGCCCCGCCGGGGAGGCGGGGACCGGGCACGCGTGGTTTGAGGCCCTCAGCCCGTGGTCAGGGAGGTGTCGTCGATGACGAAGCTGGTCGCGAGGCTGGAGTCCTCGGTCCCGGTGAAGCGCAGCGTCACGGTCCGGCCGGTGAAGGCCGACAGGTTGAAGGTGCGCTGGACGTAGGACGAGCCCTTGTTCAGGTTCGAGAACGTGCCGAGCGTGGTCGTCGTACCGCCCGAGACGACCTGCACGGTCACCTTGTCGTACGCCGTGGAGGTGGTCGTCTCCGCGCTGCTGACGTAGAGCCAGAAGGACAGCGACGCGGTCGAGGCGGCCGGCACCGTCACCGACTGGGAGAGCGTGTCGGTGGTCGAGGAGCCGTAGCCGTTGAGCCACGCCTTCCACGAGCCGGTGCGGGACGGGGCACCGGTGTCGGTGGTGATGACGTCGCTCGTGGCGCTCCAGGAGGTCGCGCCGGACTCGAAGCCCGGGTTGGCCAGCAGGTTGCCTCCGGTGGGCGGCGGGGTGGTGCCGCCGCCGGTGAGCGGGGAGTAGAGCAGCCGGTTCGGCGAGCCGGTCTGGGCGCCGGTGACGACGCCGGTGGTGGCGGTGCTGGTGATCGCGTTGTTCACGGTGCTGGGCGAGGCGGTCGGGTTGCCCTGGAGGTAGAGCGCGGCGACACCCGCGACGTGCGGGGTGGCCATCGAGGTGCCGGAGATGGTGTTCGTCGCCGTGTTCGAGGTGTACCAGGCCGAGGTGATGCTCGAGCCGGGCGCGAAGAGGTCGAGGCAGGAGCCGTAGTTGGAGAAGCTCGAGCGGGCGTCCGTGTTGGTGGTCGAGCCGACCGTCAACGCCGCGGCGACGCGCGAGGGCGAGCCGTTGCAGGCGTTGGTGTTCTCGTTGCCGGCCGCGACGGCGTAGGTCACGCCGTCGGCGATCGAGTTGTTGACCGCGGTGTCGAGCGCGGAGGAGACGCCACCGCCGAGGCTCATGTTGGCCACGGCCGGGGAACCCGCGGTGTGGTTGCTGGTCACCCAGTCGACGCCGGCGATGACGCCGGAGGTGGAGCCGGAGCCGTTGCAGTCGAGCACCCGGACCGGCTTGATGGTGACCTGCTTGGCCACGCCGTACGTCGTACCGCCGACGGTGCCGGCGACGTGCGTGCCGTGGCCGTTGCAGTCGGTGGTGCCGCGACCGTCGTTGATGGCGGAGTAGCCCGCGGCCATCCGGCCGGAGAGCTCGTTGTGGGAGGCCAGCACGCCGGTGTCGACGATGTACGCCGTGACGCCCGCACCGGTCGGGGTGTAGGTGTAGGCGTTGTCGAGCGGGAGGTTGCGCTGGTCGATCCGGTCCAGGCCCCACGTCGCGGGCGACTGGGTCGCGTCGATGGCGACCCGCTGGTCGGCCTCGATGAAGGCCACGTCGGGGTTGGCACGCAGGTCGGCGACCGCGGCGTCGGAGAGCTTCGCCGAGAAGCCCTCGATCGCGGTCGTGAAGCGCTGCACCTTCGTGGCGCCGTTGCCACGGGCCTCGGCGACGGCGGCCTTGCCCTCGGAGGTCGAGGCGCGGCCCTCCATCACGACGATGTAGCGGCCGTCGATGGCGCCGGCGCGCTCGGTGCCGAGGACGGGCGCGGGGCGGTCCTTCGCGGGGGCTGCCTCGGCGGTGCCGAGGGTGAGGGGTACGACGCCGAGGGTGACGGCACCGAGGACGGCACCGGCCGCGGTGGCGGCCCTGCCGCGGCCCCGGGTGCGGGACGGCGTGATCGAGAACAAGGACATGGTCTGTCTCCCGAGATCTTCCTGTGGGGGTCCCAGCGATCGCTGGGCCTGCTGGAACCTAGCCAGCGCTCGTCCCACGGAGCGAGACTCCGCTCGCCTCATGTTCGTGCAACGCACAAAGTTGGTGCGGGCTCAGGGGAGCCGCTCGCCCTTCATCAGCCGCGACTTGTAGACACTCGCGATCACCTGCCCGCCGAGCCAGTCCGAGAGCCGGTCGGCCTCCGCCTCGAGCGCCCGACGGGCCGCGGCGCCGACGTCCTCGCGCAGCACCAGCCGGACCCGGCCGTCCTCGTCCTGGACCCACGCCCCCACGACCCGGCCGTCCCACCAGGCGGTGGTGCCGCCGTTGCCCGCCGTGTCGAAGAGGTACGGCGCGTCGTCGGCGTCGAGGTAGAAGCCGCGCTCCTTCCACCCCATCGTCGTCGGGTCGAGCACCGGCAGCAGCACGGCCACCGGCTCGACCGCGGGCTCCGGCTCGACGTCGTCGGGCAGCACCCAGCCGGTACCGCCGCCGTCGAGGGTCACCTCGACCGCGTCCAGGTCGGCCAGCGCGCGGCGTACGGCCGACTTGGTGGCGCCGAGCCACCACACGACGTCGGTCTCGGTCCCCGGCCCGAAGCGGGCCAGCCAGCGGCGCACCAGCTCGGCGTACCCCGCCCGCTCGTCCCACGCGTCCGGGACCTCGCCGAGCCACTCGGCCATCGGCGTCCACTGCGGGCGCGAGGTGCGCCAGTGGCCGCCGTTGACGCCCCGGACCAGGTCGCGCGCGGGCGCCGAGCCAGGTGAGGACGCGGGGTGCGATCGGGATCGGACCGCCCCACTTCTCGCTGGCGGACGTCGAGACCTTCGCGTCGAGGGCAGCCACCCGTTCGCGGATCTGCTGCGCACCGAGCTGGCCCTCCACGGCGAGCAGGGCGAGCACCTCGTCGCGGGCGGCGGCCAGCCACGCCTCGCCGTCGGACGTCAGCCCGCCGCCGACCGCGTCCTGGGCGACCTTGCGGTGCTCGGTGGCGGCGACGCGGGCCGAGGCGCTCCCCCAGGCGGCGGGCAGCAGGTCCCGCGGGAAGACGAACAGGGTGCGTCGCATCGCGAGCTGCTTGACCAGGCTCCGGTCGTCGTAGAGCGCGTGGTCGACGTCGCCGACCGTGACGCCCTCGGTGCGCGCGGCGACCGAGAGGTAGACCGTGGCCGGCTCCGTGGCGTGCAGGCAGACGACCGACTCCGCGGCCGCCACGGGGTCGGACACGCGGTGGGGTCCGAGGGCGTGGCGGCGGACGAGCCGGGCCCGGCGCTCGATGTCGGAAACGTGGCGCACCCGTCCTATCCTGCCGGAACCATGTCCTCCTCCCCCGCGTCCCCGACCCGGTCGCAGGGTCGACTGCTCGTCCTGGTCGGCCTGCTCGTGGTCGCGGTGAACCTCCGGCCGGCAGCCGTGAGCGTCGGACCGGTGCTGGAGGAGGTCACCACCGCGCTCGACCTCTCCTCCGCCTCGGCCGGGCTGCTCACCTCGCTGCCGGTGCTCGCCTTCGCAGGTGTGGGCGCGATCGCCCCGTGGCTGGCCCGGACGATCGGGCTGCACCGCACGGTGCTGGTGTCGCTGGGGCTGGTGGTCGTCGGTCTCGGGCTGCGCTCCCAGGCCGGTGCGGAGCCCGCCTTCCTCGCGTTCTCGATGCTCGGCCTCGCGGGCATGGCGATGGCCAACGTGCTGCTCCCCTCGCTGGTCAAGCTGCACTTCCCCGAGCGGATCGGCTTCATCACCGCGCTCTACACGACCGCGCTCGCCATCGGGCTGACCGCGGCGCTGACCTTCACCGTCCCGATCTCCGAGGCCGGCGGCTCGTGGCGCGTCGGGCTCGGCTCGTGGGCGGTGCTGGCGCTCGTGGCCGCGCTGCCGTGGTTGTTCCTCGTCGCCCACGACCGGCATGCCGAGCCGACCTCGCGCGCGGTGCGGGTCTCCGACGTGGCCCGGACCCGGCTCGGGCTGGCGATGGCGCTGCTCTTCGGCGTGCAGTCGATGCACGCCTACGTCAGCTTCGGCTGGTTCGCCCAGCTCTGGCGCGACTCCGGCTTCTCACCCGCCACCGCCGGCCTCCTGGTCGGCCTGCTCGCGGGGGTCAGCATCCCCCTCTCGCTGTGGCTGCCCACGATCGCCGGCCGGCGCGAGGACCACCGCTCGTTGCTGTGGATGGTGCTCGCGTCCTACCCGGTCGCCTACACCGGCCTGATCCTCGCGCCCCACTCCCTCGCCGTGCTCTGGGCGCTGCTCGTGGGGGTCGGCGCGGCGATCTTCCCGTTGGTGCTGACCCTGATCGGGCTGCGCGCGCGCACCGCGTCCGGCACCGCCGCGCTCTCCGGCTTCACCCAGTCCGCGGGCTACCTGCTCGCCGCGCTCGGCCCCTTCACCGTCGGCGTGCTGTACGACGCGACCGGCGGCTGGACCGCTCCGCTGCTGCTGATGATCGTGCTGGTGGTGCCGATGGTCGTGCTCGTCGGGTACGTCGGCAAGCCGCTCCACATCGAGGACCAGCTGCCGCAAAAGGTGGCTGCGTGACCCGGACCCGGGTCTCGGTGATCGCGGCAGTCCTCACCGGCGTGGTCGTGGTCGGCGCGCTGGTCGCGCTGGTGCTGACCCGACCCGACCCCGCTCCGCCGTCGACGCGGCCGGACCTGCCCCCGCCCTCCTCCGAGCCGAGTCCTTCGCCGACCACCCAGCCGACCGCGCCCGGCGACACGCTCACCCCCTGCCCGGGCGGCACGCGGCTGACGGCGATGACGTTCAACATCCATTTCGGCAAGACGCCCGCCGGCGAGCCGGGACTGGACCGGATCGCGCAGGAGATCCGGGTGTGGGACCCCGACGTCGTCGTGCTCAACGAGGTCGACCGCGACCGCGGCCGTTCCGACGGGGTCGACCAGGCCCGGGTCCTCGGTCGGATGACGGGCCTGACCGCGGCGTACGGCCCGAACCGGAGGTACGGCGGCGGCACCTCGGGCAACGCCGTCCTCTCCGCGCTGCCGGTGGTCCGGTCCGACAACCAGCGGCTGCCCTTCGTCGAGGGCACCATCCCGCGCGGGCTGCTGCGGGTGACGGTCGAGCTCGACGGCCGACCGGTCGACGTCTTCGCGACGCACTTCGAGAACACCTCGCCGACGGCCCGGCGCCAGCAGGCGCGCGAGGTGGGCCGCACCGTCTCCCGCTCGCCGCGACCGTTCGTGCTCGGCGGCGACCTCAACGCGAGCCCGGAGGGGGTGGCGCTGGAGGTGCTCGCCGGGTTCGGGGTGGCGGACGCCTGGGACGCGGTCGGGACGGACGACGGCCTGACGGCACCCGCCGCGGCCCCGCGCCGACGGATCGACTACCTGCTCAGCGACGAGCGGCTGCAGCCGCTGCGCTCCGAGGTGCTGCTGAGCCGGATCAGCGACCACCGGGCGGTGCGAACCGTGTTCGAGCTCGCGTCGGACTGCTGACCGCGGTCCTGTCCCGGCCGCACCGGTCGTCGTCGGCCCGTCCGAGCCGGCTCGCCACGAAGGCGTCGTCGTCCTGCCCGCGCCGTTCGGGCCGAGCAGGCATGGACCGTGCCGCTCGGCACGGTCAGGTCGGGACCGGTCAGACGACGGAGAGCGGAAGCAGTGTCTGGCCCGTGGGACCGATCTGGATCTCGGTGTTCATCTCCGGGCAGACACCGCAGTCGTAGCACGGGGTCCAGCGGCAGTCCTCGACGTCCGGGACGGCGTCGGGGTTCTCCGCGGCGGCGAGGGAGTCCTCCCAGTCCGCCCACATCCAGTCCTTGTCGAGACCGGAGTCGAGGTGGTCCCAGGGCAGGACCTCGTCGTAGTCGCGCTCGCGGGTGGTGTACCAGGCGACGTCGACGCCAGTGTCGGCGAGCCCGCGCTCGGCGGCCGCCATCCAGCGGTCGTAGGAGAAGTACTCGCTCCAGCCGTCGAAGCGGCCGCCGTCGCGCCAGACCTCCTCGATGATCCGACCGACCCGGCGGTCACCGCGCGAGAGGAGTCCCTCGACGATGCCGGGCTTGCCGTCGTGGTAGCGGAAGCCGATGGCGCGGCCGTAGCGCTTGTCGGCGCGGACCGTGTCGCGCAGCTGCTTGAGCCGGGAGTCGGTCGTCTCGTGGTCGAGCTGCGCCGCCCACTGGAACGGTGTGTGCGGCTTGGGCACGAACCCACCGATCGACACGGTGCAGCGGATGTCGTTGTGGCCCGCGACCTCGCGGCCCTTGGCGATGACCTTCTTGGCCAGCTCGGCGACCTGGAGCACGTCCTCGTCGGTCTCGGTCGGCAGGCCGACCATGAAGTAGAGCTTCACCTGCCGCCAGCCGTGGGAGTACGCCGTCGCGACGGTGCGGATCAGGTCCTCCTCCGTCACGGCCTTGTTGATGACCTTGCGCATCCGCTCCGACCCGCCCTCGGGAGCGAAGGTCAGCCCGGACCGGCGGCCGTTGCGGGAGAACTCGTTGGCGAGGGTGATGTTGAAGGCGTCGACGCGCGTCGAGGGCAGCGACAGCGACACGTTCGAGCCCTCGTAGCGGTCGGCGAGGCCGGTGGCGATCTCGCCGATCTCCGTGTGGTCGGCGCTGGAGAGCGAGAGGAGTCCGACCTCCTCGAAGCCCGACTGCCGGATGCCGTTCTCGACCATGTCGCCGACGGTCTTGATCGACCGCTCGCGGACCGGGCGCGTGATCATGCCGGCCTGGCAGAAGCGGCAACCGCGGGTGCAGCCGCGGAAGATCTCGACGCTGTAGCGCTCGTGGACGGTCTCGGCCAGCGGGACCAGCGGCTTCGCCGGGTAGGGCCAGGCGTCGAGGTCCATCAGCGTGTGCTTGCGCACCCGGTGGGGGATGCCGGGCCGGTTGGGCACGACCGCCTCGATGGTGTGGTCCTCGGCGTACGCCACGTCGTAGAAGCGGGGGACGTAGACCGCGCCGCTGACCGCGAGCCGCCGCAACAGCTCGTCGCGCCCTCCCGGTCGGTCCTCCTCCTTCCACTCCCGCACCACGTCGGAGATCGCGAGCACCACCTCCTCGCCGTCACCGAGCACCGCGGCGTCGATGAAGTCCGAGACCGGCTCGGGGTTGAAGGCCGCGTGGCCGCCGGCCACCACGATCGGGTCGTCGTCGCCGCGGTCGGCGGCGTGCAGCGGGATCCCGGCGAGGTCGAGCGCGGTGAGCAGGTTGGTGTAGCCGAGCTCGGTCGAGAAGGAGATGCCGAAGACGTCGAACGCGCGCACCGGACGGTGGCTGTCGACGGTGAACTGCGGGATCGGACCCTCGGCGTCGCCCTCGCGCATGATCGCCTCGAGGTCCGGCCACACCGAGTAGGTGCGCTCGGCCATGATCCAGTCGCGCTCGTTGAGCACCTCGTAGAGGATCGCGACGCCCTGGTTGGGCAACCCCACCTCGTAGGCGTCGGGATACATCAGCGCCCACCGCACGGACACCGAGTCCCAGTCCTTGACGGTGGAGTTGAGCTCACCGCCGACGTACTGGATCGGCTTCTGCACCGACGGCAGCCTGGGCTCGAGCCTGGGGAAGACCGACGCGACGGACACGCAACAACACCTCGGAGATCTGGGACGGGCCTGGGTCTGGATCTGGCGGATCCGAGCCATCGTACGCCGGGTACCCGTCTGGACCGATTCTCCACAAGACACGGCAACGCCTGCGCGGCACCGGCACCAGCGCCTACGATCCGTGGGCAGCGAAGGTGAGGGTCAGTGGGGATCGTGGGGATCGGGGGACACAGTGGGCACCACCACCCGTGGCCGCGTGCTGCTCGTGGTGGCACTGACGCTTGCCTTCACGATCCTCGGTCTGAAGACGGTGCCGCCGCCCGACACCCCCACCGAGATGTGGGCGACGCACGCGGGCGCCTTCATCTGGACGTGGGTCATCTGGGACGGCCGGTCCCGGCCCACCGCCGAGGCCGAGCTCGTCGGGCCACCTCGCGGCGCAGCTCCTGGTCTTCGTGGGGATCGCGCTGATCTTCGGCTGGCAGCCGCTCGACGCCCTCTGGATGGGCGTGACCAACATCGGCGCCGGGGTGCTGCTCGTCGTGATCTGGGCGCGCGTGCGCCGCAGTGACGCCCCCGCGCCCGAGGACCCCGTCAGTCACCTGCTGCTGCTGATCGGTGCCGCCGCCGTGTCCGGAGGGCTGGCCCTGCTCGGCGGCTACCCCAACCTCGAGATCGGAGAGCTGGAACGGATCACGCTGTGGTGGGTGATCCGCGGCACCGTCTACGCCTACGTGTCCGGCGTGACCCTGCTGCTCATCCTCTTCGGCACCCGCGACTCCTCGGCCCCCGCGCCCCGGTGGGCGGTGATGGCCCTGGTCCCGCTGGGGGTCGCCTGCGTCTGGGTGACCTACCTCGACCCCGAGCTCCCGCTCACCTGGTTCCTGATGCTGCCGGCCCTCGCCGGAGGCTCCCTGCTCACGCCTCGCGGCGCAGCGGTCTACGCGCTGTCCGTGGCGACCCTCGGCGCACTGGCCACGCTGTTGCCGATCAACCAGTTCGGCTACGACGGCTTCCTGCCCGGCTCGGTCATCATCGACCTGCTGATCACGGTCTCGACCTTCGTGATGATCCACCTCGCGATCCTGCGACAGCAGCGGGCCACGGCCACCGCCGAGCTGGAGCGGCAGCGCGCGACCGCCGAGGAGCAGGCGCTGCTGCTCGGCACCGTCTTCGAGACCATGAACGACGGGCTGGTCGTGCTCGGACCGGACCACTGCGTGAAGCTCCACAACGGCGCCGCCCGGCAGCTGATGGGTCGCCCGATCCCGGTGGGCCGGCCCGAGAACTGGGTCGACTACTTCGGCCTGACCGCCCCCGACGGCCGGGACCTCGACCACCGCGACCTCACCTGGGGCGACGGCGGCACGTGGCAGGGCGAGCTGCGCACCTCGCAACGACTGCTCACCGTGACGTCGTGGCCGCTGCGCGACCGTGGGGGGCGCACCGTCGTGCTCTTCGCCGACGTCACCTCCGAGCGCGAGCGGCTCAGCGAGCTCACCGGTTTCGCCGGGGTCGTGGCCCACGACCTGCGCAGCCCGTTGTCCAGCCTGCACGGCTGGCTCGAGATGGCGGCGGACTCGCTCGGCGTCGACGACCTCGTCCGTGCCGGGGAGTACGTCGACCGCGCCCAGCTCTCCAGCGTCCGGATGCAGCAGGTCATCGAGGACTGGCTCGCCTACACCGTCCAGCGCGACGGCGTGCTCACCCGCTCCATGGTGCCGCTGGCGGACATGGTGCACGAGATCGTGTCGTCGTACGGCGTCTCCGAAGGCGGCCTCGCGCCCGCCTTCGACATCGACGTCGAGCACACGGTGGAGGCCGACCGGGTCCTGACCAAGCAGCTGCTGGCCAACCTGATCGGCAACTCCGTGAAGTACACCGCCGACGGCGAGCGTCCCCACGTGCAGATCCGGTCGATGTCCGACACGGAGGAGGACTTCGTCCGGATCGAGGTCTCCGACCGGGGGATCGGGCTGCCGGTCGGTGAGGAGGAGCGGGTGTTCGAGGAGTTCCACCGCGCCGCCGCCCACCGCGACGCCTACGCCGGCACCGGTCTCGGGCTCGCGCTGTGCCGCCGGATCGTCACCCGGCACGGAGGCAGCATCACGGCCCGCAACAACTCCGACCGCGGCGCGACCTTCTCCTTCACCCTCCCTGCGGCGTAGCCCCCGCCCGGGCTCCACGGACGGTCGGGCGACGCATCGTCGCCCGCAGCATCCCTAGGGTTGAGCACATGAGCAGCCAGATCGTCCGTGGACGCTACAGCTGGACCGTCGCCGTTCCCGTGGTCGCCGCCGTCGCCCTGGCGAGTCACCTGGAGCAGCAAGCCCGGCGGGCTGGTGCTCGTCGGGATCGCGGTGCTGCTGATGGGTGCCGTGCTCGCGGCCGTCCACCACGCCGAGGTGATCGCCCACCGGGTGGGCGAACCCTTCGGCTCGCTGGTGCTGGCCGTCGCGGTGACGGTGATCGAGGTGGCCCTGATCGTGACGCTGATGGTCAGCGGCGGCGACGACACGGCCGGACTGGCCCGCGACACCGTCTTCGCCGCGGTCATGATCACCGTCAACGGCATCGTCGGGATCTCCCTCGTGGTCGGGGCGCTGCGCCACCACCTCGCGGTCTTCAACCCCGAGGGCACCGGCACCGCGCTCGCGACCGTGATCACCCTGGCCACGCTCTGCCTGGTGCTGCCCCGCTTCACCACCTCCGCGGAGGGACCGGAGTTCACCGGCGGCCAGCTCGCCTTCGCCGCGATCGCCTCGCTCACGCTCTACCTGATGTTCGTCTTCACCCAGACCGTGCGCCACCGCGACTTCTTCCTCCCGGTCGAGGAGGGCGGCAGCGCCCGCGACGACGACGAGGACGGCCACGCCGACCCGCCGACCGACCGGGAGTCGCTCGCCAGCCTGGCGCTGCTGTCGGTCTCGCTGGTCGCGGTCGTCGGCCTCGCCAAGGTCGAGTCACCCGCGATCGAGTCGGCGGTCGGCTCCCTCGGCCTCCCCCACGCCATGGTCGGCGTGGTGATCGCGCTGCTGGTGCTGCTGCCGGAGTCGATCGCGGCCGTCCGCGCCGCGCTGCGTCAGCGGGTCCAGATCGCCCTCAACCTCGCCTACGGCTCCGCGATGGCCTCGATCGGGCTCACGGTGCCGACGATCGCGATCGCCTCGATCTGGCTCGACGGCCCGCTCGAGCTCGGGCTCGGCAACACCGAGATCGTGCTGCTCTTCCTGACCTGCGTGGTCGGCGTGCTGACCGTCGTCCCGGGCCGGGCCAAGCCGCTGGCCGGCGGCATCCACCTCGCGATCCTCGCGGCCTTCCTCTTCCTCACCGCCTCCCCCTGACGCCGAGCCGTCACTTCTGCAGCCTCAGCGGGCGCCGAGCCGTCACTCGTGCAGCCTCGGAGGGCACTGAGCCGTCACTTGTGCAGCCTCAAGGGCGCCGTCGGTGACGGTCGGGAGCGGTCTGACCCTGCAGAAGTGACGGCTCGCCCGGTTCTGAACCTGCAGAAGTGACGGCTCGCGCAGTTCTGGACCAGCAGGACTACGAGTCGAGCGGGTCAGCGGCGGACGAGCACCCGGGTCGGGGAGATCGAGCGGGCGGCGGGGCTGGCCGAGCTGCGCAGGTGGATGTTCTGCAGCAGCCCGACGGCCAGCAGCACGGCGAACATGGAGCTGCCGCCGTACGACACGAGCGGCAGGGGTACGCCGGTGACGGGCATGATGCCCAGGCACATCCCGATGTTCTGGAACGCCTGGAAGCCGAGCCAGCAGGCGATGCCCGCGGCGGCGATCCGGCCGAACACGTCGTCGGCGCGCGAGGCGATGACGAGCGCCCGCCAGATCACCACGGCCAGCAGCGCGATGAGCACGCCGGCGCCGACCAGGCCGAGCTCCTCCCCCGCCACGGTGAAGACGAAGTCGGTGTGCTGCTCGGGCACGAAGCCGGAGCGGGTCTGGGAGCCCTGGAAGAGGCCCTCGCCGAGGAGTCCGCCGTTGCCGACCGCGATCCGGGCCTGCTCGGTGTTGTAGCCGGCGCCGCGGGGGTCGAGGTCGGGGTTGGTGAATGCGAGGAACCGGTCGACCTGGTAGTCCTCGAGCATCCCGAGCCACACCGCGAGCACGGCGACGGCGGCGCCGCTGCCGGCCAGCAGCGCGAGCCAGCGGCGCGGGGCGCCGGAGGCGGCGAGGACGCCGAAGACGGTCGCGGAGAGCACGAGCATCGTGCCGAGGTCGGGCTGCAGCAGGATCAGCACCGCGGGGACCCCCGCGATGAGCAGCATCAGCGTGACGTCGACCCAGTCGACCGTGCGCCGCCGGCGGCCCTCGGAGCGCTCTGCGACGACCAGGGCCATCCCGATCACCACGGCGAGCTTGGCGAACTCGGCCGGCTGGATCGACAGCCCACCCAGCTGGATCCACGACCGCGAGCCGTTGATGGTCACGCCGTTGGAGAGCACCAGCACCAGCCCCACGAGGGAGGCGAGGTAGACCACGGGCGCGAGGATCCGCACCCAGCGGTGGTCGGTGGCCAGCACCATCACCATCAGCACCACGCCGATCGCGATGTTGACCAGCTGCTTGCGGAGGTAGGCACCGGAGTCGCCACCGGTCAGGTCCACCCGGGCGGTCGTCGCCGACCAGACGAGCAGCGTGCCGATCACCAGCAGCCCGGCCACCGCCGCCATCAGGATCCAGTCGAGCCCGGGCACCCGCGAGGCCGGGCCGGGCCGCGTCGTCCGCACGCTCACTTCCGACCCCCCACGGCCGGGGGCATGATCGACCCGTCGCGCTCGAAGCTCGGCAGGGTGTCGGGAGCGACGACACCCGGGATCGCGGCCCGGTCGCCGTCGACGTCGAGACCCTCGATGCCGTAGAGCTCCTCGTAGATCGCGCGGATCGCGGGGCCCGAGGTGCCGGAGCCGGTGCCGCCCTGGCTGACCATCATCACCACGACGTAGTCGTCGGTGTAGGAGGCGACCCACGAGGTCGACTGCTTGCCGTAGACCTCCGCGGAGCCGGTCTTGGCGCGGATCTGCACCTCGTCGAGCGGGAACTCGACCAGCCGCCACGCCATCGTGCCCTCGCGGGCGACGCCCTGCAGCGCCCGGTCGATGTAGCCCAGCACGGAGGCGGGGACGTCGACCGGTGCCGGTCTTCTTGGGCGCGAACCGCTTGAGCACGGTGCCGTCGGAGCCCACGACCGCCTTGGCCACCCGCGGGGCGTAGAGCGTGCCGCCGTTGGCCAGCGCGGCGTAGGCCCGGGCGAGCTGCAGCGGGGTGACGATCGTGTCGCCCTGCCCGATCGCGAAGTTCACGGCGTCACCGGCGCGGTAGGCGTAGCCCTCGACGCAGAACTCCTTCGCGAACAGGTAGACGAAGTCGCTGGTCTCGGTCGTCCTGGGGCTTGCCCGCGATCTCGCAGTAGTAGCCCTTCATCTGCTTCCAGTAGTCGCGCTTCCACGCGCGGTCGGCGATCCGGCCGGAGGCCTCGCCGGGGAGGTCGATGCCCGTCTCGCTGCCGAAGCCGAAGTCCTGGGCCTCCTCGACGAGCGGGTCCCTCGCGTCGACGTCGGCGACGTCGGAGCCGAACCGCTGCCAGAAGTCGTAGCCGACGCGGTAGAAGAACGTGTTGCACGAGACCTCGAGCGCCTTGTCGAAGCCGATCAGGCCGTAGGGCCGCGACTCGTAGTTCTTGAAGACGCGGTTGCCGACGGCGAAGCCCGAGGAGCAGTCGAGGCGGGTGTCGGGCCCGAAGCCGTTGGTCATCGCACCGGCGGTCATGAACGGCTTCCACGTCGAGCCGGGCGCGAACTGGCCCTGCATCGCGCGGCCGAGCAGCGGCGTGCCGGCCGCCTCGGAGTAGAGCCGGGCGAGCTGCTTCTTGCTGATCCCGCCGACCCAGACGTCCGGGTCGTACGTCGGCTGGCTCGCCATCGCCACGATCCGGCCGGTGTCGGCCTCCATCACCACGGCGGCGCCGGAGTCGGCCACGTAGTTCTTGCCGGAGACGTCGTCGAAGGTCGTGCGGGCGGTGGCGATGGTGTCGGCGAGCTGCTCCTCGACGACGCCCTGCACCTTGGCATCGATCGAGGTGACGAGGGTGTCGCCGGGCTGGCCGGGGACCTCGCTCTCCTCGCCGAGCACCCGGCCCATCGAGTCGACCGCGACCCGCTTGTAGCCGGGCATGCCGCGCAGCCACGCGTCGTACTGCTTCTCGACGCCGGCGCGTCCCACGGACGAGGCACCGTTGACGGAGCGGTCACCGTCCTCGACCGCACGGTCGTACTCGTCGCCGGTGATCGGGCTGAGGTAGCCGAGCAGGTGGGCGGCGTTGATGCCGAACGGGCGGGGGTAGGCGCGCACGCTCTGCTGCTCGGCGATCACCGCCGGGTGGTCCTCGGGCTGCTCGAGGATCCGCAGCGCCACCCGCTGGTCGACGTCGCGCGGCGATCGGGACCGGCTGGTAGGGCGAGCCGTTCCAGCACACGCCGGGGACGCTGCCCTCGTCGCCGCAGGTCGCGAGCTGCTGGCGGATCAGCCGGGGCGAGACGTCGACGGTCCCGCCGATCCGGTCGACCAGCTTGTCCTGCTGCGACTGCGAGAGCTTGCCGAGCAGGGTGCGGTCGATCGAGACGACCCACGAGCTGCGGTTGGCGACCAGCGGCCGGCCCTGGGCGTCGACGATGAGACCGCGTTGCGGCTGCACCACGATCTCGCGGACCGACTGGTTGGCCGCCTGCGCGTGGTACTCGTCGCCGGAGACGACCTGGAGGTAGTAGAGGCGGGCGAAGAGGGTCGCGAACAGGGAGAAGACCAGCGCCTGGATCACCAGCAGCCGCAGCCGGCTCCGGGTGTCGGCGCTCGTGCTCCGGCCGGACGCACGGCTCATGCGAGCGCCCGGCGGTCGGGCTCGAGCCGTCGGAAGGCCCCCATCAGCGGCGGCAGCACGAACGGCGTCAGCAGCACGTCCCACAGCACGGCCACGAGGATGACCTGCAGCAGCCCGGCCACGTCGAACGCCGTCTCGCCGAGCAGCAGGCCGCTCAGCGCGAAGACGGAGGTGCCGACGAAGGAGGAGACGCCGACGGTCGCGACCACGGCGGTGGCGGTCGGTCGCTGCTCCTGGTGCACCCGGCCGGCGACGTACCCGACGAGCACGAGGGCGAGCGCCCAGCGACCGGCGGCGTGGTCGGCGGGCGGGGCGAGGTCGAGGGACACGCCGGCGGCGAAGCCGAGCACCGCCGCGACCTGCGGACCGCGCGTCAGGGCGGCCGCGACGACGACGAGCAGCACGAGGTTGGGGACGATGCCCTGCCACGCGACGTGCGGGAAGACGGTCACCTGCAGCACCAGGGCGACCACGACGGCCGCGAGCGCGACCAGGGCACGGACGAGGGTCATGGCCGGATCACCTCAGGCTCCCGTCGGGCTCGATCACGGCGCGGTCGCTCGGCGTGCCGGAGGGGACGACGATCCCGACGAGGTCGAGCGCGCCGAAGTCGACGAAGGGCTCGATGACCGCGCGCTGCGAGGTCTCGCGGACCGAGGAGTAGACGGTCGCGACCCGGCCGACCGGCACGCCGGCGACGTACGGCGCGCCGCCCTCGCTCCCCCACGTGACGACGGCGTCGTGCTTGGCCGGCACCTCGGCCTGGTCGACCAGCTCGAGGTCGAGCTTGCCGCTGTCGCCGACGTCGCCGCGACCGCGCAGGAAGCCCATCTCCATGGAGTCGCCGACCCGGCCGCCGACGACCGAGTTGGCGTCGATCACGAGCAGCACGGTGGCGGTCGTGCGCGTGGTGCGCAGCACCCGGCCGACCAGCCCGTCGTTGTTGATCACCGTCTGGTCGGCGCGCAGGCCCGCGTCGGACCCGGCGTCGATGGTGACGGTGCGGGAGAACGACTGCGAGGCGCCGATCCCGATGACCCGGGCCGGCACGAGCGCCGAGCCGAGGCTCTGCGAGGCGGCGGTCAGGCCGTCGTACTCCTCGAGCCGGTTGCGGTCGTAGCCCGACGTGGCGACCTCGGAGCGGAGCTCGGAGTTCTCGGCCTCCAGCGAGCTGAGCCGGGCCTGCATCGAGTCCTTGGAGCGGAACCAGTCGGGCACCGCGGCGATCGGCCGGACGACGGCAGCGGTCGCGGACTCCACGGGGCCGAACACCTCGCCGGCAGCGGCGCGGGCGGGCTCGAGCGGGGAGTCGTCGCCGCCCGTGTGGTCGAGGGTGATGAGGGAGGCGGAGGCGAGCAGCAGCGCGACGAGGAGCGCGCGCGAGGGCTTCCGGCGCTGGTCGAGGTCGGAGATGCTGCGCCAGCGGCGCTCTCGGCTGTCGCCCTTCGGCAGACGCAGGGCCATCAGAACCGCCGCGGCTCGGAGACCAGCACCTGCTGGAGCGCCTCGAACTCCTCGACGCACTTGCCGGCGCCGAGCGCGACGCTGACCAGCGGGTCGTCGGCCACGTGGACCGGCATCCCGGTCTCGTGGCGCAGCCGCTCGTCGAGGCCGCGCAGCAGGGCGCCGCCACCGGTGAGCACGATGCCGCGGTCCATGATGTCGCCGGCGAGCTCGGGCGGGGTCTGGTCGAGGGTCGCGCGGACGGCGTCGACGATCGCGTGCAGCGGCTCCTCGAGCGCCTGGCGGATCTCGGCACTCGACACCACGACGGTGCGGGGCAGGCCGGAGACCATGTCACGGCCACGGATCTCGGCCTCGGGCTCGTCGGGCAGCGGGAACGCCGAGCCGAGGGTCATCTTGACCTCCTCGGCGGTGCGGTCGCCGAGCATGAGGGAGTACTCCTTCTTCATCCACGCGACGATCGCGGCGTCGAGGTCGTCGCCCGCGGTCCGGATGGAGAGGCTGGTGACGATGCCGCCGAGGCTGATCACGGCGACCTCGGTGGTGCCGCCGCCGACGTCGACGACCATGTTGCCGGTGGCCTGGTGGACCGGCAGCCCGGCACCGATCGCGGCGGCCATCGGCTCCTCCACGATGTAGACCCGGCGGGCGCCGGCCTGGTAGCCGGCCTCCTTGACCGCGCGCTGCTCGACGGCGGTGATGCCGCTGGGCACGCAGACGACCATGCGGGGCTTGGCGAAGTAGCGCCGGCGGTGGACCTGCTGGATGAAGTAGCGCAGCATCTGCTCGGTCGCCTCGAAGTCGGCGATGACGCCGTCCTTGAGCGGGCGGATGGCGGTGATGTTGTCCGGCGTACGCCCGATCATCCGCTTGGCCTCGTGGCCGACGGCGAGGATCTCGCCGGTCGTGTCGTTGAGCGCGACGACGCTGGGCTCGTCGAGCAGCACGCCCTTGCCGCGGACGTAGACGAGCGTGTTGGCGGTGCCGAGGTCCACGGCCATGTCACGACCGATGAAGCTGTTCGCCATCACGGATGCCCTTGCGCTCGTCGTACCTGGGGGGAAGGTGGGGCACGCCGCACCTCAGGCAGTCCGGGCGCGCCCCCGCGTCGAGGGTAAAGAGCGCCGGCGGCTCGATCCCGGCAGACACGCGGGACGGTGGGTGGCGGTGCTGGTTCCCCGGATATCCGGGGAACCAGTGAAATCAGGGCGCTGGATCCCTCGGGAACCTCACGACTCGCTCAAGAGCCTGCGGGCGGGTGACCGTTCGGCCACCCCTCAGGCGTGCGGGAACCACAGCCCGATCTCGCGCTCGGCCGACTCCGGGGAGTCCGAGCCGTGCACGATGTTCTGCTGGACAGGCAAGGCCCCAGTCGCGGCCGAGGTCGCCCCGGATCGTGCCGGGGGCGGCGACGGTGGGGTCGGTGGCGCCGGCGAGCGAGCGGAAGCCCTCGATGCAGCGCTCCCCCTCGACGACCATCGCGGCCACCGGCCCGGAGAGCATGAACTCGACGAGCGGCTCGTAGAACGGCTTGCCCTCGTGCTCGGCGTAGTGGCCGGCGAGCAGCTCCGGGGTGGCGTTCCGCAGCTCGAGGCGGACCAGGGTGTAGCCCTTCGCCTCGATCCGGCGCACGACCTCGCCGGTGAGGCCACGGCGTACGCCGTCGGGCTTGACGAGGACGAGGGTGCGCTGGGTCATGCCGCGGAGCCTAGCCACGGCGTACGCCGGCGCCCACCCGCGGGTCGTGCAGAACTCTTGTGCACAAAGTGTGTGCAGAGTTACTGTGCACCCATGACCGACGTGATCCGACTCGATGCGCAGGCGCTGCGCGTGCTCGCCCACCCGCTGCGCTCCCGGCTGCTCGCCGAGCTGCGGCTGCACGGGCCGGCCACCGCCACCGAGCTCGCCGACCGGCTCGCCACCAACACCGGCGCCACCAGCTACCACCTGCGCAAGCTCGACGCGGTCGGCCTGGTGCTCGACACCGCCACCGGCGAGGGGAAGCGGCGGGTGTGGGAGGCCAGCACCCGCGGCCACAGCTGGGAGCCGAGCGACTTCGTCGGCGACGAGGAGGCCGAGGAGTCGATCACCTGGCTGACCCGCCACTACGTCGCCCAGCAGTCCGAGCGCGCGGAGCAGTGGTTCCAGCACGAGCGCGGCTGGCCGCGGGAGTGGCGCGACGCCCTCGGCTACTCCGACGACGGCGTGCTGGTGACCGCCGCGCAGGCGCGAGCGCTCGCCGAGGAGCTGCAGGCGGTGATCGAGCGCTACCGCGGCGCCGGGGCGGGAGACCCGGCACGCACGGCGGGTGCTGGTCAGCGCGGTGGCGCTCCCGGTGCACCCGCGCTTCGAGGAGGAGGCATGACCGAGGCCCTCTCCCCCGCCGCTGCCCGGCGGGTCTTCCTCACGCTGACCTTCACCCGCTGGTTCCCGGTCGGGCTGGTCGTCGGCATCATCACGCTGTGGATCCTCGAGCGCGGCCTCACCATCTCGCAGGCGCTGCTCGCGTTCTCGCTGCAGGGGATCGTGGTGTTCCTGCTCGAGCTGCCGACCAGCGGCTTCGCCGACGCCTTCGGGCGCCGTCCGCTGCTCGTCACCTCCGCCGTCGTCAACGTGGCGGGGAGCGTGGTGATGATCCTGGCCGACTCGTTCTGGTTCTTCGTCGCCGCCGCGGCGATGCAGGGCATCTTCCGCGCGCTCGACTCGGGTCCGCTCGAGGCGTGGTTCGTCGACACCGTCCACGTCACCACGCCCGGTGCGGACGTCGACCGCACCCTCGCGGCCCAGGGCACGATGCTCGGCGGCTCGATGGCCGTCGGCGCCGTGATCTCCGGCGGCCTGATCGCCTGGGACCCGTTGCCCGCCACGTCCGCGCTGCTGCTGCCGATGCTGTGCTGGGCCGGCCTCAACGTGATCCACCTGGTGGCGGTGGTGACGCTGATGAAGGAGCCGCGCACCCACGTCGACGCGACCGGCGTACGCCGTGCGGCCGCGTCGGTGCGCGAGGCGCCCGTCGTCGTGCGGGACGGCCTCGGCCTGCTGCGCAGCAACCCGGTGCTGCGGGCGATCATCCTGGTCGAGCTCTTCTGGACCGCGGCGCTGATCGTCTTCGAGACCTTCCAGCCGATCCGGCTGGCCGAGCTGGTCGGCGGCGAGGAGCAGGCAGGCGCACTGATGGGGCCGGTGGCCGCCGTCGGCTGGGGCGTCTTCGCCGCCGGCTCGGCGCTGGCCGGGCTCGGCAGCCGACGCTTCGGGGTCGCCCGGACCGCCATCGCGGCGCGCGTCCTCAACGGGCTCGGGGCGGTCACGATGGGTCTCGCCGTGGGACCGGTGGGGCTGGTGGCGGCGTACCTCTTCACCTACTCGATGCACGGCATGGCCGACCCCATGCACGCGACGCTGATGCACCGCGAGGCGAGCGCGGCCAACCGGGCGACCGTGCTGTCGATGGGCTCGATGGTCTTCTTCGCGACGTTCTCGCTGCTCGGCACCCCGCTGGGCCTGCTCGCCGAGGCGAGCAGCACGCAGGTGTCGATGGTGCTCGCCGGCGCGTTCAGCGTGCTCGGCGCGCTGCTCTACCTGCCCGCGCTGCGGGCGGAGCGGGAGCGGGCTCAGGCTCCCGCGGCAGATCCGGCGCCGTCGGTCCCCGGGGCGTAGGCGGCGTACGCCGCCGCGCGCTCGCGCTCGATCTTGCGACCGAGCAGGTCGGCGGTGGCCCACAAGGCAGCGCGAAGACGACGCCGAGGAAGAACATCGCCGTGACCACGAAGCCCATCGCGATCGCCGCGACCTGCACGGCCCAGCCGGCGGCGTAGGCCCACTCCTTGCGCAGCATGCCGGCGAGGATGAGGCAGACGGCGGCGACGCCGAGCCCGATGCCGAGCGCGACGCCGAGCGGCACGTCGGTGAGCGTCGCCATGACCGGCGTGGAGAGGCCGACCACGATGCCCTCCAGCGCCAGCACCGCCGCGCACATGCCGCGGCGGGGAGATCGCGGCGGCGGGGTCGGGGCGGGGGCGCTCATCCGCGGCCCTTGAGCAGGGTGCGCGCCTCGCCCACCGTGACGACCGAGCCGGTGACCAGGACGGCGCCGGAGCCGATCGAGCCACCGTCGTCCTCCTCGGCGATCCCGGCCGCGCGGTCGATCGCGTCGGCGAGCCGGGGCACCACGGTGACGCGGTCCTCGCCGAAGACCTCGCGGGCCGTCTCGGCCAGTCGGTCGGCCGACAGTGCGCGGTCGGTGGAGTTCTGGGTGCACACGACGTGCGCGAGGTGCGGCTCGAGGGCCACCAGCACGCCCTCGTGGTCCTTGTCGGACATCACGCCGATCACCCCGACGAGCGGGTCGAAGGCGAAGGAGTCCTCGAGCGCGGCACCGACCGCCAGCGCGCCGTGGGGGTTGTGCGCGGCGTCCAGCACGATCGTCGGGCTGCGCCGGATGACCTCGAGCCGGCCCGGGGAGCTGACCATCGCGAAGGCGCCCGCGACCAGCTCGGCGTCGAGCGGCTGCTCGCCGGCGAAGGCCTCGACGGCCGCCAGCGCGACCGCGGCGTTCTGGGCCTGGTGGGCGCCGTAGAGCGGCAGGAAGATCTCGTCGTAGCGCGCCCGCAGCCCCTGCAGCGACACCACCTGGCCGCCGACCGCCGGCACCCGCGAGACGACGCCGAAGTCGACCCCCTCGGCGACGACGGTGGCGCCGACCTCGGTGCACCGCCGCAGCAGCACCTCGGCGACGTCGGGCTCCTGGCCCGCGATCACGGCGGTGGCGCCGGGCTTGATGATCCCGGCCTTCTCCATCGCGATCTTGGCGGGCGAGTCGCCGAGCAGGTGGGCGTGGTCGACGCCGATCGGCAGCACCACGGCGACCGTCCCGTCGGCGACGTTGGTGGCGTCCCAGGTGCCGCCGAGGCCGACCTCGACGACGGCCACGTCGACCGGGGCGTCGGCGAACGCGGCGTACGCCATCCCGACGACGGTCTCGAAGAAGGACAGCGGGTGGGCCTCGGTGCTGTCGACGAGGTGGGTGTACGGCGCCACGTCGTTGAACGCGCGCACGAACTCGGGATCGGTCAACGGGCTGCCGTCGATGCAGATCCGCTCGCTCATCCGCTCGACGTGGGGGCTGGTGAAGCGGCCGGTGCGCAGCTCGAGGGCGCGCAGCAGGGTGTCGATCATCCGCGACGTGGAGGTCTTGCCGTTGGTGCCGGTCAGGTGGATCACGGGGTAGCCGCGCTGCGGGTCGCCGAGCAGCTCGGTGAACGCGCGGATCCGGTCGAGCGAGGGCTCGAGCCGGGTCTCGGGCCAGCGGGACAGCAGGGCGTCCTCGACCTCGGCCAGGGTCTCGGCCGGGCGGGCGGCGGGGGTCTCAGTCATCTCGGGTCGAGTCTAGGGCGCGGCGCGGCGTACCTCCTCGAGGGAGGCGGAACTCGACGCCGAGCGAGGCGGAACTCGACCACGGGGTCAGGAGATCTCGATCTCGACCATGTCGACGACGGGCTCGAAGCCGAGGGCGGCGTAGAGGGTGTTGGACGTGGGGTTGGCCTGGTCGGTGTAGAGGCAGGCGCGGGAGCGGCCGGCGAGCAGCCGGCGGGTGACCTGGGCGACCGCATTGCCGGCGTACCCCTTCCCGCGGTGCTCGGCCGGCGTGTAGACCGGCCCGATCCGGGCGGCACCGAGCGCCGGGAGGTTGTGCCCGGTCAGGTGGACCGGCCGGTCGTCGTCGTCCACCCAGAACCACAGCCGCTCCTCGTGGATCCGACGGCCGATGCCCGCGAGGTCCTCCGCCATGTCGTGGTGGCTGCCCGGCTCGCGGCCGGCCTGCTCGGCTGCCGCGTCGGCGAAGGCCTCGAACCACGCCAGGGCGAGTCCCGCCTCGTCCGGGCGGGCGAGCCGCAGCCGGCCCGGGGCGGGTGGCGGGTCGACGACCGCGGTCGCCTCGTGGAGCCGGCTGTGGAGCACGGTCTCGGCGGTCCCGCCCTGCAGCCGCGCGAGCTCGCCGGCGCACGCGCCCGCCGCGGGGAGCGCTCCGTTGACCCCGCCGACCCGCTCGCCCCGTGCCTGCAGCACGTGGGCCAGCGCGGCGGCCGCCTCCCCCGGCATCGGCAGCAGGAACAGGGGGTACGGCGCGAACGGCGCGGTCCGCATCCCGACCCCGGCCACCTCGCCGAGGTCGTCGCGCACCACCAGCCACCAGCGGTGCGGGAGCCCGTGCTCGACCCCCGCTGCGTCCTCGCGGGCGGCCTTCTCGGCGTTGGCCGCGACCACCGTCGACAGCACCGGCTCGGCCGCGAGGTGGGAACGGGCCGCCTTGAGGAAGTCGGTCGGGTCGTCGTGGAACTCCAGCCCCGGCATCCCCCGGACCGGTCGCTTCCCTCCGCGCCCGGCCCTGCCCTGCTCCCGCTTCGCTCGCTTGGCCATGCCCCCACGCTAGGCCGTACGCCGAGGCCGCGGCGACCCGATTGCCTGACCGGCCGACACTCCGTCCTGTCCCGTTTTCCCTGCTCAGCGGCCTGCACCTAGGATTTCACGTTATGACCGAGACCCTTCCCCCGTCCGAGACCCCGACCGACGCCGAGCGGCGTGGCGTCGTCGTACCGGACAAGCCGGCGCTGGAGGGCCTCGAGGAGAAGTGGGCCGAGCGGTGGGAGAGCGAGGAGACCTACGCCTTCGACCGCTCGCAGCCCCGCGAGAACGTCTTCTCCATCGACACGCCCCCGCCGACCGTGAGCGGCTCGCTCCACGTCGGCCACATCTTCAGCTACACCCACACCGACCTGGTCGCCCGCTACCAGCGGATGCGCGGCAAGAGCGTCTTCTACCCCATGGGCTGGGACGACAACGGGCTGCCGACCGAGCGTCGGGTGCAGAACTACTTCGGCGTCCGCTGCGACCCGTCGCTGCCCTACGACGCGGACTTCACGCCGCCCGAGAAGCCGGACCCGAAGAAGCAGGTCTCGATCAGCCGCCCCAACTTCATCGAGCTCTGCGAGCAGCTCGTCGTCGAGGACGAGAAGACCTTCGAGACGCTGTGGCGCACGCTCGGGCTCTCGGTCGACTGGAGCCAGAACTACACGACCATCGGCGACAAGTCGCGGCTGGTCAGCCAGACCGCGTTCCTGCGCAACTTCGCCCGCGGCGAGGCCTACCTGCAGGAGGCGCCGACCCTCTGGGACGTCACCTTCCAGACCGCCGTCGCCCAGGCCGAGCTCGAGGCCCGGCAGTACGCCGGCCACTACCACCGGGTCGCGTTCCACCGGCCGGGCGGCGAGCCGGTCCACATCGAGACCACCCGTCCCGAGCTGATCCCGGCCGTGGTCGCGCTGATCGCGCACCCCGACGACGAGCGCTACCAGCCGCTCTTCGGGACCACCGTCACCTCGCCGGTCTTCGGCGTCGAGATCCCGGTCCTGGCCCACCCGGCCGCCGAGATGGACAAGGGCGCCGGCATCGCCATGTGCTGCACCTTCGGTGACCTCACCGACGTCGCCTGGTGGCGCGAGCTGCAGCTCCCGGTCCGCACCGTCGTCGGCCGCGACGGCCGGCTCCACCGCGACACCCCCGAGTGGCTCGCGGCCGAGCCCGCGGCGACGGCGTACGCCGAGCTGGGCGGGAAGACGATCTTCAGCGCCCGGGAGGCGATGGTCGGGCTGCTGCGCGAGTCCGGCGACCTCGTCGGCGACCCCACCCCCACCGACCGGATGGCGAACTTCTACGAGAAGGGCGACAAGCCGCTCGAGATCGTCTCCACCCGCCAGTGGTACATCCGCAACGGCGGGCGCGACGCCTCCCTGCGCAGCGAGATGATCGCCCGCGGCGACGAGGTGCGGTGGCTGCCGCCGCACATGAAGCACCGCTACGACAACTGGGTCGGTGGCCTCAACGGCGACTGGCTGATCTCGCGGCAGCGCTTCTTCGGCATCCCGTTCCCGGTCTGGTACCCCCTCGACGACCAGGGCGAGCCCGACTACGCCCACCCGCTGATGCCCAGCGAGGCGGAGCTGCCGGTCGACCCGTCGACCGACGCCCCGCGCGGGTACGACGAGGCGCAGCGCGGCAAGCCCGGCGGCTTCCTCGGCGACCCCGACGTGATGGACACCTGGGCGACGTCGTCGCTGACTCCGCAGATCGCCGGTGGCTGGCTGACCGACGAGGACCTGTTCTCCCGCGTCTTCCCGATGGACCTGTGCACCCACGCGCACGAGATCATCCGCACCTGGCTGTTCAGCCGCGTCGTCCGCGCGCACTTCGAGCAGGGCGTGGCGCCGTGGCACACCGCGATGATCTCGGGCTTCATCGTCGACAAGGACCGCAAGAAGATGTCCAAGTCGAAGGGCAACGCGATCGTGCCCGACGAGATCCTGGCGAAGTTCGGCGCGGACGCCGTCCGCTGGCGCGCCGCCATCGCCCGACCGGGCCTGGACTCGCCCTTCGACGAGAGCCAGATGAAGGTCGGGCGCCGACTGGCGATGAAGGTGCTCAACGCCTCGCGGTTCGTGCTCGGGATGGGCGCGAGCGAGCTGAACCACGCCGCCGTCAGCGCTCCGGTCGACTGCGCCCTGCTGGGCCGGCTCGAGACGGTCGTCAACCGGGCGACCGACGCCTTCGAGGCCTACGACTACACGACCGCGCTCGAGGTGACCGAGAAGTTCTTCTGGGAGTTCTGCGACGACTACCTCGAGCTGGTCAAGGAGCGTGCCTACGGCAACGAGGAGGCCCCGAACGACAACGGGACCGCGTCGGCCCGCGCCACCCTCGCGATCGCCCTCGAGGTGCAGCTCCGGCTGCTGGCACCGTTCCTCCCCTACGTCACCGAGGAGGTCTGGTCGTGGTGGCAGGAGGGCTCGATCCATCGTGCCTCCTGGCCGACGAGCGCCGACCTCGGGTCGGCCGCCGCCGCCTCACCCTCGCTGATCGACTCGGTGGCGGCTGCCCTCATCGGCATCCGAGGAGCCAAGTCGCAGGCCAAGGTCTCGATGAAGGCGCCGCTCTCGCGCGTGGAGATCACGGGTCCGGCCGAGCAGGTCGCCCAGGTCGAGCGCGCGGCCGGCGACCTCCGGTCCTCGGGCAAGATCACCGGCGACCTCGTCTTCACCCCGGTCGAGGGCGCGCAGGCGATCGCCGTGACCGCGGAGCTCGCGGAGGCCTGAGCCGCCCGCTGTCCGCTGTCCGCGGTCAGGTCTTGCCGGGCTTCTTCGGCTTGTCGGGCTTGGGTGCCTTCGGCGCCTTGGGTGCCTTGGCCGGCTTGTCGGCCTTGGGCTCCTTGCTCGGCTTGTCGGCCTTCGGCGCCTTCGGTGCCTTGTCCGGCTTGTCGGCCTTCGGTGCCTTGGGGGCCTTCGGTGCCTTGGGTGCCTTGCCGGCTTGTCGGCCTTGGGCGCCTTCGGCTCCTTGCTCGGCTTGTCGGCCTTCGGTGCCTGCGGTGCCTTGTCCGGCTTGTCGGCCTTCGGTGCCTTGGGGGCCTTGGGGGCCTTGTCCGGCTTGCCTGGCTTGTCCGGCGCGGTCGCGGGCTTGCCGCCCTTGCCGTCGTCGTCCCAGTCGCGGTCGGGTGCCTGCTGGGGACCAGCCGTGGCGCCGTGGCCCTTCCCGTGCGCGCCCTTGTCCTTGTCCTCGCCCTGACCGTTGCCGTCCCCGGCGCCCTGACCCTGGCCCTGGCCCTTGTCGGGGCTTCGGCTCGGCGTGGCCGTAGGGGTGGTCGTCCGGCCGTACGTGGCCGAAGGAGTGCGGGGCCGGCGAGTCCGCGTCGTCGGGATCCTGCGGTGCCTCCTCGGGACTGTCGGGCAGCGGTGTCGCGAAGATGCCACCGTCGTCCTGGCCGGGACCGCTGAAGCCACCCCCGTCACCGTTGCCGGTGCCGAACCCGCCGCCGCTGCCGCCGCTGCCGCCGGACCGGGGCCCGGCGCACGAGGGTGCTGTCGAAGCCCGACGCTCCGCCGTCGCCGTCGACGACCGGAGGGACCGAACCCGGGGTGGTGACCGGGGCCGTGCCCGGGTCGACCACGGGTGCGGAAGCGCCGCCACTCGGTCGACCGTCGGCCGGTCGGACCGGCCGGATTGGCCAGGTCGATCACCGCGTCCAGCGCGGGCGAGAGCCCGCCCGCGTCCAGCTGGTACTCGAGCTCCTCGGGCGCCTGGCCGATCGGTGCGCCGGGCGACGGAAACGTGCCGTCTCCCTCGCTGGGTGTCGTCCGTTCGTCGGCGTACGCCTGGAACGACGGCGCGTTGCCCGGGTCGGGGACGCCACGCGCACCCTGCGCCAGGACCAGCGCGCCGGCGAGTGCGACGAGCAGGTAGGCGACCAAGGGTCGGCGGTGATCAGCGAACATCAGTGGGTCCTTCCGAGACGTGGCTCCAGTGTGGAGCCCACCCGGTTCCCCACCAAGGGCTGGGGGACGAAATGACCCGAAGTGACTAGGCAGGAATGGTCATCCGGGGTGGCCGAACGGTCAGGCCGACTTCTTCTTCGCCGCCTTGGCCTCGCGGGGCACCAGGGTCGGGGCCACCTCGTCGGTGACGACCTCCCCGGTCACGATGACCTTGCCGATGTCGGCGCGCGACGGCACGTCGTACATCACGTGGAGGAGCACCTCCTCGATGATCGCGCGCAGGCCGCGGGCACCGGTGCCACGCTCCATCGCCTGGTCGGCGATGGCCCTGATGGCCTCGTCGGTGAACTCCAGCTCGACCCCGTCGATCTCGAAGAGCTTCTGGTACTGCTTGACCAGGGCGTTGCGCGGCTCGGTGAGGATCTGGACCAGCGCCTCCTGGTCCAGCTTGTTGACGCTCGCGATGAGCGGGAGCCGGCCGATGAACTCGGGGATCAGGCCGAACTTGGTGAGGTCCTCGGGACGCACCTGCGCCAGCAGGTCGTCGGACTCACGCTCGGCCGCCCCGCGCACGTCCGCGGTGAAGCCGAGGGTCTTCTTGCCGACCCGCTGCTCGATGATGCCCTCGAGACCGGCGAACGCGCCGCCCACCACGAACAGGATGTTGGTGGTGTCGATCTGGATGAACTCCTGGTGCGGGTGCTTGCGACCACCCTGCGGCGGCACCGACGCGGTGGTGCCCTCGATGATCTTCAACAGCGCCTGCTGCACGCCCTCGCCGGAGACGTCGCGCGTGATCGAGGGGTTCTCCGCCTTGCGGGCCACCTTGTCGATCTCGTCGATGTAGATGATGCCGGTCTCGGCCTTCTTGACGTCGTAGTCGGCCGCCTGGATCAGCTTGAGCAGGATGTTCTCGACGTCCTCACCGACGTAGCCGGCCTCGGTGAGGGCGGTGGCGTCCGCGATCGCGAACGGGACGTTCAGCATCCGGGCCAGGGTCTGGGCGAGGTAGGTCTTGCCGCACCCGGTGGGGCCGACCACGAGGATGTTGGACTTGGCGACCTCGACCGCCTCCTCCTTGGCGTGCTTGCCCACCGCCGGCTGCAGGCCGGCCTGCACCCGCTTGTAGTGGTTGTAGACCGCCACCGCGAGGGACTTCTTCGCCTGCTCCTGGCCGATGACGTAGGAGTTGAGGAACTCGAAGATCTCCTTGGGCTTGGGCAGCTCCTCGAGGCCGACCTCGGCGCCCTCGTTGAGCTCCTCCTCGATGATCTCGTTGCAGAGGTCGATGCACTCGTCGCAGATGTAGACGCCGGGACCGGCGATCAGCTTCTTGACCTGCTTCTGGCTCTTCCCGCAGAAGGAACACTTCAGCAGGTCGCCACCGTCACCGATGCGTGCCACGCGACATCAACCTCCGGTCGGACCGACGCTTCGGGGCGCACCGGTCTGGGGTAGTGCGAGCCGTCCGGGCGGGACGGCCTGACGACGGTACCCCGTGCCACCCACCGAACGGGTGGGTGACACGAGGATCGGCGTCGCCTTGCTTCACGGGCTAGCGACCAGCCAGGGCGGGAGTGCCCTTGCGGGGCTGGATGACGGCGTCGATCAGGCCGTAGTCGACGGCCTGCTCCGCGGTCAGGATCTTGTCCCGCTCGATGTCGCGGCTGACCTGCTCGCGGTCACGTCCGCTGTGGTCGGCGATCATCTGCTCGAGCAGCTCGCGCATCCGCAGGATCTCGTTGGCCTGGATCTCGATGTCCGAGGTCTGGCCGAACGTGCCCTCGGTGTAGGGCTGGTGGATGAGGATCCGGCTGTTGGGCAGCGCGGTCCGCTTGCCGGGGGTGCCGGCCGCGAGCAGGATCGCGGCCGCCGAGGCGGCCTGGCCGATGCAGACGGTCTGCACGTCGGGCTTGATGAAGCGCATCGTGTCGTAGATCGCCGTCAGCGCGGTGAACGAGCCGCCGGGGCTGTTGATGTAGATCTGGACGTCCTGGTCGGGGTTCATCGACTCCAGGCACATGAGCTGGGCGATCACCGCGTTCGCGACGTCGTCCGAGATCGGGGTGCCGAGGTAGATGATGCGGTCCTCGAACAGCTTGGCGTAGGGATCGATGCGGCGGAAGCCGTAGGACGTGCGCTCTTCCCACTGGGGGATGTAGTAGTTCATGGTCAGTCCTTGCTCGGGGAGGAGGATCGTGCCGGACGTCCTTCGTCGGCGGCTTCACGGGCGCTCTTGATGACCTGGTCCACCAGGCCGTACTCGAGTGCCTGCTCGGCGGTGAACCAGCGGTCGCGGTCCGCGTCGTTCTCGATCTGCTCGACCGACTGGCCGGTGTGGTCGGCGATCAGCTCGAGCAGCACCTTCTTGATGTGGAGGCTCTGCTGGGCCTGGATCTTGATGTCCGAGGCCGAGCCGCCCATGCCGGACGACGGCTGGTGCATCATGATCCGCGCGTGGGGCAGCGCGTAGCGCTTGCCCTTGGTGCCGGCGCAGAGCAGGAACTGGCCCATCGAGGCGGCCAGTCCCATGCCGACGGTCGCCACGTCGTTGGGGATGTAGTTCATCGTGTCGTAGATCGCCATGCCGGCGTCGACCGAGCCGCCGGGGCTGTTGATGTGCAGGAAGATGTCGGCCTCGGGGTCCTCCGCCGAGAGCAGCAGCAGCTGGGCACAGATCGCATTGGCGTTCTGGTCGCGCACCTCGGAGCCGAGGAAGACGATCCGCTCGCGCAGCAGGCGCTGGTAGATGTGGTCGTCGAGCCCGTACATCGAGGCGCCGCCGTTGGCCTCCGGAGAGAGCGAGGGGCTGGAGTTCAGGTTCACGAGGCCGACACTAGCCGCTCGGTCGGACACATCCACGGGCTGACGGGCCCTGTTCGCCGACAGCAGACACCGGGCCGACCAGGCCCCCCCGTCTTCGCCGGTCACCCGGCCAGGAGGCGCAGCACCGCGGTGACGACGACGGCGACCAGGCACGCGACCAGCAGCGGGACGCGGCACAGCAGCAGCACCCCGGCCGCCGCGACGCCGATCGTGTCGGCGCCCACCGTGAGCCGGCGACCGTCGCTCAGCACGGCCGTCGCCACCAGGGCGGTGAGCAGCGCCGGGGCCATCACCGCGATCACCCGGCCCGCCCGTGGCGGCAGGGCCCGACCGCCCACGAGCGCGGGGCCGATCGCCTTGACGACCACGGCCATCACGGTCAGGGCCGCGATCAGCACCCAGCCCTCGGTCTCGGAGAGGGTCATGCCGGCTCCACCTCGGGCTCCCGGTCGCGCGACGGCCCGTCGGGACGTGCGAGACCCAGCAGCGCGGCGGTGCTCGCGGCCAGCACCGGGACCCCGGGCGGCGCGAACGGCACCAGGGCGAGGGCGAGGGTGCCCCCGGCCAGGGCGACCACCCGGCCGCCGGGGCGCCGGAGCTCGGCGATCAGGATGCCGAGGAAGAAGGTGGGGTAGATCGCGTCGAGGCCGAACCGCTCGGGGTCGCCGAGCAGCCCCCCGCCGTACGCTCCCACCACGGTGCCGGCCACCCAGCTGACGTACTGCGGCGCGGTGGTCCCGAACAGCAGGCCACGGTCGAAGGTGCCGTCGCCGCGGCTGGCCAACGCCCAGGAGGAGTCCACGCTGGCCTGTCCCTCCACGGCCCTGCGCAGCGGTCCCCCGCGCAACGAGGACGCGAGCGCGAGGCCCATGGCCAGGAAGCGCGAGTGCATGAGGGTGGCCGCGCCCAGCGCCGCGGGGATGCCGCCGCCGGCGCCGACGATGGCCACGGCGGCGAACTGCGCCGACCCGCCGAAGACCAGCACCGAGAAGGCGATGGCCTGGAGCGGCGTGAAGCCCACCTGGACGGCGAGCACCCCGAACGACATCGACAGCGCGAAGCCCACGGCGGCGTAGGGGACGCCGAGCCGCAGACCGCGCCGGAAGGAGTCGCCCACCGGCACAGCGTAGGCGGGGCGCCGAGCGCCGCTCAGGCCAGCCAGTCGAGCAGCGCCCGCTCGACCCGCGGGTGGTTGAGCAGCCCGAAGTGGCCGGTGCCCCCGACGTGGAGCACCTCGGCCCCGGGGAAGAGCGTACGACCGCCCCGCGACTGTCCGTACGCCGACGGCACCCGTACCAGCAGGTCGCCGGCCAACCGGCCGACCGGGTGGTGCGGCGAGCGGGAGAGCGTGGCGGAGACCAGTCGGTAGCGGGCGTGCGGGAGCGCGGGGACGTCCTCGGCCAGCCCGAGCACGAGGTCGCGCACCCCGTCGGAGCGCCAGTCGAGGATCCGGCCGAACGCGGCCGACTCGGGCATCCGACCCAGCGCGACGCTGCCGGTGGCCACCTGGGCGGCGAGCGGCGCGCCGAGGTGGGGCGTGCCGAGCGTGACCACGTCGGTGACCAGGCGGGTCCAGGCCTGCGGCTCCTCGCCGGCGACCACCGCGGCGGCGGCCCGCATCACCAGCCCGCCCATCGAGTGACCCACCAGGGCGATCCGCTCCACCGGGAGCGGCCACTGCTCGACGAGGCGGTCGAGGAGCGAGGCGAGGGCGACGCCGTTCTCGCGCAGCGGCAACCCGCTGTTGGCGCGCAGCAGCACCGGGGTCCATCCCTCCGCTCCAGCGCCGCGGCGTACGTGGTGCCGCGCCGGTCGCGCTGGTGGTCCCAGGCCTCCTCGCTCTCGCAGAGGCCGTGCAGCAGCACCACGAGCCGCCCGGTCGCTGCGGGGTACGCCGCCGCGAGCGCGCCCGCCGTCGAGGGTGACGTCGGCGCCGTCACGGCGTACGGCCATCCGGATCGCCAGCCGGGGACGCTCGCGGGCCAGCCGGTCCCCGACCAGGCCGTTGACGGCGGCGGTGAGGAACCGACCCCGCGGGTCGTCCTCGAGTCGGGGCCCGACCCCTCGGTCGGCGGCGGCGCCGAGGCCGCGCGAGGCGGCGCGCAAGCCGGCGCCGAGCCCGCCGTAGATCCCGCCGGCGACGCCACGGTGGAGCGACTCCCCCGGCCGGCTGACCTGCCGCTCGCCCCGCCCCGCGCGCAGGACGCCGTGCACCCGGTCGAGCACGGCGACGTGGGTGTCGCGCACGGTGCGCACGACGAGCTCGTCGGCCACCTCCGAGAGCAGCGACAGCGCGTCGAGGACGCCGGCCTGCTGACGGGTCATGCGGCCACGCTAGCAGCGTCGGTGCACGGTCGTTCACTGACGGGGTGACGGTTCCGGACGGGGAGCGCCCCGCACCGGTGCGGTGCGGGGCGCTCGTCGACGAGGGTGGTGCTCAGGCCTTGTCGGCGGCACTCCTCGGCGGTCTCCTCGGCGGTCTCGGCCGAGTCGGCCGAGTCGGCCTCAGCGGCTCCTCGACCTCAGCCTCGGGGTCGCCGATGGTGCCGTCGGGCAGCAGGTTCTTCAGCTCGACGTGGTTGCCCGAGGCGTCGGTGACCGTGGCGGTCTCGACGATCGCGGCCAGCGCCTTGCCGCGCAGGATCTCCTGCACGAGCTCGGGGATGTGGTTGTGCTCGAACATGTGGTTCGCGAACTCCTGCGGGTCCTGGCCGGACTGCTGGGCGCGACGGACCAGGTGCTGGGAGAGCTCCTGCTGGTCGACGCCGAGCTCCTCCTTCTTCGCGATCTCGTCGAGCAGGAACTGCGCGGTGATGGCGTCGCGGACCCGGCGCTCGAGCTCGGCCTCGAACTCCTCCTGGGTCTGCTCCTCGTCCTCGAGGTACTTCTCCATCGTGATGCCGGCGTTGGCCAGCTGCTGCTCGATGGTGCTGCGCCGGGAGGTGAGCTCGTCGGCCACCATCTGCTCGGGGAGCGGGACCTCGACGCGCTCGAGGAGCACCTCGAGGACGGCGTCACGGGCCGCGGCGGCCTGCTCGAGGCGCTTGCCCCGGCCGAGCCGCTCGCGGACGTCGGCCTGCAGCTCCTCGGAGGTGTCGAACTCGCTGGCGAGCTGGGCGAACTCGTCGTCGAGCTCGGGCAGCTCCTGCTGCTGGACCTGGGTCACCGCGACGGCGACCTCGACGGCCTGGCCGACCAGGTCGCCACCGACGAGCTCGGAGGTGAAGACCTGCTCGTCGCCGGCCGACATGCCGGTGAGCGTCTCGTCGAGGCCCTCGAGCATCCCGCCGCGACCGACCTGGTAGGACATGCCGCTGACCTCGGCACCCTCGACGACCTCGCCGTCCTGGGTGGCCTTGAGGTCGATGACGACGAAGTCGCCGTCGGCGGCCGGGCGCTCGACGTCGAGCAGGGTGGCGAACCGCTCGCGCAGCGCCTGCACCTGCTCCTCGACGTCCTCGTCGCTGAGCTCGACGTCGTCGACCTCGGCCGCGACGCCCTCGTAGTCGGGCAGCGTGATCTCGGGCTTGACCTCGACCTCGGCGGTGAACTCGAGGGTCTCGTTGTCCTCGAGCTTCGTCACCTCGATCTCGGGCTGGGCGACCGGCTCGAGGTCGTTGGCCTGGAGCGCCTCGACGTACTTCTGCGGCAGCACCTCGTTGATCGCCTGGTCGAGCACCGCGCCGCGGCCGACCTGACGGTCGATCACGGTCGGGGGGACCTTGCCGCGGCGGAAGCCGGGCACGTTGATCTGCTGGGCGATCTGCTTGTACGCCGCGTCGAGGCTCGGCTTGAGCTCCTCGAAGGGCACCTCGACGGTCAGCTTGGCCCGGGTCGGGCTCAAGGTCTCGACGGCGCTCTTCACAGGTTGTCTCCTCGTGTCTGTCTGGTGTCTGTCGGGTGTGGATCGTGGGGGCCCGGGGGCGGTCGGACGCGCAGGACCGGCGCCCCGGCTCGGGGCCTCATGTCAGCGTACTGGCCCGGCGACACCGGCCCGAAATCCGCTCGGGGCAGCCCGAGGGCCACTGGGTCGGGGCGACAGGACTCGAACCTGCGGTCTCCTGCTCCCAAAGCAGGCGCGCTAGCCACTACGCTACGCCCCGCCAAGGTGGTCCTGGGGAGCGTCGTGACGCCCTCTTCCGACCCCTTGGAGCGGATGACGGGAATCGAACCCGCGTAGCCAGTTTGGAAGACTGGGGCTCTACCATTGAGCTACATCCGCGCGCCCCTCGCACCGGCCGTTCCGGCCGACGATCCGAGCGCGATCATCCTTCCACACCGGCGCCGCGCCGCTGCAATGGGCGCCGCGCAGCAGCAGGTCAGCGACGGTGGACCAGGACCAACGCCCGGTCGTCGTTGCGCGAGCCCAGCGCGTCGATCAGCAGCTCGGCGCCGCCCTCGAACTGGCCGCGCAGCAGCTGGTCGGCGCTGCCCAGCATCCGGTCGATGCCGAGGCCGATGTCCTTGTCGCGGGTCTCGACCATGCCGTCGGTGTACATCATCACTGCATCCCCGGGGCGCAGCTCCCCGGTGACGACCGGGAAGTCGACGCCGTCGAGCAGGCCGAGCGCCGGCCCCTCGTCGGAGCGCAGGTCCCAGCGGCCCGACCCGGCGACGCGGTGGGCGGCCGGGGGGTGCCCGGCGTTGCGCACCTCGTAGTGACCGGTGTCGAGGTCGAGGGAGAGGTGGACCGCGGTGGCGAAGCCCTCCTCCCAGTCCTGGCGCAGCAGGAACTCGTTGGCCGCGGGCAACAGCTCGTCGGGGTCGACGGCGCCGATCAGACCGCCCATCGCGCCGGCGAGCAGCAACGCCCGGGTACCGGCGCTCTCGCCCTTCCCGGACACGTCGACGACGACGACCTCGAAGCGGGAGGTGTCGCGGGGGCGGATGCCGATGACGAAGTCGCCGGCGAACGGCGTACCACCGGCGGAGCGCAGCGCGCTCTCGGCGTGGAACCCCGGGGTGAGCGGCGGGAACGCGCTCTGGCTCTGGATCCGGTCACGCAGGTCGACCAGCATCGACTCACCCTGCATGCCGGCGACGCCGAGCCGGCTGCGCCGGAAGGAGGTGAGCAGGATGATGAAACCGGCCCCGAACAGGACCACCACCCCGCCGACGATGCGTGGGGTGACGTCGGGTTGGTTGCCGAGCAGCGCGACCAGCAGCACCAGCACGAACACGACGAACCACGGCAGGTGCCGGGGCCCGAGGTTGAGGCTGCCGAGGAGCATCGGGAGCACCAGCAGCGTCAGCGGGACGTCGTCGGGGAAGGTGTAGATCGCCGCAGTCATCAGCAGCGAGAGGATCACGAGCAGCTGCAGGGTGCGGCCCTGGGGCCGGGCGCTGCGCCGGATCGACGAGGTGGCCCGGCGTACGGTCGCCGCCGGCCCTCGGTGCTGCTTCGTCATGGTGGGTCACCCTACGGCGCGGGACCGGAACCTGACCTGACAACGCGGGCACCAGAACGAGTTGCGCCCGGCCAGCGGCTCGGTGCGCACGGTGGCCTCGCAGACCAGGCAGGGCTGTCCGGTGCGGCGGTAGACGTAGACCTCTCCCCCGTGGTCGTCGGCGCGCGCCGCACGCCCCATCGCCTCGGGGGTGTGCTCGGGACGCACCGTGTCGATCCGGCCCAGCCGCACGCCCTCCTTCATCAGCGGCACCAGGTCGTCCCAGATCGCCTGCCACTGACCGACCCGCAGCGTCCGGCCCGGTCGCAACGGGTGGATCCGCTGCCGGAAGAGCACCTCGGCGCGGTAGACGTTCCCGACGCCGGCCAGCACCGCCTGGTCGAGCAGCAGGTCGCCGATCGGTCGCGGGCTGCGGCGGATTCGCTGCCAGGCGCGGTCGGGATCGGCGTCGTCCCGCAGCGGGTCCGGCCCCAGCGCGGCGACGACCTCGTCACGTCGTCCGGGGCCGACGAGGTCGCAGCGGGTCGCGCCCCGCAGGTCGGCGTACGCCGTGCCGGCGGGGGCGCCGTCGGCACCGTCGGCGACCAGCCGGAGCCGGACCGCCCCGACCGGGTCCGGGACCGCGGCGACCCCGACGTGGACGTCGAAGTGCCCGATCAGGCCGAGGTGGACGTGCACGAGCCGCTCGTGCTCGAACTCGACGAACAGGTGCTTGCCGGCGGACTCGGCACCGACGAGCACCGATCCGTCGAGCACCGCCGCGTCGGCGGCGAAGCGGCCCTGCGGGCTGGAGACCCGGACCGTGCGGTCGGCGAGTGCGGCGCCGAGCTCGGCCGCCAGCCGGAAGAGGGTGTGGCCCTCGGGCATGGTCGCGGCCTCAGGCGTCGTGGCCCTGGGCGGACTCCGGCAGCGGGGGCAGCTCGCCGGTCGTCTCGTACGCCGCGAGCTGGCCGATCCGTCGGACGTGGCGCTCGTCGCCGGTGAACCCGGTGGCGAGGAAGACCTCGACGAAGCGGGTCATGTCGTCGAGCGGGTGGAGCCGACCGCCGACGGAGACGACGTTGGCGTCGTTGTGCTCGCGCGCGAGCACGGCCGTCTCCTCGGACCACACCAGGGCGCAACGGATGCCGTCGACCTTGTTGGCGGCGATCTGCTCGCCGTTGCCGGAGCCGCCCACGACGACCCCGAACGCGTCGTCGCGACCGGCGGCGCGCTCCTCGGCGACCGCCGCGGCCGCCCGGAGGCAGAACACGGGGTAGTCGTCGAGGGCGTCGTAGACGAACGGGCCATGGTCGACGACCTCGTGCCCACCGCGGGTGAGGGCGGCGGTCAGGTGGGCCTTGAGGTCGAGTCCGGCATGGTCGGAACCGAGGTGCACGCGCATGGCGCCGAGTGTCTCAGAGCCTCTCCGAGAGGCTCAACGCGCCATCAACGCGTCCATCGCCACCGCGACCGCCGCTGCGACCCGGAAGTCGACCCGGTCGTCGGGGACCTTGACGGTGTACTTGTCGCGGACGCTGCTCTGCCGCTCGACCGAGAGGAGCGGGCTCCCGGCCGCCTCGACGAAGTCGAAGTGGATCGGCAGGAACGGGATGTCGGCGAAGCGACGCACCACCGCGACCAGCTGGCTGCGCTCCTGGCCGGTGCCGGTGTAGCCCGCGCCCTCGACCCGGAAGGTCGAGCGCAGCAGGCTGGCGCCGAAGTCCTTCTTGAAGAAGCCGATCTGCTGGCCGGCCTCGTCGGTGATGTCGTAGCCGCTGCTCAGGTCGACCCGCTTGCGGGCCTTGAAGCCGAACACCTTGCGCGACTTCGACTCGTCCGAGTAGAACGTCACCTCCTCCTTGAACGCCATCCGCTTCTGCTGGGCCACCCCCATCAGGTCACCGAAGCTGCCGTCGGGGTTGGCGGCGTACAGCGGAGGTCGTGCGCGCGTCGCTGCCAGACCGACGCCGACGCCGGATCTCGCTGCGACGCGCGAGCTGCTGCTCCACTGCCACGGCTGCGCCGGGCCCTCGGCGGCCACCATGAGGCCGAGACACCTCCCTCTTCCCGGCCCTCGTCGCGCAGCAGCCGGAGCTCGGCCCGGTCCTGGAGAGGCTTGAGCCAGGGCCACAGCATGATCAGCCACCTGCTGCACGGGCTCGGCGAGGCCGTCGACCGCCGCAGCCCCGCCGGGGTGCTGGAGGGCCACCTCGACGGGATCGCTGATCCCGCGGCGTGTGCCTGAGCACTACCCAGAGGGCGTTCTCAGGCACACGCCGCGATCGAGGGTCAGCCGCGCGCGAGGATGTCGCGCAGCACCTGCGGGTAGTTGGTGATGATGCCGTCGACGTCCCAGTTGATCGCCCGGCGCATGCCCTGGCCGTCGTTGACGGTCCAGACGTGGGTCTCGAGACCGGCGCCGTGGATCGCGTCGACGGTCGCCTCGGTCATGTCGCCGAGGGCCGGGTTGGCCTGCTCGGCCCAGGTGGCGGCGTCGGCCAGCTGCGCGTCGCTCGGCGGGCCGCCCGCGAACAGCAGCCCGACGGGGACGTTGCCGGCGAGGGTGTCGTACTCCCGCAGCCAGGCGTGGTCGAACGACTGGACCACCAGCCGGTCGGTGCGCAGCGCGGAGCGGAAGACGGGGAGCCGGTCGAGCTCGCGGTCGACGTCGGCGGCGATGCCGGGGTAGAGCCCAGGGTTCTTGACCTCGAGCAGCATCCCGGTCCGGCGGCCCACGGCCTGGCCCCACTCGGCCAGCGTCGGCACCCGCGCGCCGGTGAACTCCGGGGCGAACCACGAGCCGGCGTCGAGGGTGCGGACCTCGGCGAGGGTGAAGTCGGCGACGTTCCACGGCGACCGGGCGGGGAACTTCTCCTCGACGTCGGTGGTCCGCGCGAGCGAGGTGTCGTGCAGGATCACCAGTGCCCCGTCACGAGTCCGCTGGATGTCGTTCTCCACGACGTCCGAGCGCTGCTGCACGGCGAGCCGGACGGCGGCCAGCGTGTTCTCCGGCGCGGCACCGGACGAGCCGCGGTGGGCGACGACGTCGACGTCGCTGCCCCGGTCGGGGGCCGCCTGCGCCGGCGCGGCCACGCCGACGGTCGCGAGGGCGGTGAGGGTGGCGGCCAGCAGGCCGAGGGCGCGGGTGGATCTGGTCATGGGTACTCCCGAGATTTCAGGCCGGCCCCGAGTGGCCGGTCGCAACGAGCCTCACCCTCGTCTCCCCCGCAGGACGCACGGTGACGCCCGGGCGAACCTAGCGTGACGGGAGGGCGGACAGCCACCGGGCGACGCTGGCCAGGGCCGGGTCCGCCTGGTCGTTGTCGGTCCGTCGCCAGAAGCCGTGCTCCACGCCGGGGAGCTCGACGACCTCGACCGGGACACCGGCGGCCCGCAGCGCGTCGGCGTAGCGGCGTCCGGTCGGGGTGAGCACGTCGATCTCGGCGAGCTGCACGAGCGCCGGCGGTTGCCCCGTGAGGTCACCACGCTCGAGGACGTGGAGGGCCGGGTCGCCCTCGGCGCCCTGGAGGTACATCCGCCAGAACAGGTCGCACCGCTCCACGCTCAGCGCGACGTCCACCAGCCCGGAGTCGTACGTCGTGCCCGCGGGGTCGACGAACGGGTAGACCTGCACCTGTCCCACCCAGCGCTCCGGCACCCGCAGCACCTCACCGATCGCCAGCGCCGAGCCGGCCGAGTCGCCGAGGACGACCAGCCGGTCGTAGCCCTGCTCGGCCAGCCAGTCGGCGGCGGCCGCGGCGTCCTCGGCGGCCGCGGGCCACGGGTGCTCCGGTGCAAGCCGGTACCCCGCGAGCAGCACCGCCCACCCGGTCCGGTCCGCGAGCCGCCGGCCGATGCCGTCGTGGCTGACCAGGTCGCCCATCGCGAACCCGCCGCCGTGGAGGTAGAGCACGGCGTCGCGGGCACCCGCGGGCACGTAGTGCCGCGACGGTACGCCGCCGGCGTCGACGTCCTCGACGCGCTCGACGGCCACCTGCTCCTCGGTCGCCGCCTCCGCGTGGCCGGCGGCACGGTCGGCGAGGACGCCGGCGTACTCCTCGTCGGTGAACGTGGCAGCCATCGTCGTCCTCAGCCCAGCCGGGCCAGCTCCTCCTCGACGACCGACGGGTCGAGCTTGGTGAAGACCGGCGACGGCTTCTCGACGGTCGCGCCCACCGTGACCGGCCGCGACTCCCAGGCCGGGGTGGCGGAGTAGTCGCCGGTGATCACGGGATAGCTGTCGAGTCCGGCGCCGTTGTCGGGCTCGAGCTCGTCGACCTGCTCGGTGCGTGGCATCGGCATGAACTCGCCCTCGCCGCCGAGCACCGTGTGGACCTTGTTGGCGGAGTGGGGCAGGAAGGGCGCGAGCAGGGTGTTGCAGTCGCTGACGCACTGCACGGCGACGTGGAGCACGGTGGCCAGCCGCTCGCGCTGCGACTCGTCCTTCATCTTGTAGGGCTCGGTGACGGTGAGGTACTTGTTCACCTCGCCGACCACGCGCATCGCCTCGGAGATGCCGGCCCGCAGCCGGTGGTGGCCGACGTAGTCTCCGACCTTCTCGAACCCGCCACGCACGGCCGCGAGCACGGCCTCGTCGACGGGCTCGAGGTCGCCGCACGGCGGGATCTCCCCGAAGTTCTTCGCCACCATCGTCGCGGTGCGGTTGACCAGGTTGCCCCAGCCCGCGACCAGCTCGGAGTTGTTGCGGGTGACGAAGTCGGCCCAGGTGAAGGCGGCGTCGGAGGTCTCCGGGCCGGCCGCGCAGATGAAGTAGCGCAGCGCGTCCGGGCCGTAGCGGGCCAGGAAGTCGCCGACGTAGATCACGTGGCCGCGGCTGGTGGAGAACTGCGCGTCGCCCATCGTGAGGTACTCGCTCGAGACCACCTCGGTCGGCAGGTTGAGCTCGCCGAAGGTGCCGGGCTCGCCGCCCCGGTCGCCCTTGCCGGCGTACGCCAGGAGCTCGGCGGGCCAGATGACCGAGTGGAAGACGATGTTGTCCTTGCCCATGAAGTAGTAGGACAGGGCGCTCGGGTCGTTCCACCAGTCCCGCCAGCGGTCGGGCTCGCCGAGCCGGCGGGCCCACTCGATCGAGGCCGAGAGGTAGCCGATGACCGCGTCGAACCAGACGTAGAGGCGCTTGGTCGGCTGGTCCTCCCAGCCCGGGACGGGGATGCCCCAGTCGATGTCGCGGCTCATCGCGCGCGGCTTGAGGTCGTCGACGAGGTTGCGGGAGAACTTGATGACGTTGGGGCGCCAGGTGCCGGAGCCGTCGCGCGCGGCGAGCCACTTGCCCAGCGACTCGGCGAGCGCCGGCAGGTCGAGGAAGTAGTGCTGGGTGTCGATGAACTCCGGCGTCTCGCCGTTGATCTTCGAGCGCGGGTCGATCAGGTCGGTGGGGTCGAGCTGGTTGCCGCAGTTGTCGCACTGGTCGCCGCGCGCCTCGGCGTACTTGCAGATCGGGCAGGTGCCCTCGATGTAGCGGTCCGGCAGGGTGCGGCCGGTGCTCGGGCTGATCGCGGCCTGGGTGGTCTGCTCGACCATGTAGCCGTTGGCCTGGCAGGCGCGGAACATCTCCTGCACGACGCCGTAGTGGTTGCCCGTCGTGGTGCGGGTGAAGAGGTCGTAGGACAGGCCGAGGTCGACGAGGTCCTGCACGATCACGGCGTTGTTCTTGTCGGCGAGGTCCCTCGCGCTGACCCCCTGCTGGTCGGCGGCGACCAGGATCGGCGTGCCGTGCTCGTCGGTGCCGCTCACCATCAGCACGTCGTGGCCCGCCATCCGCATGTAGCGGCTGAAGACGTCGGAGGGCACGCCGAAACCGGCGACGTGGCCGATGTGGCGCGGGCCGTTGGCGTACGGCCAGGCGACGGCAGACAGGACGTGGGTCATGCGGATGATCCTAGGCGCGACCGGAGTGCCCCTCGTACCGGGTTGTTCAGGGGTCGAAGCGGTCGATCCGCTGCTGGGCCGTACGCCGGACCTGCGGCAGCCGGTCGTAGAGCTCCTGGCCCGGGCAGGCGGTGTCGTTGGTGTCGCGGTGACCGTCGACGCGGGGCAGCCGGGGGCGCGATCCCCTGGCGTACTTGTCGCTCCCCGAGGAGCGGACCCGCACCCGCCCGACCGCGTCCTTCCGGTGCCGGTCGAGCTTCCACGCGGCGATCCGGGCGACCGTCCGCACCGCCTCGCGACCCGGCGAGCGCCGCTCGAGGTTGCCGATCACGGCGATCCCGACGGAGGTCGAGTTGAAGCCGAGGGTGTGCGCGCCGCGGACCAGGCGGGAGGCACCGCCGGAGCGACCGACCCAGGCCCGGCCGAACGTGTCGACGAGGAAGTTGTAGCCGATGTCGAACCAGCCCAGGGAGTGCGTGTGGTAGCGGTAGATCCCGCGCAGGATCCCCGGCACGTCGCTGCGGGAGTAGCCGTTCCCGGACGCCGTGTGGTGGACGTGCACCTGCTGCAACCGGTCGTTGTAGCGCGGCCGGCCGTTGCGCCGGCGGGGGTTCGCCCCCCAGTCCCGGCGGCTGCGCATCGCCGGGCGCGGGGCACGGTCGGGCGCCGCCTCCGCCGTACGCCGGGCCGACAGGGCCGACGGGGCCGACGCCGGTGCCCCGGAGTCCGAGGCGAGCTCGCCCGGGTCGATCAGCACCAGCTCGAGCCCACGGGCACCCGCACCGCTCACCCGCACCTCGACGCCGCGCGACGGCCCGGTCCACACCAGGTCGGTCGCGCCCAGCCCGGGGTCGCGCTCGGCGGCACCGAGGGAGGGCCCGTCGTGCAGCTGGGGCAGTGCCTGCCAGGGCTCGCCCGGGCCGGTGCGGACCGCGATCGATGGGGCCGTGCCGCGCCAGGTGGCTCCGACCATCGAGTAAGCGTCGGTCTCGAGCCGGGTGGTGCCCGGCGCGAGCGCGACCTCGGCGGCACCGACCACCGAGCCGGGGTCGCGCAGCAGCTCCACGCGTGCAGGAGGGGCCGCACCGGCGGCGGGGGCCACCAGCAGGGGGATCATCAGGACACCGGCGAGAAGTCGACGCATGACTTCCGCATCATGCGCGACTTGTGCCGTCGAGTCGACCCCGCCCGGGTCGGGTCAGCTGAAGTCGAGCTCGCCGGTCCGCGAGCGCTTGAGCTCGTAGAAGTAGGGCACCTTGGCCACCGCGACGCAGCCGTCCCAGAGCAGGCCGGCTTCCTCGCCGCGCGGGATGCTGCTGAGCACCGGGCCGAAGAAGGCGGCACCCTCGAAGGCGATGGTCGGGGTCCCGACGTCGTCGCCGACCTGGTCCATCCCCTCGTGGTGGGACGCCGCGATCGCCTCGTCGTACGACGCGTCCTGCATGGCGTCCGCGAGCTCGGTCGGCAGCCCGGCCTCGGTCAGCGAGGCCTCGATCATCTCGCGCGTGAACTCCTCGCCGCGGTTGTGGCGACGGGTGCCGAGCGCGGTGTAGAGCGGCAGCAGCGCGTCCTTGCCGTGCTTGTGCTCCACGGCCATGCAGACGCGCACGGGCTCCCACGCGGTCTTGAGGAACTCGCGGTACTCCTCCGGGATGTCCTTGTCCTGGTTGAGGTAGGCCAGGCTCATGATCCGCCAGGTGACGGAGATGTCACGCACCTGCGCGACCTCGAGGATCCATCGCGAGGTGATCCAGGCGAAGGGGCAGGCGGGGTCGAACCAGAAGTCGGCGTTCGTCGTCTCGGCAGCGGTCGGGGCAGTCATCATGGTGACCATTCAACTACCGGCCACCCAACGGGGCTCAGCGGCGGGTGACCCGCACCCGGTCGGTCCCGCTGGCGGCCTCGACCACCTCGGTGCCGGCGTACTCGACCTGCACCTGGTGGCGACCCGGCGTCACGCCCTTCACGACGAGGCGCAGCCGGCCGTCGACGACCCGACCGGTGGCCTCCCGGCCCTCGACCCGCACCGTCGCCGGACCGCTGACGCCGTCCACGCCGGGGGCGGTGACGCCCAGCGTGACCACGACCTTGCGGACCCGTCCGGTCGCGTCGACGACCAGGTCGGGCACCGTCGTGGTGGGGCCATCGGCGTCGGCCGTCAGGGTCGTGTCCTGGTAACCCGGGTGGCGCAGGTCGACCTGCACGGACAGCTGCTTGCCGAGGTCGGCGGCGCCCACGTCGTACGTCGCGCCGGTGGCACCCTCGACGACCTGGCCACCGCGCAACCACGTGTAGCTGACGGAGGCACCCTGCGGCGTGAAGGTGCCGGGCTCGACGGTGAGCGTGCGGCCCACGCGGGGCTGGCCACTCACCGTGAAGGGGTCCGAGACCTCGAACTGGCCGGCCGCCACGGGCTCGGTGGGGGCGGAGGTGGCGGCGAGGTTCGCGTAGCCGTCACGGCTGTGGACCACGGTCGCGGTGATGGTGCTGCGGATCTGCTCCTGGCTCAGGCGCAGCCGCAGGCCGTCGGCGCCGGCGATCTGCTCGCCGTCGGCGTACCACCGGACGGTGCGGCTCTCGGCCGCCGGCGACGCGGCGCCTGGGTCGAGCACCAGCACCTCGTCGACCTGCGGCGTGCCGGAGATCGAGGGACGCGTGGCGACCTCCAGCTGACCGCGCCGCACCTTCGTGGTGCGCTCGCTGGTGGCGGAGCCGGGGACGTAGCCGTTGGTCTTCGCGGTGACCCGGACGGAGAGCCGGGTGCGCAACAGCGCCTTCGTGACGTCGAGCGTGGTGCCGGTGGCGCCGGCGATGGGCTCGCGGCCCGAGAGCCACTGCACGGCGTACGACGCGGCGGGCTTCCAGGTGCCGGTGTCGGCGGTGAGCGTCTGGCCGATCCGGGGTGTCCCGGTGACCTGCGGGCGCTGGGCGACGGTGACCTCGCGGTCCTGGAAGTGGATGAACCCGGTCGGCCACCCGCTGCCGTCCTTGGTGATGGTCCGCCAGTGGAAGTCGCCGCTCCAGCTGTCCTCGGAGATCACGATCTTGCGGTTCGAGACGACCTTCTGGACGTAGGCGACGTGGCCGCTTGAGCCGACGCCGTCGCCGGCCTCCCACCACGCGACCGCGCCGACCATCGGCGTCTGGTCGGTGATGCTGCGGTTGGCCCGGCCCCAGTTGTAGGCCATGCCCGTGCTGTCCCAGGGCCGCTCCTCCGACATGCCGTTCTTGATCAGCCGGTAGGCGACGTAGTTGGTGCAGTTGTGGCCGGAGTACATCCGCCACCACATCTGTTCGCCCGCCGACTTGTAGCCGAAGTGGGAGTAGCCCGCCTGTGCGCAGCTGGTGTAGCCGGTGCACAGGTAGCTCGAGGAGGCCTGGGCCGGAGCGACCAGCGCGAGCAGCGGCACCACCAGTGCGACCACCAGTGCGACCACCAGGGACGACAGGGTGACGAGCAGCGCTGCGCCGGGGAGCGCAGCACGAGGACGGGACCGGGGGGGCGGGGTCACAGAGAAGGATTCAACCTGATGTCAAGGCGGCGCGCACTACTTTGGTCACTATTTTTCTCAACCTTCCCACCAGTCCCCTGTGTCGCAAGCGGCCCGCTAGTGCGTTCGCGCCACAGATGCGAGGCGATGACATGTGGTCTGAGAGGATTCCAGCCATGCCCGGGACCAACCTCACGCGCGACGAGGCCGCGAGCCGCGCCGCGCTCCTCGACGTCACCTCCTACACGGTCGAGCTCGACCTGACCTCCGGGGAGACGACGTTCGGCTCCACCACGACCCTGCGCTTCAGCTGCCGCCAGCCCGGCAGCGCGACGTTCGTGGACCTCGTGGACGCCCGGGTCCACGCCCTCACGCTCAACGGCCGCTCCCTCGACCCCGCCACGGCGTACGCCGACAGCCGGATCGCGATCGACGGCCTCGAGGCCGACAACGAGCTCGTCGTGGTCGCCGAGTGCACCTACAGCCGCAGTGGCGAGGGCCTGCACCGCTTCGTCGACCCCGTCGACGACCGGGTCTACCTCTACAGCCAGTTCGAGGTGCCGGACGCCCGACGCGTCTACGCCACCTTCGAGCAGCCCGACCTGAAGTCGCGCTTCACCTTCCAGGTCACCGCCCCGTCCCACTGGAAGGTGGTCTCCAACGCGCCGACCCCCGAGCCGGTCCCGGCCGGCGAGGGCACGGCCGTGTGGCACTTCCCCCCGACGCTGCCGATGTCGACGTACATCACCGCGATCGTGGCCGGTGAGTACCACTCGGTCCACCACACCTACGACGGCGCGCACGGCACCATCCCGCTGGGCCACTACTGCCGGCAGTCGCTCGTCGAGCACCTCGACGTCGACGAGCTGGTGAAGCTGACCAGCGAGGGCTTCGAGTTCTTCGAGCGCGAGTTCGGCTACCCCTACCCGTTCGAGAAGTACGACCAGCTCTACGTGCCGGAGTACAACATGGGCGCGATGGAGAACGCCGGCTGCGTGACGCTGCGCGACGAGTACCTCCCCCGGGGCCGCCAGGACGCTGCGTTCTACGAGTTCCGCGGCTCGGTGATCCTGCACGAGATGGCCCACATGTGGTTCGGCGACCTCGTGACCATGAAGTGGTGGGACGACCTCTGGCTGAACGAGTCGTTCGCCGAGTGGGCCTGCTACCACGCCGAGGTCGAGGCGACCGAGTTCACCGAGGCCTGGACCGGCTTCACCAACGCCCGCAAGCAGACCGGCTACCGCCAGGACCAGCTGCCGAGCACGCACCCGATCGCGGCCGACAACCCCGACCTGCACGCGGTCGAGGTCAACTTCGACATGATCACCTATGCCAAGGGCGCGGCGGTGCTCAAGCAGCTGGTCGCGTGGGTCGGGCTCGACCCGTTCCTCGCCGGCCTGCGGCACTACTTCGCCGACTTCGCCTTCGGCAACAGCGAGTTCTCCGACCTGCTGACCGCGCTCGAGAAGGCCTCGGGCCGCGAGCTCGACTCCTGGGCCCACGAGTGGCTGCGCACCGCGGGCGTGAACACCCTCGCCCCGGAGTTCGAGCTGGCCGAGGACGGGACCTACGCGTCGTTCGGCGTACGGCAGACGGCGCACCCGGACTGGCCCACACTGCGCCGCCACCGGATCGCGATCGGCCTCTACGACGAGGTCGACGGCGCGCTCGTCCGCCGCGAGCGGGTCGAGGTCGACGTCCGCGACCACCTCACCGAGATCCCCGAGCTCGTCGGCCAGCGCCAGCCCGACCTGCTGCTGCTCAACGACGACGACCTGACCTACGCCAAGATCCGGCTCGACGAGCGCTCGCTCGCCACCGCGCTCGGCGGCCTCGGCCGGCTCGACGACTCCCTCGCCCGCGCGCTCTGCTGGGGCGCGGCCTGGGACATGACCCGCGACGCCGAGATGCGGGCCACCGACTTCGTCGCCCTCGTGCTGCGCGGCATCGGCACCGAGACCGACCCGTGGGGCCTCACCGCGCTCCCCCGCTTCGCTTCGCTGGCCGCCCACTCCTACTCCGACCCCGCCGGCCGCCCTGCGCTGCTCGCCTCGTGGGAGCAGGGGTTGCGCGACCTGGCCCGCGACGCGGCGCCCGGCAGCGACCACCAGCTGACCTTCGTGCGCCACCTGGCTGCGGCCGCCCGCAGCGAGGACGTGCTCGACCAGGTCGAGGGCTGGCTCGACGGCCGCGACGTGCCCGAGGGCCTTGCCGTCGACCAGGACCTGCGCTGGGTGCTCGTGACCGGGCTGGCCCGCGCCGGCCGTTTCGGCGAGACGGAGATCGCCGCCGAGCTGGAGCGCGACACCACCATCGCCGGGCAGGAGCACGCCGCCGCCGCGCGCGCCTCGCAGCCGACCCCGGAGGCGAAGCAGGCCGCCTGGGCGGCGGTCACCGACCCGGCGACGCCCAACGAGACGTCGCGGTCGATCGTGCTGTCGTTCATGCGCCCCGAGCAGAGCGAGGTGCTCGCGCCGTACGTCGAGCGCTACCTCGAGGCCGCGGAGACGCTGTACGACGAGATCGGCACCCACAAGGCGGCCGTGGTCCTCGAGTACATCTTCCCCAAGCCGCTCGGCTCCCCCGCGCTGCTGGCCCGGGTGGACGAGTGGCTCGACTCCAGCACGGCGCACCCCGGTGCCCGGCGCTACGTCACCGAGGGGCGCGCCGACGTCGCCCGCGCCCTCGCCGCCCAGGCGTACGACGCCCGCGGCTGAGGCGTCACCCGGAGCGCCGTCCGGTGGTTGAGATGCGAAGGCGCCCCGGCGCCTGAGCCTCGAAACCCCCGGAGCCCGGTGTTCGGCGGGGTCTCGGCGGCCGCTCGCTGACTCCCTGCTCGACCAGCTCCGGGCGAGCCGCTCCCTGCTCGGGCCGCGGGTCAGCTGCGGGCGTGCTCGGCGAGGTGGGCGATGCCGCGGGTGAGGCCGCCGACGAGGTCGCCCTCGGCGAAGTCGGCGCGCATCTGCAGCAGGGCGAGGTCGACCTCGTTGTCGGTCAGCCGGCGGCGTACGGCCTCACCGGTGACCACCTCGACGACGCGCGCGCGGGCGTCGACGAGCACCAGCACCGACCGGTCGGGCGCGACCGAGGCCTGGTGCAGCCGCTGCGCGAACTCGCGGGGCTCGCCCTGGGCACGTCCGACGAAGACGGAGAACTCGAAGCGGCAGGACTGCTCGGCGTCCCGGATCGCACGGTCGACCGCGTGCCGGTCGGCCGTGGTCAGCTCACCAGCTGGCACTGCCGCCGCCCGTCCGGGTGTCCCGGCCGGAGGCGTCGGCGCCGGACTCGAGCTCGGCCGGGCCGGTGCGGGGGCCGCCGAACCACGCGTCCTGCTGCTGCGCACCCGGCGCGACCTTCTCGCCGCGGGCCAGCGCGGGCAGGTAGACGGCCAGCGCGATCAGCAGCGCGAGCCCGATCGGGAGCGCGGCGACGTACAGCATCAGGTGCAGGAAACCGACCTCGTCGGGGTCGCTCCAGCCCTCGGGGATCTCGGCGCTCGCGGGGCTCGCGGACAGCAGCGGGACCGCGGTGGCGACGAGCAGCAGGGCGGAGCGGCGGATCAGCGTCGGGGTCACGGACCAAGGGTATCGAAGGGGTGCCGGTGGGGCCGAGGGCCGGTCCGGACGGCGCTTGGCCGACCCTCATACTGGGGGGATGTTCGACTTCTCCACCCCCTGTGACCCGGAGGACTCGGTCTGCAACTGGGTCCTCACCCAGACCGGCAACGACACCGCCGCCTGGTTCGCGAACCAGCTCATCGGGACCCCGCTGGCGCTGCTCGGACTGCTGCTCCTCGGCCTGGTGATCCGCTGGGTCCTGCACCGGCTCGTCGACCGGCTGGTCAAGCGCGCGTCGACCGGGATGATCCCGGCCCGGGTCTCCCGGATGTCGCTCGGCTCGCTCACCGGCGGCAAGGGCCGCTCCGCCCAGGACATCGCGGTGGCGACCCGGCGCGTGCAACGCGCGAAGACGATGGGCTCGCTGCTCAAGAGCATCATCACCGGCATCATCCTCGCGGTCATCGTGACCATGATGCTCAGTGAGATCGGCGTCAACGTCGGCCCGATCATCGCCAGCGCCGGCATCCTCGGCATCGCGCTCGGCTTCGGCGCGCAGAGCCTGGTGAGCGACTTCCTCGCCGGTGTCTTCATGATCACCGAGGACCAGTACGGCGTGGGCGACGAGGTCGACCTCGGCGAGGCCTCCGGCACCGTGGAGGCCGTCAGCCTGCGCGTGACCCGGCTGCGCGACGTCAACGGCACCGTCTGGTACGTACGCAACGGCGAGATACTGCGGGTCGGCAACATGAGTCAGAACTGGGCGCGCACCGTGCTCGACGTGGCCGTCTCCTACCAGGAGGACCTGGTCAAGGTCCGCCGCGTGCTCGAGGACATCGCCCACGACCTGTGGGAGGACGAGGACTACAAGGGCGTCATCATCGAGGAGCCCTCGGTGTGGGGCGTCCAGGAGCTCGGCATCGACGGCGTGCTGGTGCGGGTCGCGCTGAAGACCGCGCCGCTCGAGCAGTGGGCCGTCGCCCGCGAGATGCGGGCGCGGATCAAGGCCCGCTTCGACCACGAGGGCATCGAGATCCCCTACCCCCAGCGGATGGTGTGGCACCGCGACGCCCCGTCCAACGCGACGTCGACCGACGCCGTTCCCCACGGACCCGAGGATGCACAGGCGTGACCACCTTCTACGACGAGGTCGGCGGCTTCGAGACCTTCCGCACGATCGTCCACCGCTTCTACGAGGGGGTCGCGACCGACGAGGTGCTGCGACCGCTCTACCCCGAGGAGGACCTCGGGCCGGCCGAGGAGCGGTTCCTGCTGTTCCTGGTGCAGTACTGGGGCGGGCCGACGACCTACTCCGACACCCGCGGCCACCCGCGGCTGCGGATGCGGCACGCGCCGTTCGCGGTGACGCCGGAGGCGAGGGACCGGTGGCTGGTGCACTTCCGCGAAGGGCTGGACGCGGCCGCGCTGACCCCGGAGCAGGACGAGCGGTTCTGGGACTACGTCACCCACGCCGCCCAGTTCATGGTCAACTCGTTCGAGACTCCGGCACCGCCGCCGCACTGAGCCGCTCGGCGTACGCCGGCGGGGGCGAGGTGGGCCGGCCCGTCACCGGGTCGAGGAAGACCACGACGACCGTCGCCCGCGACAGCACCGTGTCGCCGTCGCAGACCTCGGCCTCGATGGTCATCGAGGTCGTGCCGACGCGGGAGATCCACGACCAGGCGTCGTAGGCCTCGGGGCGGAAGAGGATCGGCACGGCGTAGTCGACGTCGGTCTGGGCGACCACCACCGGCGGCCGCTCCGCTGCGCTGCCGAGGTCGCCCCAGAGCCGGTCGAAGAGCCGGATCCGGGCCTCCTGGAAGTACTCGAAGTACTTGACGTTGTTGGTGTGCCCGTAGACGTCGACGTCGGAGAACCGGACGTGGACGGGGTAGTGCCCCTGCTCGTCGTGCACGCCCTCCTTGCGCCGGACCCGGACCGGGTCCCCGGGCTCGAGGTAGGGCTGGAGCGCCTCCCGCTCCTCCGGCGTCAGCCGGCGCGGCCTCTCCGTGGCGAAGACGTACGGCGTCAGCAGGGTCCAGGCCCGGGCGTAGACGCGCCGGCCCTCGGGCGTCTCGTGGAAGATCTCATAGGCCATCGTGAACGAGGCGGCCCGGACCTCGGTCACCCACACCTCGATCGATACGGTCTCCTGCTCGAACAGCAGCGGCGCGGCGTACTGCACCTCGTGGCGCACGACCACGACCCCCTCCACCAGGCCGCCCTCCGACGTCGGGCTGGGACCGTGGTGCCGCAGCAGGTCGACCCGGGCCTCCTGGAGGTAGTCGACGTAGGTCACGTTGTTGACGTGGCCGAGCAGGTCGAGGTCGGCCCAACGCATCGGGCACTCGTAGAGGTGGCGCACGGCCTCGACTCTGCCAGAGGTCGGTCACGTCGAGCGCGCCGACGGACGTACCCACTGCACCTTCAGCAGAGCGGTTCAGGCGTGGGCCCCATGTGCGGAGGGGTGATCGGTACGTTCGCCGGCGTCGGGCGTCTACCGTCGGACGGTGAATGCTGAGCAGGACGTCCCGACCTTTCGACCTGCCACGCCGCACGACGCCGCGGCCATGGCGGCCGTGGAACGGGCAGCCCGGTCGCTCCTCGCCGACCACGGCGTCCACCTCGACGCAGTGGCGCTGCCAGCAGGCTTCGAGGAGCCCACCGGGTGGACGATCGCCTTCGTGGCCGAGGCCGACGGCCAGGTCATCGGGATGGTCCGACTGGAGGAGCTGACGCCCGACCTGATCGCCCTCGACCAGGTCTCGGTCGATCCCGGGCACGCGCGGCAGGGCGTCGGGCGTGACCTGCTCCGACTGGCTGCCAACGCGGCGAAGGACCAGGGGTACGCCGCGATGACCGGCACGACTTTCCGTGACGTCGTCGTCAACGGGCCGTTCTACGCGAGCCTCGGCTGCGTGGAGGATCCGGATCCGCACCCGACCATGGTGGAACGCCGACGGGTCGAGGCGGCCGTCGGGCTCGACGGCCTGGGACCTCGCATCGTCCTGCGGGCGTCCCTCCAGCTGTCGTCGATCAAGTCGCACTCCTGTTCATTTCCGTAGCAGTACTGCTACATGCCAAGGCATGATCGAGGTCGGCAGCGTCATCGAGGTGCAGGACCTGCGGATGCGCTACGGATCCGTGGAGGTCCTCGAGGGCCTGACGTTCTCCGCCCACCGCGGCGAGGTGCTCGCACTGCTCGGCCCGAACGGCGCCGGCAAGAGCACCACCATCGAGATCCTGGAAGGGTTTCGGGTCTGCTCGGCCGGCGAGGTGAGCGTCCTCGGCGCGGACCCGGCCCACGGGGACGAGGCGTGGCGGGCCCGGCTCGGCGTCGTGCTGCAGTCCTGGCGCGACCACGGGCGGTGGCGGGTGCGGCAGCTGCTCCAGCACCTCGCGGCCTACTACCGGCCCTACTCCACGCCCGAGCGCGAGCGGCCTATGGACGTCGACGAGCTGCTCGCCCTGGTGAGCCTCACCGACCACGCGCAGCAGAAGATCGGCACGCTCTCCGGCGGCCAGCGTCGGCGGCTCGACGTGGCGATCGGCATCGTCGGCCGCCCGGACGTGCTGTTCCTCGACGAGCCCACCACCGGCTTCGACCCGCAGGCCCGGCGGGAGTTCCACGAGGTGGTCCACCGGCTGGCCGACCTGGAGGGCACCACGATCATGCTGACCATCCACGACCTCGACGAGGCCGAGAAGCTCGCCGACCGGATCCTGATCCTGGCCGGGGGCCGGATCGTCGCCGACGGCAGCGCCGCCCAGCTCTCGCGCCGGGTCGATGGACGGACCGAGGTGCGCTGGAGCCGGGGCGGGGAGTTCTTCGTCCACGCGACGGAGGACGCGACGCGGTTCGTGCGTGAGCTGTTCGCGCAGTACGGCGAGGAGGTCGCGGACCTCGAGGTCCGGCGGGCCACCCTCGAGGACAGCTACATGGCCCTGGTGCAGCGCTTCGAGGCCGGCGAGCGCGGCGCCGTCGCGCCGGGCCTGGAGGTGGTCTCGTGAGCACGCTGTCCCAGCAGCCGACCCTGGTCGCCGCCCGGCTCGGCGTACGCCGTGGCTGGCTGGAGATGGGGCAGAGCCTCACCAACCGCGCCGACCAGGTCTGGCTGGTCACCATCAACGCCGGCTTGATCCTGGTGCTGGTGTTCCAGCGCGACGCCGACCTGGCGGGGACGGGCTACTCCCTCGCCCTCGCCACGCTGCCGGGCCTGATCGGCATGAACGTCGCGATGGGGGGCTGGATCGGGACGGCGCAGACGTTGGCCGTCGAACGGGAAGACGGCACCCTGCTGCGGGCCAAGTCCACGCCCAACGGGATGGTCGGCTACCTCGTCGCGCGCGTGACCCTCGCCATCCTCAGCACCGTGCTCGGGCTCGCCGTCTTCCTCGTGGCCGGGCTGTTCCTGCTGCCCGGGCTCACCGACGTGCCGCTGGGCGGGTGGCTGATGCTGCTCGCCGTCTTCCTCGTCGGGATGCTGGCCACGATGCCGTGGGGTGCGGTCGTGGGCGCCCTGGTGAAGTCGTCGGGTGCCGCCTTCGGGCTGAGCTTCCTGCCCATGATCGCGCTGATCGCGATCTCGGGGATCTTCTACCCCATCACCGGCATGCCCGACTGGGTCCACCCGATCGCGATGGTCTTCCCGGTCTACTGGCTGGGCGCTGGCATGCGCGACGCGCTGCTGCCCGAGGCTGCGGGTGCCGCCGAGCTCGGCGGCGACTTCCACACCTGGGAGACCTTCGCCGTGCTGGGGCTGTGGGCGGTCGTCGGGCTCGCGATCGCCCCGCGGGTCCTCCGGGCGATGGCGCGGCGCGAGTCCGGGTCGGCGCGGCGCGAGTCCGGGTCGGCGGTCGAGAGCCGCAAGCAGGCCGCCCTCCAGGCATGGAGCTGATCGATGGCGTCGAGCAACGAGGTGGTCCACAACCGGATCGCGATGCTGCGCGCCGAGCGCGGGATCTCCCGTCGCGAGCTGGCCGACGCGGTGCAGGTCCACTACCAGACCATCGGCTACCTGGAGCGTGGCGAGTACAGCCCCAGCCTCCACCTGGCACTCAGGATCGCCGAGGTCTTCGACGTACCCGCCGAGGTGGTGTTCTCCCTCACCCCCTTCCCCCGGCTCGGGGACCTCAGCGCCTGACGGGTGCGGGTGGTGCGGAGGACCCTGACAGACCACGCCACGGGAGCGTGATCAGCGCCCAGGTGACGGCAACGACGGCGATCTCGGTGAGGACGTACCAGGGCCAGGGACCCAGCAGGTCAAGGGCGGAGCCGGTGCCGGGCTTGGCGTTGAGGTAGCCGTAGTTGCTGTCGAAGGCGGTGTTGAAGGCCATCATCGTCACCACCCAGACGGCTGTCACGCCGACCGTGGTCGCGTAGTGGCGCCAGGTGGGCCGGATGCCGAGGCCGATGGTGAGGTAGATGGCCGCCCACACCACGAGCAGGTGCATCACCCAGAAGCCGATGAAGCGCGGGTGCGGGAAGTCCTGCACGAGAGCGGGGGTGAGCATCGCCTGCGAGGTCAGGGTGAGACCCCAGTAGTAGGTCAGCGCGGCGGCCCGGGGCCGCCGGGTCCACAGGGCGTACGCCGCCACCATCCACGCCAGGTCGCAGAGCTGGAGCGGCAGGGAGGTGTCGAAGTTCCAGTCCCCCGGCAGCAGCTGGAGCACCTGCAGCGGGACGGCCGTGGCGACGATCGCGACAGCCAGGACGCGGCGCGACCGCTCCTCCACGTCGGTGCCGCGAACCCGGCGACCGAGCAGCACGACGACGGGGACGAGGAGGACGAACAGCGTGAGCATCAGCACGTGGCTGGTGCCGAAGGCGTCGAAGCGGGAGTCCATGTCGCCACCCTGCGCCCTCGCGTGACCGTCCGCCCACTGCAGGCGTACTCACCCGTCGCCGCTCGCACCGGCGGGGATAAGGTGACCCGGCAGTAACAACCAGATCCGTCGCGAGGAGCCGTCATGCCCGAAGCCGTCATCGTGTCCGCCGCCCGCTCCCCCATCGGTCGCGCCAACAAGGGCTCCCTGAAGGACCTGCGACCGGACGAGCTGGCAGCGACGATCGTGCGGACGGCCCTGGAGAAGGTGCCGGCGCTCGACCCGCACACGGTGGACGACCTCTACCTCGGCTGCGGGCTGCCCGGCGGCCAGCAGGGCTTCAACATGGGTCGGATCGTCAACGTCATCAACGACATGGACGACGTGCCCGGTGCGACGATCACCCGCTACTGCGCCTCGTCGGTGCAGACCACCCGGATGGCCTTCCACGCGATCAGGGCCGGCGAGGGCGACGTCTTCATCTCCGCCGGCGTCGAGATGGTGTCCAGCTTCGCCACCGGGACCTCCGACCACTGGCCGAACACCCAGAACCCGCGCTTCGACGACGCCGTCGCCCGGACCGCCACGAACGCCGAGGGCGGTCAGGACTGGCACGACCCGCGCGAGGACGGCCTCGTCCCCGACGCCTACATCGCGATGGGACAGACGGCCGAGAACGTCGCCCGGCTGCGCGGGCTGAGCCGACGCGAGCTCGACGAGTTCGGCGTCCGCTCGCAGAACCTCGCCGAGAAGGCGATCAACGACGGCTTCTGGGCCCGCGAGATCACCCCGGTCACCACGCCCGACGGCACCGTCGTCAGCACCGACGACGGCCCCCGGGCCGGCGTGACGATCGAGGCCGCCTCCGAGCTCACGCCGGTCTTCCGCCCCGACGGCGTCGTCACCGCCGCCAACTGCTGCCCGCTCAACGACGGAGCCGCCGCCGTCGTGGTCATGTCCGACACCCGGGCGGCCGAGCTCGGCCTCACCCCGCTCGCGCGGATCGTGTCCACCGGCGTCAGCGGGCTCTCCCCCGAGATCATGGGCCTCGGCCCGGTCGAGGCGACGAAGCGCGCGCTGGCCAGCGCGGGCATGAGCATCGGCGACATCGACCTGGTCGAGATCAACGAGGCGTTCGCCGCGCAGGTCGTCCCGTCGTACCAGGACCTCGGCATCGACCTCGACCGGCTCAACGTCAACGGCGGCGCGATCGCGGTCGGCCACCCCTTCGGCATGACCGGGGCCCGGCTGCAGAACACGATGCTCAACAGCCTGGACTGGCACGACAAGAGCACCGGCCTCATCACCATGTGCGTCGGCGGCGGCCAGGGCATGGCCCTGATCCTCGAGCGCCTCTGAGGCGGCACCGCGCCGACTCGCTAGGGTCCTCCCCATGGAGAACGCGGGGGTTCGCTGGCTCGACCCGTCCCAGCAGCGGGACTGGCGGGCGCTGGTGATGGGTACGACGCTGCTCTTCGACCGGCTCGACGAGGACCTGAGCCGCCACCACGGTGTCTCGCTCACCGAGTACGAGATCCTGGTCCGGCTGTCCGAGCGCGACGGGCGGCGGATGCGGATGGCGCAGCTCGCCGACTCGCTGGCCCACAGCCGCAGCCGGGTCACCCACACCGTCGGCCGGCTCCAGGACTCCGGACTGGTCGAGCGGATCAAGTCGCCCGAGGACGGCCGCGGCGTCGTCTGCGCGATGACCGACCGGGGCTGGCTGCTGCTGCAGAACGTCGCGCCCACCCACGTCCGCGGGGTGCGCGAGCTCCTCGTCGACCTGGTGGCGCCCGAGGACCTCGAGGCGATGGGCCGGGTCATGAACGCCGTGGCGGACAACCTGATCGCCGCCCACCCCGAGATGGAGATCAGGGACGCCTCTCGCGAGTGATGGTCACCACTTCGTAAGGACCGCGCGCCGAGATTCGCCGTACGGTCGGACCGGAGGCGATTCCCATGATGGACATGCTGATGGGCCCGGCGGCGCTGGTGCTGCTGTTGTTCCTGATCGTTCTGGTGGCAGGCGTGATCATCTCGGTGAGGGTGGTAGGCGCACGTGCCACCCGGGGCGACCACCCGGGCGAACCCGGCTACGACCCGGACCAGCACCGACAACCCTGAGGTGGGCTGCCGGCTTTCCCGAGGCAATCAGTCGCGGGTGAGCCGCCGGTGGGTGACGCGGTGCGGTCGTGCGGCCTCGATGCCGAGGCGCTCGACCTTGTTCTCCTCGTAGGAAGCGAAGTTGCCCTCGAACCAGAACCACTTGGCGTCGTCCTCGTCGTCGCCCTCCCAGGCGAGGATGTGGGTCGCCACGCGGTCGAGGAACCACCGGTCGTGGGACGTGACCACGGCGCAGCCGGGGAAGTCGAGGATCGCGTCCTCGAGGCTCGAGAGCGTCTCGACGTCCAGGTCGTTGGTGGGCTCGTCGAGGAGCAGCATGTTGCCGCCCATCTTGAGCGTCAGCGCGAGGTTCAGACGGTTGCGCTCACCACCGGAGAGCACGCCCGCCTTCTTCTGCTGGTCGGGGCCCTTGAAGCCGAACGACGCGACGTAGGCGCGCGAGTTCATCTCGAAGTTGGCGACCTTGATGAAGTCGAGCCCGTCGGACACGACCTCCCAGACGTTCTTGTTCGGGTCGATGCCGCCGCGGCTCTGGTCGACGTAGGAGATCTTCACGGTCTTGCCGACGGTGAGCGTGCCTGCGTCGGGCTCCTCGCCCCCGGTGATCATCCGGAACAGGGTCGTCTTGCCGACGCCGTTGGGCCCGATCACGCCGACGATGCCGGCGCGCGGGAGCTTGAAGGACAGGTCGTCGATGAGCGTGCGGCCGTCGAAGCCCTTGGTGAGGTCGTCGGCCTCCAGCACGATGTCACCGAGCCGCGGACCTGCCGGGATGTTGATCTCGGAGGTGTCGATCTTGCGCATCCGGTCGGCCTCGGCCGCCATCTCCTCGTAGCGCGCGAGACGCGAGCGGCTCTTGGTCTGCCGCGCCTTGGCGTTGGAGCGGACCCACTCCAGCTCCTTCTCGAGCATCCGGGCGCGCTTGGCGTCCTTCTGCCCCTCGACCTTGAGCCGGTCCTTCTTGGTCTCGAGGTAGGTCGAGTAGTTGCCCTCGTAGGGGTGGGTCTTGCCGCGGTCGAGCTCGAGGATCCACTGCGCGACGTTGTCGAGGAAGTACCGGTCGTGGGTGACGGCCAGGACCGCACCGGGGTACGACGCCAGGTGACCCTCGAGCCACTGCACCGACTCCGCATCGAGGTGGTTGGTGGGCTCGTCGAGCAGCAGCAGGTCGGGCTGCTGGAGCAGCAGCTTGCACAGCGCGACCCGGCGACGCTCACCACCGGAGAGGTTGTCGACCAGCACGTCGGGCGGCGGGCAGCGCAGCGCGTCCATCGCCTGCTCGAGGCGGCTGTCGAGGTCCCACACGTTGGCGGCGTCGAGCTCGCTCTGGAGGTCGCCGGCCTCCGTCGCGACCTTGTCCTGGTCGGCGTCCGGGTCGCCCATCAGCATGTAGAGCTCGTCGAGCCGGGCCATCTTGTCCTTGATCTCGCTGACGGCCTCCTCGACGTTCTCCTGGACCGTGCGGCCCTCGCTCAGCGGGGGCTCCTGCTGGAGCATCCCCACGGTGGCGCCGGGGTCGAGGATCGCGTCGCCGTTGTTGGCCTGGTCGAGCCCCGCCATGATCTTGAGCAGCGAGGACTTGCCGGTGCCGTTGGGGCCGACGACGCCGATCTTCGCGCCGTGGAGGAAGGAGAGGGTGACGTCGTCGAGGACGACCTTGTCACCGTGGGCCTTGCGCACGTTGCGCAACGTGTAGACATATTCAGCCATGATCGGTGAGCCTACCGGCGGCGGGCCCGCGGCCCCGAACCGCCGAGGTCGCACCGGACCCAGCGACGGGCTCCGCGGCCGCCCGGCGCCCAGCCCCTCAGGCGGCTGCCTCCCCGGCCGTGGGCGAGGTCTCGGTCGACGGCTCGGTCGAGGCCGCCTGCCCGGTCGGCTGCGGCAGCGGCGCCGGCTTGGCGAACCGCGTGATGCCGCGGGAGAGGTCGTGGCCGACGAAGGAGGCCTCCACCTCGAGCGAGGTCTGCTCGACCCCCTCGCCGTTGACCCAGGTCGACTGGCTGAGCCTGCCGTGCACGACCACCGGCTCCCCCTGGTGGAGCGACGCGGCGCAGTGCTCCCCGAGCGTGCGCCAGGCGTTCACCGTGTACCACTGCGTCGGGCCGTCGGACCAGGCCTGCTCGGTGCGGTTGAACCGGCGCGGGGTGCTCGCGACCCGGAAGGACGCCACGGGGGTGCCGGCCGCCGACCGGAGCCGGACGGCACCGCCGATCCAGCCCTGGAAGGTCACCATCGACTCGTTCATCTCACTACCTCCTCGGATGTGCGGGCCGGGTGGCCCACGCGTCACAGCCTCCGGAGGGTCACCGACAACCCGGGACGCCCCGGGGCGGGGTTGTGGAGAAGCGTGCGGAAGGGCGCGCTGTGGAGACCGGGGGGTCCCGGAAGGTCACGCCAGGGCGCGGTCGAGACCGACCCGGACGTCCTGGTGGGCGGCGAGCTCGGCCTGCATCGGCGCGATCACCAGCTCCTCGCTGACCTCGTGGATCGCCGCGCGCATCCGTTCGTCGGCGCGCCGGGCCCGTGACCGGGCCGTCATCCGGACCAGCACCCGGCACAGCAGCGCCAGCAGGATCCCCAGCCCGACCCCGCCGAGCAGCATCAGCGTCGGCACCGGCACCCCGAGCAGGAAGGGCGTCTCCGGGGACGGGCCCTGGAGGTAGCCGATCACCGCGAGCGAGCCCAGCCAGACCGCACCCGCCAGCGCGGAGAGGATCAGCAACCACTGCAGCACCCGCACCGCACCGGCCCACACCGGGATCCGGGCCGCCCCGAGGTCGGTGCCGCCCAGCGCCCGGTCGAGCCGGTCGTGGAGGTCGTCGAGCCGTGAGGTCGAGGCCCGGCGTACGGCGGTGGCCCACGGCCGACCCAGTCCCTGCGACACCTCGTCGGCCAGGGCCCGCACCTCGCCGTCGACGCGGGCCTGCTGGACCTGGGTGGGCTGCGGGACGGAGGTCCGGGCGGTGCCGGTCAGCTGCTTGCCGTCCGCACCGAGGTCGAGGTGGAGCCGCTTGAGCGGGTCGGGTCGCAGCCTGGAGAACCACGAGGTCACCGGCCAGCCGGTGGCACGGTTGGCGCGCCGCCGGGTGGACTCCTCGACCGCGGCGACGACCGTGGGTACGCCGGCCGCCTCGGCGAACGCGTCCTCGAGCGCGGCCACCCGCTCCGGTGGCAGCCCGCGACCCTGGGTGCGCCCGGTCGCGGCGTCGAGCGACTCGGCGGCGACCCGCAGGTCGGCGAGCATCCGGTCGCGCGTCGCCTTCTTCTGCTTCACCCGCGAGGCGATCTCGCGCTTGAGGTCGTCGATCCCGATCTGCTGCCGGGCGCTGATCCCGAAGACGGGGACGTCGGTCAGCCCGTCGGCGTCGAGCAGCCGCCGGACGTCGGCCAGCATCGCGTCGCGCCGGGCCTCGGGGACGGTGTCGAGGTGGTTGAGCACCACGACCATCACGCCTTGGTGGGTGGCCAGCGGCGCGAGGTAGCGGTCGTGGATCGCCGCGTCGGCGTACTTCTGAGGGTCGAGGACCCACACCAGCAGGTCGGCGAGCCGGACCAGCCGGTCGACCTCGAGGTGGTGGGAGACCTCGGTGGAGTCGTGGTCGGGGAGGTCGAGCAGCACCACGCCGTCGAGCCCGCCCTCGGGCTTCTTGCTCGAGCGACCGGCGTCCAGCATCGAGTCGCGCACCGTGCGGTGGCGCTCGGGGATGCCGAGCCACTCGAGCAGCTCGTCGGCCCCGTCGGCGCCCCAGACGCAGGCAGTGGCCCAGGACGTGGTCGGACGGCGTACTCCGGTGGCGGCCAGGTCGAGGCCCACCAGCGCGTTGAAGGTCGAGGACTTGCCCGACCCGGTCGCTCCGGCCAGCGCCACCACGGTGTGGTCGGCGGAGAGCTTCAACCGGCCCGCGGCACGCTCGACGACGGCCGTGGTCTCCTCGACCAGGGCGTCGTCCAGCCGCCCGCGCGCCGCGGCGACGGCCTGGTCGAGGCCCTCGATCCGCGCGCCGATGTCGGGGCTCCGGGTGACCAGCCGCCTGGCCCCCTCCAGCAACGACGTCATGATCTCCCTCGGATGCTGCTGTTCAGTGGGTGCCCACCCTATTCCGCGACCGGGCGTGATGCCTGATCGGCGGCGAAGCGCAGGTCGTCGACCCGGCGCGCCGACTTCCGGAGCAGCTGGGGGGCGGCGGGGTCGACGCCGAGCGAGTCGAGCAGGTCCGTGAAGCGGCGCTCCTCCACGGCGAACAGCTCGGTCGTACGCCGCTCGAGGTCGGTGCGCGCGCGCTGCGCCAGCGTCCGGACGGCCTGGTCGCCGAAGACGGCCTCGAGCAGCTTCTGGCCGAGCACCGCGGTGCCACCGGCCACACCGGCCTCGGCACCCACCAGGACGCCGCCGGTGTGGGCGAAGACGACGACCATCAGCGCCACGCCGAGGCCGTTGACGCCGTACGCCAGGAAGCGGGCGGTGCCGCGCTTGGAGGCGCCCTCGGCCCGGACCATCTCGAGCACGTCCTGCTGCCAGTCGCGCACCGCACGCTCGGCGCGACGGCGGAAGTCGCGCGACGCCCGACCGAGGTCCTCACCGGCGTCGGCGAGCAGCGCCTGTCCGGGGGCGAGCGTCTGCCACGACGCCTCGGCCCGCTCGGCGGCTGCCTCGGCGTGCTCGAGCAGCAGCGTCTCGAGCCCCGACTCGACGGCCACGGTCACCCGCTCCGCCTGCTGCGGCTTGCCCTTGACGGCGTTGACGACCCGGTCGCGCAGCCAGCCGACCCGGTTCTCCAGCGACCGCAGCAGCTCGCCGGTGCCGACGAACTCCTGCCAGCGGGCGAGCACCTCGCCGCGCAGCAGGGTGCCGTCGGCCGTCGCCGCGTTGACCTTCCCGACGGCGCCGGAGTACGCCGTGACGGCGTCCTCCCGCAGTCGCGTCGTGGCAGAGACCTGCTCGGCGGCGGCGTCCGCCACCGAGTGAGTACGCCGGGCCAGCGTGCGGACCGCGCCCTGCAGCGTCTGTCGCACCACCATCCCCCGGGCGTCGGCGTCCGCCGCGAGGCTGTCGAGCCACGTCTTGATGTCGAGGACCGCCTCGGCAGGCAGCAGCCCGTCGTCGCTGACCTCGCCCTCGTGGACGGTGAACAGCGGGGAGTCCTTGAGCCCGCGCGCGGCCAGCATCCGGGCGAGGTGGGTCGACACCGTCTCGACCGCGTCGGCGGGCGTGCGGTCGAGCACGATCGCGACCGCGGCCGACCGCTCGGCCGCGAGCCGCAGGAAGTCCCACGGCACCTGGTCGGCGTAGCGGGCGGCGGAGGTGACGAACAGCCACAGGTCGGCGGCGGCGAGGAGCTGGGCGGCGAGGGTGCGGTTCTGCTCCTCGACCGAGTCGATGTCGGGGGCGTCGAGGATTGCGAGCCCGGCCGGGACGGTGTCGCTGGCGACGAGCTGCAGCGCGGCGGGATCGGTGGTCGCGCGGTCGACCCGCTCGAGGTCGGGCAGCAGCTCCGGGCGGCGGAACCACTCCGCGTCGGCAGGGTTGTGCACCAGCACCGGCGAGCGTGTCGTCGGTCGGAGCACGCCCGGCTCGGTGACGCGGGTGCCGACGAGGGAGTTGACCAGCGTCGACTTGCCGGCGCCCGTGGAGCCGCCGACCACCGCGAGCAGCGGGGCGTCGGCGCTGAGCACGCGCGGGATGACGTAGTCCTCGAGCTGGTCGACCATCTCGGTGCGCGCGGCGCGCTGGGCCTCGACGCCCGGGAGCGCGAGCGGCAGCGCGAGGTCGCGCAGGGCGTCGTGGAGCTGGGCGAGCGCGGTCGCCATCTGGCCGACCTGCAGGCTCTGCTGCGGGCCGTGCGGGGGGCCGCTGGTCGAGTGGCTCATCGGGGTCCCCGCGGAATCGTGAGCGGAGCGAGTGATTGCGTGGGGTGGTTCATCGGGTCGGCACGACCTGTCCGGGGAAGGAGACGAAGGGGCGGGCGGCCGCGATCCGGGCGACGTAGGCCTGGCCGCGGGCGGCGAAGTCGGGGGGCGGCGTACCGCGGAGGTAGCGGTGGTGCAGGAAGCCGAGCTCGACGGCGGCCTGCTGGTAGTCGAGCATCGCCCGGTGGGCCTGCTCACCGCCCTGCTCCATCGCGTGGCGTCGGCTCGTTCGCCGGGCCCGCAGGTCGACCAGCCAGCCGATGTCGGTTCCGGGCACCAGGCCGCGGTGGGCGGCGTCGGTGAGCGCCGCCGTCAGCATCCGCTTCTCGGACCGACGCGCCCAGACGGCGAGAGCGACCAGCCCGAAGAAGGCCGGTGCCATCACGACGAGGTAGACGCCGGCGAAGCCGCCGATGCCGTAGAGGGTCGAGGCGTTCCACAGCCCGTGGGCGAGGACGGCCAGCACGTAGCCGACCAGCGGCGCGAAGAACCGGGTCCAGCCGCTGCGCGACGTGACCGCGATCCCGACGCCGAGGCCGATGAACGTGGTGAAGAGCGGGTGGGCGAAGGGGCTGATCAGGCACCGCAGCACGAAGACGCCGGTCAGCTCGGTGGTGCCGCCGGGTCCCATGCCGCTGGTGCCGTTGTAGGCAGCCCCGAGGTAGAGGATGTTCTCGACGAAGGCGAAGCCGATGCCGACCATGCCGGCGTACACGATGCCGTCGAGGAGGCCGTCGAGCTCGTGGCGGCGCCACCAGAGCAGCAGCACCAGGAACATGCCCTTGGCGAGCTCCTCGGTGATCGGCGCGACGATCGCGAGCGAGGCCTGCTCGGTGAAGCCGACGACCAGACCGCCGATGCCCTGCACCAGCAGCGCGGCCGCCGTGGCGACGAAGCCGCCCCACAGCAGACCGAGCGCGAGCAGCTTCCTCGGCTCCGGCTCGTAGCGGTCGAGCCAGAGGTAGCAGGCGACCAGCGGGACCACCGGGACGGCCGCCAGCACGGTGGCGAGGACGGTCGACGAGGGGGCGCCGGAGGCCGCCACCACGAACAGGATCGGCAGCGCGCCGAGGCACACCAGCACCGTCACCACGACGGTGAAGGCGACGTTGTCTCGCAGGGCTCCGGGCACGGGCGCAGCCTACTTGTCCTCGACGTGAGAGCCGCCCTCGCGCGGCGTACAGTGACGCGCGTGAGCGAGAGCCAGCCGAACAAGGAACCGAACACTCAGCCCAACACCGAGTCCCACGACCCGAAGGTCCCCGCCGCCTGGGCCGAGTTCATGCGGAAGGGCTGGGGCGAGCGCGCGCTCGACGTCGAGCGCCACCCGGTCGCCGACCACGCGGCGCGTCGGCGTACGGCGCTCGCGGAGGCGTTCCCCGGCGAGCGGCTGGTGCTGCCGGCCGGCACGTTCAAGGTGCGCTCCAACGACACCGACTACCGCTTCCGCCCCGACACCGCCCACACCTACTTCACGGGCAACCAGACCAGCGACGCCGTCCTCGTGATCGAGGACGAGCAGCACGTCCTGTACGCCCGGCCGCGCGCCGGGCGCGACGGCGACGAGTTCTTCCGCGACCGGCAGTACGGCGAGCTCTGGGCCGGCCGTCGCCCGTCTGCGCTGGAGATCTCGGACTCGCTCGGTATCGAGGTGCGCCACGTCGACGACCTGCCGTCCTTCGACGACGACCGCAAGACCCGCGACGTGACCACCGACGAGGACCTCGGCCGGGTCGCCTCGGAGATGCGACTGGTCAAGGACGAGTGGGAGGTCGGCGAGCTGCAGGAGGCCTGCGACATCACCGCGCTCGGCTTCACCGACTCCGTCGAGGACTGGGACCGCGTCCTCGAGCACGGCGAGCGCTGGATCGAGGGCACGTTCTTCCGCCGGGCCCGCGCGATGGGCAACGACATCGGCTACGACTCCATCGTCGGCGGCGGCAGCCACGCCACCACGCTGCACTGGATCGACAACACCGGCCCGATCGAGCCCGGCACCCTGGTGCTGCTCGACATGGGCGTCGAGGGCCGCAACCTCTACACCGCCGACGTCACCCGCACGCTGCCCGTGGACGGCACCTTCACCACGCTGCAGCGCGAGCTCTACGACCTCGTGCACGCCGCGCAGGAGGCCGGCATCCAGGCCGTCCGCCCGGGCGTCCCGTTCCTCGCCGCCCACGACGCCGCGATGCGGGTCCTGGCCCACGGCCTCGACGACATGGGGCTGCTCCCGGTCTCGGCCGAGGAGTCGCTCGACCCGGACTCGAAGGTCTACGCCCGCTGGACCCTGCACGGCACCAGCCACATGCTCGGCCTCGACGTGCACGACTGCGGCAAGGCCGCCGACTCGTCCTACCGCGACGGCACCCTCGCCGAGGGCATGGTGCTCACCGTCGAGCCGGGCCTCTACTTCCAGGCCGACGACCTGCTGGTCCCCGAGGAGCTGCGCGGCATCGGGATCCGGATCGAGGACGACATCCTCGTCACCGGTGACGGCTTCCGGAACCTCTCGGCCTCGCTCCCACGCACGTCCTCGGACGTCGAGGAGTGGATGGCGGCGCACCGCCGCTGACGCTGTCTCAGTCGCGCTGTCGACCGGTCGCGAGGGCGGCCGCGCCGAGGCCGGTGACCCCCGCCAGCACGGCGTACGCCGTCCACGGGACGTGGGCGCCCAGCGCGACCCCGAGCACGAGGTAGGCCACCATCACCACGAGGAAGCCGATCAGCGCGGTCCGGAACCAGCCGATCAACGACCCGGCACCGGCGTACAGCAGGGCGGTGACGGCCAGCGCGAGGCCGGCCAGCAGCAGCACGAGCGTCGGCACCGCCACGACCAGCATCGTGGGACCCGCAACGACGCCACGCTCGACGCCACCACCCGGAGCAGCACCAGGACCGCCACCAGCGCGGCCAGCACCCTGCTCGCGGTCGTCATGCGCTGATCGTGCCAGCCAGTGTCGACCCGACTTCCGCGGTGCTGTGGCTACTGCCGCGGGTGTCGGCCCCCGCGGGAGTAGCCACCAGCACCGCAGGAGTCGGGTGGGGAGGGCGGCCCGCTGCACGGGTGCGCCACAATGTTCCCCGCCAGCCCCCGTAGCTCAGTGGACAGAGCAGCGGCCTTCTAATCCGACGGTCGGAGGTTCGACTCCTCCCGGGGGCACCGCACGGGCACCAGCAGGCGACCTCAGGTCGTCATCCCTGGTTGTAGAACTGGCCCAGCGCCAGGATGGCGAAGCCGCCGAAGACACCGAGCATCAGCGCGAGCAGCAGCAACGTCCCCAGGACGTCGACGACGGTACGCACGAGCCACTGCGCCATGTCGGTGACCGTCCTCCGTCCACCGCCGAGGCAGGGGCCGACGATCTGGTCAGCGGTACGACGGCGCGGTCGACTCGTCCTCCCACCAGGTGTCGCCGCCGTCGGACCACTCGTCGTGACCGGCTGGGGAGGCGTTCTCGGTCACCTCGACCAGCAGCTCGCCCGCCGGGTGCTGGTTGCCCGGCGTGGAGGCGGCCAGCATCGCCTCCTCGCCCTGCGCGCGGGTGAAGCCCGCGGGCACCACGAGCAGCGTGAGGGTGGCGCCGTCACGGGTGCTGACGAGCAGCACGTGGGTGGGGTCGTCGGGCAATGACCCGGCCTCGACGGTCCGCCCCGTGACCGGGATCCGTTCGGGGGCGTCGTCCCAGTCGGGCGGTGAGAGCTCCACCCGCTCGATCCGGGCCCGCTCCGGCGGGAAGTGGTCGACGAGGTCGGCCAGCTCGGTGGGGAGGTGGCGGCTCTGCGGCCACCAGGCCCCGTCGAGGACCTGACGCTCGCCGACCGGCGCGAGCGCCAGTCGGAGGGGCGTCCGGGCGTCCGGGGATGAGTCGTGCGACGTCAACACGTGCGCCTCTCGAGCGGAGGACGGGCCGACGGCCCGGTGTCTCCGGCTGTTCTCTCCGCCAACCTACACGGGGCTCGCCCCACGCTGAGGGCGTCAGTGGCGCTCGAGGCTGGTGCCCTCGATGTCGACGTTCGGCAACGCGCGGTCGAGCCAGCGCGGGAGCCACCAGGCGCGGTCGCCCAGGAACGACATCGCGGCGGGGACCAGCGAGAGCCGGACCACGAACGCGTCGACGAGGACGCCGAAGGCGAGCGCGAAGCCCATCGACTTGATGATCGGGTCCTCGACCAGGATGAAGCCGGCGAAGACCGAGACCATGATCAGTCCGGCCGCGACGACGACCCGCGAGCCGTGGCCGACGCCGGAGACGATGGCCTCTCGGGCGGGGACACCGTGCACGAAGTCCTCCCGCATCCGCGAGACGAGGAAGACCTCGTAGTCCATCGCCAGCCCGAACAGGATCCCGATCAGCAGGATCGGCAGGAAGCTCACCAGCGGGCCGCCGGTGTCGAGCCCGACCAGCTCCGAGAGCCAGCCCCACTGGAAGACGGCGACGGTGGCCCCGAAGGTCGCGCCGACGGTCAGCAGGAAGCCCAGCGTGGCCTTGAGCGGCACCAGCACCGAGCGGAAGACCAGCATCAGCAGCAGGAAGCTGAGCCCGACGACCACCACGAGGTAGATCGGCAGGGCGTCGGCGAGCTTCTGCGACACGTCGACGCCGACCGCGGTCTGCCCGGTGAGCGAGATGTCGGTGCCGGTGTCGTCGGCAGTGGGCGCGACCGCGTCGCGCAGGTCGCGGACCAGGTCGAAGGTGGCGTCGTCGCTGGGCCCGCTCTCCGGGACGACCGCCACCAGCGTGGTCAGCCCGTCCTGGCTGGCGCCGCCGGGGGCGACCGTGAGGACGCCGTCGACCTCCGAGGCCACGCCGACGGCCTGCTCGGTCGCCTGCTGCACCGTCTGCGGGTCGTCGCCGTTCACGACCATCACCAGCCGGCCGTTGAAGCCCTCCCCGAAGCCCTCCGCCACCAGGTCGTACGCCGCCCGCTTGCTCGTGCCGGTCGCGGACGTGCCGTCGTCCGGGAGTGCCAGCCGCATGCCGGCGGTCGGGATCGCGAGCACCAGCAGCGCGGCCGCTCCCAGCACCAGCACCGGCACCCGGGCGCGGACCATCAGCCGGCCCCAGGCGAAGCCGCGGTTGGACTCGTCGTCCTCGGCGTCGACCTCCCCGGCCGCCTGGCGCGAGCGCTGGGCCCGGGAGCGGACCCGGTCGCCGGCGAAGCCGAGGAACGCCGGCAGCAGCGTGATCGCCACCAGCACCGCCACGGCGACGGTCCCGGCCGCGGCCAGGCCCATCGCGGTGAGGAAGGGGATGCCGACGACCGAGAGCCCGGCGAGCGCGATCACGACCGTCAGCCCCGCGAAGACGACCGCCGAGCCCGCCGTACCGACCGCGTGTCCGGCGGCCTCCTCGTGCTCCATGCCGATCGCGAGGTCGTGGCGGTAGCGCGAGGTGATGAAGAGCGAGTAGTCGATACCGACCGCGAGGCCGAGCATCAGCGCCAGCACCGGCGTGACGCTGGTGAAGTCGAAGACGTGGCCGAGCAGCAGCACGCCGATGATCCCCGTGCCGACGCCGACCAGCGCGTTGACCATCGTCATCCCGGCCGCCACCAGCGACCCGAAGGTCAGCACCAGCACCACCAGCGCCACCGCGACGCCGATCGCCTCGGTCGAGCCGATCTCCGGCTCTGCCTGCAGCGGCTCGCCGCCGGCGGCCACCTCCCAGCCGGCAGGGACGTCGTCGCCCAGCTCCTCGTAGGCCGACCGCTCGTCCTCGGTCAGCAGGTCTGCGGTCTTCTCGAACTGCACCGTGACCAGTGCGTAGCGACCGTCCTGGCTGATCGTCTGCGTGTCGTAGGGGCTCTGCGCCCCGAGCACGCCGGGCAGCCCGTTGGCCTCCTGCACCAGCCCCAGCACGACCTCCTGGTTGGCCGGGTCGGTGAGCACCTCGCCCTCGGGGGCGCGCACGGCCACGGTGCCCGAGGCACCGCTCGCCTCCGGGAACTCCTCGGCCAGCGCGGTCAGCGCCCGCTGCGACTCGGTGCCGGGGATGGTGATGCTGGCGGTCGGCGCGGCGCCCGCGGCGAGCAGGCCACCGCCGAGCCCACCGAGCAGCAGCAACCAGACGACGAGGACGAGACCGCGGCGCCGGAAGGAGGCGCGACCGAGGCGGTAGAGCAGGGAGGCCATGGGTCGAAGTTAGACGATCGGCTAGGCAGGTGCCAAGCCGATCGGCTAAGTTGAGACGCATGGCACGTCCCACCACCCCCCGCGGTCAGGGCCGCACCCGGGTCACCCTCGCGGCGCTCGAGCTCTTCGCGCGGCGCGGGGTCAGCGGGACGTCGCTGCAGGACATCGCCGACCACCTCGGTGTCACCAAGGCGGCGGTCTACTACCAGTTCCGCTCCAAGGAGGAGATCGTCCTCGCCGTCGTCGAGGAGGCCTTCGCCGACCTGCGCGGCTTCGTCGAGGGGGCCGAGGCGGCGCCGGACGCGCGCGCCGCGACGGAGCGGGCGCTGGTCGGTCTCGTCGACCTGATGATCGCCCACCGCCAGGCGATCGCCGCGCTCATCCTCGACCCGGAGGTGGGCCGGATCCTGGAGGCCCACCCCGAACTCGTCGCCCTCACCGACCGGCTGCACCGGCTGCTCATCGGACCGCGCAGCGGCCTCTCGCGGCGGGTGGCGGCGTCCGTCGTCGGGTCGGGCCTCGCCCACGCGGGCATGGACCCCGACCTCGCCGACGTCCCGGACGCCGATCTCCGGCGGGAGCTGCTCGCGGTCGGCCGCGCCGTGCTGCTCCCCCGCTGAGTCCCGCTGAGTCCCGCTGAGTCCCTAGGACTCCGGGTTCGCCTCGTCGACGACCGGCGTCCCGTCCTCGTCCCGGACCTGCGCGACGAGCTTGTCCTTCTCCTCCTCCGACACCTCGACACCCGCCTCGTCGAGACCCTCCTCGAGGTGCTGGCGGACCTCCGGCTCCTGCGCGCCGTGCTCCCACGACTCCGCCGAGTCCGCGACGTGCTGGGCGGCCTCGCGGGCCGCGTCCTCCTGCTGGTCCTTGCTCTCGCTCATCGGTCCCCTCCTCGTTCGTCGGCGAGCCAGGCGAGCGCGTTCAGCGTCGCCCAGCCCAGGGTCACTCCCGCCACCTTGCGTCGTACGCCGGCATCGTCGGTGCTGCTCGTCAGCACCCAGCAGTCACCCAGGTCCCCCGCGATCCGCAGCGCCATCCCGGCCCGCGCCAGCGTGCCGTTGCCGGAGAACACCAGCGCACTGGTCGTGAGGTCCCGCACGCCGTAGGTGCGGGCCAGCCGGTCGTGCGCGTCCTGCTGACCGCGCGGGGCGTCGAGGGCGTCGTGCAGGTGCCGCGGTCGCGCCAGCGCGAACACGGCGTACGCCGAGGTGGCAGCGCTCATCGCGCGGCTGTACCGATAGCTGGTCATGCCTCCACGCTAGGCAGCGCCGCCAAGGCCCGCTTCACCCCGAGGGCCGACCCCGCTCGCCGAGCCGTCACTTCTGCAGGTTGAAAGGACGCCGAGCCGTCACTGCTGCACGCCCGATCGCCCCGGACGCCCTGGCCCACCGTGCACGAATGACGGCTCGACACATCCTGAACCTGCACGAGTGACGGCTCGCCACATCCTGAACCTGCAGAAGTGACGGCTCGGCGCGGGTCAGGCGGAAGGCACGAGCGAGGTCTCGGCCAGGCCGGTGCGCAGCCCCCAGCCGACCGCCTGGGTGCGGCGGGTGACGCCGATCTTGCGGTAGGCGGTCCGGACGTAGGTCTTCACCGAGTTGATCGAGAGGAAGGAGACGTCCGCGATCTCCTGGTTGGTCAGGCCCTGGGTGATCAGGGTCAGCACCTCGAGCTCGCGGGGCGTGAGCCCCACCGTGCGCAGTGCGGGGTGGCACTCGCCGTCGTGCGGGAGCTCCCGGCGCCGCTGCTGGCGGCCGCGGTTGATCCGCTCGACACCGGCGACCAGCTCCTCGCCGCCCAGCGTCTTGGACAGCTGGCCGTGCGCCCCGCACGACATCGCCCACGCCACCTGCGGGGTGTCCGCGCCCCAGCCGAGCACGATGACGGTGGCGCTCGACGACCGCAGCAGCGCGTGCAGCCGCGCGTCGTGGGCCGGCTCGAGCTCGCGGGCGCCGTACAGGAGCACCTCGGCGGTCGGGTCGTCGGGAGCCACGAGACGGATCCGGTCGCCGAAGCGGCCCAGGACGACAGTCAACCCGGCGACGTCGATCTCGTGGTGGTCGACGACGGCAGTACGCAGCGCAAGCACGGCGCTGAACCTAGGCGAGCACCCCGTCACCCCTGGGGGTGGACCGCGGGCCGAGCGCCTCAGGCCTCGGTCGTGACCCGGCCACGGTCGGGCTCGAAGCCGTGCCGCATCCCCCAGCTGACCGCCTGCGAGCGCCGCTGGACGCCGATCTTGCGGTAGGCGGTGCGGACGTAGGTCTTGACCGAGTTGATGGAGATGTAGGCGCGGTCGGCGATCTCCTGGTTGGTCAGGCCCTGGGTGATCAGCGCGATCACCTCCGACTCGCGCTGCGTCAGCGAGTGGTCGCGGCCGGGCCAGGTACCGATCTCGCCGATGCCACCCTCGTCCTCGAGCGGGGCCGGCAGCATCACGACCTCCCCCGCGTGGATGGCCTCCAGCGCCTTGGCGATCTCCTCGCCGGTGAGTCCCTTGGAGAGGTAGCCCCGGGCGCCGCGCTGCAGCGCCCGTTCGACGAGGTCGGGCTGGAGGTTCCAGCTGAAGACCGCCACCAGCGCGCTGCTCTCGTCGACGAGCCGACCCAGGTCGACCCCGTCGCCCTGGGGCTGCCCGAAGGTGTCGTAGAGGACCACGTCGACGTCGCTGCGCGGCGTCATGTTGGCCGCGAGCTCCACGACCGCGATCCGGTCGTCGAAGGGGGCCAGCAGGCCGGCGACGCCGGCCACCACGATCTCGTAGTCGTTCACGACCGCCACGCGTACGGGGGACATGAAAGCAAAGTACGGCACGGACGACCCGACCGCGCGACACACCCGCGAAATCCCCGGTTCTGTCCCGGCGGCGGGACACGATGGGCCTCGGCCCCGCGCAGTATGAGTGCGCGGGGCCTCACACGTCCCGGGGCAGGCTCAGCCGGCCAGGTAGGTGTCGATCTCGCGGGTCAACGAGACCTTCAGCCCCTCCGGGGCGTACGACGCGGCGACCGCGCCCTTCGCCAGCCAGGCCACGCCGTCCTCGTCGAGGTCGAGCAGCTCCGCCGCCACGGCGTACTCCTCGTTGAGGGTGGTGCCGAACATCGGCGGGTCGTCGGAGTTGATCGTGACCGGGACGCCGGCCTCGACGAACCGGCGCAGCGGATGGTGGTCGAGGGTCTCGACGGCGCGGGTGGCGAGGTTGGAGGTCGGGCAGACCTCGAGCGTGATCCCGTGCCGGGCGAGGTGGGCCAGCAGCTCGGGGTCGTGGGCGGCACTGGTGCCGTGGCCGATCCGCTCGGCGCCGAGCAGCCGAACCGCGTCCCAGACCGTCTCGGGGCCGGTGGTCTCGCCGGCGTGCGGGACGCTGTGCAGCCCGGCGGCGCGGGCCGCGTCGAAGTGCGGCTGGAACTGCGGCCGCGGGACGCCGATCTCGGGGCCGCCGAGGCCGAAGCCGACCAGCGCCTCGGGCGCGTGGTGCAGCGCGTAGTCGAGGGTCGCGTCGGCGGCGGGCAGCCCGGACTCCCCCGGGATGTCGTAGATCCAGCGCAGCACCAGGCCGAAGTCACGCTCGGCCGCGACGCGCGCGTCCTCGATCGCCTCGGTGTAGGCCTCGATCGGGATGCCGCGGATCACCGAGGTGTACGGCGTGCAGGTCAGCTCGGCGTAGCGCAGCTGCTGCTCGGTCATGTCCCGGGCGACCTCGTAGGTCAGCATCCGGACGTCCTCGGGCGTGCGGACCAGGTCGACCACCGAGAGGTAGACGTCGACGAAGTGCGCGAAGTCGCGGAACTCGAAGTACTCCCGCAGCTCGTCGGGGTCCTGGGGCACGACGCCCGGGTGCCGCGCGGACAGCTCGGCCAGGATCCGCGGCGAGACGGACCCCACGTGGTGCACGTGCAGCTCGGCCTTCGGCAGGCCTGCGATGAAGTCGATGAGGCTCACCCCCGGGAGTCTGTCAGCGGCGCTCCGCGATCACCCAAACGTCAGGAGATCGCCTCACGGACGGCCGCGACCGCGTCGGCGGGGGTGGCCTCGACCAGCTCGCCGTCCACCATCACCGTCGGGGTGCCGTTGACGCCGTCCTGCGACATCCGGTCGGTCGCGTTGACCACGAACTGGTCGTAGCGCCCGCTCTCGATCCCCGGGCGCACCGCCGCCTCGTCGGCACCGGCCTCCACCGCCCACGCCACGAGCTGGGCGTCGGAGGGACCCTCGGTCCCCTCGGCGGGCTGGTTCTCGAAGAGGATCGTGTGGAGCGCGGCGAACGCCTCCGGTCCCGCCTCGGACTGCACCACCATCAACGCGTTGGCGGCCCGGGAGGACCACTGGTTGGGCGAGGCGTCGTCGAGGAAGGACACGACGCGGTAGTCGACCCTGACCTTCCCGTCCTCGACCGCCTGCGCGACGTCGTCGCCGACTTGCCCCTCGAAGTCCGCGCACACCGGGCACTGCGGGTCCTCGTAGAACGTCAGCGTGGTCGGAGCCGACTCGTCCCCGACCGTCACGGCGTACCCGTCGGTGAGGCCGGTCGGGGTCGCGCCCGCCGACCCGGTCGAGTCCCGGCTGGTCATCGCGAGGTAGCCGACCCCGACGACCACCACGAGCAGGGCCACGACGCCGACGACGAACGACTGCCGCCGCCTCTGCTCCTGGCGCTGCTGCTGGGCCACCATCGCGGCCGCCCGCTCGGTGCGGCTCTGCTCTGCTGCCTTCCTCCCCATCGGGGTCTCCTTCTACGTCTCTATCTCGTGGTTCCGAACAACGTCTGGTCGAGCGAGAACCGGGATCGCGGCCGGACGACGAGCCACACCGAGGCGGCCAGCAGGCCCACGTCGCGGGCGATCTCCCACGGGTACTTCTCCCGGGCGTCCGCGTCGAAGCCACCGCCGCCGAAGCAGCCGCAGTCGATGCTCAGTCCCCGGACCCACGCCGCGGAGATGCCGACGATGAACGCGACGAAGAGCAGCGAGGACACCACGGCCGCCGGCCGCGTCAGCAGCCCGAGGACCAGCAGTACGCCGACCAGCACCTCGACCACCGGCAGCAGGTAACCCACCGTCGGGACCACCGCCTCGGGCAACAGGTCGTAGGCCCGGACGGCACGCACGCTGGCTGCCGGGTCGGGGAGCTTGAGCGCTCCCGCGACGATCCAGACACCGCCGGTGACCAGCCGTGCGACGAGGCCGACCCAGTTCCACACCCGGGAACCGTAGGACGCCGGACTGAGCAGATCCTGACGTCCCTGAGCGGATCCTGAGCCGATCGCGGGGCGGTCCGTCGAGGTGGCGGCGTACGCGTAGGCTGGCTTGTCGTGAACGAGCGACTGGTGTGGATCGACTGCGAGATGACCGGCCTCGACCTGGGCGCGGACGCCCTGATCGAGGTCGCCGCGCTGGTCACGGACTTCGACCTCAACGTTCTCGGCGACGGGATCGACCTCATCGTCAAGCCGCCGGCCGAGGCCCTGGAGCAGATGGGCGACTTCGTGCGCACGATGCACGAGAAGTCCGGGCTGCTCGAGGAGCTCGACGGCGGGATCACGCTCGCCGACGCCGAGGCGCAGGTGCTCGCCTATCTCCGCGAGCACTGCGGCGCCGACGGACGGCCGCCGTTGGCCGGCAACTCGGTCGCCACCGACCGCGGCTTCATCAACCGGGACATGCCCGACCTCGAGTCCTTCCTGCACTACCGGATCGTCGACGTCTCCTCGATCAAGGAGCTCTCGCGCCGCTGGTTCCCCCGGGCCTACTTCCAGTCGCCGCCCAAGCGCGGCAACCACCGTGCGCTGGCCGACATCCAGGAGAGCATCGAGGAGCTGCGCTACTACCGCGAGGCGGTCTTCGTCCCCTCCCCCGGCCCGGACACCGACACCGTCCGCGCGATCGCCGCCAAGCACGGCGGCGCCCTCACCGGCCTCGGCGACGCCCCCGCCAACGACGCACCCGCGGGTCCGCCCGTCTCCTGACCCGCCGGACGATCAGCCCTGCGCGGCGTGCGTCCGCGCTGACCCGCAGGTCCGGGACGTCGATCAACGCGAGGTGGGCCGCACCCACGAGTGCGGCCAGGTCGCCGTCGGCGACCAGCCAGACGTCCTCCAGCACCGGGTCGGGCGGGGTGACCTCCTCGTAGCAGTCGTGCCAGGCGTACTCCAGAAGCTCGAGGACGGTCAGCGCCGCCTCGGCGGGCTCGCCGAACACCGCGGCCCGGTCAGCGCGGGCGCGACGGCGGTCGGCGCGGTTCGTCGCCATCGTCGGCCTCCGGTGCTCGGCACTGCCTCAGTCATCGAAGACTTCCCAGCAGATCGGGCTGCGCGCCCGTTGGTCGTCGAGGACCAGGTCGCGCACCTCCTTCGGCAACCGCGAGCGCTGTCAGTCGCGCTCCGCGATCCGTGCCGCCTCTGCTCCCCCGGGCCGCACCGACGCGACCACCGCCCTGATGGCGTACGCCGCGGCGCCGAGGTCGTGGGCCGCCACATGGGCCACGGCGACCGCCTGCCCTGCGGCGAGCGCGGCGAAGCGGGCGGGGTCGGGCAGCCCCTTGCCGGCCGCGTTGGCCACGAACGCCGTCCGGTGCGCCTCCTGCATCGGCACCTCACTTCGGATCCACGCCCGTGCGACCCCCAGCGCGTGGCGGGGCCGGTCCTCGCCGGGGACCTCCGCCTCGACGAGGTGCACCACGTGCTCCGCGCACACCACCGACCACTCCGCGAGCAGGTGGTGGTGCTCGTCGGTGAGCGTCCCGCCCCGGCGGGTCGTGATCAGGCGGGGATCTCGCTCCCGCGGCAGGATCGGCACGCCGGGCAGCCTAGAAGGCGCCGTTGCCGAGCGGGCCGACCGGCGGCTTCTGGAAGGTCGTGCTCCACCAGGGCTGGCCGCGCTGCCACTTCCGCGACGGCAGCGGCGTCACCAAAGGCGATCGGCTTCGTGCAAGGCTTCCCGGAGTTCGTCAAGGCCGGGGACGGCCGGTGGCACACGCTCATCTGCGAGCGCACGGCCGACGGGGTCCGGATCACCATCGACCCCGGTGAGCCCGAGGGGCCCACGAAGTCCATCCGCGGGGCCATCGGCAGGATCGACAACAGCCGGCCGCTGAGCATCGGCGGCAGCTCGACTGCGACATCCGGGCCGTCGGCTGCGACTACTTCACGGGCACCCTCGCCTACGTCCGCATCGAGCGACCGCCGTACGCCGCCACGGGCCGCTCAGGCTCGCTCCCGATGTGGGACCGGGCGGTCGCTGCGGCTACACTCGCTCCCGGTCCTCGGCAGCGTCGGGTGACTTCGTGGTGGGTATAGCTCAGCTGGTAGAGCGCCGCCTTGTGGTGGCGGATGTCGCGGGTTCAAGTCCCGTTACTCACCCCAGACGATCGAGCCCCTGACCTGTGGAAACACGGTCAGGGGCTCGGTTCATTTGTCCCGTCGCCCCCAGTTGGGGGGCAGTTTGGGGGCACCCAGGAAGTCTGGGGGGCGGTAGCGGGGACGATTGCACGTGGCGACGCCATCGGCACCGTCTGGCCGGTCAGCACCACCGACCAACACGACGGAGCACACCAGCATGGGCCACGTTGAAGACCAAGCTCGACGTCGACGTCGCACCTCAGGTCATCCTGGGCGCCTGCCGGCCTGCGCTCGCCTACGAGGCGCTGGGTGCCGAACCGTCCGTCGCCGCGGTCCTGCCGTGCAACGTGGTCGTGCGCGCTCTCGACGACGAGACCACCCTCGTCGAGCCGTTCGACCCCGACGCGATGATGGGACTGGCCGATGACGACGCGCTGCACGCCGTCGCCACCGACGCGAAGCAGCGGCTCACCGCAGCCCTGGGCGCGCTGGACTCCACCGAAGGAACGAGCTGATGCAGCTCAACTCCACCGAGATGACTCCGGTCATCAACCGCATCAAGCGGGCCCAGGGCCAGCTGGCCGGCGTGCTGCGCCTTCTCGAGGAAGGTCGTGACTGCGAAGACGTCGTCACCCAGCTGGCCGCGGTCTCCTAGGCGCTGGACCGGGCCGAGTTCGACAGCGTCGCGAGCGGCCTGCAGCAGTGCCTGGCCGAGGGCGACGGGGTGGACTCCGTGGATGTGAAGAAAATGGAAAAGCTCTTCCTCTCCCTCGCCTGACCTGTTCCTGGCGCCCGGTCGCCCTCCATGGCGCCTGCCAGGCCTTGCCCCCATATCGTACAGTCCTCCAAAGATCATTGGAGGAACGATGGAGTCGATGGACAGACGCAACCGGTTGTTCGACGAGCTCGCTGTCGTCGGGAAGGCCTTCGGCAGCCCCAAGCGACTGGAGCTGGTCGAGCTGCTTGCGCAGGGCGAGCGCACAGTCGAAGGCCTGGCGCGCACTGCTGGGATGGGCATGAGCACCGTTTCAGCGCACCTGCAGGTGCTCAAGCTCGCCAACCTGGTCCGGACGCGGCGCGACGGCACCAAGGTGTTCTACCGCCTCGCCGGCGACGACGTGGCCCACCTGTACGCCGCGATGCGCAGCGTCGCCCGTGAGCGCTCGGCGGACGTGAGCCAAGCCCTCGAGGCCTACCTCAACCTTCCCGGTTTCGATGAGGTGGGTCTGGTGACCCGCGACGAGCTCGAGCAGATGCTGGCCACGGGTGAGGTCACCCTGCTGGACGTGCGCCCGCCCGAGGAGTACCTCGCCGGACACATCCCGGGCGCCCGGAACGCGCCGCTCGGCACGCTGGACGGAGAGGTCGAAGCGTTGCAGCACGCGCCGTCGGTGGTGGCGTACTGCCGCGGCAGCTTCTGTGTCATGGCGCACGACGCCGTTCGCATCCTGGGTGGCGCCGGGGTCGCGGCTCGCCGCCTGGAGGACGGGATGCTCGAGTGGCGCACCGCCGGGCTCCCCGTCGTGGCAGACGCGTCGTGACCGCGTCCTGGACGGTCCTGATCACCTGGTCCGCGCGACGATGGCTGACCGCGTTCGCCGCCGCCGCCGCCTTCATGCTGTTCGTCGCCGTCCCCACCGACCTCGTCGACACGCCGGTCTTCGGCCGTGAGGTCCCGCCGACGTGGTGGGCGTGGCCCTCACTGCTGATGTCCTCCCTGCTCGGCGGCCTGCTCGTCGCGACGTACGTTCGTGCCCCCAGCCAGCCCGACCGGACCTCCAGCCGCCGCGGCGGCTGGGCCGGCGGTCTGCTCACCTACTTCGCCGTCGGCTGCCCGGTCTGCAACAAGCTCGTCCTGCTCGCCCTCGGCAGCGCCGGTGCGATGACGTGGTTCGAGCCGTTCCAGCCCGTGCTGCAGGCCGCCGCAGTCCTACTCCTCATCTGGGCGCTGCGCAGTCGGCTGCTCGGAGAGCTGTCCTGTCCCACCCCCATGACTGGAGACCCCTCCCGTGCCTGAGAAGCGCAAGACCCCCCTGCTCCCGCTCATCGTCGCCGCAATCGCGGCACTTGCCCTCGGCATCGTGCTCCTGCAGGGCGGCGACGATCAGGAGGACTCACCCAACAGCGCCGCGCCGGCGACTGCCTCGGGCGCCCCGCCCGAGTCGTGGGAGCAGCTGGTACGCCGCGATGCCGACGACCCGATGGCGCTGGGCGAGGCGGACGCACCAGTGGTGATGGTCGCCTACTCGGAGTTCCAGTGCCCGTTCTGCGGCAAGTTCGCCAGAGACACCGAACCCGCCCTGGTGGAGAAGTTCGTCGAGGACGGCACCCTGCGCATCGAGTGGCGCGACTTCCCCTACCTCGGCGCCGAGTCGACTGTGGCTGCGGCTGGCGGGCGGGCTGCGGCGGCGCAGGACCGGTTCTGGGAGTTCGAGGAGGCCATGTACGCCGACCAGCTGCCCCCCAACAGCGGCAACCTCGACGAGGACTACCTCGTCTCGGTTGCCGAGGACATCGGTCTCGACGTGGACCGCTTCCGCGAGGATCTCGACTCCTCCGAGGCTGAGCAGGCGGTGCAGGATGACTTCGCCGAGGGTCAGGCCATCGGCGTGACCGGCACTCCCACGTTCATCATCAACGGTGTGCCGGTGATCGGCGCGCAACCCACCGAGGTGTTCGAGCAGGCCATCGAGCAGGCGGCCGAGGAAGCCGGGTCGTGAGCGAGGTCGGAGTCCTTGCCGCCTTCGCAGCCGGGATCCTGGCGCTGCTCTCGCCGTGCAGCGCACTGCTGCTGCCGTCGTTCTTCGCCTACGCCTTCGCCAGCCGCCGCGCGCTCCTGGCCCGGACCTTCGTCTTCTACCTCGGCCTCCTGGTGACACTCGTGCCGCTCGGAACGGGAGCGAGCGCTGCCTCGTCACTGTTCTACGGGCACCGTCCGCTGCTCATCGCCGTCGCGGGATGGACGATCATCGGCCTCGGCGTGCTGCAGCTGGTGGGCCGGGGATTCGCCGTGCCCGGGGCGGCGCGCCTGCAGGCGGCCGTGTCGTCGCGCAGCGACGACGGGTGGCTGTCCACCCTGCTCCTGGGAGCCGTCTACGGCCTCGCCGGCTTCTGCTCAGGCCCCGTGCTGGGCGCCATCCTCACCGTCTCGGCGACCCAGGATTCCCCGGGGCAGGGCGGGGCGCTGCTGGCGGTGTACGCCTTCGGCATGGCCGCCCCACTGTTCGCACTGGCGGTGCTGTGGGACCGCTTCGACCTCGGCCGCCGTCGATGGCTACGAGGTCGGACCCTGTCTTGGGGGCCGATACGCCTGCACACCACGTCACTGATCGCCGGCCTGCTCTTCATCGGCGTCGGCGTCGTGTTCCTGCGCTACGGCGGCACCGCGGGACTCACTGGCTCGCTGGGCGTGGGAGACCTCACCGACCTCGAGTACTCCGCCCAGCGCGCCGTCACCGAGTGGACCGCTCAGGTGCCGACCTGGGCGCTCCTCTCGGGTGTCGTGCTCATCGCACTCGTCGTGGCCTGGCGTCGCCGTGAACACGAAGAGCAGAATGAGCAGCACGATCACGACCGTGCAGGCACGCACTGAGGCAGCGGGAGACGGAAGCGACAGCGGCAACCAGCTCTCCGTCCGAACGTGGACTGACAGCTCCGGCGACGGGAGCGGGTCCTGACCGGCCAGCCATTCCCGCTCCTGGTCGCGGATCTGTCTTTCGACGCGGACCCGCGCGGAGTCCGTGCCTTCTCCTTCGACGAGCAGAACCGGCCGTTGAGGCATACTCTGAACGAGGGCGCACTCGTGTGGACCCGCGGACATGACTGACCCGACCGGGACCGAGGCCCTTGCGGAGATCGCCCACGTGGAGAAGGACGGTTGGCCGACACCGTTCTGGGTGTACTACCTGCATCCGGTCGGTCCGCCGGTCCACATCTACGTCATCGCCTCGGCGGTGGGGTGCACCGTGACGGATGTCCTGCGCAGCCCATGATGCCTACCCTTCCTGCTCGACGTTGCACCTCAAGCTGTCCTCCATGCTGGCAGCGACGTCCTGGCGGACCAGCTTCGCCCGGTGCCGCCCCCAGCGGACGGAGTCTCCCGACCTACCCTGACTGGGATCGCCTCAACCCGCCCCTCGGAGGAACACGTGACTTTCCTGCCGTCCCAGCCCGACGACGCACGGTTGCTCGACGTCTTCCAGTCCTTCCCGGAGACTTCTCGACCGCTCATCGACTACCACGAGGCGCTCATGCGGGGCCCGTCCGACCTGACCGTCGGCGAGCGGGAGCTGATCGCCGCCTACGTCTCCGGGCTGAACGACTGCAGCTACTGCCACGGCGTGCACGCGGTGACGGCAGCGCGCTTCGGGATCGAGGAAGACCTCCTCAGCGACCTTCTCGCGGACGTCGACACAGCGAGCGTCGATGATCGGTTGCGGCCGGTTCTGCGATACGTCGCCAAGCTCACCTCCTCCCCCGACCGGATGACTCCCGCCGACGCCGACGCGGTCCTGTCAGCCGGCTGGTCCGAGAAAGCCTTGCACGACGTGGTGTCGGTCTGCGCGCTGTTCAACTTCATGAACCGGCTCGTCAGCGGCCTTGGCGTCACCGCCGGGCAGGACTACTTCGAGGTGTCCGGCGACAGGCTGGCGGACGGCGGCTACGCAGGCCTGAAGGACCTGCTCTGAACGTCAGCCCAACGCACTGAGGGCCTCCCGGACCTGCTCCGGAGAGGGAAGGTCGAGACGGCAACGCGCCTCGCCGGAGACCGGTGCTCCCGTGGCCACGTCGATGCCGTCCACCAGCAGGGTCGGCGAGGGGTGGTCGCCCTCGACGAGCTCGACGACGTACGACGGGGCCACTTCGCCGAGACATGCCTTTACCTCGGCCCGAAGGCGATCGACCAGCGGGCAGTCGGGGACGTGGAGGATCCGGACGCGGTTGCTTTCGGTCATCCTCGGATTCTCCTAGCTGACCAGACGGGTATCGGCCTGGAACGCCACCCACGCGAACCAGAAGGTGTCGAGGTGCTGCACCGGTTCGAGGCGCGCACCGCGGAGCGGCCCGGCCACGGCCTCACCGGCGATGTTCCACCGCGAGCCGGTCTGGCTGTCCACGAACTCGGCGCCCGATTCGCTCCCAGGTGAGGTCCTGGCCGCGTACGCGGGGCGAGTACGCCGCGACGGAGCCGACGTCGCGGCTCTCGTCGATCTGCTCCTCGTCGAGTGCCGAGGCCTGTCCGGGCACGTGCCACAGGGAGACCTCCTGCCCGTCGACCGACACCTCCAAGACGCCCTCGCGTCGACACGAGATCGCGGGTCGACCGCCACGGCGTCGGCGCCCTCGCCGAGACCCACGACGCGCTCCTTGACGAGCAGTCGGTCGTCGGTCCCTCCGGGGACGGGAACGAGCAGGGCGCCGTCCGGTTCGTCGTAGCCGACGTAGGGGTTGGCCCCGTAGTCGCGGTCGTGCCCGGTCTCACGGGTGAGCACGCTGGGCGTCCGGGTGTGCCTCGCGTGAACTGGGTCCAGCCGACGGCACCCATCGGGATCGCCTCGAGCTGGGTGCCGGTCATGGCACCGACGGAGGCGAGCCCCGTGAGCTGGGGCCACAGCGACTGGGTCTGCCGGTCGTACATCACCAGGTTGTCGGCGTACAACATGCCGGAGGTGCCGAAGTCGAGCCGCTGACCGTCCACGACGCGGTGGAAGGCGACCCCGGAGTTGCAGAGCGGGCAGTAGGTGACCGCGACCGGGGTACCAGCGATCTCGTCGTTGACGATCTCGTGCCAGGTCATGATGGCGACCGGGTAGCCACGGGTCTCCCCGTCGACGGTCAGCGACAGCACCGGATCGGTGTCGCCGAGCCAGGTCACCTCGTCCACCGACTCGAAGCGGGGTTGGTCGATCGGTGGGATGCCGTCAGGTGGCGGTCCGCCGGCTGACGAGGTCATCGAGGTCGATCAGGGGCGGGGCGAACGCCTCGTTCCCGGGGTCGCGGAGTGCCGAGGGCAGGTCCTCCCCTGCGCTGCCCGGCGGTGCTGCGGACGACGACTGCGGCGTCGGTGACTGGCTCCGCAGAAGGTGCACCGGCCGGGGAGCTGCGGAGCGAGAGTCCCCACGCGATCGCGACGAGGACCACGACGCCGGCTCCGGCGAACAGGAGACTCCGCGTCGGCCCGGTCATGGGTCCGAGCGTGCGCGCACCTGGGCTGGGAGTTCCGTAAGCACGCTCACAGTGCGGGCTCCGGGTCGCGGTCCACACTCAGCAGATGCGTTCGCTCGCTCTGCTCGTCACGTCCACGGTCCTCCTGCTCGGCGCTTGCGGTACGGCCACCTCCGACACCTCCGGGTGCCGCCGCCGAGGTGATCGGCACGGGCAAGCAGGCGGACTACGACTTCTCGGCCGAGACGGTCGACGGATCGGTCCTCGAGGGCACCAGCCTCGAGGGCCGACCGGCGGTGCTGTGGTTCTGGGCGCCCTGGTGCCCGACGTGCCGGGCCCAGAGCCCGAACGTCTCGGCCCTCGCCGAGGAGTACGACGGCGAGGTGGCCGTCGTGGGCGTCGGTGGCCTGGACGACGCCGCCGCCATCAGTGACCTCGCGGCCCGGATCCCCCACGTCACCCACCTCGTGGACGAGGAGGGCGAGGTGTGGCAGCACTTCCGGGTGACCGCCCAGTCCACCTACACCGTCATCGACGCCGACGGCGAGATCATCGTCGAGCAGCTACCTGGACGACGCTGAGCTGAACGACCTGGTGGCCCGTCTCGCCGCGGAGGCCTCGTGAACGACGGCTGGCTCTCGGTGGAGGCCTCCTCGCTCTGGCTCGCGATCGGCGCCGGTGTGGTCGCCGCGGTCAACCCGTGCGGATTCGCGCTGCTGCCCGCCTACCTGTCGCTCTTCGTCCTCGAGGACGCGCCGTCGTCCCCGACCCGGGCCGTGGTGAGGGCCCTGCGCGCCACCCCTGCGCTCACCGTGGGGTTCGCCGGGGTCTTCCTGCTGTTCGGGCTGGTCGTCTCCCCCGTGGCCGGGAGCGTGCAGGCCTACCTGCCTGCCTTCACCGTCGTGCTGGGGGCCGTGCTGGCGCTGGCCGGCCTCTGGGTCGCTGCGGGGCGCTCCCTGCCCATGGCGCGACTCGGTCGGGGGCAGGCCTCCGGAGGATCCGCGGTGGTGGCGAGCTGGCGGGTCATGACGGGCTTCGGTGCCTCCTACGCCCTGGCCTCTCTCGGCTGCACGATCGCCCCGTTCCTGGCCGTCGTCGTCACCAGCTTCCGCAGCTCATCCCCCGTCGCGGGGCTGGTGCTCTTCGCCGGGTACGCCCTGGGCATGGGCCTCACGGTCGGGACCGCGGCGACGGCCGTGGCGCTCGCGCGGCGAGGGGTCGTCAGCGCGGATGCGTCGCGCGGGTGGGGTCGCGTCGCGGGTCGGCGGCGTGGTCCTCGCCGTCGCGGGCGCCTACGTGGCGTGGTACGGCGCGTGGGAGCTCAGGGTGCTGCACGCCGGCGCCGGTCCTGACCGGGTGGTCGAGGCCGCCGGCGACGTGCAACGCCTGCTCTCGGACGCCGTCGCCGCCGCCGGGCTCGGCGGACTGGCCGTCGCGCTCGCCGCTGCTGGTGTCGGCCGCCTGGGCTTGGCGTGCTCTACGCGGACGGCGTCGGTCCGCAGACGGCAGCGACCCAGGCGGATCGGCAGGTCAGGCGCCGACGCCGAGCGACGTCAGCACCTCCGACACCGGCGGGTAGTCGCCGATCCTCGTGCCGAGGTGGCGGTAGGTGACGGTGCCGCGACGATCCAGCACGACCACTCCCGGGCTTCTCACGGTGTCACGGGTGATCGCCTGCGGCCTCAGGCCTCGGCCCAGTGACCGCGCGTACGCGGCGGCTCCCCGCGGGTCGGCCAGTCGCCATCCGAGCGGTTGCCCGGCGCCGACCGCGTCCCGGAACCGGTGCTCGGCGATCGAGGAGCAGAGGCAGCCGCACCCCCTTCTCGTCCCGTAGCCAGATGGCCTGGTAGTCCGCGGAACCGCCGATCGCGACGGCACCGATGTCCCGGTCAGCGAGTCGACCCGCTGCGGCGTTCAGGCCGAGGAGCCACTCCTGGCACGGCAGGCACCCGAAGTAGCGCACCAGCTGCACCACCGTCAGCCGATGACTGAGGACGGAGCCGAGGGTCACCGTCTCCCCCGCCGGGTCGTGCAGGGGGAGGTCGAGCGGAACGGAGGCGCTGCGGTCCGACACGTGGCCTTCCTGACATCGGGCTGGAGCGAGGTCGCCTCACTGTCTCCGGACGGGGGCCCGGCCACTGTAAGCGCCGTCACGGAAGCCGACCGGTGCTCGGGTCGAGACTCGGCGCCTGAGCTCGCCCCGCCGGGGTCGGGACCGAGAGCCAGGAGGCCTCCATGAGCAGGGCAGTCAGCACGACAGGAACGCCCAGCGCGGGACGCGCGTTGGTCCAGGGCGCGGTGGCAGGTGTCGTCGCGTCGTTGGTGATGGCGATGTACGCGATGGGAGCCGCGTGGGTCGACGGCACCGGCTTCTTCACACCCCTGCACCACATCGCGTCCCTGTGGGCCCCGCAGGACTCGATGATGACCTCGATGCAGGAGGCGATGAGCGGCAACGACTTCCAGCTCAGTGCGAGCACGGCCCTGCTCGGCGCCGTGATCCACATGATGACGGGTGCCATGTACGGAGCCTTCTTCGGCCTCGTGGTCTCCCGACTGCGTCTGGGACGTGGGGCTCAGCTCGTCGTGGGCGTGGGGTACGGCGGCCTGGTCTTCCTGGCCAGCGCCTTCGTGGGCCTGCCCCTGGCGGCCGCGATCTTCGACGCGGGTGATCCCATCAGCAACATGGCCGAGATGGCCGGCTGGTGGACCTTCGCGATCGAGCACCTCCTCTTCGGCCTGGCCCTGGGGGCGCTCGCGGCGCCGAGCGCACCAGCACGCCGACTCGCCCGGTCGAGTCCGCGGCCGCCCACTGAGCCACCTGACCTGGGCCGGGCGGCGCGACCACGCCGCCCGGCCCGCCAGCACCCTCACCTCGACCACGCACTCTCGACAAGGCTGGGACCATGGGAGCAGAACCATCCACGTGTGCGAGCACCAGCCGACCCGAGGACCTCGCCGGCGGCGCCCGGCCGTGGTCGCCCGGCCGCAGGGAGGAAGACGTGGACATCGAGCGTGCCGCCAGCCGTGGGCCGGACCGGCTCTGGTGCATGGCCGAGGTGGACATCTTCTGCGACCTCGACGAGTCCGAGATGGGCGCCCTCTCGCAGGCGGCACCGATGCGGCGCTACGGCTCGGGTGACCTCGTCTACACCCCGCACCAGCCGCTCGAGGCGCTGTTCATCCTCAAGCAGGGACGCATCCGGATCTTCCGGGTGTCACCCGACGGGCGTGCGCTCACCACGGCCATCGTCACACCGGGCACCATCTTCGGGGAGATGGTGATCGTGGGACAACGGATGCACGACAGCTTCGCCGAGGCCCTCGACGACGTCGTCGTCTGCGTCATGTCCGAGGCGGACGTACGTCGGCTGCTGCTCGGCGACCCCCGGATCGCCACGCGCATCTCGGAGACCCTGGGGCGACGCCTGGGCGAGCTCGAGCAACGACTTTCCGACGCGGTGTTCAAGTCGGTGCCCGAACGGATCGCGGGCGCCCTGGTGACCCTGGCGGCGGGCTCCACCGGCAGCTTCGGGCGCGACGTGGTGGTGAAGCTGACCCACGAGCAGCTCGCAGCCCTGGCCGCGACCTCCCGCGAGACGACGACCAAGATCCTGGGCGAGTTCGCGGACCTCGGACTGATCTCGTTGGGTCGAGCCAAGATCACGATCCACGACCAGGACCGGCTGCGACTGCTCGCGGACTCCTAGCGCGAGAGGTCGCTCAGCGGTACTCCGGGTTCGGGTGGTCGGGGTCGGCGAGGTCCCAGTTCGTGGTCACGTTGCCGTGGGTGGGGACCCCGCCCGCGTCCTTGAGAAGCCGGGCGGTGTGGAGCATGTTCCAGGCCGCGAAGACAGCGTTGCCGGTGGTCCAGTGGTTGTGCGAGCCCCGGTCGTCGTCGAGGTAGGACGGACCCGGTCCGGCCTCGCCGTTCCAGTAGGCGTCGACCTGCGGCGGGATCGTGAAGCCGATGTGGCTCAGCGCGTAGAGCATCTGCGCGGCGCAGTGCTTGCCGCCGTCCTCGTTGCCGGTGACCACGACGCCGCCGACCTTGCCGTAGTAGCTCCACTGGCCGGCCGCGTTCAGCTCACCGGACCAGCCGTAGAGCCGTTCGATCGCGAGCCGGGTCATCGAGGACTGGTCGCCGAGCCAGATCGGGGTGGCGAGGACGACGATGTCCGACGGTTCTACCAGCGAGCGGTAGATGTCCGGGAAGTCGTCGCGCTCCCCCGCCCCCCCCGTGCTCGCGCATGTCCGGCTGCACCCCGAGCGGGATGACGTGGTCGACCAGGCGGGCCACGTCCACCCGCGCGCCGACCCCCTCCAGCACCCGGCGGGTGACGGCGACAGCCGCGGTGTGCGGCCAGCGTGGTCAACCAGATCAGGACCCGGCTGTCTCGTGGGTGCCGTGGGTGGTGAGGATCTCCACCTCGCCCAGCAGGGTGCGGTGGACCGGGCAGCGGTCGGCGATGGCCAGCAGCGCCCTCCGCTGCTCCTCCGGAATCGTGGGGTCGAGCTCGATGTGGCGCTCCACCCGGTCGACGTGGCCGGTCGTCGTCTCGCACGTCTCGCAGTCGGAGGCGTGGACTCGCCCATGGCGCAGCGTCACGCGCGAGGTCCCGTACTCCCAGCCCTTGCGTCGTGCGTACATGCGCATGGTCATCGACGTGCACGCCCCCAGCGCCGAGAGCAGCACGTCGTAGGGCCCGGGACCGGTGTCGGCGCCGCCGACGTCGGGTGGCTCGTCGACCGGCCAGCGTGTGACGGCCCGAGGTGGCCAGGTGGGCGTATCCATCGGTGCCGTCGAGCTCGTCGACCACGACGGCGCCCGGCACCGCGCGGGTGGTCGTCCGGTGGGCGTCGTCGCCCCGCACGTAGCGACCGGACCAGGTGGCGATCATCGCGCCTGCGAAGTCGGCGTCCTCGCCGCGCAGCAGCAGGTGGTCCGCCTGGTCGAGCGAGACGAAGGACTTGGGGTGCCTGCGCGGTCTCGAAGAGGGTGCGCGCCTCCCCGATCCCGACCACCGCGTCCGCCGGCGCATGCAGGACGAGGAGCGGCTTCCCCAGCGTCGCGATGCGGTCCAGCTGGGGTTGGGCGGACAGGTCGCGTGCCAGGTCGGGGCTGACGTGGAGCTTCCTGCCACCGATGGTGACCGCCAGGTGCCCGTCGGGCTCCGGCTCGGCATCGTCCAGGAGCCTGGTGACGTGGGCCGGGGTCGAAGGCGCCCCGATGACGGCGACCGCGTCGACGGAGTCGAGCTCCCCGGCGATCGCCAGCACGGCGGCACCTCCGAGCGAGTGGCCCACCAGCAGCCGCGGCGGTTCGCAGCTCGGTGCCGAGCCAGCGCGCGGCGGCGCGGAGGTCCTCGAGGTTGGTGGTGAAGGTGGTCTCCGCGAACGAGCCGTCGGAGTCCCCCAGGCCGGTGAAGTCGAAGCGGAGCACGGCGTACCCGGCCCCCGCCAGGGTCCGGCCGACCCGGGAGGCGGCCCGGGAGGTCCGGTCGCAGGTGAAGCAGTGGGCGAACAGCGCCGTCGCGACGGGTGGTCCGTCGGGGAGGTCGAGGGTGCCCGCGAGGTCCGTCCCGTTGCTGCCCCGGAACGTCACCTGCCGCCGCCGGGGATGGCGGTCCCCGTCCAGGGCGGTGTTCATCGCGCCGCCGCCCGACGCGCGTGGCGCCGTACCGTGCCCGCGGAGGGGTTGGTGAGCACCGTGTCCCCGATCCGCACGGTCGGCACGGTCTCGTTGCCCTGGTTGTGAGTCCGCACGATCGTTGCGGCCTCCGGGTCCTCCCAGATGTTGCGCCAGCGTGCCCTGACGCCCCGGAGCGTCAGTCCGGTCCGCAGGGCCAGGCAGAAGGGGCACCCCGGGCGCCAGAAGACCTCGACCACCGGCGGCGTCATGCGCGGACCTCGACGCCGTGCCAGAACGCCACCCGTCCGGCCACCGCCTCGGCTCCGGGCAAGGGGTCCGGGTAGAACCAGGCTGCGTCCTCGTTGACCTCGCCGTCGACGTCCAGCGTGCTAGTAGGAGGCCCGCCCCTTCCAGGCGCACGTCGTGGCGCGCGCGGAGGGTCGCAGCAGCTCGCGACGGACGGCGCCCATCGGGAAGTAGTGGTTGCCCTCGACCACGACGGTGTCCTCGCTCTCGGCAACCACCGTTCCGTTCCACATTGCCTTCATGACCGGGTCTCCTCCAGGGGCGGGCGAGCCTCGTGCTCGTCGTCGTGGAAACCCGTTGGGCGCCCCGCGGGGTTCCCGGTGGGCCCCGATGACTGTTCCTGGGCCACGGTCCACTGGGGTTCCACGCTGGCGGGCAGGCCGACCTTCACCCGGGCGCCCGGGCGGACGTCCTCGCCTGCAGGGAGCTCGACGTCCACCCGTGACCCGTCGTCACCCTCGAGCGAGACGATGACGCGGGTGCCTGAGGGACGGCGCCGTACGACGGTCGCAGTGATCCCCCCACCCGTGCCCGCGACCGGTCCGCGGTGCAACCGCAGCTCCTCGCGACGCAGGAGCAGGACCGCCTCACGCTCGCCGCCGGTGACGGGTACCCGGCCCCAGGCGGAGTGGTGGACGCCGTCGCGGACGGTGCCGGGGACTTCGGTGAAGCCGCCGAGCAGCCGCGCCACGGGCAGGCTCGCGGGACGTCGGTAGAGCTCGGTCATCGGGGCCTGCTGGTGGACGGTCCCATCGATCAGCACCACAGTCGACTCGGCCAGGGCTGCCTCGTCGAGGTCGTGGGTGACCAGCAGGATGGTCGGCGCCAGCGCCGCCCTCACCTCGGCGAGCAGGTCGTGCATCGAGGCGCGCAGCTCGCGGTCCAGGCTGCTGAAGGGCTCGTCGAGGAGCAGGGCGCCGCGTTCGGCCGCGAGGGCGCGGGCGAGCGCCACCCGTTGCTGCTGCCCCCCGGAGAGCGAGGACACGTCGCGCGAGTCGAACCCCTCGAGGTGGACCAGCCTCAGGTAGCGCCGGGCGCACCGGCGAGCCTCACGACGGCGGGCCCCGGCCAGGCGGGGGGCGAACCCCACGTTGCCGGCGACATCCAGGTGGTCGAAGAGCAACGGGCTCTGGAACATCACGGTGACGTCGCGTCGCTCCGTGGGTTGGTCGCCGACGTCGCTCCCGTCCACGAGCACCTGCCCTGCGGCGGCGCGCTCCAACCCGGCGGCCACCCGCAGCAGCGTGCTCTTGCCGGACCCCGAAGGTCCGACCACGGAGACCATCTCGCCGTCGGCCACCGTGACCGAGACGCCCGTGAGTGAGTCGTCCTCCGCACCGGCGTAGCGGTGTCGGACGTCGCGGATCTCCAACGTGCTCATCAGCGCATCCTCTCCTCTGCAGGCATCAGGTCGGCCAGCGCCGTGGACGTGATCGAGGACCGATCTCGACGCCGCAGACCCAGCACAGCGGTCACCATGAGTACCGGCGGGAGCAGGGTCGCAAGCGCCATCGCCGCGACCATGGCGTCGTTGCCCGACCCCGAGGCGGCGGACCCGAGCAGCACCGGCGCGGTCACCAGCTGGCCCCCGCCCACCAGCAGCGTCACCACGTAGTCGCTCCACCCCACCAGGAAGGCCAGGAGGGCTGCCACGACGATGCTGCCGCGCACCGCCGGCAGCACCACGCGCAGCCGAGCCTGCCGTGAGGTCGCGCCCAGCGCCCGCGCCTGAGCCTCCAGCTCCGGCGACGTCCGGGCGAACCCTGTCGCGGTGGTGTACGCCGCGTAGGGGATGGCCACCCCTGCCAGCAGCAGCACCACCGAGACCAGCTCGGGAAGACCGATGCGGATCAGCACCACGTCGAGGCCCATGGCGACCGCGAACGGCGGCAGCACCAGCGGGACGAGCAGCAACCCGACCACGAGTCGCGGATAACGGGTGAGTCGCCACCCGAGCACTCGGCCGGTCATCACTCCCAACGGTGTCGCGACCGCGGCCACCGTCAGGCCCAGGGCCAGTGAGCGCAGCAGTGCCGCCGGCAGCCCCTCGGAGGCCGCGTCCCTCCACCCCTCCAGGCCCCAGGCGCGAGGGAGCAGGTCGGGGTAGCTCCACCGCTCCGCTCCGGCCCACACGAGCAGCGGCAACAGCGGGAGGACCAGCCACAGGGTCGCCAGCGCGAGCGCGGCCGCGCGGGTCGGGCGCGTCACGACGATCTCCCGGCGGACAGGCCGCGCAGCCGTGGCAGCGCGGCGAGTGCCGGCACCGTCAGGAGCACGGTGAGGGCCGCCCCCGTGGCGGCGGCGGCAGCGGCGGCCGGCCGGTCACTGAGCTCAATCGAACCGAAGAGCCGGAAGGCCAGTACCGGAAGCGGCTCCGGGACGGCTCGACCGAGCAACCACGCCACCTCGTAGGAACCGATGGCGTAGACCAGGGTGACCAACGAGGACGCTCCCAGGGCCGGCACCGCCGTGGGGACCAGCACGCGCGTGACTCGCTGCCACCCACGCGCGCCGAGCCCGGCGGCGACCTCCATGCGTTCGCGGTGACCAGGTGCCACGGCCGCAAGCACCACCAGCGCGACGAAGGCGGACTCCTTCCACGCCAGCTCCAGGACCGTGGCCACCGGCCACCGGCCACCCACGAGCGCCGGCCAGGCGCCATCGCCCAGCGAGGCCGCCCACCGCGCCCCGACTCCCCCATCCGCGAGCAGCAGCGACACCGAGGTGGCGCCCACCAGGTGGGGCACGGCCAGGACGGCCAGGCACGCCACCCGTACGGCGGTCGCGGACCTGCCATCACGCAGCATCAGCATCGCCAGCAGGAGACCGACCACGGCGGCCAGCAGCGTCGACGGGACTGCGATCAACAACGACTCCCCGACACCCGCGGCCAGGTCAGGGGCGGCGGCGCGCCAGCCCTCGAGGCCCGGCGTCGGCTGTCCGTAGAGAGGCATCAGGCCGAGCGACGTGGCGAGCACCGCCACCATGCCGGTGCCCGCGACCAGCGTGACGGTCACGATCCCCGGCAGAGCGCCCCCGACCCCCCGCCGTGTCATCGGCGGCCCAGCACCTCACGGCGCCAGCCCTCGTCCAGCGGCGTCACCCACGCAGACGACAGCTCAGGCTGGGCGTTCGCGGACAGCTCCTCGTACGGCGGGACCACCGGCGACTCGGGCAGGCGATCGAACCGTGCAGCGTCCTCGCCGTCGAGACGCCCTGTGTCGAGAACCGTGAACTGTCCCCACACGTCGGGGTCGGCCTTGGCCGCCTGCTGCTCCGGCGAGAGCGCCAGGTCGGCCACGACCATCGCTCCCGCCTGGTCCGGGGAGCTGGCGGGGATCGCGAGGAAGCTGGCGTTGCCGACGGTGCCGTCCTCCACGGTCAGCACCCGGGTCGTCGCAGGGAAGGTTCCGTCGGCGACCAGCTCCGTCAGGGTGGCGGGACCGTAGGTCATCGTGAAGTCGACCTGACCGTCGGCGAAGAGCCGCTCCAGCGCTGCCTGGTCGCGCGGGTAGGTGCGTCCCTCGCGCCACAGCGCCGGTGCCAGACCGCGCAGTCGTTCCCACAGCTCCGGGGTCAGCTCGTCGTAGGCCTGCTCGTCGTAGGCCGACGGGACGGCGTCCGCGCCACCGGAGAGTGCGTAGGTGGCCTGGCGGACGAACACGGAGCCGGTGAAGTCCGGCGGCGCCGGGTAGGTGAACCGGCCGGGGTGCTCCTCGGCCCAGTCGAGCAGACCGGCAACCGTGGTGGGTGGGTCGGCGACCCGCGCCTCGTCGTAGGCGAAGGTGAACTGCGCCTTGTGCCACGGCGCCTCGCACCCCTCCACGGCCACCCCGAAGTCCTCGGCCACGAGCGGGTCGTCGACGGCGACGTACTGCGTGTTCGGCAGGTCGTCGGACCATCCGCACAGCCAGGCTCCGGCCTCCCGCCCGGTGGCGAAGTTGTCGCCGTTGACCCAGACCAGGTCCACCGAGCCGTCGTCGGCCCCGGCAGCGTGCTCGGCCAGCAGCCGCCGCATCGCGTCCTTGGTGTCCGCGACCGGCACCCGGCGCAGCGTGACACCCCGGTCCGCCGCGGCCGGGGCGAGCACGTCGTCGACGTAGGCGTTGCCGCGCTGGTCTCCGCCGTACATCCACAGGTCGACCGTCTGCCCCTCGGCCTCGGCCAGCACGTCGTCCCAGGGGCGGTCGGGCGAGACCGCGGCGTCCTCGGCTCCCGGCGCGGCACACGCACCAGCGAGCACTGCGGAGGCCAGGGCGACGGCGGCCATGGCCAGGGGACGAGAGCTCATCGCGACGGTGTCTCCTCGGGTCGGGTGCACTACCGGGCTCGCCCGGTGTCCTCACGGGAACACGGTGAGGGTCTCGAGGACTTCCCCTCCCGTGGAGCCGACGGGAACGCGAGGACGAACGTGGGCGTGGGCGCGCGTCTGCGCGCTCGCCACCCTCCTGCTCGCGGTGTTCGTCGTCGAGCAGCTGCGCGGATGGGACGACGTGCGACTGCTTCAGGAGCAGGTGGCTGCTGCGGGCACGCTCGGGGCTGCCGTCTTCGTCGCCGGGTACGCCGTGCTGGTGCTGCTGCCCGCCCCGAAGGCACTGCTGACCGCCCTCGGTGGTGCCCTCTACGGACTCTGGCTCGGGGCCCTCCTGTCCTGGGTGGCGGCTCTCCTGGGCGCCGCTGCGGCCTTCGGACTCGGTCGCGCCCTGGGCCGCGAAGCGGTCGATCGCCTGACCCGCGGTCGGGTGGTCCGCGCCGACCGGCTGCTGTCCGAGCACGGATTCGGAGCCGTGGTCGCCGTGAGGCTGGTGCCGGTGCTGCCGTTCACGGCCATCAACTACGCCGCCGGCCTGACCGGTGTTCGCTGGCGCGCCTACGCCGCGGGCTCGGCCGTGGGCATCGTGCCCGGAAGCCTCGCCTATGCCGCCCTGGGGGCCTGGGGCGCCGATCCGTGGGGCATCTTCGCCGGGGTGGCCGTGCTCGTCGCCCTGGTCGTCGTCGGGGGGCTGGCCGGTCGGGCCCTGCTGGGCCACGATGACGGCCCAGCCATTCCCGCCGATGAGGAGGGCCCCTGATGTTCGACGCCGCCCTCAGGCGCCGTCTCGACGCCCCCCTGGCCCGGGCGGCAGCCCGCCTCGACCGTGCCTGGGTAACCCCGGACCGGCTCACCCTCGCGGGTCTCGCCCTGGGACTGGCCAGCGCCGGACTCGCCGCGGGACAGCTGTGGGGATGGGCGCTCGCAGCCTGGCTGCTCTCTCGCGTGATGGACGGCCTCGACGGCCCCCTGGCTCGGCGACGGGCCGGACAGGGGTCCCCCGCTGGGGGCTTCCTCGACATCACCGCCGACTTCCTCGTGTACGGCGCCACGGTCGTGGGCGTCGCGGTCGGGACCGCCTCCACGTCACCGTCGTGGACCTGGCTGCCCTTCGCGGCCGTGCTGCTGGCCTACTACGTGAACGGCACCGCGTTCCTGGCCTTCTCCTCGATCGCCGAGCGCACCGGGCACCGACTCGACGACGGTCGTTCGCTGAGCTTCTTCGGCGGGGTGGCCGAGGGTGCCGAGACGATCCTCGTGCACTCGCTGTGGTTGCTTCTCCCGCTGCAAGCCCCCCTGATCGCGTGTGTCTGGGCGGGGGTGGTGGGCTTCAGTGCCCTGCACCGGGTCGTCGTGGGCTACCGGACGCTGCGCGGCCCCGCGACGGTCGAACCGTGAGACGGGGCGCGAAGGGGAAGGCCCGAGGCCGACCAGCGGGTTTCGGTGACGTGACGACGCCATCGACCCACCCCGGGACCAGCACCGACGCGCCACCCGCTGCCCAGCGACCCTCCCGTCGAGCGACCCTGCGCCTAGTCGCCCTGGTGCTCGCCTTCGTCGCTGTGTCCGTGACCCTGCAGCTGAGCGGCTGGAGCGGACCCGAGCAACTGCAGGCGCTCGTTGAGTCCGCCGGGTGGGCCGGCGTCGCCGTCTTCGTGGTGGGATACGCCGTCCTGGTGCTCGTGCCGACACCCGCGTCCGTCCTCACGATCCTCGGTGGCGTGCTCTTCGGGGTGTGGTGGGGCACCCTGCTGGCCTGGAGCGGTGCCGTGCTCGGCGCCGTCGGGGGTTTCGCGATCGGACGCCGGCTGGGCCGACCTGCGGTGGACCGGCTGCTGCGCGGCCGGCTGCAGCAGGCCGACCAGGTGCTGGCCCACCACGGACTGGCGGCGGTGCTCGCCGTGAGGCTGCTGCCCCTGTTCCCCTTCACGCCCCTGAACTACGCCTCCGGCCTGCTGGGCGTCCGGGGACGCGACTACACGCTCGGCACCGCGGTCGGCATCATTCCTGGCGCGCTCGCCTACGCCGCGGTGGGCGCGTCGGGAGCAGATCCGCGCGGCATCGCCCTCGGCGTGGGCGGTCTGGTGGCGCTGGCCCTGCTCGGTGGGATCGTGGGTCGCCGGCTCCTGGCCAGCACCACTCAGTCGCGGTAGCCGGCGATCCAGCGCCGGTCGATGCGCCGCTTGAGGGCCAGGCTGGAGCGTCCCAGCCACCACCATCGGCCGCGCACCGCGAGTGCGGTGCCTGCCCCGAGGTCGAGGATCGAGAGGGCCTGCCGCTGCGGCTGGTAGACCGGAGCCGGCGCTCCGCCGGCGCGAGCCTCGAGCGCGGCGAGGAGCACCGGGCCCTGGCGGACCCCGTGGACGCCGATCCGCGGCAGTGGCCTCGGGAGGAAGTCGGCGCAGTCGCCGGCGGCGTAGACGTCGTCGTGGTCCCGGTGCTGCAGAGTGGCCCGCACGGGAAAGCCGTCGGGGCCACCCAGCGGCTCCCGCGTCGCCAACGGCGGGGCGGCGAGCCCAGTGGCCACGATCGCCGTGTCGTGGTGCACCCGGGTGCCGTCGTGGAGCACTACCTCGTCCTCGGTGATCCGCTCGACCTCGACCTTCGTCATGGTCGCCACGCCCCGCTGCTCGAGCAACCGGCCGAGGCGCTCGGCGGCGCGCGGTGGGAGGAACCCGCCCACCCGTGGCCCGGCCTCGAGGAGGTGGACCCGGTCGGTGTCGGGTCGCGCAGCGAGGTGGGCAGCGAGCTCGATCCCGCTCGGTCCGGCACCCACCACGGTGAGCCGGTGGCCACGACCGGCGGGCGGACGTGCCAGCCGGTCGCGCAGCCGGGTGAGGTCGCTCAGGGGCTTGACCGGGACGACCCCGGAGGCCACGTCCGCGGCCGGCGGCACGGCCGCGACGCTGCCGACGTTGAAGGAGACCACGTCCCAGCCGACCTCCGTCCCATCGTCCCCGGTCACGGTCCTCGCCGCCGGATCGACGGCGATGACGCGACACCGTCGGTGGTCGACGCCCCCCGCCCGGGCCAGAGCCGCGACGTCGATCCTGCCCTCCGCCTGGTTCCGGCAGCCCGCGGCCACGGCCGAGGCGACACCGCTGTAGTCGAACCAGCGGGGCGCGACGAGGGTGGTGCGGTAGCCGGCGCGTGCGAGGCGGTCGGCGTTCCGGAGCAGGAACAGGTGGGCGTGACCTGCCCCCACCAGGACCAGCCTGCGCTCAGGCGGCACGGCGCTCGAGCCACCAGCGGCGCGACCGCGCCAGCGTCTGGAGCGCACGGCGGGTCGCAGGTCGCTGGAGCTGCTCGCGGACGTCGGCGATGGCGGCGTTCCAGGCGCCGTCGTTCCAGGTCGGGTAGGCGTGGGTGATCCCAGCGAGGTCACGCGTACGCAGGCCGCGTCGTACGGCGAGGGCGAGCTCGCCGAGCGACTCCCCCGCCCGGGGGCCGACCACGGTCGCGCCCAGGATCCGTCCCTTGGCGTCGATGGCCAGGCGGGTGAGGCCGTCGGTCTGGCCCTCGGTCACGGCACGGTCGACGTGCCGGTGGTCCAGCGTGAGGATCCGGATGCCCTCGCGCTCCCGCCCGGTGTCGATGCCCACGGCCGCCACCTCCGGGTGGGTGTAGGTCACGCGGGGCACGGCGGAGGTCTCCACCGAGCGGCGGACGCCGAGCACGGCGTTGCTGGCGGCCAGGCTCCCGTGGACCCCCGCGACGTGGGTGAACTGCGGGTGGCCCGTCAGGTCGCCGGCTGCCCAGACGCGGGGGTTGGTGGTCCGCAGCCGAGGGTCGACGACGACGAAACCTCTCGCGTCGAGCTCCACCCCGATCGCGTCCAGTCCGAGGTCTCTCGTGCGTGGCTGGCGACCGACCGCGACCAGCAGCCGGTCGAACTCGACCGACGTCCCGTCGTCCAGGCACAGCTCCCCCGCCCGACTGTCGGACCCGACGACCCCGGTCACCGAGGCGCCCGTCCGGATGGTCACGCCCTCCGACTCCAGGGCGCGGTGGACGACGGCGGCAGCGTCCGCGTCCTCACGCGGAAGCACCCGTGCAGCCCCTTCGACCAACGTCACCTCCACTCCCAGGCGGGCCAGGCCCTGGCCCAGCTCGCAGCCGATGCTGCCTGCCCCGAGGATCGCCAAGCGTCGGGGAGCCTCGTCGATGTCCCAGACGCTGTCACTCGTGAGGAACTCGAGGTCCTCCAGTCCCGGGATAGGCGGGAGCGCTGGCGCCGCTCCGGTGGCGAGGACGGCTTGGGTGAAGTGGACGGTGGCGCCGTCGACGTCGAACACCCCGTCGCCGCGGAAGCGGCCGTGACCGGCGAGCACCGTCACCCCGGCCGCGGTCAGCGCCTCGGGAGAGTCGACGGGGGCGATCTGGCGGATCGCCTCATGAACGTGCTCCATGGCGCGTTTGAAGTCGATGCGCACGCCGTCGACGTGCACGCCGAAGCGATCGGCGGCCCGGGCGCTCGCAGCTGCCTCCGCCGCGGCGAGCAGGGCCTTGGAGGGCACGCAGCCGGTCCACAGGCAGTCGCCGCCAGTGCGGTCGCGCTCCACGAGGAGGACCCGGGCTCCCAAGCCGGCGGCCGTCTTGGCCGCCACGATCCCCGCGGTCCCGCCGCCGAGCACGAGCAGGTCCCACCTGTCGGCCCCGCTCACGCCTGGCGCCCGTCGATGAGGTCGTCGAGGACGGTGCGCATCCGGTCGACGCTGGCCGGGTCGACCGGGCGACGCCCTGACCACAGCGACAGGGCGCGGTGCAGCAGCCGGTGCTGCCGCATGACCTCGCTGCACTTCTCGCACGTGGCCACGTGCTCCTCCAGGCGGGTGACCTCGCCGGGGGTGAGGGGCGCCGCCGGGTCGGCGTCGAGGTATCGCTGGATGCGTCGTGCCGTCCAGTGGCACGTGAGCATCTGCCGGAGCGCTCCGCTCATGACTGCTCTCCTCGGGTGGTGGTGAAGGTGGGGCCGAGCTCCTTGCGCACCCGCTGTCGGGCACGGCTGAGGCGGGACATCACGGTCCCCACAGGGACGTCGAGGACGGCGGCGGCCTCGGCGTAGGACAGGTCGTGGACGTCGACCAGCACGAGGGCGGACCGGAACCTGGGGTCCAGCGCGGCGACCGCGTCCTGGAGGGCGCCGTCCAGCTCCTCCATCACGTAGGACTCCTCCGCGCCAGGCGCTGCTGCCGCACCGAAGGCGGGACGCGACGCATGGATGAGCTCCCAGTCGTCGACGGCGATCGGTCGACGTCGACGGTGCATGTTCGCGTTGGTGTTGCGGACGATCGTGAGCAGCCACGCCCGTGGGTGTCGCCCGTCGAACCGGTCGATGGCCCGGAATGCCCGCACCAGCGACTCCTGCACGAGGTCCTCGGCGTCGGCGGCGTTCCCGGTGATGCTCCGCGCCACCCGCAGCATCACCTCGATCTCGGGCTCGACGACCTCCCCGAACGCGCGACGGCGTTCCACCTCGGCCGGGGTCCTCGCCTCGCTCATGCCACGGGAACCCGCCGGGGGCCCGAATGTGTTCCAGTGGGTGGAGCGGTCGTCCGGACCGTCCCGTGCCCGGCGTTCCGGGCGGGAGAAACCGATCCGAGGAGATGGGATGTCACACGCACCTCACGAGCCTGACACGCACACCCCCGAGCTGGTGATCCTCGACGTCAACGAGACGCTCTCCGACCTCTCGCCGCTGGGTCGGGTCTTCACCGAGGTGGGCCTGGACAGCGGCGAGGTCCAGGGGTGGTTCGCGGGGGTGCTGCGGGACGCGTTCGCCCTCACCGTGCTCGGCGACAACCCGTCGTTCGCCGACATCGCCACCTCATCGCTGCGCGTCCGGTTGGCGGCGGCCGGATCGACCGATCCGGCGGCCGCCGCCCAGCAGGTGATGGGCAGCTTCGCTGGGCTCTCCCCGCACCCCGACGTCGTCCCGGGACTGCAGGCCCTGTCGACGGCCGGGTGTCGGATCGTGACACTCAGCAACGGGTCCGCCGGCGTGGCCCGCGCGCTGCTGGAGGACACGTCCGCCGGCGAGGTCATCGAGGACTACCTTGCGGTGGCGGACGCCGACGCCTGGAAGCCCGCGGCCAGCGCCTATGCGTATGCCCTGGCCTCGACTTCAGTGAGCGCGGACCGGGCGATGCTGGTGGCGGTCCACCCGTGGGACGTCGCCGGCGCCGGCCGCGCCGGGCTGCGTACGGCGTGGATCAACCGCAGTGGCGCCCCCTACCCCGACCACCTCGACGCGGCAGACGTGGAGGCGGCGTCGCTGATCGAGCTGGCCTCGACCTTCGGCCACTGACGCCGAGGGCCGGCCACCACACGGGCGGCCGGCCCTCGGACCGGATGAGCGGCCCGCGTCAGAGCGGGGGCGCCTCGGGCACGTCGAGCTCGGTGTGCACGTGGTGGTTGAAGTAGTTCGTGAGCAGGTTCAGCGTCACGTGGGCGGAGAGCTCCGTCAGCTGCTCCTCGCTCCACCCGGCGTCCACGGCGGCCTGCCACGCGGCGTCACTGGTGTTGCCGACCTTCGCGGTGTACTCGCGGGCCAGGTTCAGCAGCGCCCCGAGGGCGGGGTCGAAGTCCACCTCTCCGCGGCGGATCGCGACCATCTCGTCGTCGCTGAGTCCGGCCGCCTTGCCGCCACCGGTGTGGGCGGACTGACAGTACGTGCACTCGTCCTGGTTGCCGACCGCGAGGGCGATCGCCTCACGGACACGTGCGTCGAGCAGCGCGTGCTCGCGGATCACGTCCTGGAGCGCGACGTAGGAGTGCAGGACGGTCGGGGAGTGCGCCATCTCGCCGTGGATGTTGAGGACCTTGCCGTACTTCTCCTCCAGCTGCTTGAGCGCGTCACGGCTCGCCTCGGGGGCGCTGGCGGTGGTGTGGACGGGGATGCGGGGCATGTCTCCTCCGAGATCATCGAGATCGTTGTCCCTGTGGGAACCCGGTCGGGGTCACGCCTCATTCCGCCGACAGCGCCGCCGCCTGTAGCAGCCTGGGGCAGGGAGTCCTCGGCCCGGTCGTCGGCCGGGTAGATCAGCTCGATGCGCAGCTCGTCGAGAGTGACGTCGAGCGGGGACCCGAACTGGGCCACGACCGAGATCGTGGAGACGACCTCGTCCCCGACCCCGAACCGTCCCGTTACTCACCCCAGACGGACATCAGGGCCCCGGCGATGCCGGGGCCCTGGTGCGTGTGAGGGGTCCGTCAGGGAGCCAGAGTCAGCAGGCTCATCGACGGCATCGGCAGCGAGGTGGTGACCTGCACCGTCCCGTCCGCGTCGGCTGTCACCGTCGCCGTCGGCTCGAGCTGCTCGAGCCGGTCGGCCTCGCGCAGCGTCTCCCACTGCTCGTCGCTCGGCCAGTCCTGGTCGTCGGCACGAAGCGAGCGCCACACCCGGGCGATGAGACGCCGAGCTCGGTGTGTGCCGCGGTCAGGGCCGCCGTGAACTCCTCCCCCACCACCCGGCCGCCGGTCTCGTCGGTCGACAGCGCGTGGGACAGGTGCTCGCTGCCGATCATCGGCCGCCACGGGCGCGGCAGCTCGCCGAGGTCGGAGGCCGCGTCGACCGACACCGTGACCGGACCGGCGGCGCCCGTCGACGGGGTGGCCGCGACGGGGTCCGACATCGGGCCGTCGACGTGGACGTCGGACAGCGCCGAGACGGCGTACCACTGCTCGGTGCCGGGGGTGCCGGTCGTGTCGACGTAGGGCGGGTGCGGGACCGAGGTGACGTCGCGACCGTGGTGGTCGAGCGGCGCGAAGATGCCGTCGGCGGAGCCGGACACGTGCACCGGGTAGCCGATCGCGCCGGCCACCGGCTCCCAGGTGAGGCTCACCTGGCCGGCGCCGGCGTCGGCCACGAGTCCGGCGGGCGGGTCCAGCTCGGGGGGGTCCAGCTCGGGGGCGTCGCCCCGGAAGTCACCCTCCCAGGCGCCGCTGCGGGTGCCGATCCGGTTCTCCCAGTCGGTGCGGGCGTCGATGCTCACGTGCTCGCCTTCTCTGACCTTTCTTCGGGTGCATCTTCGGGGGTTCCTCACGAGCTGTGGCTCAGGTGGGGGTCAGTCGGTGCGTGTGGTGCTGCGCACGACCAGCTCGGTGGGCAGCAGCCGGTGCTGCGGCTCCGTGCGACGGCCGGTGATGAGGTCGTCGAGCACCCGCGCGGCGGTCGCTCCGAGCTCGCGCATCGGCTGGCGGACGGTGGTGAGACCCGCGTAGCGGGCGGCCATCACGTCGTCCCACCCGGTGACCTGGACCGAGCCGGGGACGTCGACGCCGGCGGCGCCGAGCCGGTCGAGCAGGCCGAGTGCGAGCTCGTCGTTGGCGCACGCCAGGGCGTCGGGGAGCGGGTCGCCGGCGTCGAGCAGCCGGGTGGCGAGGGCCGCACCGGCCGCCTCGCCGAGCTCGTCGCAGCGGACCAGCTCGACCTCGACCCCGGCGGCGATGGCGGCCCCGCGGAGCCCCTCCCAGCGCTCGGCGACGTCGGGGGACGTGGCCGGGTCACCGACGAAGCCGATCCGGCGGGCACCGGCGGCGACGAGGTGGTCGGCCAGCGCGACCACGCTCTCGTGGTTCTCGGCGTTGACCGAGTCGATCTGGCCGATCGGCGGCCGGGCGACCAGCACCACGCGGGTGCCGCGGGCCGCCAGGTGCTCGACGACCTCGTCACTGACGGTGCGCCCGAGCACGACCAGGCCGTCGCAGCGCCCGGCCATGTCACGCACCGCTGCGTCGGCGTCCGTGCGGCCGTGGGTGGAGAGGATCAGCACCGAGCGGCGCAGCTCGCTGGCGACGTTCTCGTAGCCGAGCACGACCTCGGCGTAGTAGGGACCCGAGAGGTCGGGGAAGACGATGCCGTTGGCGGCGTAGCGCCGCTCGGCGAGCTGGCGACCGAGCTGGCTCGGGGTGTACTCGAGGTCGCGGGCCGCCGCCATGACCCGCTCGCGGGTGTCGGCGCGGACGCTCTCGCCGTCGCGCATCGCCCGGGAGACCGTGGCGATCGAGACCCCGGCGTGCCGGGCGACGTCGCGGATCGTGCTGGGGGACATCGGCGGCTCCTCTCGACGGGTGCGGCGTGTAACCGGTTTCAGTAACCGGTTACACGGCTGGCCACCTCTTCGTGTCAACCCCCGCGGGCAGCAGGACGCCCCCGGGACGCGGCAGCGTCCCGGGGGCGGTCAGTGGTTCAGGCGGGCAGTCAGGCCGGGATGTGGCCGAAGCTGCCGCGCTGGAAGTCTTCGTACGCCGCGAGCACCTCGGCCTTGGTGTTCATCACGAACGGGCCGGCCCACGCCAGCGGCTCCCGGATCGGGCGGCCACCGAGCACGATCACGTCGAGCCGCGGCGAGCGGCTCTCCTGCCGGGTCGCGGCCGTGACGGTGAGGAAGTCACCGGCGCCGAGCACGGCCGACTGGCCGGTACGGATCGGCTGGCCGTCGTTGCCGACGGTCCCCTCGCCCGAGAGCACGTAGACCAGCGCGTTGTGGTCGACGTCCCACGGCAGGTCGAGCCGGGCGCCGGGCTCCACGGTCGCGTGGAGCAGCGTCATGTCGGTGTACGTCGAGCCGGGGCCGGCGTACCCGCCGACGGAGCCCGCGATCACCCGCACCAGCGCGCCGGCGTCGGCCGAGGTCAGCAGCCGGACGGCGCCGGAGCCGATGTCCTGGTACTTCGGGGTGCTCATCTTGGCGTCGCGCGGGAGGTTGACCCAGAGCTGGATGCCGTGGAAGAGGCCACCCTGCTGGACCAGCCACTCGGGCGGGGTCTCGATGTGGAGCAGCCCGGACCCGGCCGTCATCCACTGCGTGTCGCCGTTGGTGATCGAGCCGCCACCCCCGTGGGAGTCGCGGTGGTCGAAGACGCCGTCGATGATGTAGGTGACGGTCTCGAAGCCGCGGTGGGGGTGCCACGGGGTGCCCTTGGGCTCCCCCGGCGCATAGTCCACCTCGCCCATCTGGTCCATCATGATGAACGGGTCGAGCAGGGCCAGGTCGAGGCCGGCGAAGGCACGACGGACTGGGAAGCCCTCCCCCTCGTAGCCCTGCGGGGCGGTGCTCACCTGCCACACCGGGCGCGGCTGGTCGCCCAGCCCCGGCACCGGCAGCCGGTCCAGCACGGTCAGGTCCTCCACGGTCACGGCGGGCATCGGCGTACCTCCTCAGGCGTCTACTGGTGCAACGATAGTTGAAGTCTTGACATTCCCGTCCTGGTCGCCCGCGCCCAGCGGCACCCGGACGTGGAAGGCCGACCCGGTCCGGGCGAGCTCTCGACCTCCATCCGGCGGCCGTGCTCGGCGACCACGGCGTGGGCGATGGAGAGCCCGAGACCGCTGCCCCGGATGGCCTGGCGCTGGGCGAGGCTGGAGCGGAAGAAGCGCGTAACGAGGTGCTGCTGCTCCTCGACCGGGATCCCGATGCCGGTGTCGCGGACCGTCGCCACCGCCTCGTCGCGGTCACGACGCACCGACAGCGAGACCGAGCCGCCCTCGGGGGTGAACTTCGCCGCCTTGCCGAGCAGGTTGACCAGCACCCGCTCGAGCTGCTCCCGGTCGCCACGGACCCGGACCGGCTCGTCGGGGAGGTCGAGCTCGGCGTGCAGGTCGCGGTGCACCCACGAGGGCGCCACCACGTCGTACGCCGTGCGCGCCGCGTCGCGCCGCGTCGCGCAGGTCGAGCGCGAGCGTCGCGCCACCGTGCTGCTCGTTGACCCGGGACAGCGTGAGCAGCTCGTCGATGAGCGACAGCAGCCGCTTGCTGTTGGCGTCGACCCGCTGGACGGCGGCGGCCTGCTGGGGCCCGAGTTCGCCGAACTCGCCCTCGATCAGCATCTCGAGGTAGCCCACGATGCTGGTGATCGGGGTGCGGAGCTCGTGGCTGACCGAGGAGGCGAAGGCGTCCTTGACGGTGTCGACCTCCTGCAGTCGCTGCACCGCGCGCCGCTCGGTGTCGAGGGCGTCGAGCAGCGCCTGCCGGGCGGCCACCTCCTCGGCGACGTCGGCCGAGGTGCAGACGAAGCCCGCCGTCCGGCCTCGGGCGTCGTGCACCGGGCTCAGGGTCATCGCGTGGGTCCGCTCGGTGCCGTCCTCGCGGACGAGGCTCATGTGGGCGCCGGCGTGACCCGGCTCGGCGAGGGCGAGCGCGACGGCGGTGAAGTCGTCGGGGACTCCGAGCTCGGCCGCCTTCACGATGATCGCGCGGTCGGAGTGGAGCATCTGCACCGGCCGGCCGAGGACCTCGTCCTGGGTGTAGCCCAGGATCCGCTCCGCGCCGGGGTTGAAGAGGTTGATCGTGCCGTGGCGGTCGGCGCCGATGATCGCGACGCGGACGCTGTCGAAGACGCGGCGCAGCAGATCGCTCTCGCGCTCGGCCCGTTCGATCGCCGTCGTCTGCTGGGCGACCGAGAGTGCGAGAGGGATGGCAACGAGGGCGCACGCGATGAGGAAGGTCTGCAGCACGATGCCGAACACCAGCTGCGGCAGGGCATAGCTGCCGGCGATCTGCGCCAGCCGCCCGAGCCCGAAGGAGGTCATCAGCGTCGCGACCGTCGCCACCGTCAACAGCTGGAGCTGGGTCTCGCGCAGCGAGCTGCGCAGGGCGGTCCAGCTCAGCATCGGCAGCAGCAGGAAGAGCAGGCTCGGGAAGTCGTGCGGGACGAAGACGGCCACGCTGACGGTCAGCAGCATCAGCCACTGCACGACCCGCTCGGAGACCGCGGCCACCGGCGAGCGCTGCTCGGTGTGGACCAGCAGCGGCAGCAGCACCAGCGCCGACGACATGTGGCCGGCCATCGTGCCGAGCCCGGTGAGCAGCGGCCGGCTGTCGGTGAACAGCCAGGCGCCGACCCCGCACAGCCGCCCCCGCCACGTCACCGCCATCACGAACCGGTTGAGGTCGTCGTCGTCGACCAGGCGCGCGGGGATCGTCCCCCGGCGCGTCAGCAGCGCCGCGACGACCACCGACTCCACCGCGATCGCCGCGCCGCCGACCAGCGAGAAGTCGAGCGGCCGGCCACCGAGGACGAAGCTCAGGAACCCGACCAGCAGCACCGCCGACCAGCCGACCGCGGCGTACCTCCCCCGGATCGGCGAGGACCGCGGCGACCGTGACGCCGACCGGCCACATCTCCGAGCCGATCACTCCCTAGGGGCGACTGATGACCGCCAGCCAGCCCACGCCGAGGGCCGCGACGAGCAGCATGCTCGCACGTGCGGGGCGGGACTGGACCACCTCGGCTCCTCGAGGGCAGGGCACGGCTAGGTTGGTGCGGTGAGCGACAAGACAGCGTATGACGTGACGGTGGTCGGTGGAGGGCACAACGGACTGGTTGCTGCCGCCTATCTGGCCCGGGCCGGGCTCTCCGTGCTGGTCCTCGAGCGGCTGGCGCACGTCGGCGGGGCCGCGGTGTCGGCCGTCGCCTTCCCCGGGCACCCCGCACGGCTGTCGCGCTACTCCTACCTCGTCTCGCTGATGCCGCAGCAGCTGATCGACGAGCTGGGGCTCGACATCCGGCTCGCGTCACGGACCACCGCGTCGTACACCCCGACGCTGCGCGACGGCACCTACAGCGGCCTCTTCGTCGAGCGCCCGGAGGTCGGTGGCACCGCCTCGTCGTTCCGCGAGATCACCGGCGGCGACGAGGAGTACGCCGCGTGGCGCACCTTCTACGCCGAGATCGCCGGCTTCGCCGAGGCCCTCGCCCCGACCCTGCTCGACCCGCTGCCGACCGAGCGGAGCCTGCGCGAGCGCGTGGACCCGCAGGTCTGGGAGGACCTGGTCGCCCGACCGATCGGCGAGGCGATCGAGCGCCGGTTCACCGACGACACCGTGCGTGGCGTGGTCGCCACCGACGCCCTCATCGGCACCTTCGCCTCGCTGCACGACCCGTCGTTGATCCAGAACCGCTGTTTCCTCTACCACCTGATCGGCAACGGGACCGGGGAGTGGCGGGTGCCCGTCGGCGGGATGGGCGCCGTGACCGGTGCGCTCGGCAGGGCCGCGAGCGCCGCGGGTGCGGAGATCATCACCTCGGCCGGCGTCTCGGCGATCCGGGCCGGCGACGAGGGCGCCGAGGTCACCTTCCACGACGGCCACACCGACCGGACCGTCTCGACCCGCCACGTGCTCGCCGGGGTCGCGCCGTGGGTGCTGCGGATCCTGATGGGCGAGGGCGAGGACCCCGAGTCCAAGCCGCAGGGCTCGCAGCTGAAGATCAACCTGCTGCTCGACCGGCTCCCCCGCCTCAAGTCCGGCGTCGACCCGCGGGTCGCCTTCGCCGGCACGATGCACCTCGCGGAGGACTACAGCCAGCTGGAGACGGCGTACGCCGAGGCGGCCGCCGGCCGGGTCCCGAGCGTGATGCCGGGCGAGATCTACTGCCACTCGCTCACCGACCCCTCGATCCTGGGCGACGCCCCCGAGGGGATGCACACCCTGACCTACTTCGGCGTCCACACCCCGGCCGCGTTGTTCGAGCAGGACAAGGAGGCGCGCAAGGCGGAGGCCGTCTCCCGCGCGCTCGCCGCGCTCGACGAGCACCTCGCCGAGCCGATCGCCTCCTGCATCGCCACCGACGCCAACGGCCGGCCCTGCATCGAGGCGAAGGCCCCGCAGGACGTCGAGGCCGACCTCGCCATGCCCGGCGGCCACATCTTCCACGGTGACCTCGAGTGGCCCTGGGCCTCCAACCGGGCCCGGCTCGAGACGCCCGCCCAGCGCTGGGGCGTGCAGACCGACGTCGCCTCGGTGCTGGTCTGCGGCTCCGGCGCACGCCGCGGCGGCGCCGTCTCCGGGCTCGGCGGCCACAACGCCGCGCACGCGGTGCTCGAGTCGCGCTGATCGGGTCCTCTGAGGGGGGCGTCGGTTTCCCCGGCCGGCCGGGGAAACCGTGACCTCGTGACGGAAACTTCCGTCACGAGGTCACCGGCTCGCCGACGAGGTTCGTCCGGGCTCGGCGCCCAGCTCCCCGATTTCTCACCGTCCTCGCCGCTGTGTAAAGTTGCGGTCGCTTCACCAGCACGCGCCATTAGCTCAATTGGTAGAGCAGCTGACTCTTAATCAGCGGGTTGGGGGTTCAAGTCCCTCATGGCGTACCAGTGTCATCGCAGGTCAGAGGTCCTTCCTGAGTCGGCTCGGGAGAGGCCCGGTTCGTACTCCGGGCTCGATTGGTCACCGACTGGTCACGTCGCCATCGCGGCACCCGCGCGTCGGCGGCGTCCGCCGCCACCCGGCCCACCCCGCCGCGGTGCTTGTTTCGCGGCTTGTCGGGTATCGACGCGCGGTTCTTGAGGCTCTGCTTGCGTCCGACGTAGCGCCAACCGCCGCCATCAGGGACCCTGCCGTGCTCTTGACGTCGACGTGGATCAGGTCGCCGGCTCTCTCGTCCTCGTAGCGACGAATCGGCTCACCGGTGGCTCGATCGATGTGGGAGAGCCGGTTGAGTCGGCACCGGACCAGAACCGCACGGACGGTCGAGGAAGGCATCCCGAGCCGGTCACCGATCTCGACCGGACCGAGGCGCTGCTTCCGCCGCAGGTGCACGATCTTGCGGACGACTGGGGCCGGGGTGAGGTTCGGCTGACGGTGCGGGGCCGGGGATCGATCAGGCATCCCACCCGGCCCTTCAGCCTGGTAGCGCTCGGCCCAAATCTTCGCAGTGCGCCACGAAACGTCGTAGCGCTCCGGCCGCCCGCGCCGTCGACCAACCGTGGTCGACGATCAGACGCGCGAGTCGAAGGCGGGCACGAGGAGTCAGGGCAACGTTGGCATGGGTAGCGTAGGACACGAAGACCTCCTTGGTGCCAAGCAGTTTCCAGACAGCTCCACTCCACACCGGGAGGCCTTCACCCAGCCTCGTGACCTCATCCCCGGGCCGCATCGTGATCCAGGCGGCGGACTCAGGGGCACGTTGTCCGGACGGAGTCGCGGGTGGCAGCAGGAGCCATGCCACGGGAACCTTCAGCGCGGGGCCGAACGCCTGCGGGTGCCGTCAGCGCCTCGTCGGAGCCGTCCGCCCCAGGGGTGGCGCGGCGTTGGGGATGGGATTGCCGGCCAGCCCTGACGCCGTGCCGAAGGGGATTGTCGGTCTCTCGATGCGCACCCAGTCGATGTCGCCGTTGAAGTAGTCGCACGTCGTGCTGGCGCGCTGCGGGTCGCACCGGTACTTGCCGCCGATCGACAGCGGCCACCTGTTGTCGATGTTGCCGATACTGCCCTTGATGCACTTCTTCATCGCGGTGCTCGTGCCTTCGTCGAGGTAGACGCAGACCGAGTTGGTGTTGCGTTCGCAGCGCAGCGTGTGCCAGTCACCGTCGTTGACCAGGGCGTTCGGGTCCGGCGACTTGTAGAGGCCGATCGCCTTGGTGGTGTGGTTGAGGTCGCGGAAGTGACAGCGGGGCCAACCGGTGTGGATGACCAGCTTCCAGTAGCCGCCTGCGTCCTCAGACTGGCCCTTCTGCAGGATGTTCGGGCGCGATCCCGTGGTCCGGAAACGCACGATCACCGAGTAGGTGCTGGTGCCCGGGTCGAGCCTCGGGGTGTCGTTGACGAGCGCGAGGCGCTCGTGGTTCTGGACGGTCAGCGGACCGACGAAGTGGTACCCCTTGCCACCGTCGCCCGTTGACCAGTTCTTGACCACGCTGGTGCCGATGTAGCCGTCGAGCCCGTTGCCCGACGTGTCTGACATGACCGTCCCGCTCGACTCGTTCATCTCCCAGTCGCCCATGACGGTGGCCGTGTAGGCGGCCCTCTGGGCTTCGCGCGATCCTGACTCCTGGCCCGCTGCCGCAGACGCTCCTCCCCACTGCACAGCCGCTGCCACCACTGCGAGACCAACCATCGACCCCAGACACCGTGTACGTACGCTCACGACAAAGCCCCTCCCCCGACACTGCTGTGTCATCGAGGTCCACCCTCCTCCGCAGATGACCCGAGCGCATCGCCAAAATAGGGGCACCGTCGACAGACCTGCAGGTGCGGCCGCTGGGACTCGAACACCCGTCACCAAGACCGGCGGCGCAGACCCGAGGACCGGCAGCACCAGAGCAGCCCGATTCCCACCTTCTTGCACGAGTGCCAAAACCTCCTTGGCGAGCTGCTCGGGCTAGAAGGGCGACGACCTGGTCCACGGACGAGGCGGCGTACGTCGGGGGCCGGATGGCGCTCGACGCGCTCTCCCACGTCGCCTTCGGGGTCGGCCGCGAGAGCGAGAGGCACGTCCGGTTCGGGCGCGAGCGGCTCGCGGCCCTGGTGACCGGCCACCGGGTCGTGCCGCGACAACTGCTGGCTGGCTGACGCGGGCTCCCCGTGTTGCAGTCGGGGAGCGGCACCCGCCAGCCTTGAGGCATGACCTCCCCCGTCACCGTCTCCATCACCCGCGACCTCGACCCCGACAAGGCGGCCGAGATGACCGCGTGGGTGCGGGCCGGGGCAGCACTGGCCGGGGAGTTCCCGGGCTTCCTCGGGGCCGGCTGGGTGCAGTCGGGCCCGGCGTCGCGGGAGTGGCACATGCTCTACCGCTTCGCCGACGCCGACGCTCTGTCGACGTGGGAGTCCTCGCGGCAGCGGACGTGGTGGCTGGGCGCAGCCCAGGACCTCGGCGTCGTCGAGTCCCGGGTCGAGCGGCGTACCGGCATCGAGGGCTGGTTCGACGAGCCGACCACCACGCAGGTCGAGGAGGCGGGCGCACCGGTGGTGCGGCCGGCGCCCCCGCGCTGGAAGCAGGCCACCGTCATCTGGCTGACGTTCTTCCCGTTGAGCCTGCTGACGACGCTGCTGTTCGGCGCGGTCGCTCCCCATCTCCACGTGGTGCTGCGGGTGCTGGTCAGCACGCTCGCGATGACGCCGGTGATGACCTACCTGGCGCTGCCGTTCATGACCGCGCGGCTGGCGTGGTGGTTGCACCGCTGAGGGTTTGTCCGCCCGCTGGCTCGCGTGCCGATTGGTCACCAACGGCAGGTCTGCGGGTCCGGAGCATGCCGATTGGTCACCAACGGCGTACTCCACCCTCCCCCGAGAAGCACTACGCCGCCACCCAGTTCCCACCGGTCACACCAGTCCCACCCCGGCCTCGAGTGGTCACGAACGGCACGGAATCCGGGGTCGGACCTGCCGTTGGGGACCAATCGGCATCCCCCGTTGTCGACGCCCCGCCCTACCATCACTCCCGTGACGCCCTCCCTGACGACAGCCCGGATGGCCCTGATCGCCCTGATCGCCCTGCTGGCCGGGGGTCTGGTGGTCCTCGTCGGGCCGGCGGCTCCGGCGCAGTCCGAGTCCGTCACCCAGCGACTGTCCCGGATGACGGACGACCTGAGGGTCGCGCGCGAGCGGTCCCGGGGCTACCAGCGCGAGAAGTTCGTGCACTGGGTCGACGCGGACGGCGACGGGTGCGACACCCGTGACGAGGTGCTGCGCCGGGAGGCCGTGAAGGACCCGTCGGTCGGTCCGGGCTGCAACCTCGACGGCGGCGAGTGGTTCTCCTACTACGACGCCGAGTCGGTCGAGGACTCCTCCGACCTCGACATCGACCACCTGGTCCCGCTCGCCGAGGCCTGGGGGTCGGGCGCCCGCGGCTGGACCGACGGCACCCGGCAGCGTTTCGCCAATGACCTCGGTGACCAGCGCAGCCTGGTGGCCGTGACCGCCTCGTCCAACCGGTCCAAGTCCGACCGCGACCCGGCCGAGTGGCTGCCCCGCACGAAGGCGCGCTGCCGCTACGTCCGGGAGTGGGTGGTGGTCAAGACGCGCTGGCAGCTGCGCGTGAACGGCGCCGAGAAGCGGACCGTCACCCGCCTCGTCGACAGGTGTGCCGATCGACAGGTGACGGTCCGCCTCGCCCGGGTCGTACGCCGCTGAGGCGCCAGCAGGCTCAGCCGAGCCGGAGGAACGCCAGGTGCTGCTCGTACTGGTCGAGGCAGTCGTGGATCACCTGGTTCTCGGTCAGCCCCATGACGTCGTAGTCCTGGCCACCGCCGTCGAGGTGCACCTCGAGGCGCGCGTAGCGGTCACGGTCACCGACCATGCGCCCGCCGTACGTCGGGACCGGGTGCTCGCTGAGCACCACGCGGTAGACGAACGCGTGCTCGTCCCCGGGGGTCCGCAGCTCCGCGAAGCCACGACCGCTGCTCGCCGTCGCGTCGATGCCGCGCGAGGCGAGCTCGCCCGCGACCGACGCGAGCGCCGGTGACACGACACCCTCGAGGTGCCGGGTCGCGGCCTCGGTGTCCACGAAGTTCACCGCCCGGGCGAGCCGGTCGCGCCACGCCTCCCGGCCCTCCCGGGCCGAGCGGGCGGAGAGCATCGTCGGCAGGTGATGGTCGCCGGAGTCGACCCGGCGCCCTTCGACGCGCAGCGCCTTCATCAAGCCCCACATCACCAGCACCAGCACGATCGCGAACGGCACCGCGAAGATGATCGTGGCGTACTGCAGCGCGAGGATCCCCCCGACAGCCAGCATCGCGATCGTGAGCAGGCCAGTCACCGCGGCCCACACGATCCGCATCCAGGGAGCGGCGTCGTCCTGGACCGTCCGCAGTCGGGAGCAGAGGTTCGCCATCACCAGCGCGCCGGAGTCGGCGGAGGTGACGTAGAAGAGCAGACCGACGAAGAAGGCGATCGCCATCACGACGTTGGCCGCGGGGTAGTCCTGCAGCAGCGAGAAGAACCCGGCGCCGTCGTACTGCTGGGCCACCTCGGCGAACTCCTGGTCGCCACCGCGCACCCGGTCGATGGCGGCGTTGCCGAAGATCGAGATCCACATGACGATGTAGCTGAACGGGATGATCATGGTGCCGGCCACGAACTGCCGGATCGTGCGACCGCGGGAGATCCGGGCCAGGAACATGCCGACGAAGGACGCCCAGGCGATCCACCAGGCCCAGAAGAACAGCGTCCACAGCGACATCCAGGCCTCGTTGTCGACGAAGGCGAACGTCTCGGTCGTCTTGGCGGGGAAGGTGCGGGCGAAGTCGCCGACGTTCATCACCACGGCGTTGAGCAAGAAGGTCGTCTTGCCGGTCACCAGCACCCAGCCGGCGAGCGCCAGCGCGAGGATCACGTTGAGCTGGGACAGGATCCGGATCCCCTTGTCGACGCCGGTGGTGGCCGAGACCGCCGCCATCGTCACGGCCAGCGCGGCCAGGGCGATCTGGGCGCCGGTGCCGACGGGCACACCGAAGAGAACGTTGAGCCCGATGTTGAGGAAGACCACGCCGATGCCGAGGCTGGTGGCGACGCCGAAGACCGTGCCGAGCACGGCGGCGGTGTCGACGGCGTGCCCGAGCGGCCCGTCGATCCGCTTGCCGAAGATCGGGTGCAGCGCCGAGCGGACCGCGAGCGGGAGGTTCTGGCGGTAGGCGAAGTAGGCCAGCGCGAGGCCCATCAGGGCGTACATCGACCAGCCGGTCACGCCGTAGTGGAACAACGTCCACACGGTCGCCTCCCGGGCGGCCCCGACGGACTCGGCCTGACCGGTCGGGGGCGCGACGTACTGCGTCACCGGCTCGACGACGGAGAAGAACATCACGTCGGTGCCGATGCCCGCCGCGAACAGCATCGAGGCCCAGGCGAACGTCGAGAACTCCGGGCGGGAGTGGTCGGGCCCGAGGCGGATCCGGCCGTAGCGGGAGATGCCCAGGAAGAGCACGAACCCCAGGACCACCGTGGCGAGCAGGACGTAGAACCAGCCGAAGCCGGTGGTCACCTGGCCGACGACCTTGGCGATCGTGCTCTCGGCGTTCTCGGGGGCGACGATCGCCCACAGTGCGACGGCCAGGATGCCGACGACGGAGGGCAGGAAGACCGCCCAGCGGGCGGGCGGCCCGCCCCAGCGGCCGCCCCGCGGCGCCTCCGAGACGGGTTCCTCGACCGGGCGGGTGTCGGTGCTCATGCGGGTTCTCCTGTCGGGTGGGCGAGCCGGGCTCCGGCCGCGCTGGGGAGGTCGGCCCGCGCGTTCCAGGCGTCGTTGCGGGGGTCGCCGGCGGGGTACGCCGGCATGCCCGCGCCGTGGCGGTACCACGGGGTGTCCTCGGCCGGCAGCGGCGTGTTGCCGGCGATCAGGTCGGCGGCCTTCTCGGCGACCATCATCACCGGCGCGTAGATGTTGCCGTTGGTGACGAACGGGAAGACCGAGGCGTCGACGACCCGCAGCCCCTCGGTGCCGTGCACGCGCATCGTCGAGGGGTCGACGACGGCGGCGTCGTCGGTGCCCATCTTGGCGGTGCACGAGGGGTGGAGAGCGGTCTCGGCGTCCTTGGCCACCCAGTCGAGGATCTCCTGGTCGGTCTCGACCGACGGTCCGGGCGAGATCTCCCCGCCGCTGAACGCGGCGAACGCCGGCTGCTCGAGGATGTTGCGGGCAGCGCGCACCATCTCGATCCACTCGCGCCGGTCGCTCTCGGTCGAGAGGTAGTTGAACAGGATCGAGGGGTGCTCGCGCGGATCGGTCGACCGGATCCGGACGCGGCCGCGGGTGTCGGCGAACATCGGTCCGATGTGGACCTGGTAGCCGTGGACGCCGTGCTCGGACTCGGCCGGCTTGCTGCCGTCGTACCGGATGGCGATCGGCAGGAAGTGGAACATCTCGTTGGGCCACTCCACCTGGTCGTTGGAGCGGATGAACCCGCCCGCCTCGAAGTGGTTGGAGGCACCGACCCCACGGCGGCCGAACAGCCACTCCGCGCCGATCCGCGGCTTGTGGTGGTGGGCCAGCCAGGGCGCGATCGACACCGGCAGCCGGGAGCTGTGCTGGATGTAGACCTCGAGGTGGTCCTGCAGGTTCTCACCGACCCCCGACAGCTCCACCCGCGGTTCGACGCCGGCGGCGCGCAGGTGCTCGGGGTTGCCGATGCCGGCGAGCTGGAGCAGCTGGGGGCTGTTGAAGGCGCCACCGCACAGGACGACCTCACCGGCGGTGACCGAGCGCTGCAGCTTGCCGCCGCGCGTGTAGTCGACGCCGGTGCAGCGGTTGCCCTCCATCCGCAGCCCGGTGACGAACGCGAGGGTCTCGACGTCGAGGTTCTTGCGCTTCATCACGGGGTGGAGGTAGGCACGTGCGGCGGAGAGCCGGCGGCCGCGGTGGACGTTGCGGTCGAACTTGGCGAAGCCCTCCTGGCGGTAGCCGTTGACGTCGTCGGTCAGCGGGTAGCCGGCCTGCTGGACCGCCTCGAAGAACGCGCCGAAGAGCGGCGAGGTGGCCGGGCCCCGCTCGAGGACCAGGGGGCCGGAGCCGCCGCGCCAGTCGTCGGGTCCGGCCAGGCAGGTCTCCATGCGCTTGAAGTAGGGCAGGCAGTGGGCGTAGTCCCACTGCTCCATGCCGGGCTCGCCCGCCCACCGCTGGTAGTCCATCGGGTTGCCACGCTGGAAGATCATGCCGTTGATCGAGCTCGAGCCGCCCAGCACCTTGCCGCGGGCGTGGAAGACCCGGCGACCGCCCATGTGGGGCTCGGGGTCGGACTCGTACTTCCAGTCGTAGAGCCGGTTGCCGATCGGGTAGGGCAGCGCCGCGGGCATGTGGATGAACGGGTCGAGGATCGAGTCGTTGCGACCCGCCTCGAGCACCAGCACGCGGGTGCCGGGGTCGGCCGAGAGCCGGTTGCCGAGCGCCGAGCCGGCCGAGCCGCCCCCGACGACGACGTAGTCGTAGTGCTGCGCGCTCACGCGGTACCCCCCGTGCGGTCGGGAAACCAGCCGGCGGGTGCCGGGCGGGTGTTGTGCCAGACGTGCTTGGTCTCGCGGTACTCCTCCAGCCCCATCAGGCCGAGCTCGCGGCCGTTGCCGGACTGCTTGAACCCGCCCCACTCGGCGCCCGCGACGTAGGGGTGGTAGTCGTTGATCCAGATCGTGCCGTGCCGCAGCCGCGCGGCCACCCGCTCGGCGCGCCCGGCGTTCTCGGTCCACACCGCGCCGGCGAGGCCGTAGATCGTGTCGTTGGCGAGGCTGATCGCGGCCTGCTCGGCCTCCTCGCGCGTCGAGCCCTCGAAGGTCTCGACCGTGAGCACCGGCCCGAACGACTCCTCACGCACGCAGCGCATGTCGGTGGCGCAGTGGTCGAGGATCGTCGGCTCGAAGAACCAGCCGGCGGCGTACTCCTCACCCGCGGGGCGGCCACCGCCACAGCGCAGCTCGGCGCCGTCCTCGATCGCGTGGGCGACGTACTGCTCGACCTTGGCGCGGTGGGCCTCGCTGATGAGCGGGCCGGTCTCGGCCTCCTCGTCGAAGGGGCCGCCGAGCCGGATGTCGCGGGCACGCTCGACGAGCGCGTCGACGACCTGGTCGTGGACGCTCGCCTCGACGATCAGCCGGGCCCCGGCCGAGCAGACCTGGCCGGAGTCGAGGAAGACGGCCGTGAGCGCGTTGTCGATCGCGGCCGGCAGGTCGGCGTCGGCGAAGATCACGTTGGGGTTCTTGCCACCGAGCTCGAGCGCGACCCGCTTCACGGTCGCCGCGGCCGCCGCCATGATCCGCTTGCCGGTCTCGAGGCCGCCGGTGAAGGAGACCAGGTCGACCCGGGGGTCCTCGACCAGCGGGGCGCCGGCCTCGGCGCCCGCGCCGAGCACGAGGTTGGCCACGCCGTCGGGGAGCCCGACGTCGCGCAGCGCCTCCATCAGCCACATCGCGGTGCTCGGCGTGAGCTCGCTGGGCTTGAGCACGAAGGTGTTGCCCGCGACCAGGCAGGGCGCGACCTTCCACGACGTCTGCAGCAGCGGGTAGTTCCACGGCGTGATCAGGGCGCAGACCCCGACCGGTTCGTGGACGACACGGCTCGACACGTCCGGGTTGCCGGTGTCGACCACGCGTCCCGCGTCGGCGGTCGCGAGGTCGGCGAAGTGGCGGAAGACGCTGACGATGTCGTCGACGTCGATCTGCGACTCCACGAAGCGCTTGCCGGTGTCGAGCGACTCGAGCCGCGCGACCTGGTCCCGGTCCGCCTCCAGCCGGTCGGCGAGCCGACGCAGCAGCGCCGCCCGCTCCGGGGCCGGGGTGGTGGGCCAGGGCCCCGCGTCGTACGCCGCCCGAGCGGCCGCGACCGCGTCGCGGGCGTCCTCGGCGCTCGCCTCCGCCACGGTGACGACCTCGTGACCGTCGGCGGGGCAGCTGATCGTCCTGGTGGCCGAGCTCCGGGCGGCGCGCCAGGCGCCGTCGATGAACAGGGTGTCCATGGCCTCCCTCATCAGGTAGTCCGTACGTGAGTCTCGCGCGTCGGGACGGCCCACGTCCCCCCGGTCTGGTCCAGCCCCGACACCTCCTGCAACCTAGCGAGGATCACCCCTCGGGGCGACCCGGGTCACCCGCGGCCCCGGAATGTCCGGGGCCGTCATGGGGTTGTGCGTTCGACCCCCTTCCCGTCCCCGCCTGTCCCGAGGAGCCCTCCCGCGTGTCACCCGTACGCCGCCAGCAGCGGATCACCTTCGCCGTCCTCACGGTCGCCGTCGGCGCCTTCGCGCTGCTGCAGTCGCTGATCGTGCCCGTGCTGGCGCAGATCCAGCAGGAGTACGACACCGACCAGTCGACGGTGACGTGGGTGCTGACGGCGTACCTGCTCTCGGCCTCCATCGCCACTCCCCTGCTGGGCCGGATCGGCGACGTCGTCGGCAAGAAGAAGATCATCGTCGTGGCACTCGCCGCGCTGTCGCTCGGTTCGCTGGCCGCCGCGCTCGCGCCGTCGATCGGCTGGCTGATCGCCGCGCGCGTCGTGCAGGGCCTCGGCGGTGGCGTGATGCCGCTGGCCTTCGGGATCATCCGCGACAACTTCACGAACAAGATGACGACCGCCCTCTCCGTGCTGGCGTCGCTGACCGCCGTCGGGTTCGGCTTCGGCATCGTCGTGGCCGGGCCGATCGTCGAGGTGCTCGGCTACCACTGGCTGTTCTGGCTGCCGATGATCGTGACCGCGGGCGCGGCCGTGGCCGCCACCGTCTTCATCCCCGAGTCCCCGCGCACCCCCGGTGACCGGCTGCCCGGTGCTCCCGGCGGTGCTGCTCGCCGGCTGGCTGGTGGCGCTGCTGCTGCCGGTCAGCCAGGGCAACCAGTGGGGCTGGGGCTCGCCGCTCGTGGTGGGCCTGCTGGTGCTCGCCGTCGTGCTGCTGGTCGCCTGGGGCTGGCTCGAGACGCGGGTCCGGGTGCCGCTGATCGACATGCGGATGATGCGCACCCGCGGCGTCTGGACGACCAACCTGGTGACCTTCTTCGTCGGGGTCGGGCTGTTCTCCTCGTTCGGCTTCCTGCCGCAGCTGCTGCAGACCCCGACCTCGGCCGGCTACGGCTTCGGCGCCACCATCTCGGAGTCGGGGCGGCTGCTGCTCCCCTCGGCGCTGGCCAGCTTCCTCGTCGGGCTCACGACCGCGCGGCTGATGGGCCGCTTCGGCTCCCGCGCGGTGATCCTCACCGGCGCCCTCATCTCCTCGCTGTCGTACGTCGCGCTCGCGCTGTTCCACGACACCACCGCCCACGTGCTGGTCGGCATCACCGCCCAGGGGCTCGGCACCGGGCTGGTGATCTCCACCAGCGCCTCGGTCGTGATCGCGTCGGTGCCCGCCAGCCAGACCGGCGTCGCCAGCGGCATGAACGCCAACATCCGTACCATCGGCGGCTCGGTCGGCTCGGCCGTGATGGCCGGCATCGTCACCGCGCAGACCGGTCCCGGCGGGCTGCCGCTCGAGCGCGGCTACACGGTCGGGTTCCTGGTCCTCGGGGCCTGCCTGCTCGCCGCGGTCGTGGCCGCCCTCGGCGTACCGGACGTGCACCGCACCGAGCCCAGCGCGCGTCGTGCCCCGCGTCGTCGCGGGCTGCCCGCCGCCGCCCGCGCCTGACCTCAGCCCTCGTCGGCCTCCCCACCCGGCCCTTGTAACGCCGGGTTACTGCTGTTCCCACGCTGTTGCAACCTCGTGGGAACAGTCGGTAACCCGGCGTTACAAGGGGGGTCGCAGCTCGGGTCAGAGGTAGAGCCCGGTGGCCCCACCGTCGGCGTCCTCGGCGTCGTCGCCGAGCCGGTCGGCGGCCACCGCGTGCACGTCGCGCTCGCGCATCACCATGTAGAGCTCGCCCTGGACCTCGACCTCGGCCTTGTCCTCGGGGTCGAAGAGGACCCGGTCACCCTTCTCCACCGCCCGGGCGTGGGGGCCGACGGCGACCACGCGCGACCAGGTCAGCCGGCGCGCACCCATCGCGGCGGTCGCGGGGATGACGATGCCGCCGCTGGAGCGGCGTTCCCCGGCGTCACCCTCGACGTCGACCAGCACGCGGTCGTGCAGCATCTTGATGGGGGCCTTGTCGGACACCCGGATCCCTGCCTTCAGCGTGCGACCCTGCGGACCACGACGACCAGGGCGACCGCGCCCAGGACGCCGCCGACGACCTTGAGGATGTTGTCGGTGCGCGGGGCGCCGGTCTGCGCGTCGACGAAGTACTGCCGGACCGTGGTGACCTCGCGCGACACGATCGTCTTCGGGTGAGCCCGGTGCAGCAGCTCGTCGATGGTGTGGGCGAGCCGCTCGCGCGTCGCTTCGATCTCGGACTCGAGGGAGGACAGCTCGTTGCTCACGCGGGAAGGCTATCAATGCGCGTCGGGTCGAAGCCGAACGGCAGCTCGAGACGGTGGGCGCGCATCAACGCGTCGTCGGTGAGCACGTCATAGGTCCGGCCGTCGGCGACGACCGCGCCGTCGGAGAGGACGACCGATCGCGGGCACAGCTCGAGCGCGTAGGGCAGGTCGTGGGTCACCATCAGCACCGTCACGTCGAGCGAGCGCAGGATGTCGGCGAGCTCGCGTCGCGAGGCGGGGTCGAGGTTGGAGGAGGGCTCGTCGAGGACCAGGATCTCGGGCTCCATCGCCAGCACGGTGGCCACCGCGACCCGCCGCCGCTGCCCGAAGGAGAGGTGGTGGGGCGGGCGGTCGGCGAAGTCGGCCATCCCGACCAGGTCGAGGGCGTGCATCACCCGGCGGGTCAGCGGCTCGCCCTTGAGGCCGAGGTTGGCGGGTCCGAACGCGACGTCCTGGCGGACGGTGCCGAGGAAGAGCTGGTCGTCGGGGTCCTGGAAGACGATCCCGACCCGGCGGCGGATCTCCTGCAGGTTCTCCTTCACCACGGGCAGCCCGCTGACCGACACCGAGCCGGCGCCCGCGACCAGGATCCCGTTGAGGTGCAGCACCAGCGTCGTCTTGCCGGCACCGTTCGGGCCGAGCAGCGCGACCCGCTCGCCGGGGTGCACGTGGAGGTCGACGCCGTGCAGTGCCTGGTGGCCGTCGGGGTAGGCGTAGGCCAGCCCGCTGACGTCGAGCGTCGGGGTGCTCATGACGGGCAGTGTGCCCGTGTAGCCGCGCGACAGCATCGCGAGGTGCACGCGCTCCCCGCGCTCGTACGACCGGATGAACAGCGCGCCCAGCGAGCGGGCCAGCGCCGGCCAGTGCCGGGGGTGGCGCGGCTCGCAGCCCCGCGAGCGCATCGCGGTCATCATCCGGCCCATCTCCCCGGAGACGACCTCGAGGTAGCGGATCATGAACCCCATGATCTGCACGACGAGGTCGGGCAGCCGGAGCCGGGTCAGTCCGCGCAGCACCTCGTCCGGCTCGGTGGTGGCGGCGAGGGTCAGCGACGCGAGCACGC
>CAVWGQ010000010.1:0-72292 GCA_963754575.1 uncultured Actinomycetota bacterium | reverse complement strand
CGCCGCCGGATCGGCCCCTGGGCGAAGGTCGAGCAGGTCACCGACGACGCGGTCGTGGTCGCCTTCGAGGCCGGTGACGTGCCGTGGGCGGTCCTCGGCCTCGGCCATCTCGACGCCCCGGTCACGCTGCTCGACGCACCCGACGAGCTGCGGTCGGCGCTCGCCGACTGGTCCCGCCGGCTCGGCGACGCCGTGGCGGCCGGCTGAACGAGGAGTGACGGACTAGCTGGCCTTCTTCTTCGCGGCCTTCTTCGCCGGCGACTTCTCGGCGGCCGCCTTCTTCGCGGGCGCCTTCTTCTTCTCCCGAGTCGGAGGAGTCGGACTCACCGCGTGCGCTCTTGGCGGCCTCGACCGACTTCTGGAGCGCGGCCAGCAGGTCGACGACCTCACCGGACGACTTGGTGGAGGTGGGGGTGCGCTTGATCTCGCCACCCTCGATCTTGGCCTTGACCAGCTCCTGCACGGCGCCGGCGTAGTCGTCCTCGAAGTCGGAGACGTCGAAGTCGCCGGCCAGGGTCTCGACCAGCATCGTGGCCATCTTGACCTCGGAGTCCTTCACCTCGCCGGACTCGACGTTGAAGTCGGGGGTGCGGATCTCGTCGGGCCACATCATGGTCTGCAGCACGATCACGTCGTCCTTCACGCGCAGCACCGCGATCGTGGTGCGCTGGCGCAGCGCGACGGTGACCACGGCCATCCGGTCGGCGTCGATCAGCGCCTGGCGCAGCAGCGCGTAGGGCTTGGCGCCGGTCTTCTCCGGCTCGAGGTAGTAGGACTTCTCGAGCAGCATCGGGTCGATCTGGTCGCTGGGCACGAACTTCTCGACCGCGATCTCCCGCGAGGACGTCACCGGCAGGTCGGCCATGTCGTCGTCTGTGAGGATGACCATCTCGCCGTCCTCGGTCTCATAGCCCTTGGCGATGTCGGCGTACGCGACCTCCTCACCGTCGATCGAGCAGACCCGCTGGTACTTGATCCGTCCGCCGTCCTTGGCGTGCACCTGGCGGAAGGACACGTCGTGGGACTCGGTCGCGGAGTAGAGCTTCACGGGCACGTTGACCAGTCCGAAGCTGACCGAGCCCTTCCAGATCGCACGCATGGATCGAGGGTAACCGTCACCACCCCTCGCAGGGCAGTCTCACGGACTCGCGACCGGACTGTCGACGAGGTGCTCGCGACCGGGCGGCGCGTCATAGGGCTCCGGCCAGAAGTCGTCGACCCGGCTGACCAGCCCGTCGGTCACGCTGAGGAAGTGGATCCCGGTCATCGGCTGGTCGCCGACCCGGGCGTCGGTCCACACCGCGCCGCCCGTCGCGTCGGCGACGAGCCGCCGGATCGCGAGGTGCCAGTCGCCCGGGAAGCCCTGGTTGAACCGGAGGTACGCCGCCGCGCCGGTGACGCGCTGCCCGGTCTGGGACGCGTCGTAGACCACGTCGGGGTGCAGGGTGGCCGCGAAGGCCTCCCAGTCGCGGGCCTCCAGCGTCTCGAGGTGGCGTCTGATCAGTGCGGTGACGGAGATCTCGGTCATGCGGACCAACCAATCAGCCATCACCGACGGCCGCGGCGTCCTACCGTGTCCTCCGTGTACTGGGAGAACCTCGTGATCGCCGGCACGGACCCCGGCGTCGACGGTCGGTTCTGGGCCGCGGCGCTCGACGCCACCCCCGTCCGCGACCGGCCCGAGGCCTTCCAGGTGCGGCTCGAGCACGACGGCGGACCGGTGGTCGACCTGTGTGTCGACCGCGTCCACTCGACGCCGGCTGACGAGGCCGCACCCCTGCGGCTCCACCTCGACCTCCACGGTGGCGAGCGGCAGGGGGAGACGGTCGAGCGGCTGCTCGGCCTCGGCGCGACCCTGCTCGACGTCGGCCAGGGCGACGTCCCGTGGGTGGTCATGGCCGACCCGGGCGGGCTGCCGTTCTGCGTCATGGAGGAGCGCGAGGCCTATCAGGACACCGGGCCGATCGCCGCCCTTCCCCTCGACTCCTCCGACCCGGACCGCGACGTCGCGCTGTGGGCGTGGCTGACCGGCTGGGTCGAGGTCCCCGGTCCGGCGCCCCACAGCCTGCGGCACCCCTCGATGCGGGGACCGTTGCTGGAGCTCTGCCCGGAGGGGCAGCCCAAGGGAGCTGCCCCCAACCGGGTCCACCTCGACTTCAGGCTCGAGCCCGGCGACGACCCCGACGAGATCGCCCTGGGCATCCTCGCCCGCGACGGCCGGGAGCTGCCGCCCGAGGGCGGGACCGTACGCCGGCAACGCTTCGTCGATGCCTCCGGCAACGAGTTCTGCGTGCTGCCCGTCCCGGCCTGAGCGAGCACCTCGCTGCTCGACCACCTGTGCGGTGGGCTGGGTAGGTGGTCGAGCCGACCGAAGTGGGTAGGTGGTCGAGCCGACCGAGCCCCTGGGCGGGGGAGAGTGTCGAGACCTCCGGCTCCTGGTGGCCGGAGGTCTCGACGGGCGCCCGCGGGCGCTCACTGCTCGACCACCCACGTCGGCGATGATGGCCTCATGCGACCGATGCTCGCCACCGCGGCCGACCACCTCCCGACCGGGTCGGAGTGGATCCACGAGGTGAAGTGGGACGGCGTACGCGTGCTGGTCGACGCCCACGACGGCACGGTCCGGATGACCAGCCGCAACGACAACGCCGTGACCGCTGCCTGGCCGGACCTCAGCGAGCCGCCGCTGGGGGAGCGCGACCTGCTCGTCGACGGCGAGGTGATCGCGCTCAACGACCGGGGGCTTCCCGACTTCCGCGTGCTGCAGCACCGGATGCACGTCCGGCGCGCGAGCGACGCCGCCCGGCTCGCCGACGAGATCCCGGCGACGCTGATGGTCTTCGACCTGCTGCGTCTCGACGGCGAGGACCTCACCGCCCGCCCGCTCGCCGAGCGCCGTGACCTGCTGCTCGGGCTCGGGCTGGAGCGGTGGCAGGTGCCCGCGTCGTACGACGACGGCGCCATGCTGTGGGACGCAACCCGCCAGCAGGGGCTCGAGGGCGTGGTCAGCAAGCGGCTGACGTCGCGCTACCGCTTCGACACCCGGAGCCGTGACTGGCTCAAGCGTGCCCACCGCCACCGCGGCACGTTCGTCGTCGGCGGCTGGCGGCCCCAGGTCGGCACCAGTGACCGGCTCGCGGCGGTGCTGGTGGGGGAGATGACGCCCGACGGGCTGCTCTACCGCGGCCGCGTGGGCAGCGGCCTCACCGGCGCCACCGCCCGTCGGCTGCAGGAGGCGCTGGAGCCGCTGCACGCCACGGCCAGCCCCTTCGCCGACGAGGTCCCCCGCGTCGACGCCAGCGGTACGACGTGGGTCGAGCCACGGGTGGTGGTCGACATCGACACCCACGGCCTCGGTTACGATCGCCTGCGCCAGCCATCGTTCCAGGGCATCCGCTCCGACCTCTCCCCGGAGGACCTGTGAAGCCGCTCCTCACCCTGCTGCTGATGGGGACCCTGCTCGTCGCCGCGCCGCTCTCCGCGCAGGCCGCGGGCACCGTCACCCTCGACGGCGTGCGCGTGAACCTCCGCCCCGGCACCCAGCAGGTCGTCACGGTCAACCGCACGTCCGGCCACCACGCCCGCGTCACCTTCTGGTCCCGCGCGGACGGGGAGTGGACGAAGCGCTTCCGGGCTGCCGACGGTCGGATCGGCTACAACGGCCTGGTCCGCCCGCGGCAGCGGGTCCAGGGCTCGGGGAAGACCCCGCTCGGCACGTTCCGGATGCCGTGGGCGTTCGGGATGCACCGGCAGCGCGACGCGTGGGACCCGACGTACCGCAAGGTCCGCAAGGGCGACTTCTGGGTGCTCGACAACTCCTCCGACCACTACAACCGCTTCCGGCACACGTCCGACGGCGGCTTTCGGTGGTGGCTGGAGCCCGGTCACGCCGACGCCTCCGAGCGGCTCAAGGACTACCCCCGGCAGTACGAGTGGGCGGTGGTCACGAGCTTCAACCGCAGCCAGGTGAAGCACCGCGGCGGCGCGATCTTCCTCCACGTCAACGGCGACGGCGCGACGGCCGGCTGCGTGAGCACGCCCCGCTGGTTCATGAAGCGGCTGATGGGGCGGCTCGACCAGGACCGCACCCCGCTGATCGCGATCGGCCGCTGATGGCCGCCGACTCCACCGAGGTGAGGGTCGACGTCGAGGGCCGCACCCTCACGCTCAGCAACCTCGACAAGGTGCTCTACCCGCAGACCGGCACCACCAAGGGCGAGGTGCTCAGCTACTACGCGCAGGTCGCCCCGGTGCTGCTGCCGCACCTGAAGGAACGCGCCGTCACCCGCGTCCGCTGGCCGCACGGCACGGGCGGGTCCAGCTTCTTCGAGAAGAACGCACCTAAGGGCACCCCGTCGTGGGTCCGGACGGCGCGGGTCCCGACCACCGGGTCGCGGGGCGAGTCGCGCCACGGTGACCACCTCGACTTCCCGATCTGCGACGACCTCGCCACCCTCACGTGGCTGGCCAACCTCGCCGCGCTCGAGCTGCACGTCCACCAGTGGACGGTCGGCCGCAACGGCCGTCCTCGCAATCCCGACCGGCTCGTCATCGACCTCGACCCGGGGGAGGGCGCCGGGCTCCACGAGTGCGCCACCGTCGCGCTGCTGGTCCGCGAACGGCTCGCCGAGCGCGAGCTCGACGCATTCGCGGTCACCAGCGGCAGCAAGGGCCTCCACCTCTACGCCGCACTCCCCGGCCGGCTCAACCCCGACGGCACCACCGCCCTCGCGAAGGAGGTCGCCGAGGAGCTCCAGAAGTCCCACTCCTCCCAGGTGACCGCGACCATGACCAAGGCCCGGCGGTCCGGCAAGGTCTTCCTCGACTGGTCGCAGAACGCCGGCTCCAAGACCACGCTCACGCCGTACTCCCTGCGCGGCAGGGACCGGCCGTACGCCGCGGCGCCCCTGTCGTGGGACGAGGTCGAGGCCGGCGCGGAGGATCCGGTCGCCCTCGAGCAGCTGCGCTTCGAGGAGGTCCTCGAGCGCGTCGCGGACCACGGCGACCTGCTCGCCGGCCTCGGCTGAGACACGCCCGGAGAGGGCGTTACCCAACTGTGGTGACGGCGTGCCCGAGGGGAGTCAGCGACGAGTGACCCCCGTGGCGGGCCCGTCCGTAGGTTGCTGATGTCTCCGAAGCAGCCGTCGACCGGGGGGTGGATCGGCTGCCACGGACGAGGTCCGTCCCGTCGAGGGGGTGGGACGGGCCCGGACGAGCAACGTGTGGGTGGCCCGCGCTGACCCGGGGAGGGAGCAGGGCGGACCACCCGACGTCATCTCGGGGGCAGGACGACAGCAGGACGACGAGGAGCGATGGGCAGGACCATGGAGATCACGACGAGGCCGCGGAGGCGCGGCCTCTCGCGTGTCGTGCGCGCCCTGGTCGTGGCCGCCGCCCTGGTCTGCGTCGCCCTGCTCGTCCCGCCGGCGCTCGGGCTGCAGACCCACGTCGTCGGTGACGACGCCCTGGCGAGCACCCACGGCCGCGGCGACCTGGTCTTCGACGAGCCGGTCCCGATGGGCCGGTTGTCGGTCGGCGACGTCGTCACCCTCACCGAGCCGGGCACCGACACGTTGGTCACCCGGCGGGTCTCCGCGATCGGTGACGACGGCCTGCAGACCCAGGGCGACGCGGTGGGGTCGGTCGACCCCTGGCAGGTGCCCCCGGCGAGCGTCGAACGGGTCGTGTTCTCGCTGCCGCTGCTGGGCTACCCGCTGCTCGCGGTCGACGCCGTGTCGGTCCCGCCATGGGCGCCGGGCGCCCTCGTGGTCGCGCTGGCGATCGTGCTGCTGCTGCTCCGGCGTACGGCCCGGTCCTCCGGCGCAGCGGTCGAGGGCGGCCTGTCGGAGCCGGTACCCCGGGCACCGAGCACACCCCCGCTCGGCTGACGCCGCAGCGCTCCGGCGTGGGAGACGTGAAGGCCCGGGGGCTCCGACCCCTATGCTCTGGACTATGACGCGAGTGTTGGTGGTCGAGGACGAGGAGGACATCGCCTTCCCGTTGGTCCGCACCCTCGAGCGCGAGGGCTACGACGTGATCCGGGTCGACAGCGGTGAGGTCGCCCTGGACCACATCGACGACCACGAGACCGACGTGATGATCCTGGACCTCGGCCTGCCCGGCATGGACGGCCTCGAGGTCTGCCAGAAGGCCCGCGCCCAGGGGTACGCCGGGGCGATCCTCATCGTCACCGCGCGTGCCGGCGAGCTCGACCGGGTGGTCGGCCTCGACTACGGCGCGGACGACTACCTCTCCAAGCCGTTCGGCCTCGCCGAGCTCCAGGCGCGGGTCCGCGCCCTGCTGCGGCGTACCGGCCAGCAGGCGGCGCCCGCGGTGGTCGAGCGTCGTAGCGACCAGGTCCAGATCGACCAGGCCGCGCGTCGGGTCTTCTACGGCGACACCGAGGTCATGCTCACGGGCAAGGAGTACGACGTCCTCGACATCCTGGTCGGCCAGCGCGGCAAGGTGGTCTCGCGCGAGCGGCTGATGGCCGACGTGTGGGACGAGAACTGGTACGGCTCGACCAAGACCCTCGACGTGACCATCGGGCGGCTGCGCGCCAAGCTCGAGGGGTCCGAGGTCGCCGAGAGGATCGTCGCGGTTCGCGGGGTGGGTTTCCGCCTCGAGGCCCCGCCGGATGCGTGAACGCATCGCCGGTGCCTTCGTTGCCCTGGCGGTCGGCCTGATCGTCCTGGTGGTGACGGTCCGGGCCTACGCGCTGTCCGACTTCGCGGCCGACCAGGAGGCCGGCCACCTGCGGGACCAGGCAGCCGTGATCGGGACTGTGGTCTCCGACCGGGTCGAGCTGGGCGAGCCGGTCGACCTCGCCCTGCTGCGCGAGGTGACCGGTGTCGACGAGCGGCTCGCCTACACCGGGTCCGACGGCGCGGAGCTGGTCGTCGAGGGGCCGGCGTTCGAGCCGGACGACGGTGTGCTCCAGGCCGCCGCCGAGGCCGGTCAGGGCACGGTGGTGCTTGCCACCGCAGAGCGTCCGCTGCTGGACTTCTCGGCGCGCCAGGTCAGCTCGCTGCTGATGCTGGCGCTGTTGATCGCGATCCTCGCGGGGCTCGCGGGCTGGTGGCTGGCCGCCCGGCTGGCCGCACCCTTCGCCGCCCTCGGGACGGCGGCCGCGGCCCTCGGCCGGGGTCGCTTCGACCTCGACGTCCCCGACACCCGGATCCCCGAGGCGCAGAAGATCGGCCAGGCACTGCGGGTCAGCGCCGCCCAGCTCGAGGGCCGGCTGGCCCGCGAGCGGGACTTCGCGGAGTACGCCTCCCACGAGCTGCGCACCCCCCTGACGGCCCTGCAGCTGGAGCTGGAGGACCTCACGCTGCGCGACGACGTGCCCGACGACGCGAAGGCCTCGGCGCGGCGGTGCATGCAGCGCGTCGACGACGTCAACGACGCGGCCGGGCACCTGGTCTCGATCTCCCGGCAGGGGGCGCTGGTCGAGGGAGGCCAGGTGCCGCTCGCCGACCTCGCCACCCACGTGACCCAGGCGTGGGCCGACCGGCTGGAGCCTGAGCGGCGCCAGGTCACGGCGCGCGCGGACGGCGAGCTCGACCTCGACTACACGCCCGGTCCCGTCGAGCACGTCCTGGAGCTGGTCCTCGAGGACGTGGTCGGCGGCGAGGGCCCGGTGCGGCTGCGCTTCGTGGGCAGCGACCACTACGTCCGGGTCGAGGTCCCCGCCGGGGTCGCCGGCCCGCTTCCGCACGCCGGTGTCTCCGCGGCCCGCGACCTCGCCGAGTCGCAGGGCGGCCGGGTCACCGGTGACCTCGTCGAGGCCGGCCTCGACCTCCTGATGCCGCGGCGCTGACCCGCCGGACCCGTCAGCTCGTCGCGAACAGTCCCCGGAAGTTCCAGGTGCCGTCCGTGCTCAGCACCGTCGCGCCGCCGGTCACCCGGCCACCGGAGAACGGGACCGAGCGCAGCGTGCCGTCGGTGCCGCCGTACAGGAGGCGACCGCTCGCGAGCGTCAGCCCGGCGGCGGTGGAGAAGCTGACCCCACCCGCGTCGGCGACGAACGTCTGGGCACCGACGACCTCGCTCTCGGGGGTGAAGTAGCGGTAGAACAGCCGGCTGTCCCCGGAGACGGTGTAGTAGATCCGGTGGGTGTCGGCGTCGAAGAACATGCCGGTCATCGTGGAGATCGCGAACGGGATCCGGGTGCCGTTGTCCGGGTCGTCGTACAGGTTGACCGGGCTCGGGCTGCCCAGGGCGCCCGTGGCGGAGTCGAACGAGCGCTTGTAGAGAGCGTTGTCGCTCCGGCCGTAGTAGAGGGTGCTGCCCAGCAGGAAGGCACCGCGCACCTTCGACCAGTCCTCGGTGGACTCCAGCGTGGTTGCCGGGCCGGTCGGGGCGCCGGAGCCGTCGACCGGGCGCTCCACGAGCGCTCCGGGCACGGCGCCGGGCTGGTTGTTGTCGAGGATCTCGATGCCGTTGATCAGCGCGTTGTCCACGACGTTGCGCAGGTCGATGTCGACGTTGCCGTCGCTGGTGATCGAGAACTCGCGCACCACGCCGGTCCGGTGGCCGGCGACCGCGGCGACGTCGAAGTCGTCGAGCCGGGTGACGTTGTCGATGCGGACGTCGAAGACGCGCTGGCCGGGCTGGGACGTGCCGTCATTCTGGTTGGCGAAGTAGAGGCGGACGGTGATGCTGCGGCCGCTGGGGACCGAGAAGTTCCAGTCCTGCTGGCCGTAGCGCTCGGCCTGGAAGACCGCCATCGGCGTGGTGGCGGGCACCGAGGAGTCGTAGCCGACGGTCGAGGAGTAGGTCGCGCTCGAGCCGCCGTTGACGCGGCCGTTCTGGCCCGACCACGCGGGCCCACCGTCGGTGGCGGCGATCGAGGAGTTGCTGCCGGCCCGCACGCGGTGGAGCACGTTGGCGGGCGCCGCACCGGCCTGGGCGCCGACGAGGTCGCCGGGCAGGGTGGCGCGGTTGTCGGCGGGCAGCGTGGTGCCTCCGGTGAGCGGGAGGAAGGCGATCCGGCCGCGTCGCTGGTTGGCGAACAGCGTGGTGTCGCTGCCTACCCACAGCCCGGCGCTGGTGGCGTAGAGCGCCTGCGCGCCGACGCCGCGGTCGCGGCCCGGGTTCCAGGAGAGCGGGAGGCCGTTGAGCGAGTCGAGCGCGGCGATGCCTTGGCGCGCCACGGCTCCGGGACCGGCCTGGTCGCCCTGGAAGGGGTTGTTCTGCCAGCGCATGTGGCCGCCGACGTAGACGGTGCCGCCGGTGATCGCGACGCCGTACGTCGTGTCGCCACCGGTGTAGGCGACCCAGGTCGGGTCGTTGGCGGTGCTGCTCATCTCCCACCGGGTGGTGGTGTCGCACAGGCTGTTGGCGTTGGCTCCGCCGGCGAAGGCGCCGGTGGTGGTGACCACGAAGAAGCTGCCGTCGGGGGAGATGTCGATGTCGCGGGTGAAGGTGTCGAAGGCGCCGGCGCAGACGCTGTGGGTCCGGTCGAACCGGTTGGTGGCCCAGGACGCGAGCGTCGCGGTCGCACCGCTGGTGTCGATGACCACCACCTGGTTGCGGGCCTGGCCGTTGACGCTCGCGAAGTTGCCCACGGCGACCAGCCGGCTGCCGTCGGCAGAGACGTCGAAGCGCTTGACGTTGGTGACGCCGGGGTTGGTCGCGGCGGGGTTGTAGACCCCCGCGAAGGTGAGGCCCACCGCGGGCAGCGGGGTGCCGCGGACCGGGTCGAGCGCGGCGAGGTGGGCCACGGAGTAGGTCGTGGTGCGGGACTTGACGGTCTTGAACGCGCCGCCGATGTAGACCCTGCCGCCGCGGACCACGACCTCGTTGACCACGGCGTTCGGGATGGCCTTGAACTCGGTGACGAGGTTGCCGGTCAGGTCGAGCTTGACGATCTTCTTGTACCCGGTCTTGCCGCCGACCGAGCCGAAGGCGCCGGCGACGTAGAGGTGGGTGCCGTCGGTGTCGAGCGAGTTGGCCGCGCCGCCCAGGTTGGGGTTGAAGGTCGGGTCGATGTCACCGGTGTCGGCGTCGAAGGCGAACATCCGGTTGCGGACCAGGTCGTCACTGGTGTCGGTGAAGGTCTCCGACGGGCTGACCCGGGTGAAGGTGCCGGCCACGACCACCGTCGAGCCGACCTGGGTGATGGCGGTGACGGTGCCGTCCATGACGTGCGGCGTGCCGCGCGTCGGCATCGCGGAGACGACCTGCTGGCCGTGGTCGGTGTTGACCGCGACGGCCGGGGTCCACGCGGTGAGCGGGACGACCAGGGCGGTGGTGACGGTGGTGACCAGCGCGGCCAGGCGTCGACGGGTCAGGTGCATCGGATCCCCTTGTGCTGCGGCGCGCCCCCACGGCACGCCAGGGTGCAGACGCTAGGTGGCGAGCAGCGTGCGCGGGGCGGATCGGGACGCCTGTCGCCCACATTGGGTACGCCGACGCCTCCTGCCCGCCCGTGGGGGATGGCCGGCTCGTCGGACAGGGTCCGGCCACGTGGTCGGATGAGCCGTGACCACCCCCCACCGCCGTACCCGCGGGCTCTCCGCCGCCCTCCTCGCCCTCGCCGTGACCGCCGCCCTCGGGCCGCTGGCCACCTCCCCGGCCTCCGCCGCCACCGCCGACCGTCCCCGCCTGACGTTCGGCCCCGTCTCCGCCTCGCCCGAGGCCACCCCCGACGGGACCGCGGTGACGACCCGCTTCACCGTGGAGAACCGCAGCGACCGGCGCCGACCGGCCCGCTCGGCGTACGTCTCGCTGGTGGCCGTCGACCGCGACCCGGGCCCGCAGCAGGCCTACCGCATCGACGCGGTCCGGGTCCCGGCGCAGGCCGCAGGCGACACCCACTCCGTCCTCTCGGAGACGACGGCGCCGCGCGCGGTCGTCGACGGTCGCCACCACGTGCGGGTCTGCTCGACCCGGGTCGCCGCCGACGGCTCCTGTCGGCTCAGCCCGCGCCCCGCGGTGCAGATCGGCGAGGCGAGCGTCGCGCTCGACAGCGACGACATCGACGCCGGCGACGTCGAGCCCGGCTCGGTCACCCCGGTGGACGTGGTCGTCCACAACACCGGGCAGTCACGGACCAACGCGATCGGCCTCGCCGTGCGCGGCGGTGACCACCCCGAGGACTTCTCCGTCGAGATCGGCACCTGCACGACCTGGCTCGCCGCGGGCGAGTCCTGCACCGCCCAGGTCGTCTTCGCACCCGCCGAGGACGTGACGGGCATCCGCAACTCGGTGCTGGCCGTCGGCGGCCGCAAGCGCGGCGGTGTCGTCGCGGCCAGCCTGGTCGGCACCGTCGTGCCTCGGGCCGTGCTGACCATCGAGCCGGGTGAGTTCAGCTATGGCAGCGTCGCCGCCGGCAGCTCGCTGTCCCAGACCTTCGAGCTCGTCAACAGCTCCGACACCGACGAGCCGCTCACCGCTGGCAACCTCGCCGACTACACGGGCTTCATCTTCGACTACGCCGACGGCCAGAACTCCTGCCTGTCCGGCGTGATCCCGGCGAACGGCTCGTGCACCTTCAGCGTGGCGTTCGTCCCGCCCACGGGCGGTGAGTTCAGCACCGTGGCCACCTTCGGCGGCCCGCGCGGCGACGCCACCGCCCTGCTCTCGGGCACCGGTACCGGCACCGAGCCGGTCCGCGCATCCGCCCGCCGAGCACCCCGCGCCGGCGACTACCTCCGCTGAACCCTTCCCGCCGCGTGTGCCTGAGAACGCCCTCCGGGTAGTTCTCAGGCACACGCGGCGGTGTCGTCCGCCCCCGTTCTCCACAGGCACCGACGTGACCCGTGGCGCCCGAAGGTAAAGCCGCCTAGGTTCTAGGGCAGCCAAGGCTTCAGGAGTCACTCGGGACGGGGGTCGCCATGGCGGGTTCGACGACGGCACACACCGCGCTGGTCGAGACGCTCGACGCGCAGGTGCGCGACCACGTACGCCGCGAGGGCGTCGACCCGCAGCGCGACGCCGGCGTCGTACGCCGGATCGCCGAGGACGTCGTCCGCGACCACGACCACCGCTCGCTCTCCGGGATCGTGGCACCGGTGCCCGACGTCGACTCGGTGGTCGGGGAGCTGGTCGCCCGGGTGTCGGGCTTCGGGCCGCTGCAGCCGTTCCTCGACGACCCGGCGGTCGAGGAGGTCTGGATCAACGACCCGAGCCGGGTCTTCGTGGCCCGCCACGGCCGGCACGAGCTGACCAACCTGATGCTCACCACCGCGCAGGTCCAGGAGCTGGTCGAGCGGATGCTGAAGTCCAGCGGTCGACGGGTCGACATCAGTCGGCCCTTCGTCGACGCGATGCTGCCCGAGGGGCACCGGCTCCACGTGGTGCTGGAGGGCATCAGCCGCGGCTTCTCGGCCGTCAACATCCGCAAGTTCGTGCTCCGCGCCGCGAGCATGGGCTCGTTGGTCGAGCTCGGCAGCCTGACCGCGCAGGCCGCGGCGTTCCTCGATGCGAGCGTCCGCGCCGGGCTGAACGTGCTGGTGGCCGGTGGCACGCAGGCGGGGAAGACGACCTTCCTCAACGGGCTCGCCGCGGCGATCCCCGGCGGGGAGCGGGTCGTCAGCGTCGAGGAGGTCTTCGAGCTCCGCTTCGCCCACCCCGACTGGGTGCCGATGCAGACCCGTCAGTCGGGTCTCGAGGGGACCGGCGAGATCACGCTGCGCGACCTGGTCAAGGAGAGCCTCCGGATGCGGCCGAGTCGGCTGATCGTGGGGGAGGTGCGGGCCGAGGAGTGCCTCGACCTGCTGCTCGCGCTCAACGCCGGACTCCCCGGGATGTGCACCCTCCACGCCAACTCCGCTCGCGAGGCGCTGGTCAAGATGTGCACCCTGCCGCTGCTGGCGGGCGAGAACATCAGCCCCCGTTTCGTCGTCCCCACGGTGGCGAGCAGCGTCGACCTCGTGGTCCACCTCGGGATCGACCCGCGGGGTGGCCGCCGGGTGCAGGAGGTCGTGTCCGTGCCCGGCCGGGTCGAGGCCGACGTCATCGAGACCGAGACCGTCTTCGAGCTCGTCGGCGGCGAGCTGCGCCGGGGGAGCGGGATGCCCCCACGCCGCGAGCGCTTCGAGCGGCTCGGCATCGACGTCGTCTCCCTGTTGGGTGGTGACCGCTGATGGGTGCGCTGGTCGGGCTGGGGGTCGGCGTCGGACTGCTGCTGGTGTGGTCCGCCTTCGCGCTCCCTCGTACGCCGCCGCCGGCCCGCCAGCCCGGCATGCTGCGCCGTGCGCTGACCGGGGCGGGACTCGCCCATGTCGGGGTGGGGAGCCTGGTGGCGATGTGTGTCGTGCTCGCGACGGCCGCCGGGTTGGTCGTCCAGGTCGTCTCTGGCACCCCGCCCGTGGCGCTGTGCTTCGCGGTGATGGCCGGCTGGCTGCCGATCGGGCTGGTCCGCTCCCGTGCCCGGCGTCGCGCTCGCGAGCTGGCGCAGGTCTGGCCGGAGGCGGTCGACAACCTCGCTTCGGCCGTGAGGGCGGGGATGTCGCTGCCCGATGCCCTCACCAACCTCGGTGACCGCGGCCCCGAGGCGTTGCGTCCTGCGTTCGTCGCGTTCGGCACCGACTACCAGCTCTCCGGCCGCTTCGGGGAGTCCCTCGACCGGCTCAAGGAGCGGCTCGCCGACCCGGTGGGCGACCGGGTGGTCGAGGGACTGCGCATCGCCCGCGAGGTCGGAGGTGGTGACCTCGGACGGCTGCTGCGCAACCTGTCCGGCTACCTCCGCGACGAGGCCCGCACCCGCTCCGAGATGGAGTCGCGCCAGGCCTGGAGCATCAACGGCGCCCGGCTCGCCGTGGCCGCGCCGTGGGTGGTGCTGCTGCTCATGAGCGTCCAGTCCGAGGTGATCGGCCGCTACGCCTCGGCCGGCGGGGTAGCGGTGCTCGTGGGCGGCGCCGCTGCATGCGTGGTGGCCTACCGGCTGATGATGTGGATCGGGCGGTTGCCCACCGAACGGCGGATCCTGACATGAGCCTCGGTGGCTGGGGTGCGCTGCTCGGCCTGGTGTCCGGGCTGGCGGTCCTGCTCGTCTGGTCCCGGGTCGGTGCGATCCGTCGGCCGCAGCTCGCCGTCCGGGTGCTGCCCTACCTGCGCGACCTGCCCGCCTTCGCCCAGGCGCCCGCTGCGTCCCCGGTCCGGCCCGGGCTGCTCGGTCCGGTCCTCGGTCCGGTCCTCGGTCCGGTCCTCGGTCCGGTGGTCGACACGGGCGCCGACTGGGTCGAACGGGTCATGGGCGGTGCGGCCTCGGTCCGCCGCCGCCTCGAGCGGGCGGGCCTCGACCTCACGGTGCACGACTTCCGCGTGCAGCAGGTGCTGTGGGGATTGGTCGGCTTCGCCGCCACCGCGGCGTACGGCGTGCTCCGCTCGTTCGGCGGCGGCGACACGGTCTCCTCGGCGCTGCTGTGCGCCGTCGGACTCGCACTCGGCGTGATCGGGCGCGACTACCACCTCTCCGGGCAGGTCCGTGACCGGGAGCGCCGGATCCTGCTGGAGTTCCCCGCCGTCGCGGAGATGCTCGCACTCGCCGTCGCCGCCGGTGAGGCACCCGTCGCCGCGCTCGACCGGGTGTGCCGCCGCAGCGGCGGCGAGCTGTCCCGCGAGCTGTCGCTTGTCCTCGCCGGCGTCCGCACCGGCTCGCCGGTCGGCGACGCCTTCGACCAGTGGGCCGCCCGCTCCGGACAGCCGATCGTCGCCCGCTTCGCACAGGGCATCGCGGTCGCCGTCGAGCGCGGCACCCCGCTGGCCGACGTCCTCCACGCCCAGGCCGCCGACGTCCGCGAGGCCGGCCGCCGCGAGCTGATCGAGGCCGCCGCGCGCAAGGAGGTCTTCATGATGGTCCCCGTCGTGTTCCTCGTGCTCCCGGTGACCGTGTTCTTCGCGTTCTGGCCCGGCGTCGTCGGGCTGTCCCTCACCACCCCGTGACCACCAGTCCCAGAGAAAGAGGAGTCCGACATGACCGAGCTGATGATCCGGTGCTTCGTGCAGCTGACGCTGCCGCGTGCGCGCGACGAGCGGGGTGACGTCCCCGGCTGGGTGCTGATCACCGTGATGACGGCCGGCCTGGTCGCGGTGATCTACGGCGTCGCCCGCGAGGAGCTGCGCGAGATGCTGCGGGCCGCGCTGAACAAGGTCAGCTGAGCAAGGTCGGCTGGGCAAGGTCGGCTGAGGGATGATCGGCAGGCGAGCGACGCACCGCGGGTCGGCGGTCGTCGACTTCGTGCTGGTGCTCGTGGTGCTGATCCCGCTGTTCCTGGGGATCCTGCAGGTCAGCCTGGTGCTGCTGGTCCGCAACACCCTCGCCAACGCCGCCGCCGAGGGTGCGCGGTACGCCGCGTCACTCGACCGTGACCTCGCGGCCGGGGAGCAACGCACCCGCGAGCGCGTGACCGGTGCGGTGTCCGGCCGGTTCGCCCGGGACATCGACGCGCGGATGGTGAGCCTCGACGGCCGCCCGACGGTCGAGGTGGTGGTCCGCGCTGAGGTACCGGCGCTCGGCCTCGGCGGCCCGGGGATCGCGGTCGAGGTGGTCGGGCACGCGGTGGAGGAGTCCCCGTGAGGGCACGACGACGCGGAGGTGAGGACGGCAGCGCGATCGTCGAGATCGTGTGGCTGGGCGTGCTGCTGCTCGTGCCGCTGCTGTGGATCGTGCTGTCCGTCTTCGAGGTCCAGCGCGGTGCCTTCGCCGTGACCAGCGCCGCTCGCTCGGCCGCGCGTGCCTACTCCCTCGCCGACACCGACCCTGCCGGCCGCGCCCAGGCGCAGGCCGCGATCCGGCAGGCGCTCGACGACCAGGGCGGCGACGACCAGGACTTCACCTTCGACGTCTCCTGCGGTGGCGGCGACTGCCACGAGGCGGGGGCGGTGATCACGGTCCGGGTCTGGTCCGGCGTGGACCTGCCGATGCTGCCCGAGGTGCTCGGCGGCGATTCCCCCAGCTTCCGGCTCGACTCGACGCACACCGTGCCGGTCGGGCAGTTCCGGGACACCGGATGAGCCGGCGCCGTGACGACCGTGGCCAGACCACGGTGCTGATCGTCGGGCTCGCGGTCGTGCTGCTGATGGCGATCGGCGTCGTCGTCGACGCCACCGCGGCGTACCTCCACCGCCAGGGGCTCACCAACGTCGCCGACGGGGCCGCGCTCGCCGGAGCGGATGCCGGGTCGCGCAACGAGGAGGCGTTGTACGCCGAGGGGGTCGGCGCGGCCGCCACGCTCGAGCAGCAGCGGGCCGCGGCGCAGGCCGCGGTCGCCGACTACCTGCGCGACGCCGGCGCCCACGCGGAGTATCCCGGCCTCACCGTCGCCGTCGGCTTCGACGCCTCCCGCGACAGCGTCGTGGTCGACGTCCGAGCGCCCCTCGATCTCCCGCTCACGGTCCCGGGCTCGCCGGAGCGGGCGATGGTCAGCGCGAGCGCGGCCGCCGTCGTCACCCTCGACTGAGCGCCGACGGCTGCGCCGTCACGCCGTACGCCGGACCACCACGACCGTGTCGAGCAGCGTCCCGTGCTCGCCGTGCGGCCCGGACGCCTCGCGCTCGCGGCCCTCGACCGTCTCGGTGACATGGGTGGCCGGGTCGAGCTCGAGCGAGACGACGAGCTCCTCGGGGGTCTTGAACTGCATCTCGTGGTGCTCCGACCAGGTCGGCGCCGAGCCGTGCTCGACCATGACCAGCCGGCCGTCGACCGCCAGGGCGGCGGCAGCGCGCCGGATCACCGGCGCCTGGGCGAAGTCCAGGGGGCTCTGGAAGAACGACGCGACGACGAGGTCGAAGTCGCCCTCCGGGAACGTCTCGCTGAGGTCGTGGTGCTCGGTGGTGACGCGGTCGGCGACCCCTGCCTCGGCCGCGTGCTCGGTGGTCCGCGCCAGGGCGGTGGGGGAGACGTCGACGGCCGTCACCTGCCAGCCGGCGCGCGCCAGGTGGACGGCGTCGCCGCCCTCGCCGCAGCCGAGGTCGAGCGCCCGGCCGGGCGTGAACCCGTCGACGACCGAGGCCAGCACGGCGTTCACCCGACCGGACCAGATCCGATCCCCGTTCGCGCGCGTCGTGTAGAGGTCTTCCCAGAATGCTTGTGTCTCCTGCATGGGTCGATCCTGAGGGACTGAGCCCGTGGATGGCAACTATCGTTGCCGAATCGGCAAACCCCTTCGCTCGGGCCTCGAGACCCGTTGAACGACCACTCAGGCCGATCCGGAGCCGCGACCGCCCAACCCAGGGTCCTTGCCCGCAGCCGAGAGGAACAGGTGCCGGGCGAATGGGTACGGGTCGTGGACAGTCCCACGAGCTGAGGAGTGTCATGAGCCAGAACGCCGACCACGACCAGGACTCCGAGCCGCCGACCCCTGACGGCGAGCAGCCGGACGCCTCGCCCTCGAACCTCGATGACGAGCCGGGCAGTGATCCTGATCCCGCCCCGGGCGGGCACGACGAGTCGCCCTGAGGAGTGGCTCGAGTGGGCGACGGTCACCCCTTCGACGCCGGTGCTGGCATCGACCCGGCCCCGGGTGGGTACTGGACCGCCATGACCTCTTCTCGACCAACGCGGCGGGAGGTCGCCGACTGATGGACACACTGACATTCGTGGGGACTGCCACCACGGTGCTGCGACTGGGTGCCTTCACCCTCCTGACCGACCCGAACTTCTTGGGGCGCGGACAACGTGCCTACCTCGGGAAGGGACTGTGGTCACGGCGTCTCACGTCACCTGCGCTCGAGGCCGTCGACCTCGCGGAGCTGGACGCCGTCGTGCTCTCGCACCTCCACGGCGACCACTTCGACCGCGTCTCCCGGCGAGACCTGGGGCGCCACCAGCCGGTCCTGACGACGCCCGCAGCCGCTCGGCGCCTCGCGAGGTGGGGTTTCGAGACCCATGGCCTGCAGGACTGGGAGTCGGTGGACCTCGTCAAGGACGACGAGGCGCTACGCATCGAGGCCGTCCCGGCGATCCACGCGCGTGGTCTGATGGGCGCGCTGTTGCCGCCGGTCATGGGCTCGGTGCTGGAGCACCGGGTAGCAGGGGAGGTCCGCCGTCGCGTGTACGTCAGCGGAGACACGCTGACCGGCGACCACGTCTCCGCGATCGCCCGCCGGTTCCCGCAGCTCGACGTCGTGGTCCTGCACCTGGGTGGGACCCGGGTTCTCTTCCACACCGTGACGATGGACGACGCCCAAGGGGTCGACTTCCTGCGGAGGACCACGCCACGGGTGGCCATCCCGGTCCACTTCGACGACTACCGCGTCTTCAGGTCCCCCCTGGAGGCCTTCACCGACGCCTCGAGCCGAGCCGGATTCGGGGCGGCCGTTCGGGTCCCCGCGCGGGGAGGCACGCATCCCGCTGGACTAGGACGACGTCGCGATGCAGACGAGAAGCCCCACACCGGACCGGAGGGAACGAGCATGGACACCGATGGACCTGGCCACCAGGAGGAGGGGGACGAGGGGTGCCACCGGGGCGGAGCCTTCGACCGCGAGGACGCCCGGGCAGCAGGATGAGCTCGTGGACGAGATGAGCGAGGAGTCGATGGCCGGCAGCGACCCGCCCTCGACATGGGCGGGCACGGACTGATGCCAGGCCACGTCCCGCACACCGATGCGCTCGAGGTCGGAGCCGGGCGGGAGCGCCCCTCGCGAGGACCGGGGCTCCTGCTCGGTATCGGCCTCGGTGGCTTCGTCGACGGGATCGTGCTCCACCAGCTGCTGCAGTGGCACCACATGGTCAGTGGTGACGTGTCCACGCAGACGGTGGCCGGGCTGCAGGTGAACACGCTGGCCGACGGCTTCTTCCACGTCCTTGCCTGGTGTTGCGTGGTCGGGGCGTCGGTGGTCACCGTGGCCCACTGGCGACAGGGGCGCCTGGCGCCGGGGTGGTGGTTCCACGCCGGAGGGGTGCTGGCGGGATGGGGCCTGTTCAACATCGTGGAGGGCGTCGTCGACCACCACGTCCTCGCGGTGCACCACGTGCGCGACGACCTCGGGGGCCCGCTGGTCTGGGACCTGGCGTTCCTCGGGCTGGGCGTCGGCCTCGTCCTCGGCGGGCTGTGGCTGCAGCGGATCGGTCATCGACGCACCGCCCGCCTCGCCGGGTGAGGGCGAGCCCCCTCGCCGGATCCCTGCTCGTGGGGCGCAGGAATGTCTGCGTGCTCCGATGAGTTCTCGTCTGGTGCCCGGTCTTCTCCGGCATGCCCACCAGCCCTGACCTCCGCGAGGGAGACCCCGTGCCTGCGCACACCACCCAGCCCGTCGAGCAGCCGTACGCCGTGCTGCGGTGGCTGGTGCTCGCCACCTTCGTGGTCATCCTCAACGAGACCATCATGGTCAACGCGATCCCGCGGCTGATGGTGGAGCTCGACATCACCGCCCGCAGCGCGCAGTGGCTCTCGACCGCGTTCATGCTGACGATGGCGGTGGTCATCCCGGTCACCGGCTGGTTCCTGCAGCGGGTCACGACGCGCCAGGCGTTCACGACCGCCATGAGCGTGTTCCTGCTCGGGACGGCACTGTCCGCCGTGGCCCCGACCTTCTGGGTCCTGATCGTCGGCCGCGTCGTGCAGGCCGCCGGCACCGCCGTGATGCTCCCGCTGCTGATGACGACGCTGATGACGATCGTCCCGGCCCACGACCGCGGTCGGGTGATGGGCAACGTCGCGCTCGCCATCTCGGTCGCTCCCGCGCTCGGCCCCGCCGTCTCCGGCGTGGTGCTCCAGTTCGCCTCCTGGCGCTGGCTCTTCGGGCTGGTGCTCCCGGTCGCGCTGCTCATCACCTGGCTCTCGCTGCGCCGGCTGACCGACGTCGGCGAGACCCGCCCGGCCCGGCTCGACGTCCCCAGCGTGGTGCTCGCCGCGCTCGGCTTCGGCATTCTGGTCTACGGCCTGAGCCGGATCGGCGCGGCCGCCGGCACCGGCGTACCCGCCTCCGTGCTGGTCCTCGCCGGCCTCGCCCTGGTGGGCGTCTTCGTCTGGCGCCAGCTGCGGCTGCAGCGCCGCGACGTCCCGCTGCTCGACCTGCGCGTCCTCATCCACCGGACGTACGCCGTCGGCGTCACCGTCCAGTCGGTGTCCTTCCTCGCGATGATGGGCGCGATGATCCTGCTCCCGCTCTACCTGCAGGACCTGCGCGGCCTCAGCCCGCTGCAGACCGGTCTCCTGGTCGCACCCGGTGGCATCGCCATGGGACTGCTCGGCCCGCGCGTCGGTCGCGCCTTCGACCGGTTCGGCGCCCGGCCGCTCGTGATCCCGGGCTCGATCGGGGTCGTGGTCGGGCTGCTGCTGCTCAGCCGGGTCGACGCGACCACGTCGTACGCCTTCGTGCTGGGCGCGCACGTGCTGCTGATGGTCGGTCTGGCCGCGCTGTTCACGCCGGTCTTCACCCTCAGCCTGGGCTCGCTGCCCGCGCACCTCTACTCCCACGGCTCCTCGCTGCTCGGCACCAGCCAGCAGGTCTCCGCCGCCATCGGCACCGCCGTCGCCGTCACCGTGCTCTCCTCCCGCTCCGCTTCGCTGGTCGAGGCCGGTGCCACGGAGACGGACGCGTTCGTCGGCGGCCTGTCGTGGGCGTTCGGGGCGGCCGGGCTGATCTCGATCGCGGTCGTCGGCCTCACCCTGCTGCTGCCGTCACGGGTGGACGAGCCGGGGGCGCACGAGGAGTCCGACGCGCCGCAGCGCACCCCGGCCTAGAGAGATCCAGAAGGGCTCCCACGGGGGCGGGGACCGGTAAGGTCCGCATCACCTTTTCCCCCCGAAGAGGAGCCCATCCCGTGAATGCCCCCCACTCACGGATCGCGGTCCGCGTGGTCCCTGTCGCACTTCTCGTGACCCTGGGCGTGGGCGTGAACGTCCCCGCCGGCTACGCCACCGGCCGGGACGCCGTCAATGCCTGGTGGGGCTCACCCGGCCACCGCGCCCACCTGCTCGAGCCGGGCTACCGGGTCCTGGGCCTCGCCGTCCGCGTCGGGCCGCCGACGGGACTCCGTACGCCGCCCAGGTCTTCGGCCGCGAGTGGCCCCGCGCTGCTGCTCCCCTCGCCGCCCGTGCCCGTCCGGGCGTCGCCGATTGGTCCCCAACGGCATCCCAGAGGGGCTCGGACGTGCCGTTCCTGACCATTCGATGCGGCCATGTGACGGGTGGGACTGCAGGGACAGCCCGCAGCTGATCCCACTCCACCCCCGCGCAGCGACGACGCAGACGTGCCGATGGGTCACCAACGGCAGCCGGGCGGGCCCGAAGACTGCCGATTGGTCGCCAACGGCGACCACCCCGGGTCACGCCCGCTCACGCCGGGTCACGCCAGGCGGGTCACCAGGTCCAGGTGAAGGTGCCCACGATCGCGTCGTGGTCGCTGGCGAGCTCGAGCTTGCTCTGGCCGGTGGCAGTGACGCCCCGGCTCGGCTGGTAGAGCAGGTAGTCGATGGTGGCGCCGCCGTGGTCCCCGGTGCCGCCGGCGGGCATGCCGAAAGCGTCGTACGTCGGAGCCAGCCCGGCCGAGGCGATCGCGGGGCGCGGGAAGCGGCCGGACGTGTAGTGCGCGTTGAGGTCGCCGCCGACGAAGACCGGGCCGCCGTTGGCGCCGAGCTCGTTGACCAGGCGCGCCAACCCGCTCATGTAGACCGGGAGCAGGCCGCGGCTGCTGGGGCCCTCGGGGGAGGGGTGGGCGGAGACGACCGAGACCTGCTGGCCGGTCTGCGGGTCCTCGAGCACCACCCAGTTGACGGCGCGGGTGCCCCACGTGCCGCCGCGCTGGTGGAGGTAGCGGGTGCCGGTCGTGACGACGCTCCAGTCGTCGCGCCACATCACGGTGGTCTCCATCGTCCAGCGGCTGTCGTAGCCGCGGTGGAACGTGTAGCCCTCCCGCGCGATCAGCTCGTCGGGGCGCACGGCCTCGTTGAGGGTGAGGAAGTCCGGCTGCGAGGCGAGGGCGCGGTTGAGGTCGGCGGTGAAGGCGCCGGTGCTCTGCCGCGACGTGATGTTGGCGTGGACCATCGTCAGGTCACGCGAGGTCGGCGCCTCGACGGCCCGCCGGAGGCGGTTGATCACGGGCGCGGCCACAGGTCCGGCCGCAGGACCGGCGGCAGGCCGCTCCGGCGTCGTCTCGGGGGCCAGGCGCAGCACCATGCCCGGCACGATCTTCTGCGGCGGGGGCGGCTCACCCCAGGCGGTGGCCCCGGCGGGAGCGACCGCACCCAGGGACCCGACGAGCACCACCGCGGCGCACGACGCCACCAGACCACGCACCACGAGCTCACCCTCACCGCTTCGAGACATCACCGAGGCCGTCATTCTCCACCACGATCGCACCTGCGCGGTACCGGTTCGGTAAATAGGCCGATGACCGCCCCTGCCCGGTCCGGCGGTAGCCTCGGCCTCGTGGCAGGCCGTGACTTCGACTCCGAGATCAAGCAGCTCCAGGCGACGATGAAGACCGTCGGCCAGGTGCTCGACCTCGACGGCATGCGCCGCGAGATCGCCGACCTCGGCGAGCAGGTCGCGGCCCCCGACCTGTGGGACGACCAGACCAACGCCACCCGCGTCACCGGCCGGCTCTCGGCCCTCCAGGGTGAGCTCGACCGGTTCACCGGTCTCGAGTCGCGGCTCGAGGACCTCGAGCTGATGGTCGAGCTCGGTCGCGAGGAGTCCGACGAGGAGACCCTCGCCGACGCCGAGCGCGAGCTCCAGCGGATCCACAAGTCCGTCGAGAGCCTGGAGATCCGCACCCTCCTCAATGGTGAGTACGACGCCCGCGAGGCGCTCGTGACCATCCGCTCCGGAGCGGGCGGGGTGGACGCGGCCGACTTCGCCGAGATGCTGATGCGGATGTACACGCGCTGGGCGGAGCAGCACAAGTACGCCGTCGAGGTCTTCGACACCTCCTACGCCGAGGAGGCCGGACTGAAGTCCGCCACCTTCGCGATCCACGCGCCCTACGCCTACGGCACGCTGAGCGTCGAGGCCGGCACCCACCGGCTGGTCCGGATCAGCCCGTTCGACAACCAGGGTCGCCGCCAGACCAGCTTCGCCGCGGTCGAGGTCGTGCCGGTGCTCGAGCAGACCGACGAGATCGACATCCCCGACGAGGAGATCCGCACCGACGTCTACCGCTCCGGCGGTCCGGGCGGGCAGTCGGTCAACACCACCGACTCCGCGGTCCGGTTGACCCACATCCCCACCGGCGTGGTCGTCTCCTGCCAGAACGAGAAGTCCCAGCTGCAGAACAAGGCGAGCGCGATGGTCGTGCTCAAGGCCAAGCTGCTCGCGCTGAAGAAGGCCGAGGAGAAGGCGCACCTCGACGACCTCAAGGGTGACGTCCAGGCGTCGTGGGGCGACCAGATGCGCAACTACGTGCTCAACCCCTACCAGATCGTCAAGGACCTGCGGACCGGCTTCGAGTCCGGCAACCCCTCGTCGGTGTTCGACGGCGACCTGGACGACTTCCTCGAGGCCGGCATCCGCTGGCGCCGTGGCGCGGAGCGGGCCGAGGCCGAGGCGTAGCCACTCCCGGCTGCTGCCGCGTAGGGTCGGTCCTCCTCGACTCGGGAGGTCATGTGGATCCCATCGCCCCGGCGTACTCCACCGCAGTTCTGCTCGCCATCGCCGCCGTGGCGGTCGCGCTGCTGCTCGTCCTCATCATCGGGCTCAAGCTGCACGCGTTCATCTCGCTGGTGCTGGTCAGCGTCGTGACCGCGCTGGCGGTCGGCTTCGACCCAGCCGAGATCCCTGACGTCCTGCTCTACGGCTTCGCCGACACCTTGGGCGGGGTGGCCCTGCTCGTGGCGTTCGGCGTGATGCTGGGTCGGCTGCTGGAGGTCACCGGGGGCGCCCAGGTGCTGGCCGACACCCTCATCGCGCGGTTCGGCGAGCGCCGTGCTCCCCTGGCCCTGGGCATCGCGGCCCTGATCTTCGGCTTCCCCATCTTCTTCGACGCCGGCCTCGTCGTCTTCCTGCCGATCATCCTCACCGTGGCGCGCCGCTTCGGCGGTTCCCTGTTGTTCTACGCGCTGCCCGCGGCCGGTGCCTTCGCCGCGATGCACGCGATCGTGCCGCCCCACCCCGGACCCGTCGCGGCGGCGCAGGCCATCGACGCCAACATCGGGCTGACGCTCGTTCTCGGCGTCCCGATCGCGGTGCTGTCCTGGTACGTCGGGGTCTACCTGGTCTCGCGCTTCCTGGGCCGTCGCATCGACGTGTCCGTCTCCGACGTGGTCTTCGGCAAGGTGCAGGACGGGGCGGACGCCGAGGAGCGGCTGGGCGACCGCCCGCCCTCGTTCGCAGTGGTGCTCGGCCTGCTGCTGCTCCCGCTGGTCCTGATCTCCTTCGACACCGTGCTCGACACCCTGGTCGCGGCAGGCACCCTCGACGAGGCGACCTGGATCGACGTGCTCGGACTGTTCGGCCAGGTGCCGGTGGCGCTGCTGCTGACCGTGCTGGCGGCGATCGCCGTCATCGGCCGTCCCCACGCCTCGATGTCGCGGATCAGCAGCATGTTCGACGAGGCCCTCGGCCCGATCTGCGCGATCATCCTGATCACCGGTGCCGGCGGCATGTTCGGCGGCGTCCTCGAGCTCAGCGGCATCGGCGAGGCTCTCAGCGACTCGTTGTCCGGCCTCGGCTTCTCCCTGATCGTGCAGGCGTTCGTGATCGCCACCCTCCTCCGGGTCGCCCAGGGCTCCGCCACGGTGGCACTGACCACCACGGGTGGACTGATCGCCGGCTCGGGAGCGACGGCCGGGCTGGGCGACGTGCAGCTCACCCTGCTCGTGGTGGCCATCGCCGCCGGGGCGACGGTGCTCTCGCACGTCAATGACTCCGGCTTCTGGTTGGTCAGCCGGTTCTTCGGCATGGACGAGAAGACGACCCTGAAGACCTGGACGGTCATGGAGACGACGCTCGGGGTGACGGCGTTCGCGATCGCGGCCGCCTTGTGGACCGTGGTCTGATGCCACCCGTGGCGTTGCGGCACGTGGTGTTCATGGGGGTCTCCGGCTCGGGCAAGACCACCGTGGCGCTCGCCGTACGCGACCGGTTGGGCTGGGACTTCGCCGAGGGGGACGACTTCCACCCCGCGGAGAACGTCGCAAAGATGTCGGAGGGCCATCCGCTCACCGACCAGGACCGGATGCCGTGGCTGGGCAGGCTCGCGGCATGGATCAGGGAGCACGATGCCGCCGGCCGGCCGACGCTGATGAGCTGCTCGGCGCTGCGGCGCACCTATCGCGACGTGCTGCGCAGCGGCGCCGACGACGTGGCCTTCGTGCACCTCGTCGGCGACAAGGGGATGGTGCTGGAGCGGATGGGGGAGCGCGAGCACTTCATGCCGCCGAGCCTGCTGGAGTCCCAGCTCCACACCCTCGAGCCGCTGCACGACGACGAGACCGGGCTCACCCTCGACACCGACCGCACCCCTGAGCAGCTGGCAGTGCAGGTGGTCGACGGGTTGGGGCTGGCGCGCTAGCCCGCCCGCGCAGCATCGAGCACCGACACGCACCACTCGCTGGTGCGGACGTCGAGCTCCGCGGCCGGGGCACCTGCCCCGCTCAGCGTGCAGGTCAGCCAGCCGTCGCCGAACAGCCCGGCGTACCGCTCCTCGGTCCCGCCCGCCGACCCGGCGCCGTCCCGGCAGCGCCAGCCCACCGACGCCGTCCCGAAGTCGTCGCCGCGGAAGATCCGGCAGCGCTCGTCCGGCCGCTCGCGGCGCAGCTCGCGTGCCTGGCGGGCGGCGACGGGCGGCGCGAAGACCCAGGCCTCGGCGCGGGTGCCGTCGGCGGCCGTCCAGCGGCAGCCGTACTCGTGGACCCGGTCGTGACTGCCATCGGGCAGCCGGACCCGGTCGCCGTTGTCCCAGGCCTCGCTGCGGGCCGGGACGTCGCCCAGCGCGTGCTCGATGCCGGTGGGGGAGACCCGGTCGCAGAAGGGGCCGCGCACGACGACCGCCCCCTGCGCGTCGTACGACGCCAGCGTGGTGGGCCGGGGGTCCGCCTCGGGCTGCGGGGCAGGTCCGGGTGCGGGCTCGGGCCAGGTGCGGACCGCCACGACGGTGGCCACCACGAGGACCGTCACCGCGAGCGAGGACACCAGTGCCGTCCGCCCACGCATGCGGCCACTGTGCCAGAGGCCGGGGAGCCCGGCGCAACGCCCGACCCCGACGTTTCGGAGGGCCGGTGCCCCCTCGACTACCCTCGATCCGGTGATTCGCTTCGAGAAGGTCCTCAAGACCTACCCCGGCACGGGGGCCCCGGCCCTCGACAACGTCACCGTCGACATCGAGAAGGGCGAGTTCGTCTTCCTCGTCGGCGCCTCGGGCTCGGGCAAGTCCACCTTCCTGCGCCTGGTGCTGCGTGAGTCCCGCCCCACGTCGGGCAGGGTCTACGTCGCCGGCAAGGAGATCAACCGGCTTGCCGGGTGGAAGGTGCCGCGGCTGCGGCGCCAGATCGGCACCGTGTTCCAGGACTTCCGGCTGCTGCCGAACAAGACGGTCTCGGAGAACGTCGCGTTCGCGCTGCAGGTGATCGGCAAGAGCTCCTCGGAGATCAAGCAGCTCGTGCCCGAGACGCTCGAGATGGTCGGCCTGGACGGCAAGGGCGACCGGATGCCCGACGAGCTGTCGGGCGGCGAGCAGCAGCGGGTCGCCGTGGCCCGGGCGTTCGTCAACCGGCCGATGATCCTGATCGCCGACGAGCCGACCGGCAACCTCGACCCCGCCACCTCGGTGGGCATCATGAAGCTGCTCGACCGGATCAACCGGACCGGCACCACCGTGCTCATGGCCACCCACGACTCGGGCATCGTCGACCAGATGCGCAAGCGCGTCATCGAGCTGGAGGGCGGCCGCGTCGTGCGCGACCAGGCGCAGGGCGTCTACGGCTTCCAGCACTGAGGGCACGCGGCCTGAGCCGACCTGCCCCGACCTCGTCCCCGTACAGGAGCGATACCCCCACCATGCAGCTGCGCTACGTCTTCTCCGAGCTCGGCCAGGGCTTGCGACGCAACCTGTCGATGCACCTCGCGGTGATCCTGACCCTGTTCGTCTCCCTCACCCTCGTCGGCCTCGGGGTCCTGCTCAACCAGCAGGCGATCCGGGCCGGTGACCAGTGGGGCAACGAGCTCCAGATCACCGTCTTCCTCTGCCGCGACGGCGACGAGAACCCCGCCTGCCCGACCGAGGTCACCGCTGCCCAGCAGCAGGCGATCGAGGACACGGTCGAGGGCAACCCGGAGGTCTTGAGCTACTACGTCGAGTCGAAGGCCGAGGCGTTCGAGAAGGTCAAGGAGCTCTTCGGGGCCGAGAAGTTCGAGGGACCCAACGCCGCGGCCGGTCCCTCCGACATGGCCAAGTCGGTCTGGATCACGCTCGAGGACCCCGACGAGTTCCAGGGCATCACCAGTGCGGTGCAGGGACTCGACGGCGTGGGCTCGGTGCGTGACCAACGGGCGGTGGTGGGACCCATCCTGCGTGGCATCGAGGCCATGCAGTGGGGCGCGCTGGTGATCGCGGCCTTCCTCGTCGTCGCGGCGCTGCTGCTGGTCGCCAACACGATCCGGCTGGCGGCGCTCGCCCGACGCCGGGAGATCGGCATCATGCGGCTGGTGGGCGCCTCGACGCTCTACATCGCCCTGCCGTTCCTGCTGGAGGCACTGGTCACCGCGGTGGTCGGCGTCGTCCTCTCCGGCGGCGCGATGGCGGGCTTCATGTGGTTCGGCGTGCACCGAAGTCTCGAGGACTTCGTGGGCTTCATCCCGTGGGTCGGTCTGCCGGAGTTCCTGAACGCCCTGGCGGTGGTCGCGGTCCTCGGTCCGGTGCTCACGCTGTTGCCGACACTCGTGCTGACCCGCAAATACCTCAAAGTCTGATCCCGCTGGTCTACGGTCGAGGCGTTCCGCTTCCCCGAAGACCCGAAGGCAGACCGGTGCGTTACTTCCCCCGTACCGCCCGCCGCCGCATGGCCGCAGCAGGAGCCGCGGCCACGTTGGCGATCGGAGCGGTGAGTGTTCCCCTGGCTCACGCCGACGAGCTCGACGACCGCCAGGACCGGGTCGAGGAGCAGATCGAAGGCGCGGACCACGCGCTCGAGGACTCCAGCGAACGGCTGCAGCGTGCCTACGCCCGGCTCGACGCCGCCCAGGCCCAGCTCGACCAGGCCCAGTCGGAGCTCGACTCCGCACGCACGAAGCTGGGCGACGCGCAGGAGCGCGACCGGGAGATGCAGGAGCAGCTCGAGGTGGCCCAGGCCCGGCTTGAGCAGGCCGAGAGCGACCTCACGCAGGGCCGGGCCGACGTCGCCGACCAGCGCGGCGCGGTCACCGACATGATCACCGAGATCTACCAGGAAGGCGACCCGCAGCTGCAGGCGTTCTCCTCGATGCTGCAGGCCGAGGACGCCGCCGACCTGACCTGGACCCAGGAGGGCCAGAGCGTGATGGTCGGCCGCGAGACCCAGGCCTACGACCAGCTGCGTGCCTCCGAGGTGCTGCTGGAGGTCCGACAGGACCAGCTGGCCGACGCCGAGGCCGACGTGGCGGAGAAGCGGCAGGAGGCCGCCGACCACCTCGTGGTCATGCGTGACCTCACCGCAGAGGCCGCCGCCGCCCGGACCCGGGTGCGCGAGGTGGTCGGTGAGCGGCAGGGCGCCAGGGCGGCCGCAGCCCAGGCGAGGGCGCGCGACATGGCCGCCCTGCAGCGGCTGAAGGCGCGCGAGCGGGACATCAAGGAGCGGATCGCGCGGCAGGCCTCGCGGACGACCGGTGGCTACCGCGGCAGTGCCGGCGGCTTCCTCGGCTCGCCGGTGCAGGGTGGCTACGTCACCTCGCCCTTCGGCTACCGCACGCACCCGATCTACGGCTACTACGGCCTCCACAACGGCACCGACTTCGGTGGTGGCTGCGGGTTGAACATGACCGCGGCCGGCTCCGGCAAGGTCGTGGCGAAGTACTTCGACTCGGTCTACGGCAACCGGCTCTTCATCTACGTCGGGCGGGTCAACGGCACCAACCTGACGATCGTCTACAACCACGCGTCGTCGTACAACGTCTCGGTCGGGCAGCAGGTCTCGCGCGGCCAGGTCATCGGCAGCGTCGGGGACACCGGCTGGTCCACGGCCTGCCACCTGCACTTCACCGTGCTCGCGGACGGCAAAGCCGTGAACCCGATGACCTACATGTAGCCGCCGTCCGCCAACCCCGTTGCGTCACCCTGCGAGAATGGGGGGATGGCCAGGGAGCAGGGACGCAAGGTCGTCGCGCAGAACAAGAAGGCGCGCCACGACTACCACATCGACGACACCTACGAGGCCGGCCTGGTCCTGGTCGGCACCGAGGTGAAGTCGCTGCGGCAGGGGCGCGCCTCGCTCGTCGACGGCTTCGCCGAGATCGACGGCAACGAGGCGTGGCTGCACAACGTGCACATCCCGGAGTACTCCCAGGGCACGTGGACCAATCACTCCGCCCGTCGTCGCCGCAAGCTGCTGCTCAACCGCAGCGAGATCGACAGGATCCAGCGACGGACGACCGAGAAGGGCTTCACGCTGGTGCCGCTCTCGCTCTACTTCAAGGACGGCCGCGCGAAGGTCGAGATCGCGGTCGCGCGCGGCAAGAAGGAGTACGACAAGCGGCACACGATCGCCGCGCGGACCGCCGACCGCGAGAAGGAGCAGGCCCTGGGGCGCCACCTCAAGGGCATGCGTGACTGAACCGTCCGGTGGTTGAGGTGCGAGCGGAGCGAGCCTCGAAACCCCTGTTCGACCTGCACACGCACTTCCTGCCGCCGCGGGTGACGGCCAAGGTGCGGGCGCAGTTCGACGCGGCCGGGCCGCTGATCGGGCGGCCGTGGCCGTTGCACTACCGCGACACCGACGAGGTGCTGGTCGAGACGCTGCGCGGGCTCGGCGTACGCCACTTCACGGCGCTGGCCTACGCCCACCGGCCCGGGATGGCGGAGTTCCTCAACGACTGGACCGCCGACTTCGCGTCGCGGGTGCCCGAGGCGCTGTCGTGCGCGACGTTCTTCCCCGAGGAGGGGGCGGGCGAGTACGTCGGCGCGCGGATCGCCGCGGGTGCGCAGGTGTGGAAGGTGCACGTGCAGGTCGGCGGCTTCGACGTCCGCGAGCCGCTGCTCGACGACGCGTGGGGGTTGCTCGCCGAGGCGGGGTCCCCGGTCGTGATCCACGCCGGCAGCGGCCCGGTCGGCACCCGCTTCACCGGACCGGCCCCGGTCGCCGACCTGCTCACCCGTCACCCCCGGCTGCGGCTGGTGATCGCCCACGCCGGCGCCCCGGAGTACGCCGAGTTCCTGGCGCTGGCCGAGCAGCACGAGCGGGTCGGTCTCGACACCACGATGGCGTTCACCGACTTCTTCGACGAGATGGGCGCGGCGTACCCACCGGCGCTGCTGCCGCGACTGCGCGACCTCGGGCTGGCCCGCAAGGCGTTCCTCGGCAGCGACTTCCCGAACATCCCCTACCCCTACGCCCACCAGCTCGAGGCGCTGGAGCGGCTCGACCTCGGCGAGGACTGGCTGCGCGCCGTCACCTGGGACAACGCCGCCGCGCTGCTGCTGGAGTGAAACGGATCGGCGGCCTACGTCCGGAGTGGGACTGTTCCGTCGTGGTGGTGTCGTCGGTGGTGGTGTCCGCAGTAGGGGATGAGGTCGGTGAGGTTGGTCTGGCCGCCGTGGGCCCAGGGTTGTCGGTGGTGGAGCTCGCACCAGGCGTAGGGGATGTCGCAGCCGTCGGCGGCGCAGGTGGGGTGGTGGGTGGCGGCGGCGAGGCGTTGGGTCTGGTTGAAGAGGCGTTTGGTGCGGCCGAGGTCGAGGGGGAGGCTGGGGCCGTCGAGGACGGTGGGTACGAGTGCGGCTTGGCAGGCGAGGCGGCGGGCTTCGGCGGCGGAGACGAGGTCGCCGGTGTCGAGGCCGGCGGCTTTGAGCTGGCCGCGCAGCGTGTCGAGGTCGAGGGTGACGACGATGGTGGCGGCGACCTTGTGGTGGAGGTGGTCGGTGGGGAGGTGTTCGAGGACGTCGGCGAAGGCGAGGCCGCGGGCGTGGGCCCAGTCATCAATGCGGGTGCCCGAGCGTCCGGTGCGTCGGGGTGCGGTCATGGCGTCGAGGATCTTCTTGAGGATGTGGGCGGCGAGGGTGGGGATGCGGAAGTGGCCGCTGGTGGTGCCGTCGCCGTGGTCGTGGAGGGTGATCCGGGCCTGGGCGCGGGCGGTGTCTTCCTCGTCGGCGACGAGGTGGTCCTCGTGGGCGTCGACGACTCGTGGGTCGGGTTCGACGGCTTCGATGGCGCGGCGGGCGACGCGGCGCAGCTGGACGGGGTCGAGGCGGGTGGCCTTGCGGACCAGGGATTCCTCGACGGTGTGGCGCTGCTGGTCGGTGAGTCCGGCGGGCAGGCGTGACATGGCGTGGGAGACGACGGTGGCGTGCTCGGTGGCGATGGCGCCGGCCTCGAGGGCGGCCTGGGTGGTGGGGAGGTCGGTGTCGAGGGACTCGGCGAGGCCGGCGTCGCGGGAGCCCTGGGCGGAGCCGGACCTGGTCTGCTTGGAGAGCCAGTCGCCGGTGGAGCGGGCTCCGGACTGGTGGGGGACGTCGTCGCGGGCGGCGGCGGCGACGACCTTGAGCTTGAGTGCCTGTAGTCGGCGTACGGCTCGGTCGACCTCGGTGACGACGCCGGCGTACTCGTCGGGGTCGAGGGTCAGGGGTCCGGGTCCGGCGAGCCCGTCGAGTGCTTCGTGCACGCCCGCGACCACGACGCCGGGGTGGCCCGGGTCGGGGTGGAGGTCGAGGACTGCTGACATGCCTCGATTGTAGTCGAACACACGTTCGAACACCAGTGGAGAACCCGGGTGGTGGAGGGCAACTGGCGACGGAATTCGCTGTCGGAGACCCCGCGAGGGACCGCGCGGGGAATCGAGTGGGGCATGTCGGCGTTGGGGACTACACTGGGGAGGTCCGGTTCGCCGGGCTGCTTGACAAATCCAGAGGGGCTGATCGGTTTCGACTTGGGACGCTAGTTCCAGGGGAAGCGGGTCGAGAAGCCAGCGTCATCTCGTAAAAGTCGCTGGAAACCAACAACTGCCAACGCTAAGCGCAGTTCCTTCGCTCTCGCCGCCTGAGCGGTGATCGAAGCGTCAGCCCGGGTGCCCGTCTCCGACCCGGATCCTGGCGTCATCTAGGAGACTTGCTGCTCAATCTCTGTCAGGAGGGTTGAGCGGGACTTTTTCCTGACTGAGCCTGTCGGGGACACGTCCGTGTGAGTCCCGGGGCCGAGAAAAGCGATCTCGCGGACTGCACCCGGAGAAGACCTGGTTCGGCGCTCGAGGACGCGGGTTCGATTCCCGCCAGCTCCACCAGCACACGATCACCTCTGACACGAGCCGCTCCGACACCCGTCGGGCGGCTTTCGTGCGCCGCGGGGACGGCGGAGGTATCCCGGATGCCACGTTGGGTACGTCCGAATCCATGCCCACTCCTCCGCGGATGATCGCCGGCCGCTACCGCGTTCTCGAGGAGGCCGGACGCGGCGGCATGGGGAGCGTGTGGCGCTGCGTCGACGAGCGGCTCGGCCGCGAGGTTGCTGTCAAGCAGGTCGGCCGGATGCCGGGGGAATCCGTGACCCACCGGGCCAGGGCGCTGCGGGAGGCTCGCTCGACCGCGGCGCTCAACCATCCCAACGTCGTCTCGGTCTACGACGCCGTCGCGGAGGACGACCACGTCTGGCTGGTCATGGAGTACGTCCGGGGCCGCACTCTTGCGCAGATCACGCGTGAGGAGGGGGCCCTCTCCCCGACCCGTGTCGCCTGGCTCGGCGCCCAGGTCGCCGACGGGCTGGCCGCCGCGCACGCACGCGGCACCATCCACCGCGACGTCAAGCCCGGCAACGTCCTCGTCACGGACGACGACCGCGCCAGGATCTCCGATTTCGGTATCGCCCGGACGGTGGGGGACGACACCCTGACCCAGTCCGGCATGGTCACCGGGACCCCGACCTACTTCGCGCCGGAGGTGGCTTGCGGCGGCGAACCGCGCTTGGCATCCGACGTGTGGGCCCTGGGTGCCACGCTGTACGCGGCCGTCGAGGGACGCGCGCCCTACAACAGCAACCCGAACGCGCTGGCGGTCCTCGCGACCATCGCCGCCGAGGCTCCGCCGGAGACGCAGCGCGCGGGTCCGCTCACCGAGCCGATCCGACGCATGCTCGACCGCGATCCCGACTTCCGCTGGTCCATGGCGGACGCGGCGCACGCGCTGCACCAGGTGCACGACCAGCACATCGCCTCGGCGGACGCCCGCGAGGAGACCCTGGCCCTGCCCGCCGCGGTGGTTGTTGCCGACGAACCCGTCGCACCGGCACCGACGCCTGAGCCGACCCCCACCCCGGCACCGATGCCGACCGCCAGGCCGGTCGAGGAGCCCTCGCGCCGGCGACGCCTGGGGCCCCTGCTTGTGATGGGCCTGGTCCTGTTCCTGGTCGGCGCGATCGCCGCCCTCGCCCTGCTCAACGACGGTGGTGAGTCCCCGACGGCGGATGACGAGTCCATCAGCGACTCCTCGTCGACCGGGTCGAAGCCGGACGCGGACCGGACGCGGACCCGGACGCGGACCCGGACCCGGACGCGGCGGAGTCGTCGCCGGGCGCGACCGACACCACCGACGCGGCCACCGAGACGGCCCCCGAGGGGGGTCGCAGCAGGACTGTTTTCGTGGAGGACTACTACGACGTCCTCCCCGAGGACACCGGGGCCGGGTACGACCTGCTCGCCCCGTCCTACCAGGACGAAACCAGCTATGCCGACTACGACGGGTTCTGGTCCGGGATCGACGAGGTCGTCGTCGAGGAGACGGCTCCCGCGGGCAGGGGCGCCGTCGACGTGACCCTCCTCTACGACGGAGCGGACGAGGAAGTGCGTCGGATCTACCTGGAGCGCGGCGACGACGGGTGGCTGATCGTCGACGACGAGATCGTCGGCTGACCGGCGGGCCAATCTGCGCGATGATCGATGGGTGAAGCTTCACGAGTTCCCCCGCCACCCGTTGACCTTCGGCCCGAGTCCGGTCCACCGGCTGGCCCGGCTGACCGAGCACCTCGGTGGGGCGGACGTCTGGGCCAAGCGCGAGGACGTCAGCAGCGGCCTGGCCTACGGCGGCAACAAGATCCGCAAGCTCGAGTACATCGTCCCCGACGTGCTCGCCAGCGGTGCGGACACGCTGGTCTCGATCGGTGGCGTGCAGTCCAACCACACCCGCCAGGTCGCCGCCGTCGCCGCCCACCTCGGGCTCAAGGCGCGGCTGGTGCAGGAGACGTGGGTGCCCTGGGACGAGCCCGTCAACGACCGGGTCGGCAACATCCTGCTCTCGCGGATGATGGGCGCCGAGGTGCGGCTCGACCCCGCCGGCTTCGACATCGGCATCCGGGAGTCGTGGGAGGACGCCCTGCGCGAGGTCGAGGAGGCCGGCGGGACGCCGTACGCCATCCCCGCCGGGGCGAGCGAGCACCCGCTCGGCGGGCTCGGCTTCGCTCACTGGGCCTTCGAGGTGGCCGAGCAGGAGCAGCAGCTCGGGGTCTTCTTCGACACGATCGTGGTCTGCACCGTCACCGGATCCACCCACGCCGGCATGGTCGCCGGCTTCGCCGCCCTCGAGGACCTCACCGGCGCACGCCGCCGGGTGCTCGGCATCGACGCGAGCGCGACGCTGGCGAGGACCACCGACCAGGTCGCCCGGATCGCACGCCACACGGCCGAGCTGATCGAGCTCGGCCGCGACCTGCGCGACGACGAGATCACCGTGCTGGAGGGCTGGGCCGGCGACCTCTACGGCATCCCGGTCGACTCCACGATGGAGGCTATCCGGCTCGGCGCCGGGCTCGAGGCGATGATCACCGACCCGGTCTACGAGGGGAAGTCGCTCGCCGGCCTGATCGACCTCGTCGGCAGCGGCGATATCCCGCGCGACTCGACCGTCCTCTACGCCCACCTCGGGGGCCAGCAGGCGCTCAACGCCTACCACTCCCTCTGGCCCTGACGGGCATCGCGGGGACCGGGACACGGGGTGGTCTGGTCGGCAGGGTAAAGGTTCCTCCTCGATCGACCCATAACCCGGACGCCGTCTCCGACCCGGCCCCACTGTGTGCGCATGACGGACCACGGGGGCACGCCACCCTCTCTGGCTGCGCGCCTCGTCGTGGCTGCGCTCGCGCTGACGGCGCTCGCCGTCGGCGGCCTCTGGATGTGGATGACCGCCCGCGGGGTGGTGGTCGCCGGGATCCCGCCCTGGGTGGTCGGGTTGGTGGTGGTCGCCCTGGTCTTCTCGCTGGCCTGGGCCGTCCACCGGATCCAGGACGACCCCTGAGGCGACCCGTCCGGCGCGAGCCGGACGTCAGCTGCGGAGGCGGGAGGGGTCCAGCCGGCGCATCACCGGGGTGGCCAGCACGCCGTGGACGACCACCGAGGCGACGATCGTGAACGCGACCGTCGACCACAGCCAGTCCGCGGCGAGCAGGTCGGCCTCGCCCGCGGCGTACGCCAGGTAGAACAGCGAGCCGACCCCGCGGACACCGAAGAAGGCCGCCCCCAGCTGCTGGCCGCGGGTCAGCCCCTCCCCTTCCCCACGCACCCGCGAGCCCGGCCACAGCGCCACCACGCCGGCCAGCGGCCGCAGCACCAGCAGCAGCGACAGCCCGACCACGACGCCCTTCCAGTCGAGGGCGTCGAGCAGGCCGCGGGTGAGGGCGATGCCCAGCACCAGCAGCACGAAGAGGGTGAGCAGTCGCTCCAGGCGCTCGGCCACGCCGTGCATCGCCTCGTGGTAGTCGTGCGCGCGCTCGGCGGCCCGGAGGGTCAGCGCGCAGCAGAAGACCGAGAGGAAGCCGTAGCCGCCGGCGACCTCACCGACGCCGTACGAGGACGCGACCGCCGCCAGCACCAGCAGCGAGTCGCCGCGCTCGGCCACGCTGGGCCGGTCACGACGGGCGCGGAAGGCCAGTGTCGCGAGCAGCCGGCCGACCAGGACCCCGGCCAGCACCCCGATCACGACCTTGCCGACGAGGTCGACCGCCACCCACTCGAGCGCCCACCCGGACACCGCGCCCTCGGTCGCGAGCAGGATGGCGGCGTACACGAAGGGGAAGGCCAGGCCGTCGTTGAGCCCGGCCTCGGAGGTGAGCGTGAAGCGCAGCTCGTCCTCCTCGTCCACCTCGTGGTCACCGGTCTGCGGTCCCGCGACCTGCACGTCCGAGGCGAGCACCGGGTCGGTGGGAGCCAGCACCGCGCCCAGCAGGAGGGCGGCGGCGGGTGGGACCCCCATCGACCAGGCGAGCAGGGCCACCGCACCGATCGTGAGCGGCATGCCGACGCCGAGCAGCCGCCACGTCGAGCTCCAGCGACGCCAGCTGCTGCGGTCGAAGGGGCGCAGCGGCCGGTCGAGGGCCAGCCCGACGCCCATCAGCGCCACGATCACGACCACCTCGGTGACGTGCTCGATGGTCGCGCGGTTCTGCTGCGGGTCGAGCGGGAGGCCGTCGGGCAGCGGGGTGAGCCCGATCAGCATGCCGACCCCGACCAGCACCAGCGGTGCCGACACCGCGAAGCGGTGCAGCAGGCCGGGCAGCACCACCGCGAGCAGCAGCGCGCCGCCCGCCACGAGGAACACCAGGTCGGAGGTCATGTCTCCCTCCAACGTCGCGGATCGGTCGCATCATCCGTGGATGTCGCGTACCCGGAAAGACGTGACCCGATGCACAATCTCCCCATGGTCCTCGGGAGACTCCTCACGTCCACACTCGGCCTCGTGGTCGCGGCCGTCGGCCTGCCGGCCGGTGTCGCCCACGCCGCCGATCCGCTGCCGACGACGCTGACGCTCAGCAGCGAGCGTCAGCACGCCGACACCGACACCCCGGTGTCGGTCGAGCTCGTGACGCAGGGCGCCGAGCCCGCGCCGGTCGCCGGCGCGGGCGTCGTGGTGGAGCGCCGGGTCGACGGCACCTGGTCGGAGGTGGCGGTGCTCGTCACGGATCCAGCCGGCCACGCCGAGGTGCTCCAGAACCTCGCCAGGGATGCCGACGACAACGTGTTCCGCTCGTCGTACGCCGGCGACGCGACGTACGCCGCGGCGTCGTCCGGCCGCTGGCAGGCGCCGCTCGAGCGGCGGACCGGCGTGGTCACCGTCGACGGCCCCGACCAGGTCGTCGACGAGCGGTCGGTCGTGCTCCGGGTGCGCTGGCGCACCGTGAACGACGTACCCGTGCCCGGCCGGGTCACGCTCCAGCGACGGCTGCCCGGCGGTGACTGGAGGACGTACCGCCGCCCCCGGCTCGGCGGGGACGGCCTGGCCGAGCTCGAGGTGACCCCGCGGGTCGACACCCGGTGGCGGGCGAAGGCGTCCCGGCTCGACTGGGTCACCGGCGACCGCAGCGGCGTCCACCGGGTCGACAACCTCCCGCCGGGGACACCCGTCCGACTGCCTCGGGCGGCCCCACGGCCGCGAGTGAACCTGCCTGACCAGGCGCGCGCCACCGGCAAGGGCGCCCACGCCCGCGTCACCCCGATCCCGAACGCGGTCTGGAACCAGATGACCGGCCGCTCGTGGCACCGGGGCTGCCCGGTCGGCCGCTCCGGGCTGCGGCTGCTGCGCATCAACTACTGGGACTACGCCGGCTACCGCCGCCGCGGCGAGCTGGTCGCCCGGACCGACGCGGTCGACAACATGCGGGGCGCCCTGACCGAGATGTACCGCCGTGAGCTGCCGATCCGCTCGCTCTACCGGGTCGACCGGTTCGGCTGGTCGCCCCGGGTGAACGGGGCCGACGACTACCGCTCGATGGCCGCGGGCAACACCTCGGCCTTCAACTGCCGCGACGTGGTCGGTCGACCGGGCATCCGCTCGCCCCACGCCTACGGTCGGGCGCTCGACGTGAACACGTGGGAGAACCCCTACCACTCGTCGCACGGCTGGGTGCCCAACAGCTGGTGGTCCGGCCGCAGCCACGCCCGCGTCGCCTGGCGCTCGCGTGAGCACGTGGTCGTCGCGCTGATGCTGCGACACGGCTTCCGCTGGACCTACGGCACCGAGGACTCCCAGCACTTCGACGTCCCCGCCGGGTCCGGTCGCGTGATCGCGCCCCGCGCCTGTGCCGACGAGGTCTGCCACTAGATGGCGGGGAAGGCGTGCGTGTTCTGCGCGATCGTGGCGGGGGAGACCCCGGCCGACGTGGTGCTGCACGACGACGACTTCATCGCCTTCCTCGACGCCCGGCCGGTGTTCAAGGGGCACGTGCTGCTGGTCCCGCGCGAGCACGTCGAGACCCTCGTCGACCTGCCCGCCGCGCTGCGTGACCCGTTCCTCGAGCGGGCGCAGCGGATCGCGCAGGCGGAGAAGGACGTGCTCGGCGCCCAGGGCAGCTTCGTCGCCGTCAACAACACCGTGTCCCAGTCGGTGCCCCACCTGCACCTGCACGTCGTGCCCCGGACCAAGGGCGACGGGCTGCGCGGATTCTTCTGGCCGCGCACGTCGTACGCCGACGCCGCGGAGTCGGCGGAGTTCGCACGTCGGCTGCGCGACGCGGTGTCAGCGTGACGTACGGTGACGCCATGACTCGGACCCCTCGCCTGCGCCGTAGCCACCGCCTGCTCGCCCCGCTGCTGGTCGCCACCGTGATCGGCCTCGCCGGCTGCTCCTCCGACGACTCCGAGCCCTCCGGCTCCGGTGGGAGCGAGAGCTCGAGCGAGGGCAGCGAGGGCGCCGACGACAGTGAGGGGAGCGGCGCAGCGGAGGGCCAGGTCTCGGCGCTCGGCATCGGCTTCGTCCCGCCCGAGGGCTGGGAGGAGCTCGCCGCCGAGGACGCCAACATCCCCGCCGCGGAGGCCGAGGAGCTCGCGGGCGGGCTCGGCCTGACCCCGGAGCAGTTCCAGCAGACGGTCCAGTCGGTCGACCTGTTCGTGGTCGACGGCGAGGGCCCGCAGGACGGCTTCCTGTCCAACATCAACGTGCTCGGCCAGACCGGCGCGCTCCCTCCCGAGGACCAGCTCGAGCAGCAGTTCGCCGGCATCGGCGCCCAGGAGGTGGCCGTGTCGACCGAGGACTCCGAGGTCGGGGAGATCACCGCCGTCGAGTACTCCCTCGCCGTGCAGTCCAACACCGTCGAGGGCGTCTCCTATCTCTTCGCCCGTGACGACGAGGTCGTGACTGTCACGGTCAGCACCCCCGACCGCGCGCAGACCGAGGAGATCGGGGCCCAGATCCTCGACACCCTGGTCGAGGCCGGCTGACCCTGCCCTAGAGTGACCGGTCGTCACGCACCGCCCGATCATCTCGAGCTGACGTCAGGAGTCATCACCATGGGTCGCTACGACGGACGCGTCGCTGTCATCACCGGCGCCGCCCGCGGCATCGGCTACGGCACCGCCCAGCGCTTCGCCCACGAGGGAGCCCGGGTCGCGGTCATCGACCTCGACGGCGAGTCGGCGAAGAAGGCGGCTGCCGCGCTGCCCGGCGCCGACCACCCGAAGACCAGCCACCTCGGCATCGGCTGCGACGTCACCGACGCCGCGAGCGTCGACGCCGCGATCGAGAAGGTCGTCGCCGAGCTCGGCGGGATCCACGTGCTGGTCAACAACGCCGGGATCACTCGCGACAACCTGCTGTTCAAGATGACCGAGGACGACTGGGACCTCGTCATGGGCGTGCACCTCAAGGGCGCGTTCCTCATGACCAAGGCCGCGCAGAAGCACTTCGTCGCCCAGAAGTACGGAAAGATCCTCAACCTCTCCAGCGTCTCCGCGCTGGGCAACCGCGGCCAGGCCAACTACTCCGCCGCCAAGATGGGCATCCAGGGCTTCACCCGTACCCTCGGCATCGAGCTCGGCCCCTTCGGCATCAACGCCAACGCGATCGCCCCGGGCTTCATCGCCACCGACATGACCGACGCGACCGCGGCCCGGCTCGGGATCCCCGTCGAGGAGTTCCGGAGCATGAGCGGGGAGTCCAACCCCGTGCGCCGGGTCGGCTTCCCCGAGGACATCGCGGCCGCTGCCGCGTTCCTCTGCAGCGACGAGGCGTCGTACATCACCGGCCAGACGCTCTACGTCGACGGCGGCGCCACCCTCGACTGACCGCACACCGTCCCGTCCCGGTCAATGTCGACCGGGTCGGTGTGGAATTGGGTTGCGACGCGGGCGCGCCTGCCGTGGCAGGGTGCCCCGGACCTCCACACTGGACATCGCACCACACCCGATCGAAACGGAGCACACCCCCGTGCGTCGACTGCGCTCGAACAAGACCACCCGGATCGCCGCGACCCTGGTCGCCGCCAGCCTGGCCCTGGCCGCCTGCAGCGGCGACGAGGAGACCCCGGAGGCCGAGTCCGGGCCCGCCGGCCAGGAGATCGCCTCCGGCTCCGAGTTCCTCTCGACCTGGCCGCTGACCGGACTCGACGTCGCCGATGACGAGAGCTCCGCCCAGACCCACCCGGTCATGGTCGCCAAGATCGACAACACCTCTTCCAGCGCTCCCCAGGTCGGGCTCGGCTCGGCTGACCTCGTGGTCGAGGAGCTGGTCGAGGGCGGCATGACCCGGCTCGCGGTCTTCTTCTACTCCCAGGTCCCCGGCGAGGTGGGCCCGGTCCGCTCCATGCGCGCCAGCGACATCGGGATCGTCTCCCCGGCAGACGCGCAGGTCGTGACCAGCGGCGCCGCCCCGGTGACGATCAACCGGGTGAAGCAGGCCGGCATCACGTTCTTCGGCGAGGGCGCGGCCGGGTTCTCCCGCGCCAGCGACCGCACCTCGCCGTACAACCTGATGACCGACCTGAGCACCCTGCTCGACGCGCAGAAGGACGTCGAGGAGACGCGACCCGACGACTACCTCCCCTGGGGCGAGGAGTCGGACCTGCCCCAGGGCAAGAAGGCCACCGACCTCACCGCCAACTTCGGTGGTCACACGACCACCTGGAAGTACGAGGGCGACAGCTACACCAACGTGAACTCGTACGCCGCGGACGGTGACGAGTTCAAGGCCGACAACGTGCTCGTGCTGCGGGTGCAGGTCGGCGACGCCGGCTACACCGACCCGGCCGGCAACCCGGTCCCCGAGACCAGGTTCGAGGGCACCGGCACCGCGATGCTCTTCCACGGCGGCGAGGTCGTCACCGGCACCTGGGAGAAGAAGGGCCTCGACAGCCCGCTCAGTCTCTCGACCAAGAAGGGCGAGCTGAGCGTCCCGGCCGGTCACACCTGGATCGAGCTGGTCCCGCAGACCGGCGGCCAGGTCGCCTTCGACTGACCAGCACCGCAGGAGCCGGGGGGTACGCCGGAGCCTCAGTCGAACCGGACCGCGGGCATCGCGTCGCCGCTGTCGGCGAGGGCCTGGAAGCCGGCGAGGATGAACGAGATCGCGGCCTGGACCCGGGCGGCCGCGGCGACCGGGTCGTCGCTGGTGGAGACGGCCTCCCCGGCCGACGACATGGCGCCGAAGAAGATCCGCGCGAAGGTGTCGGTCATGGCCTCGTCCAGGTCCCAGCGGCCGGCCTCGAGCACCGAGCCGACGATGTCGTGCACGTTGGCGAAGGTGGAGCGCTCCGACTGCTCGCGGAAGCGGGCGTAGCCGAGCACGGCCGGTCCCTCGAGGATCACGATCCGGCGGTAGCCCGGCTGCTGCACCACCTCGAGGAAGGCCCGCAGCCCGGAGATCGCCTTGTCCCACGGGTCGTCGTGGCCCTGCAGCGTCTCCTGGATGGCGCGTGACGCCTCGTCCTCGACGCGCTCGAAGACCGCCTCGAACAACGCCTGCTTGCCGCTGAAGTGGTGGTAGAGCGCGCCCTTGGTGACCTCGGCGCCGGCCACGATCTGGTCGAGCGAGGCGGCGGCGTACCCGTGCTCGGTGAAGAGCTCCTCGCCCATGTCGATGAGGGCGCGCCGGGTCGCGGCGGAGTACTGCTGCCGCCGGGTGGGGACCCGGGGCACCAGCTTGGAGACTGCCGCCTTGCTCATGCGGGCGAGTGTAGGGCCTGCGCCGTGAGCAGCGTCACGACCGCAGGGCTTTGCATACCGTCGGTACGGCTACGTACTCTTGGTACGTACCGACGGTATGTAATCGTCACGACTTGAGGAGCAGACCATGATCTGGACCGCGATGAGGTCCCGCGGGGAGATCCTCCGCACCGTGTCCGCCGTCGCCGACGAGCGCCGCGACGGCGCCCTGCCCACCGACGTCGACGGCGTCGCCGAGACCTTCCGCGACGAGCTCGACCTGCTCGGCGCGCTGCAGCTGCGGTGGTACACCCGGCTCGCCGGTCGCATCGAGCGCAAGCTGGCCGAGCAGCCGCTCGACCTCGAGGCTGCCGTCGTCGCTGCCTGGCGTGCCACGGCCGACGAGCTGCCGGGCATCCGCGCCGTCGTCGACCACCACCGCGAGCACCCCCTCGACGCCGAGATGCACCGGGCCCTGGCCGTCGCGACCCGCAAGGAGCGCGAGTGGCTGGCCGTGATGTCCGGACAGGCCGGGGTCGTGGACCGTGGCGACGACGGGCGTGCCGCCCGTGCGGGCGCCGCGATCGAGGAGAAGGCGCGCGCCGGCCTCCGGCCTCGTCCCCGCGGCCACCGCGCCGACCGGCTCGACCACGCGCGCGGCCTGATGGGCCGGCTCCGCGCCGCCCTCGCCGCCTGACCCACGGATCACCAGGACCCCCGGACCCGACGGCCCCGGCCGCCCGACGCACCCTCCCGCCGCGGCCCACCCGGCCGCACCCGCCCGCGTCGGGGGCCGGGGCTGCCGCTCGTCCGGGTGACGCGCCACCCCCGGGGTGGTGGGTGATGATGGGGGCATGACGACGGCACGCACCCGACCCGGTCCCGGGATGCTGCTCGTCGCCACGCCCCAGCTGCTCGACCCGAGCTTCGCCGACACCGTCGTGCTGCTGCTCGACGTCGGCGACGACGGCGCGCTCGGCGTCGTCCTCAACCGGCCGTCGCCGGTGGCCGTCAGCGAGGTGCTCGGGGACTGGGGCGAGGTGGTGGCCGAGCCCGAGGTGCTCTTCCAGGGTGGCCCGGTCAGCACCGAGGGCGCGCTCGCCGTCGGCTGGCTGCGCGACCTCGCCGACGTGCCGGTCGGGTTCCGCGAGGTCGCCGACGGCCTCGGCGTGGTCGACCTCGACACGCCCGTGGAGCTCGTCGACGGGTCCCTCTCGGGGATGCGGATCTTCGCCGGGTACGCGGGCTGGGGCGCCGAGCAGCTCGACGGCGAGATCGAGGAGGGCAGCTGGTACGTCGTACCCTCCGCGCCGCCGGACGTCTTCCGCGAGGACGCCGCGGGGCTGTGGCGCGAGGTGCTGCGCCGCCAGCCGGGGGAGCTCGCGTGGCACTCCACGCGACCGGTCGACCCGGACCTCAACTGACCCGCCACAGGCGGGGTGAGGGGGCCGTGGCACGGCCCGTCGTGACGTAGGCTGGTCCCACCATGACGACCCTCGGATTCGGCAGCAGCACGGACACCGTCGAGGACCGCCGGACGGTCCCGACCGACGAGGGCGACCACGAACGGTTCTCCCACTACGTCGAGAAGGACAAGCTCACCGAGGCGATGGTGATGGGGACCCCGGTGATCGCGCTCTGCGGCAAGGTCTGGGTGCCCAGTCGGGCTCCCGAGAAGTTCCCGGTCTGCCCGAGCTGCCAGGAGATCTGGGACGAGATGAACCCCGGCGGCGGGGACTCCGGCGGGGACTCGAACGAGTGAGTGACCGGCTCGAGCCGGTCCCCCTCTCACCCGCGTGGCCCGACCGCGCGGCCTGGGGGACGGCCACGTCCCTGCGCGCCTGGCAGACCGCGGCGATGCACGACTACTTCAATCGCTCGCCGCGCGACTTCCTCACCGTGGCGACGCCGGGCGCCGGCAAGACGACCTTCGCGCTCTCGGTGGCCGCCGAGCTGATCGGGCGCCGCATCGTCGACCGGATCGTCGTGGTCGCGCCGACCGAGCACCTGAAGAACCAGTGGGCCGAGGCGGCCGCGCGCGCCGGCATCCCGATCGATCCCACCTACAGCGCCGGCAAGGGCCGCACCGCCTCCGACTTCGTCGGCGTCGCGGTGACGTACGCCGGCGTGGCGGTCAACCCGCTCGCGATGCGGATCCGCACCGAACGCTTCAAGACCCTGGTGATCCTCGACGAGGTCCACCACGCGGGCGACGCGCTGTCGTGGGGCGAGGGTGTGCGCGAGGCCTTCGAGCCGGCGACCCGACGGCTGGCGCTGACCGGCACGCCGTTCCGCTCCGACGTCAACCCGATCCCGTTCGTCACCTACGCGCCCGGCGACGACGGCATCCCGCGCTCGGTGGCCGACTTCACCTACGGCTACGCGCACGCGTTGTCCGACCATGTCGTACGCCCGGTCATGTTCCTGGCCTACTCCGGCGACATGACCTGGCGCACCCGCGCCGGCGACGAGGTGGCCGCCCGGCTCGGCGAGCCGCTCACCAAGGACCTCACCTCCCAGGCCCTGCGCACCGCCCTGGACCCCCACGGGTCCTGGATGCCGGCGGTGCTCGCGGCCGCCGACAAGCGGCTCTCCGAGGTACGCCGTCACGTCCCCGACGCCGGCGGGCTCGTGATCGCGACCGACCAGGACTCCGCGCGCGCCTACGCCGCGCTGCTCAAGGACATCAGCGGCGAGAAGCCCGCGGTCGTGCTCTCGGACGAGAAGGCCGCCTCGAAGCGGATCTCCGAGTTCGGCACCAACGACCAGCGCTGGATGGTCGCGGTCCGGATGGTCTCCGAGGGCGTCGACGTGCCGCGGCTGGCCGTCGGGGTCTGGGCGACCACGACCGCGACGCCGCTGTTCTTCGCGCAGGCCGTCGGCCGCTTCGTGCGCGCCCGCAACCGTGGCGAGACCGCCTCGGTGTTCCTGCCGTCGGTGCCGACGCTGCTCGGCTACGCGACCGAGCTCGAGGCGCAGCGCGACCACGTGCTGGGCCGTCGGGTCACCGACGAGGACGACATCTTCGCCGCCGAGAACGACCTGCTCGCCGCCGCCAACGCCGAGGACGCGGCCTCCGACGAGCTCGCGATGCCGGGCTACCAGGCGCTCGGCTCCGAGGCGCGGTTCGACCACGTGCTCTTCGACGGGTCGCAGTTCGGCCATGCCGGCGAGGTGAGCGTGGGCTCGGAGGAGGAGATGGACTTCCTCGGCATCCCCGGGCTGCTCGAGCCCGACCAGGTGCGCGAGCTGCTCCACAGCCGTCAGCAGTCGCGGCGCACTCCCCGGGCGGAGGCGGCGAGCGACCCGGTGACCGAGCAGGTCACCACCCACGAGCAGCTCGCAGTGCTGCGGCGCGAGCTCAACGGGCTGGTCGCGGCGTGGTTCCACCGCACCGGCCAGCCCCACGGCGCCACCCATGCCGCGCTGCGCAAGGACTGCGGCGGGCCGGCGGCGGCGATCGCCAACGCGGAGCAGCTGCGGGCCCGCATCGACCGGGTGCGCGACTGGGCCGCCCGGCGTACCTCCTAGGAGACTGCTGACCAATCCGCTCTGCTGCGCGGCACGATCCACGCACGCTGACTGCGTTGCTCTCGCTCGACGGGCCACGGCCCGCCTTCGCTCGTGCGCCTTGTCATCGCACGCGTCTCGCACCGCTCGCGACGAGCGCCTTGTTCATCACCCTCCTAGCCGATGCGCAGGCCCGGACCTCGCTAGAGTCCGGTCATGGCAGCCGAGACGTCCCAGACGCTGGACCGGGGGATCCGGGCGCTGATGACGCTCGCGGGGGCTCCGCAGGGGTTGTCGGTGACGGCGCTGGCCGAGGCGCTCGGCATCAACCGCACGGTCGTCTACCGCCTCGTCAGCACGCTCGAGCAGCACGCGCTCGTCCGCCGCGACGGGCACGGCCGGCTCCACGTCGGCCTCGGCGTGCTGCACCTCGCGACCGCCGTGCAGCCGGTGCTGCGCGACGTGGCGATCCCGGTGCTGCGCCAGCTCGCCGAGCGGGTCGGGTGCACCGCCCACCTCACCGTCGCCGAGGGCGACGAGGCGCTCGCGCTGGCGGTGATCGAGCCGTCGTGGACCGACTTCCACGTCAGCTATCGCGTCGGCACCCGCCACCCGCTCACCCGCGGTGCGGCCGGCAAGGCGATCCTGGTGCTGCGCGAGGAGGGCGGACCGGCGTACGTCGCGACCTCGGGGGAGCTCGAGGCCGGTGCTCGCGGGCTGGCGGCGCCGGTGCGCGGGGTCAGCGGCCTGGAGGCGAGCGTCGGCGTGGTGACCCTCGTCGACATGGACGTCTCCAAGATCGGCCCGCTCGTGACCGAGGCTGCCGACCGGCTGGCGGCCCAGCTGAGGTGAGGGGTCGGGCGGGGCCGGACCTCGGACCCCGCTGGTGAGGGTCGCCTAACCTAGGCTAGCCACCTGCATGACGAGCATCGGCCTGGCGGGCACGACACTCTCATGGGGCTACCGCGACACCGCGGTCGTCCACGACGCCTCCGTCGAGCTGCGCGCGGGCGAGGTCACGGCTCTCGTCGGCCCCACGGCTCGGGCAAGTCGACCCTGCTGCGGGCGCCGGCCCGCCTGCACAAGGTCCGGCAGGGGGAGGTGCTGCTCGCGGAGGGCACCGACGCGGCTGCCCTGAGGGTGGGGGTGCTGCTCGGTGCGGAGCTGCTGAGCGCGGCCGACACCCTCGGTCGCGCGCCGGACGAGGTGCCGGCAGGCCTGGTCGTCGCGGCGATCGGTGCGCCGTACTTCCTCTACCTGCTCTGGCGCTCGCGCGCCTGATCCACCAGGCGTACGCCGGGTCCGGGCCTGCCGAGGACCCCGCGCGGCTCGGTCACCTCGTGCCCGGCCTCGCACCGCAGGTGGGTCGCGACGGGGGAGCCGCAGTCGCGGTGGACGAACTCGACCGGCGGCCCGTCGGGGTCGGCGTAGTAGCGGTCGCCCCAGCCCGCGACGGCCACCATGACCGGGAAGAGGTCGAAGCCCTTCTCGGTCAGGCGGTACTCGGAGCGCTCGCGCTGGCCGTCCTCGCGGTAGGGCACCCGGTGCAGGATGCCGTGGTCGACGAGGAGCGCGAGCCGGTCGGTGAGGACCTGGCGGGGGATGCGGGTGTGGCGGCGCATGTCGTCGAAGCGCCGGATCCCGTTGAAGACCTCGCGGACCACGACGAAGGTCCAGCGCTCCCCGAGCACCGCCATCGCCCGACCGATCGTGCAGTTGTCGGTCGAGAAGGCGAGGGCGGGTGGCGTGGCCATCCGCCCATGCTAGGTCTGGTTGACAGACTCAGCAAGGCTGACGCATGCTCGATCCATGACCCAGACCCAGCCCTTCCGTACCGAGTCGCGCACGCACGAGTGGGCCACGCCCGGCCAGGGGGACCTCGCCGCGCTGGCCGGGCTCGACGGGCTCCAGCAGCTGCAGGCGATGGCCGAGGGGACGATGCCCCCGCCGCCGATCATGGAGACGCTCGGCTTCACCGCCTTCCGCCCCGAGGCGGGGCGGGTCGTGGTCGAGATGCCGGCCGCGGAGTTCCACTACAACCCGCTCGGCGGGGTCCACGGCGGCGTCATCTCCACGCTGCTCGACACCGCGGCCGCGTGCGCGGTGCACAGCACGCTGGCACCGGGCGAGATGTACACCTCGCTCGACCTGACCGTGAAGTTCCTGCGACCGGTCACGGTCGACTCCGGGCTCCTCACCTGCGAGGGGACGGTGATCCAGCGCGGTCGGCGTACGGCCCTCGCGCAGGCGCAGCTCACCGACGAGCGCGGCAAGCTCGTCGCCCACGCCACCTCCTCCTGCATGGTCTTCCCGCCCAGCAGTTGAGTTGCCAGCGCGCCGAGTCGAGTTGCCACTGCGCCTAGCCGGAGTGGCAACTCGACTCGGCGGAGTGGCAACTCGACTATCCGCCCAGGGCGAGCGGGAGGACCCGGTAGGGGACCTGCTCGGCGAGGGCGATCACGGTCGAGGAGCGGACGATGGCGGGATCGTTCAGCACCAGGTCGATGACCCGCTGCAGGTCGGCGTTGGAGCGGGCGACGACCCGGGCCCACATGTCGCCGGCGCCGGTGATGGTGAAGACCTCGAGCACCTCGGGGATGGTGGCGAGGTGCCCGGCGACGGTGTCGTGGCCGGCGCCCTGCCGGATCTCGAGGGTCAGGAACGCGGTCACCGGATAGCCCAGCGCCTCGGCGGAGAGGTCGGGTCCCCACCCGGTCACGACGCCCGTTGCGGCGAGCTTGTCGAGCCGGGCCTGGACGGTGCCGCGGGCGACGCCGAGCCGGCGCGACGCCTCGAGGACGCCGATCCTCGGCTCGGTGGCGAACAGGGCGAGCAACCTGCCGTCCAGGTCGTCCACGGAGACCTCCTGAGGTGTGCAACCTGACCAGTGTTTCGGCGTACTGTTGCACAGGTTGCCGTACGCCGACAGGCTGGGCGCCATGACCGACTCCACGCTCACCGTCCTCACCCACGAAGAAGAGCAGGCGGGCCTCACGCTCGAGCAGCTCAAGCAGCTCGTCGGCCTGGTGGAGTACGACGCCAGCAACGACCCGTTCCCCGTGGTGGCCCAGGACGCCGTGTGCTTCGTGGTCGGCAACGCGACCCAGACCGCGAACTTCTACCAGCTCGCGTTCGGCATGGAGCTCGAGGCCTACCGCGGTCCGGAGAACGGCCACCGCGACTCCAAGTCCTTCGTGCTGCGCTCGGGCTCGGCACGCTTCGTCTTCACCGGCGGCGTCACCCCCGACAGCCCGGTCCTCGACCACCACCGCCGCCACGGCGACGGCGTGGTCGACCTCGCGATCGAGGTCGGTGACGTCGACCGCTGCATCGAGCACGCCCGCGCGCAGGGCGCCACGGTCCTGGTCGAGCCGCACGACGAGACCGACGAGCACGGCACGGTCCGGATCGCCGCGATCGCGACGTACGGCGAGACCCGTCACACCCTGCTCGACCGGTCGCGCTACGACGGCCCCTACCTGCCCGGCTACGTCGCCGCGACGACCAAGGTCACCCGCCCCGAGGGCCACCCCAAGCGGCTCTTCCAGGCCGTCGACCACTGCGTCGGCAACGTCGAGATCGGGCGGATGGACGAGTGGGTCGCCTTCTACAACAAGGTGCTCGGCTTCACGAACATGGCGGAGTTCATCGGCGACGACATCGCCACCGACTACTCCGCGCTGATGTCCAAGGTCGTCGCCAGCGGCAACCACCGCGTGAAGTTCCCCCTCAACGAGCCGGCGATCGCGAAGAAGAAGTCGCAGATCGACGAGTACCTCGAGTTCTACGACGGCGCCGGTTGCCAGCACATCGCGCTCGCGACCAACGACATCCTCGCCACCGTCGACCGGCTGCGCGCCCACGGGATCCAGTTCCTCGACACCCCGGACTCGTACTACGACGACCCGGAGCTGCGCGCCCGGATCGGCGACGTGCGGGTGTCCATCGAGGAGCTCAAGGAGCGCAAGATCCTGGTCGACCGCGACGAGGACGGCTACCTCCTGCAGATCTTCACCAAGCCGATGGGCGACCGCCCCACCGTGTTCTACGAGTTCATCGAGCGGCACGGCTCGCTCGGCTTCGGCAAGGGCAACTTCAAGGCGCTCTTCGAGGCCATCGAGCGCGAGCAGGACGCCCGCGGCAACCTCTGACCCGAAGGGGTGAGGTGGTCCGGCATGTGAGATTTTCCTTGTCAGACCGACCGTCGGTATGCCGTCATGGAGTGAACGCAAGTCGTTCCTGACGGGTGGACGGGGGTCTCCGGATGACGTGGGCACGGGTGATCGGGTACGCCGTGGGCGTTCTCGGTGCCGCCTGCCTCGCGGTGCTCCTCGGCGGCTCGCCGGCCGCTGCTGACGGGTCCGACAACAGCCTGCTGTCCTCCGCCGGGTCCGGCCTGGTCCAGCTCGACCGGACGGTCGAGAAGACCGTCGAGAAGACCGTGCCCGACACGCTCCGTGGCCTTGCGCAGACCGAGCGCCGGGTGACCGACGAGGTCCGCGCGGTGGTCCACGAGGTGGCCCCGGTCCCCGTCGTCACCGACACCGTCGACCAGGTGACGGCCGTCGTGGACGACACCACGAGCGAGGTCTCCGAGCAGGTCAGCGGGCAGGTCGACGAGGCCCCCGCCGCCGTCGACCCGGTCGAGGACCGGGGCCCGGTCCCCGCGCCGGCCGAGCTCGTGGCCCAGCCCCACGCGGGCGAGACACTGGCCGCAGAGCCCGCGGCACCTCGGCGTACGACGGGCCGGGCCGAGCGGACCGCGCCGTCCGTCCTCGAGCAGGTGCCTGTGGAGTCCCCGTCGACGGCGAGGGCCGCGGAGGACCTGGTCCGGCCGGCGCCGAGCGCCGACATCCTCCCCGACGAGCAGGCCGCGCCCGCCACGACTCCGGACGTCCCGACCGACGGCGCCGGCTCCGTCGACGCTCCGTCCGTCAGCGGCCTGGCCACGCTGGGCGGCAGCGCCCGGCTGCCGACGCCCGCCCACCTCGACGTTCTCACGCGGGACCGCTCGGTCCACGCGTCCCCACCGCACCGACCGGGGTTCTCACCCGACTGACCGAGGCTCGTCGTTCCCCCCCAGCGGCGGATCCGCCGTTGACGACCTCGAACAGCTGGGAGAGCTCCATGCACACGGCACTTCGCCGTGGTGTGGGCGCCGCCTCGATCGCCGGAGGATTCCTGATCCTCGGCCTCGCGACGGCGAGCACCGCCACGTCAGACACAGGAACAGGGAACGCGGGTCCGCCCGCGTCGACGAGCGGGGCCGACGGCCTCCTCTCGGGAAACCAGACCGGCCTCGACCTCGAGGCACCGGTCACGATCGAGCGGCAGCAGGCGACGGTGGTCGGTGACGACAACCAGCAGCGCGCGGGAGACCCGTCGGGTGCACCGACCCCGGCGCCCGCGCCTGCGGCCAGTACGCCGGAGCCGGAGCCGGAGCCGGTTGCTCCTGCCCCGACGGGCGACACGTCCGGTGAGGACGGGACCGCGTCGGGCAACCAGACCACGGTGGACGCGTGCGTGCCGGTCACGGTGTCCGGCAACCAGGTGACCGTGGTGGGGGAGGACAACCACTCCTCCGGTTCCTCGGGCTCCGACGGTTGCGAGACGGTCAGCACCGGCGGCTCGGCCTCGGGCGAGGACGGTGCCGCGTCGGGCAACCAGACCGCGGTCGGCGCGTGCGTGCCGGTCACGGTGTCCGGCAACCAGGTGACGCTGGTCGGTGACGACAACCAGTCGTCGGGCAGCCACGACTCCTCGTCCTGCGGGGACTCGGGCCCCGGGGGTGGTGCTGGTGACACGTCCGGTGAGGACGGGGTTGTTTCCGGGAACCAGACGGTGCTCCATCCTGCGGTCCCGGTGGACGTGGTCGGCAACCAGGTGACGGTGATCGGTGACGGGAACTCGAACCAGTCGTCGGAGAGCTCCGGCCCCGGCAACGGCTCGGGTGACGGTGCTGATGACAGTGCTGGTGATGGTGACACGTCCGGTGAGGACGGGGTTGTTTCCGGGAACCAGACGGTGCTCGATCCTGCGGTCCCGGTGGACGTGGTCGGCAACCAGGTGACGGTGATCGGTGACGGGAACTCGAACCAGTCGTCGGGGAGCTCCGGCCCCGGCGACGGCTCGGGTGACGGTGCTGATGACAGTGCTGGTGCTGGTGACACGTCCGGTGAGGACGGGGTCGGTTCTGGCAACCAGACGGTGCTCGATCCTGCGGTCCCGGTGGACGTGGTCGGTAACCAGGTGGCGGTGATCGGTGACGGGGACTCGAACCAGTCGTCGGGGAGCTCCGGCCCCGGCGACGGCTCGGGTGACGGTGCTGATGACAGTGCTGGTGCTGGTGACACGTCCGGTGAGGACGGGGTCGGGTCCGGGAACCAGACGGTGCTCGATCCTTCGGTCCCGGTGGACGTGGTCGACAACCAGGTCACCGTGATCGGCGACGACACCACCAACGCCGGCGACGACGGTGACGGCCCCGGTGACGGTGACGGTCCTGGTGACGGCGACGGCGAGGGTGATGCAGACGACGAGGTGAAGGGTGACCAGGGCTTCGACGACGCCGATGGTTCCGACGCCTCCGACGGTCTCCCGGGCTCGGCGCGCGCGCCGGTCCGCTTCGCCGCTGCGGTGCCGACGGCGGTGGCCTCCGGGCTGCCTGGGCCTGCGGCCGCCGCCCCGGTGTCGGTCACGACGACGGCGCTACCGTCGCCACCAGCCATTCCGGTGGCACTCCTGCTGTGTGGCCTGGTTCTCGTCGCCAGGTCGGCGAGGAGGTGTGCCGAGCGCCGCTGAGCGCTCGGGGGAGGCTCCCTCGGTCCCCGCATCCCCCCTTCGCGTCACGCTCCATCCCCCCGGAGCATGGCGTCGCGGGGGCCGAGGGCTCCCTCAGCGCGCGCGTGCAGGCGCGTCAGGTCTGCGGTCAGCGGGTGCGCCGGCCGGCCAGGTGAGTCACACGCCCAGCGGGGCGCCGTCGCAGCAGTTGGCCTTCATGTGGCAGTGCGGGCACAGCCACCTCGTGGAGATCGGGTCGAACTCTTTCCCACAGAAGTCGCACGGCATGACGGCACCGTACGACGAGTCGCGCCGTGACGGTTCGAGGCGCGTCGGATCGGGCAGGATCGCGCCATGCCGACCTACGTCGCGTTCCTGCGGGCCATCAACCTCGGAGCGACCCGGAAGTTCCCGAAGGCGGACATCGTCGCCGCGACCGAGGCCGCCGGGATGACGGAGGTCGCCACCCACATCAACACCGGCAACGTGCTGCTGCGCACCTCCCTGCGCTCGCGGGCGAAGGTCGAGGCGGCGCTGGAGGCGGCGTACGAGGCCGACCGCGGCTTCGCGGTCCCCGCGATCGTGCTGACCCCGGCCGAGGTGCGGCAGGTGGTGGCCGATGCCGAGGAGCTGGGACGGGACCGGGCCGAGGGTGGGCGCCACTACGTCTCGCTGCTCAAGCAGGAGCCCGACCCGACAGCGGTCGCGGTGATCGAGGGCGCGAGCAAGGCTGGCGAGCGGGCCGTGGTGCGCGGTCGTGCGGTCCACCTGCTGCTGGGCGAGGAGTACCACACCGCGACGCTGACCAACGCGACCGTCGAGAAGGCGTTCGGCGTCGCCACCAACCGCAACCTGACGGTGATCCGGGCGATCGCCGCGAAGTGGTGCTCCTGATGGCCCAGGTCGTCCCCGAGGGCTGGTACGCCGACCCGCAGGACGCGACGCCCGGCGCGGAGCGCTGGTGGAACGGCTACTTGTCGAGGGGGTGGTGATCGCCCGGATGATCCGGTTGGCCCGGTCGAGGGTCCGGACGTCGAAGTTCGTGTGCGCGTCCACGCCGGAGATGTCGGCACCGGCGCTGAACGCCGGTCCGGTGCCGGTCAGCACGACCACGCGGACCCCGTCGTCCGTCCCGGCCTGCTCCAGCGCCTCGGCGAGGTCGTCGGCGAGCGTGTCGCACAGGGCGTTGAGGACCTCGGGCCGGCGGAGGACCAGCCAGAGCGCGCCGTCCTCGAGCCGGCGCTCCAGCTCAGGCAACGGTGATCCCGGCGTCGTCCATCTCGGCCACGGCGACCCGCGTCGACTCCTCCGCGACCCCGGCGCAGAGGTCGGTGAGCAGCCGGGTGGCGAATCCTTCGCGCACGGCGTCGAGGGCGGTGGCGCGCACGCAGTAGTCGGTCGCGATGCCGCACACGTCCACGTCGGTCACGTCGTGCCGGCGTAGCCAGTCGGCGAGCGTGACGTCGTGGTCGCGTCCCTCGAAGCCGGAGTACGCCGCCTCGTGCTCGCCCTTGAGGAAGACCGCGTCGAACGGTTGCGGGTCGAGGTTGGGGTGGAACGCCTCGCCGTCGGTGCCGACCTTGCAGTGCACCGGCCAGGACTCCCGGAAGTCGGGCTCCTTCGACCAGTGATCGCCGGGGTCGATGTGGTGGTCCTTGGTGGCGACCACGTGCGCGTAGTCGGCGGCCTGGTCGTCGCCACGGCTCCAGTGGTGCAGCAGGTCGCCGATCTCGCTGGCCACGCGGGCGCCGCCGTCCACCGGCAGCGACCCGCCCTCGCAGAAGTCGTTCTGGACGTCGACGACGATCAGTGCGCGCTTCATCCTCCGACCCTAGTCGGCGGACTGTCGGGGTATCGGGGTCAGAGCCCCGGCAGCCATGCGATGACGTCGGGGACAACGGCGTCCCAGAGCCCCCACTCGTGCTCTCCCGGGCGGAAGTCGGTGGTGACGCCGATGCCGCGCTCGGCGGCACGGGCCGCGAGCCGCCGGTTGGGGCCGATCAGCCGCTCCTCGTCGGTGCCGCAGCCGACGTAGAGCGGAGGCACCGTCGCGGGGTCGACCTCCTCGAGGAGGTGCTGCAGCGTCGCCTCGACCGGGATCGACCCGTCGAAGACACGCTGGACGATCTCGGCCCGTTCGGGACGCTCCTCGAGCTGGCTGAGGTCGACGGCGCCGGAGAGGCTCGCGACGCCGGCGTACCGCCCGGGGTGCGTGAGTCCCAGCTTGAGGGCGCCGTACCCGCCCATCGACAACCCCGCGACGTAGGTGTCCTCGGACCGGGCGGACAGCCGGAACAGCTCGGCCACGCGCTGGGGCAGCTCCTCGGAGATCCACGTCCAGTACCGGTGACCGTGCGCCTCGTCGGTGTACCAGCTGCGGCCGGCCGCCGGCATCACGACGGCGAGGCCCGCGGCCCCTGGCGTGGCGCTCGATCGCCGTGTAGCGCAGCCAGGCGGTGTGGTCGTCGGACAACCCGTGGAGGAGGTACAGGACCGGCCAGCCGTGCTCCGGCGCGGCCACCGGCTCGACCCCGATCTGCGCGCGGGTGGCTTGGGGCACCACGACCGTCACGGAGGTACCGACCTCCAGCGCCTCGGAGAAGAGGTCGACCGTCAGCAGCGCCATCTCAGCCCCCGAGGTGCAGCGTCTCGAGGACCGGCTCGCCGCGGCTCATCTGTTGGGCCGCGATCGGCAGCTCGGCGCGGGCGGTCAGGTGGCGGGCGCGGGCGGTGAAGAGGTCCTCGCGCCCGACCACCTCGCCGGCCCGGACCAGCGGGACCAGCAGCTCCCGGTCGTCGCCGTCGTCGACCGGTGGCTCGCCGATCCCGACGATCTCGGCCTGGGCGACGCCGCCGGGGTTGCGGCGGCGCAGCGCGAACTTCCGTCCGCCCACCGACGCCTTGTCCTGGCTCTTCTTCGCCACCGGCACCATCGTGCCGTCGTCGCCCTCGCGCGAGACCAGCTTGTAGACGAAGCCGCAGGTGGGATGCCCGCTGCCGGTCACCAGCTGGGTGCCCACGCCGTAGGCGTCGACCGGCGCACCGGCCAGCGCCGCGATCGCGAACTCGTCGAGGTCGCTGGTGACCACGATCCGGGTGCTCGTCGCGCCGAGGTGGTCGAGCTGTGCGCGGACCCGGTGCGCGAGCACGCCCAGGTCGCCGCTGTCGAGCCGCACCGCGCCGAGCTCGGGGCCTGCCACCTCGACCGCCAGCCGGACGGCCTCGGTCACGTCGTAGGTGTCGACGAGCAGCGTCGTGCCGCGACCCAGCGAGTCGACCTGTGCGCGGAAGGCGTCGGCCTCCGTGTCGTGGAGGAGGGTGAAGGAGTGGGCCGACGTCCCGGCCGTGGGTACGCCGTACCGCTGCCGGGCGGCGAGGTTGGACGACGACGCGAAGCCCGCGACGTACGCCGCCCGGGCGCAGGCCACCGCCGCCTCCTCGTGCGTACGCCGCGAGCCCATCTCGATGCACGGCCGCTCGCCCGCGACGAGCGTCATCCGGGAGGCCGCCGAGGCGATCGCGCTGTCGTGGTTGTAGATGGAGAGCAGCACGGTCTCGAGCAGCACCGCCTCGGCGAAGCTCGACTCGACCACGACGAGCGGCGAGTAGGGCAGGTAGACCTCCCCCTCGGCGTACCCCCAGACGTCGCCGGAGAACCGGTAGTCGGCCAGCCACGCCAGCGTCGGCTCGTCGACGACGTCGCCGGCGTGCAGCACCTCGAGGTCGGCGTCGGTGAAGCGGAACGACTCGATCGCGTCGAGCGCGCGGCCGACCCCGGCCACCACGCCGTAGCGACGGCCCTCGGGGAGCCGGCGGGGGAAGAGCTCGAAGACGGCACGGCGGTCGGCGGTGCCGGCGGCCAGCGCCGCCTGCAGCATCGTCAGCTCGTAGTGGTCGGTGAGGAGTGCCGAGGAGGTCACGACGGTCACTGTGCCACCATGGCGACGTGTCTGCCTCAAGCCCGGTCGAGGTCGAGCCGACCCAGACTCCCGACGAGATCACCCTCATCTCCAAGCCCTGGGTGACCATCGTGTGGAACGACCCGGTCAACCTCATGTCCTACGTCACCTACGTCTTCCAGAAGTACTTCGGCTACGACGAGCAGAAGGCCGCGACGCTGATGATGGAGGTCCACGAGGACGGCAAGTCCGCCGTCAGCAACGGGACCCGCGAGGAGATGGAGCGCGACGTGCAGGCGATGCACGAGTACGGGCTCTGGGCCACCATGGAGAAACAGTGAGGGGCACCCGATGAGCGGGTTCGCTCGCCACCGGCGCAGCCGGCTCGTCATCGCCACGTTCACCGGCTTCGAGGCCGACCTGCTGCGCTCGCTGGCGTCGCAGCTCGTCGAGCTGCTGCGCAACGAGGAGGCGGTGCCACGCACCCCCGAGGACTCCTTCGAGGCGCTGATGGACTTCAGCGGCCCGACCTCCGAGCCCGACGACCCGGTGCTCGCGCGGTTGTTCCCGACCGCCTACACGCAGGACGACGAGGCGGCCTCGGAGTTCCGCCGCTTCACCGAGGGCGACCTGCGCAACGGCAAGGCGGCCGGTGCGGCCACCATCATCGACACCCTCGAGGACGCCGGGCTGCCGTCCGAGCTGACCGAGGACGGCCTGATGATCGACGTCGAGATGGAGGAGCCGGTCGCCGAGACCTGGCTCCGCTCGTTCACCGACCTGCGGCTCGCGCTGGCGACCCGGCTCGGGATCGAGGACGACGACGACGAGGTGTGGCTCGCGATGCCCGAGGACGATCCGCGGGTGCAGGCCCACGACATCTACCAGTGGGTGGGGCTGCTCCAGGAGACGCTCGTCGACGCCCTGCGCGACTGAGCGGACAGCACCGTGCCGATTCCTGACCACGTCCGCGAGCTGCGACGTCTGGTGGGGCAGCGCGAGCTCTGGATGCCCGGCGTCACCGCCGTCGTACGCCGAGGGCCGGACGTGCTGATGGTCCGTCGCGCGGACAACGGGGAGTGGACCCCGGTCACCGGCATCCTCGACCCGGGGGAGGAAGCGGCCGCCGGCGCGGCCCGCGAGGTGCTGGAGGAGACCTGCGTCGTCGCACACGTCGACCGGCTCGCCTCGACCTCCGTCATGCGTGACGTGGTCCACGCCAACGGTGACCGCGCGGCGTACCTCGATCTCTGCTTCGCCTGCACCTGGGTGTCGGGGGAGGCGGCGGTCGGCGACGACGAGAGCAGCGACGTGCGGTGGTTCCCGCGCGACGCGCTGCCCCCGATGACCGACCACCTGCGGGCGCGGGTGGACGCGGCGCTCTCCGACGAGGTGGCCGCGCGCTTCGACGGCTGAGCACGCGGGGCGCACCACCTACCCCATTTGAGGTAGACCGCCCGATCCTTCGACGGCTCGGCGCGGGGACGCCACAGGGTGGGCGCCGGTGTGGGAGGACGATGGGATCCTTCCCCGCCCGACGCGAGGAGAACCCGTGAACCACATTTCTGCCGCCCGACAGCCCACCCACGACCCGGGCCGGCGCCGCACGCGACGTGCCCTGGTCGGGGCCGTGGCCGCTGCGACCGTGCTGGTCGTCGGCGGTGGTTCCGCGCCAGCGCTCGGGACGGGCTCCGTCCCCGCAGACCCCGGGGCCAGAGCAGCCGCCCCCGGGAACACGACGCTGCGGTTCACCTACGACGGCCGCGGCGGGCTCCGCGAGGGGGACCGGGTCAGGAACACCGCCGGCAAGGGGCGCGGCATCGTGCACCTGGCCCAGGACGGCCGGATGAGGAAGGTCAGGGGCAAGCCGGGCCGGGCCGCGCGCTTCCCGCGTACCGGCTTCGGACTCATCGAGGCCGCCGACCGGCGCGCCTGGGACCCTCGCCGACGCGACTTCAGCTACGGCAGCAAGGTCAAGGTGTCGCGGACCGAGCTGGGTCGGCACTCGAACCTGGTGCAGAAGGGGTACTACCGGCAGCCGGGCGGGCAGTGGAAGCTGCAGCTGGACCGGGGTCTTCCCAGCTGCGTGGTCAGCGGCGACGAGGGCCGGCTGAAGGTCCGCTCCACGACCTCGATCGCCGACGGCGCCTGGCACCGACTGCTCTGTCGACGTACGGACGCCGGTCTGGTGCTGCGCGTCGACGGCCGGGTCGCCGCGTCCGGAGACGATGCCACCGGCCGCGTCTCCAACGCCGCCCCGGTGAGGGTGGGCGCCAAGAAGCTGGGCCCGGGCCGGGTGGACCAGTTCCGCGGCCGGCTCGACATGACCTTCTTCAGGATCGGCTGAGCCGACCTGCGGCCCACATGGTGGCCGTGGTCCGGCCACGCCCGGCGACTGCCTACGCTGGAGGCGTGCTGAGGATCGACCGAGCGACGTACGACGGCATCGTCGCGCACGCCAAGCGGGACCACCCCGACGAGGCGTGCGGCGTGGTGGCCGGGCCCGAGGGCAGCGACGCCCCGGTGCGGCTGGTGGAGATGGTGAACGCCGCGGGGAGCCCGACGTTCTACGAGTTCGACTCCACCGACCTCCTGCACCTCTACCGCGACATGGACGACCGCGACGAGGAACCCGTCGTGATCTACCACTCCCACACGGCCACCGAGGCCTACCCGAGCCGCACCGACATCGGGCTCGCGATGGAGCCGAACGCGCACTACGTGCTGGTCAGCACCCGTGAGCACGGGAATAACGACGGCCCTGTGGAGTTCAGGTCGTACAGGATCGTGGACGGCGTGGTGACCGAGGAAGAGGTCACCGTCGGCGACGTCCCCACCCCCACACCCTGAGGAAAGAGGAGCAGCACCCATGGCCATCGAGGTCCGGATCCCGACCATCCTGCGCACCTACACCGACGGCGAGAAGGCCGTGACGGGCAGCGGCGCGAGCCTGGCCGAGCTCATCGACGACCTCGAGGCGAACCACCCGGGGCTCCGGGAGCGGCTGCTGGAGGACAAGGACGGCTCGGAGGACCTGCGCCGCTTCGTCAACGTCTACGTCAACGACGAGGACGTCCGGTTCCTCGGCGGGCTCCAGGCCGAGCTGAGCGACGGCGACCAGATCGTCGTGCTCCCCGCCGTCGCCGGCGGCTGACCCCTCCACCGTGACCCGGTACGACGACCTCCTCGCCTCCGTCGGCAACACCCCGCTGGTCGGGCTGCCGACGCTGTCCCCGAGCCCCGACGTGCGGCTCTGGGCCAAGCTGGAGGACCGCAACCCCACCGGCTCGATCAAGGACCGTCCGGCCCTGAAGATGATCGAGATGGCCGAGAAGGAGGGCCGGATCCGTCCCGGCACCACCCTGCTCGAGCCCACCAGCGGCAACACCGGCATCTCGCTGGCGATGGCCGCCCAGCTCAAGGGCTACCGGCTGGTCTGCGTGATGCCGGAGAACACCTCCGAGGAGCGCCGCCAGCTGCTGCGGATGTATGGCGCCGAGATCGTCTCCTCGCCCGCGGCCGGCGGCTCCAACGAGGCGGTCCGGGTCGCGAAGGAGATCGCGGCCGACCACCCCGACTGGGTGATGATGTACCAGTACGGCAACGACGCGAACGCCCTCGCCCATGAGGAGGGCACCGGCCCGGAGCTGCTCGCCGACCTACCGACGATCACCCACTTCGTGGCCGGCCTCGGCACCACCGGCACCCTGATGGGCGTCTCCCGGTTCTTCCGCCGCGAGAAGCCGGGTGTGCGGATCGTCGCCGCCGAGCCGCGCTACGGCGAGCTGGTCTACGGCCTGCGCAACCTCGACGAGGGCTTCGTCCCCGAGCTGTACGACGCGTCGCTGATCGACGGCCGGTTCTCGGTCGGTCCCCGCGACGCCGTCCGCCGGGTCCGTGAGCTGCTCGAGTCGGAGGGGATCTTCGCCGGCATCTCCACCGGCGCGATCCTGCACGCCGCGCTCGCCCAGGCGGCCAAGGCCGTCAAGGCCGGCGAACGCGCTGACATCGCGTTCGTCGTGTGCGACGGTGGCTGGAAGTACCTCTCCACCGGTGCCTACGAGGGCACCGTCGACGAGGCAGAGGACCGACTCGAAGGGCAGCTCTGGGCATGAGGAACACCGTGGCGACCGCCGTCCTGCTGCTGGTCGCCACGCTGGTTCCGCTGGCTCCCGCCCGGGCCGGCACCCTCGCCCCTCCCGTCCCCACCGCCGCGCCCACGGTCTCCGGCGACGCGGTCTACCGCGGCACCCTCGTCGCCGACCCCGGCACGTGGGAGCCGGCCGAGGGGCTGACCTACAGCTACCAGTGGTTCCGCGGCGACCGGGCCCTGACCGGTGCCACGGCGAAGCGCTACTCGCCGCGGCTCGGCGACCTCGGGGAGCGGCTGTTCGTGGAGGTCGTCGCCACCGATGGCCTCGGGCAGGGCAGCGAGCCGGCTGCCAGTGAGCCGGGCGACCGGGTGCGGAGGGCCGACCTGGTGCTGGAGGACCGGCCGGGCGCGTCCGGCACCCGACGCTGGACCCACCGGCTGAGCGCCGATCGCGGCGACTGGAAGCAGCCGCGCGTGGCAACGGCGTACCGCTGGCTGCGCGACGGTACGCCGATCCCGGGCGCCACCCGCCGGCGCTACCGGCTCGACCACACCGACGTCGGCCACCGGGTGCAGGTGCGCGTCACCGCGCGCAAGCAGGGCTACCGCACCCGGCAGGTCACCTCGCGACGCGGGCCGAGGATCGGCCACCTGGTCGGGGTGCGGCGTACCGCGACGTACCGCATCGAGACCCGCGGTGAGATCACCGCCAGCAGGGCGACCTTCCGCAGCCAGGTCGCCGAGACCTTCGCCGACCCGCGCGGTTGGCGCTCGGCCGGGGTCGCCTTCAAGCGGGTGGCCCGGGGCGGGGACTTCTCCGTGGTGCTCGCCGAGGCCTCGACCGTCCCCGACTTCTCGCCGGTGTGCAGCGCGCAGTGGAGCTGCCGGGTAGGCCGCTACGTGATCATCAACCAACTGCGCTGGAAGAACGCCTCTCCGTCGTGGAACGCGGCGAACCAGACGCTGCGCGGCTACCGGCACATGGTCGTCAACCACGAGACCGGACACTGGCTCGGCCACGGCCACCGCGGCTGCACCGGGCAGGGCAATCTGGCTCCGGTCATGCAGCAGCAGTCGAAGGGCCTCGACGGCTGCCGCCACAACCCGTGGCCGCTGGCCTCCGAGCGCTGGCTCGGCTGACTGCACCGCGTGACGTCGGACGCGTCGGCGTGCCTTTCGACTGCGCGTGGCCGTAGCCTTCGGGCTGTGCCTGCAGCGACCCGCGTCGACGCCGATGCCCCCATCGGCATCTTCGACTCGGGCTTCGGCGGTCTCACCGTGGCCCGCTCGGTGATCGACCAGCTGCCGCACGAGTCCGTCGTCTACCTCGGCGACACCGCCCGCCAGCCCTACGGCCAGAAGCGGATCGCGGAGGTGCGGGAGTACGCCCTCGAGTGCCTCGACCACCTCGTCGACCGCGGTGTGAAGGCGCTGGTGATCGCGTGCAACTCCGCCAGCGCGGCCGTGCTGCGCGACGCGCGGGAGAGGTACGCCGTGCCCGTGGTCGAGGTGATCCTCCCGGCGACCCGGCGGGCGGTGGCCACCACGCGTGACGGCCGGATCGGCGTCATCTGCACCCGCGCCACCGCCGAGTCGATGGCCTACGAGGACGCCTTCGCGGCCGCACCCCAGGTCGACCTGCTGGTGCGCGCCTGCCCGCGGTTCGTCGACTTCGTCGAGGCGGGCACCACCGGCGGTGACGAGCTCCTCGCGGTCGCCCGCGACTACCTCGAGCCGCTGGTGGAGGCCGGCGTCGACACCCTCGTGCTCGGCTGCACGCACTACCCGCTGCTCACCGGGGTCCTGCAGCTGGTCATGGGCGACGGCGTCACGCTGGTCTCCAGCGCCGAGGAGTGCGCCAAGGACGTCTACCGGATGCTGCTCGACACCGGCCTGATGCGCGACGGTGGCGACGCGTCGTACGACTTCCTGACCACCGGTCACCCCGACGACTTCGCCACCGTCGGTCGGCGCTTCCTCGGCAACGAGCTCGCTGCCGCCACCCAGTTCGCGGGGGGTCTCCGGTGAAGCTCACGATCGTCGGCTGCTCCGGCTCCTACCCGGGCCCCGAGTCTCCCGCCAGCTGCTACCTCGTCGAGGCGGAGCAGGACGGTCGGCCCTGGCGGATCCTGCTCGACCTCGGCTCCGGTTCGCTCGGGCCGCTGCACCGCTACGCCGACCCGCTGTCGGTCGATGCCGTCTTCCTCAGCCACCTGCACGCCGACCACTGCCTCGACCTGTGCGGCTACCACGTGATGCGGCGCTACCACCCCGACGGGCCGCAGCCGCGGGTGCCGGTGTGGGGGCCGGCCGGCACCGCCGACCGGATGGCACGCGCCTACGACCTGCCCGCCGACCCCGGCATGCACGAGGAGTTCGACTTCCGGGAGTACGACGGCGTGGCCGAGGTCGGCCCCTTCCGGGTCGAGGCGATCGGCGTCGAGCACCCGGTGTCGGCGTACGGCCTGCGCGTGAGCGCGGGTGGTGCCACCCTCGGCTACTCCGGCGACACCGCCCCGTGCGCCGGCCTCGACGACGTCGCCCGCGACGTCGACCTGCTGCTGGCCGAGGCGTCCTTCCACACGCTCGCCGACAACCCGCCGGGCATCCACCTCACCGGCGCCGACTGCGGCGCGACCGCCAGCCGGGCGGGCTCCCGCCGGCTGCTGCTCACCCACGTCCCGCCCTGGCACGACCCGGAGCAGTCGCTGGCCGAGGCACGCTCGGCGTACGACGGGCCGGTGGCCCTCGCCCGGGCCGGGGACGTGCACGAGGTCTGACGCCCGGGTGCGTCACTCGGTCGGCGCCACCTGGAACGCGCGGACCTCGATCCGGCCGCCGAGACCCGGGGATTCTCCTCGCCGGCGACGCAGGTGGCGTCATACCCCGACGGGACCGCGACGGGGAGGACCGAGATGAGCTCCACGACCACCACCAACGAGCGACGGGGAGCCGACGCGAGCACGTACGCCGTGCTGGCGGGCGCCCTCCCCTGCTCGCCGTCGTGGTCTGGACCCTCTTCGAGGGCGCGCTCTCGGGCGGCTTCGGCCCCGCCTGCGACGGGTGCGTCGAACGCACGGAGCTGTCGCCGAGACCCGGGGTCGGCCTCTGGCTCGGCGCGTCGGTCATGCTGACGACCTTCTCGGCCGCCGCAGCGGTGGCGTCGGCGATCCTCCACCCGGGTTCCCGCCACATCGGCGACAGCTATGGCGAACGCGCGTCCGACCTCGTCGACGGACGTACCGAACGAGCCGTCGACGAGGGTGCTCAGGCGTGAGACACGTGGGAGGACGCGCGATAGGTACGTTCTCCGGCGCCTCCGTCGCGCCGTGCCCCGGGGGAGGTCACCCCTGCGGCGGCAACGACCGCGCGAAGCCCACCCCGCGCAGGACGTAGGTCTCCAGCGCGGCGTCGTCGCTGAGCACGTCGGGGTCGAGGAGCAACCAACCCTTCATCGGCCGCTCCTTCATCACCATCGGCGCGACCCCGTCGACGGCGAGCAGGTCGGCGCTGTCGTCGGGGTCGACCCGCAGCATCATCCCGCCGCTGCCGCTGACCGCGAGGGCCATGTGCCCGTCGACGAGGAACGCCAGGCCGCCGAACATCCTCTTCTCGCCGATGCCGGGCTCGTCCGCGAGCAGTCCGCGGATCCGGCCGGCCAGCACCTCGTCGTACGCCATGGGAGCAGTATCAGTCCAGACCGGCGTCGTGCACCACGATCGCGATCTGGACCCGGTTGGTGACCTGGAGCTTGTCGAAGACGCGGGAGACGTGGGCCTTCACGGTGGGCACGGAGAGGTGGAGCCGGGCCCCGATCTCGGCGTTGCTGTGCCCGCGGCCGACCTCGCGCGCGACGTCGAGCTCGCGGCTCGTGAGGTGGTCGAGCGCAGCCTGGGCGTTCGTGGCCCGGTCGTCGCCCGTCTCGCGCCGCAGCCGGTCGATGAGCGTCCGGGTCGCGGCGGGGGAGAGCATCGGGTCCCCGTCCGCGACGGTGCGGATGGCGGCGACGATCTGGGCCGGCGGTGTGTCCTTGAGCAGGAAGCCGTCGGCGCCGGCGGCCAGCGCGCTGACCACGTGCTCGTCGGCGTCGAACGTCGTCAGCACGATGACCCGCGGCGGGTTCGGCCGCCGGTGCAGCACCTCGGTCGCCTCGAGCCCGCCGAGCACCGGCATCCGGATGTCCATCAGCACCACGTCGGGGGAGAGCCTCGCGCAGGCGGCGAGCCCGGCGCGGCCGTCCGGTGCCTCGCCGACGACCTCGAGGTCCGGCTGGCCGCCGAGCATCAGGGTCAGCGCGGAGCGGACCAGCGGGTCGTCGTCGACGATCAGCACCCGAGTCATGCGCGCCACGGTATCCAGCCGTGCAGCTCGAACGCCTGGCCGTCGCGCCGGTGCTCGAGCCGACCACCCCGCAGTGCGGCACGCTCCGAGAGCCCGATCAGGCCGAGGCCGCTGCCCGGCGTACCGCTCGGGCCGAAGCCCAGCGGGTTCCTCAGGCGTACGTCGATGCCGGTGGTCGGTCCGCCGCTGACCCGCACGCTCAGCACCGCTCCGGGGGCGTGCTTGCGGACGTTGGTGATCCCCTCCTGCACGATCCGGTAGACCGTGCGACCGACCACCTCCGGCACCGGCTCGCCCCCGGCGTCGACCGCGTCCTCGAAGGACAGCGACAACCCGGTCGACCGGGCCTCGTCCAGCAGGGACCCGAGGTCGGCGTAGGTCGGCTGCGGCCGGTCGGTGAGCTCGCCCGTCCCGGTGTCACGGAGGACGCCGAGCACGTCGCGCAGCTCGGTCAACGCCTCGTGCGCCTGCTCGCGGATGACCCGGGCGCTACCGCGCAGCCCGTCGGCGTCGAGGTCCTCGCGGTAGGCCATCGCCCCGGCGTGCAAGGAGATCTGCGAGATCCGGTGGGCGAGCACGTCGTGCATCTCCCGCGCGATCCGGGCCCGCTCGGTGTCGCGGGCGAGCGCCACCCGCATCGTCTGCTCGGCCTCGGCGCGCACCGCCCGCTGCCGCAGCTCCCACAGCACCTGGCGGCGCGAGCCGAGGTACATGCCCCAGCCGAAGATCCCGATCGTGATTGCCACGTTGAAGGCGAAGCCCACCCAGAACGGGTCAGTCGTCTCGATCGGCTGCATGTCCGCATAACCCTGGGCCGCCACGATCCCGACCAGGGCGGCCACCACGATCTGCAGCCGTCGCTGCCGCGTGGCGAGCGAGACGGCGGCCAACGTGCTGGGCCCGGCAGCGACCCCCGAGACGAGTGTCATCACGCCGGTGACCACGGCGACCGTGAGGGGCCAGCGGCGGCGGAAGAAGACCAGCACGTAGGCCGCGACGCCCAGCAGCAGGTCGGTCCACCAGAGCCAGCGGTAGTCCTCCCACTGGCCCCGGAAGGCGGTGCTCCACACGGCGGCGGAGAGCGCCAGGCAGGCGGCGGTGCGCCACACGTGCCCCCAGGCCGTCAGCCGCGGCTGGTACTCCTCGGGGTCGGGGCGCTCCACGCGTTCAGGGTAGGCGGCGGCGTACGCCCCGGGCAGCCTGCCCGGGGACCGACCGACCCCCTACTTTGGTCAGCCGGGTCCATCCCGCGGACCGATCCGGCCGTGGTGCGACCAGGGGTTGGCTGGTGCCCATGATCGAAGTCTCAGGCCTGACCAAGACCTATGGCGCGTTCCGTGCCGTCGACGACGTGACGTTCAGCTGCCAGCCCGGTCGGGTCACCGGCTTCCTGGGCCCGAACGGCGCCGGCAAGACGACGACGATGCGCGTGATGACCGGGTTGACCCCGGCCACCCACGGCTCGACGACGATCGGCGGCCACCACTACCGCGACATCCCCAACCCCGGCCGCCACGTCGGCGTCCTGCTCGACGCGTCGGCACAGCACGTCGGCCGCACCGGTCGGGAGGTGCTGACGCTCGGTGCCAAGATGATGGGGCTGCCCGACACCCGCGTCGACGAGATGCTGGAGCTGGTGTCGCTCTCGCCGACGGAGGCGAAGCGCCGCGTGCGCAACTACTCCCTCGGCATGCGGCAGCGGCTCGGCATCGCCCACGCGCTGCTCGGCGACCCGTCGGTGCTGATCCTCGACGAGCCGGCCAACGGCCTCGACCCCGCGGGCATCCGGTGGATGCGCGACCTGCTGCGGTCGTACGCCGAGCGCGGCGGCACCGTGCTGCTCTCCAGCCACCTGCTCAACGAGGTCGAGCTGATCGCCGACGAGATGGTCGTCATCGGCAACGGGAAGATCGTGGCGCAGGGCGACAAGAAGTCGCTGCTGGCCATGGACTCCGACGTCAGCGCCCTCACCATGTCGCTCGACAACGACGCGCTCGCCGCCGAGCTCACGCAGCGCGGCTTCACCGTCGCGCCCGAGGGTGAGGGGCTGCGCGCCGGCTGCCCGCCGGAGGAGATCGGACGCGCGGCGCTCGCCGCCGGCGTCGTCCTCACCGACCTGCGCACCGGTGCCGCCGGGCTGGAAGACCTGTTCCTCCAGCTCACGGCCACCACCCAGCGCGACGACCTCACCGAAGGAGCGACGGCATGAGCGCCACCACCGCACCCATGAGCCTCGACCTCTCCGGCGCGCAGCCGGTCCCGATGGGTCGGCTCGCGTCCGTCGAGCTGCGCAAGGCCCTCGACACCCGCGCCGGCCGCTGGTTCGCGATCTCGATCCTGGGCCTCGTGCTCGTCGTCCAGGTGATCTACGCCTTCGCCGCGCCGGACGACGTGAAGGGCTTCGGGGACTTCCTCGGCATCGCCGGCGCCGTGCTGGGCTACTTCATGCCGATCCTGATCATCCTGCTGGTGACCAGCGAGGTCAGCCAGCGCACCGGCCTGGTCACCTTCACCCTCGAGCCACGTCGGCCGCGGGTCGTGATCGCCAAGTTCATCGCCGGCTTCGCGCTGGCCGCGATGGTGATGGTCCTCGCGTCGCTGATCGCGGTCGCGGGCACGCTGCTGGCTATCGGCCTGGGCGCCGACTCCGAGTGGTCGGTCGACGGCAACCTGCTCTTCAACGGCTTCGTGCTCGCCAACGTGATCGGCGTCCTGATCGGTTTCGCGATCGCGACCCTGCTGATGAACACGCCCGCCGCCATCGTCGGCTACTTCGCCTACAGCCTGATCCTGCCGATCGCGGTCGGCATCCTCAGCGCGATCAGCTCCGGCTTCGCCGACGTGGCGCCCTGGATCGAGTTCAACACGGCGCAGGCGCCGCTGTTCATGGGCGACTTCACGCCGACTGGTGAAGAATGGGCCCAGATCGCGGTGTCCGGGACGATCTGGCTGATCATCCCGCTGGTGCTCGGGATCGGCCGGCTGCTGCGGATCGAGTTCAAGTAGCAGCACGCGAGCAGCAACCCCCAGAACTGGCGGGTCGGGTCTCCCACGGGGGTGGGGTCCGGCCCGCCTCCTGGTCCCCGGGGGTCGTTAGGGTCGCTGCATGACCGCACCGAGTCCCACGCCCCGCGCAGACGGCCGCGCCGACGACCAGCTCCGCCCCATCACCATCACGCGGAACTGGCTCGACCACGCCGCCGGCTCCGTCCTGGTGGAGTTCGGCGGGACCCGCGTCCTGTGCGCCGCCTCCGCCTCCGAGGGCGTCCCGCGCTGGCGCAAGGGCTCCGGCCTCGGCTGGGTCACGGCCGAGTACGCCATGCTCCCGGCCGCCACCAACACCCGCTCCGACCGTGAGTCGGTCCGCGGCAAGATCGGCGGCCGCACCCACGAGATCTCCCGCTTGATCGGCCGCTCGCTGCGCGCCGTCATCGACTACCAGGCGCTCGGCGAGAACACCATCGTCCTCGACTGCGACGTGCTCCAGGCCGACGGCGGCACCCGCACCGCCGCGATCACGGGGGCCTACGTCGCGCTCGCCGACGCCGTCTCCCACCTCCGCTCGACCGGCGCGCTCAAGGGGGAGCCGCTCACCGGCTCGGTGGCCGCCGTCAGCGTCGGCATCATCGACGGCACCCCGCGCCTCGACCTCCCCTACGAGGAGGACGTGCGCGCCGAGACCGACATGAACGTCGTGATGGACGGCTCGGGCAGGTTCATCGAGGTGCAGGGGACCGCCGAGGGCGCTCCCTTCGACCGGGCCGAGCTCGATGCGCTGCTCGGCCTCGCCGAGAAGGGCTGTGCCGACCTCACGCTGCTCCAGCGGGAAGCGCTCAGCACCGGTGGCTGAGGTCGTCCTGGCGTCGCGCAACGCCAAGAAGCTGGCCGAGATGCAGCGGATCCTCGGCCCGCTCGTCGAGGGCGTGCGCGTGCTCGGTCTCGACGACGTCGCGGCGTACGACGAACCCGTCGAGGACGAGCCGACCTTCGAGGGCAACGCCCTGCTCAAGGCCCGCGCCGGCCTGGCCGCCACCGGGCTGCCGACGCTGGCCGACGACAGCGGTCTGTGCGTCGACGCGCTCAACGGCATGCCGGGCGTGCTCTCGGCCCGCTGGTCGGGGCCGCCGAAGGACGACGCCCGCAACAACCGGCTGCTGCTCGACCAGCTCGCGGACGTCCCCGACGCCCGGCGCGACGCCCACTTCGCCTGCGCCGTCGCCTTCTGCCATCCCGACGGGACCGAGCTGATCGTCGAGGGGCGGATGGACGGCCGGGTGCTGCGCGAGGTGCGGGGGAGCGGCGGCTTCGGCTACGACGTGCTCTTCGCCGCCGTCGAGCACCCTGACCTCACCACCGCCGAGCTCACCCCGGCCGACAAGGACGCGATCTCCCACCGCGGTCGTGCGCTGCGGGAGATCGCGCCGCTCGTGGCGTCGGTCCTCACGGGACGGTGACGACGACCTTGCCCCGCACGTGGCCCTCCTCGGAGAGCCGGTGGGCATCGGCGATCTCGTCGAGCGCGAAGGTCCGGGCGACCTCGACCCGCAGCTTGCCGTCCTCGGAGAGCCGGGCAAGGGCCTCCAGGCCGTCGCGGTCCGGCCGTACGAACACGTAGCGGCCGCCGAGCGCCAGCACCGTGTCGGCGTCGATGATCGAGACGATCCGGGCGCTGTCGCGCACCTGCTTCGGTGCGTCCTCGAGGGCGGGTCCGCCGACCAGGTCGAGCACGGCGTCCACCGGGCTCGACAGCTGCTCGCTGACCGGACCGGCGTTGTAGTCGATCACCTCGCTCGCACCGAGTCCGCGCAGGAAGTCGTGGTTGGCCGGGCTCGCGGTCGCGACGACCTCGGCCCCCAGCGCCACGGCGATCTGGACGGCGAGGTGGCCGACCCCGCCGGCCGCGGCATGCACGAGCACCCGGTCACCGGCGGAGACCTGCAGCGCCTCGGTGAGGGCCTGCCAGGCGGTCAGCCCGGCGAGCGGCAGGGCCGCGGCCTCCTCGAAGGAGAGCGAGGCCGGCTTGCGCACGAGGGTCCGCTCGGGGGCGGCCACCAGCTCGGCGGCCGTGCCGAGGGAGATGTCGTCGCGGCGTACGTAGCCGAAGACCTCGTCACCCGGGCGCAGCCCGGTGACCACCGCCGGGCCGACCCCGTCGACCACGCCGGCGAGGTCCCAGCCGGTGACGATCGGCAGGTGGTGGGGGTACGCCGGCTGCAGGTAGCCCTCGCGGATCTTCCAGTCCACGGGGTTGACGCTGGTGGCGCGGGACCGCACCAGCACGGTGTCGGGACCCACGGGCGGGTCGTCGACCTGTCGGACCTCGATCACGTCGGCTCCGCCGAACTGGTCGTAGGTCGCTGCTCGCATGGTGTTCACACCTCTCGGTTGGACGTCACTGGGGTGAGCGGGACTCACCACCTGCTCCAACCACACCGGCCGCCGGATCCTTCCGTGCCGCGACCCGGCGCGAGACGATCGCGCCCCAGCCGGCCGCGAGGACGAACATGAAGAGGCTGTAGACCGCCGCCGGGACCGAGATCGCGGTGGAGTCGAGCACCTCGACGGCCACGAAGATCGCCAGCGTCCCGTTGTGGACGCCGATCTCGAACGACGACGCGACCGCCTGGTCGTCGGGCACGCCCGCGGCCCGGGGGACGGCGTAGCCCAGGACGAGGCTGATCGTGCAGAACAGGGCCGCGACCAGCCCCACGTCGGCGATGTAGCCGACGGCGTCCTCGCGCTGGTCGAGCAGGACGCCGAGGATCAGGACCGCCAGGATGATCGCCGAACCGATCCGGACCGGTCGGTCCATCCGGGCCGCGAAGTCCGGCTTGCGGGCACACACCACCATCCCGATGCCGACCGGGACCAGGATCAGCACGAAGACCTTCACGACCTCGACCAGCGGCATCGACACGCTGTCGGAGAGGTCGAACCACGCGATCGTGAGGTTGGTGATCAGCGGCAGCGTGGCGATCGCGACGACGGTGTTGATCGCCGTCAGCGAGATGTTGAGCGCCACGTCCCCGCGGAAGAGGTGGCTGAACAGGTTGGCCGTCGTACCGCCCGGGGACGCGGCGAGCAGCATCATCCCGATGCCCAGCAGCGGCGGCAGGTCGAAGGCGATCACCAGCCCGAAGCCGATCGCCGGGAGCAGCAGCAGCTGGCAGGCCAGCGCCACCAGCACCGCCCGCGGTCGCGCCCCGACCCGACGGAAGTCCGCCACCGTGAGGTCGAGCCCGAGGCCGAACATGATGATCGCCAGCGCGATCGGCAGCCCGACCGTGGTCAGCGCGGAGTCCATGGCGGGACCCTAGTGGTCGATCAGTGCCGAAGGAGGGACTCGAACCCCCACGCCCGAAGGCACAGGTACCTAAAACCTGCGTGTCTACCGTTCCACCACTCCGGCCGGAGTGCGCCCCATCCTAGGGTCGCGGTTGACCCGCAGAAATCGCGCGTGTGCCGGGGAACGCCCTCCGGGTAGGTGTCAGGCACACGCCGCGGCGTGTGCCGGGGTACGGCGAGCCTCAGCCGAGGCCGAGGTCGCGGCGGAGCTTGCCGACGTGGCCGGTGGCCTTGACGTTGTACTGGGCCAGCGCGATCTTGCCGTCCTCGTCGACGACGAAGGTGGAGCGGATGACGCCTTCGACGACCTTGCCGTACAGCTTCTTCTCGCCGTAGGCGCCCCAGGCCCGGTGGGCGGTGAGGTCGGTGTCGGAGAGCAGCGTCAGGGTGAGGGCGTCGCGCTCGCGGAACTTCGCGAGCTTCGCCGGGGCGTCCTTGGAGACGCCGAGGACCTCGTAGCCGGCGCCGCGCAGCGAGTCGAGGGACTCGCTGAAGTCGCACGCCTGCTTGGTGCAGCCCGGGGTCATGGCGGCGGGGTAGAAGTAGACGATCACCTGCCGCCCACGCAGGCCGGCGAGGCGGACGGTCTCCCCGGTGTCGGACTCCAGGGTGAGGTCGGGGGCGGTGTCTCCGGGGGAGAGTCGCTGGCTCATGGGCTGGGTGGGCTCCTGTCCGATCAGGCCTTTGTTGCAAGTTACATGCAACAACGTAAGATGTGCAGCATGCACGTTCCCGACGGATTCCTCGACGCCCCCACCTCGATCGCCACGGGTGCCGTGGCCGTCGCGGGGGTCGCGGTCGCCCTGCGGGGCGCCCGTCGCGAACTCGACGACCGTACCGCTCCGATGGCCGGCCTCGTCGCGGCGTTCGTCTTCGCGGCGCAGATGCTCAACTTCCCGGTCGGTGCCGGCACCAGCGGCCACCTGCTGGGCGGCGCGCTCGCTGCGGTCCTCGTCGGCCCGTGGACCGCCGCCCTGTGCCTGGCCGTCGTGCTGCTGGTGCAGGGACTGCTCTTCGCCGACGGCGGGATCACGGCCCTCGGCACCAACGTCACCCTCTTCTCGATCGTGGCGGTCGGCGTCGGCTGGCTGGTCTTCCGCGGCCTGCAGGCCGTGCTGCCCAAGAAGCTCTCGGTGGTGCCGGTCCTCGCCGGGATCGCCGCGTTCGTCTCGGTCCCTGTCACCGCTGCTGTCTTCGTCGGACTGTTCGCGGTCGGGGGCCAGGCGCCGGTGCCGCTGGACTCCTTGCTGACGGCGATGATCGGCTGGCACGTCCTGATCGGGATCGGTGAAGCCCTGATCACCGGGGTCATCGTCAGCACCGTCGTGGCCACCCGCCCCGACCTGGTGTACGGCGCCCGGCCGGCGCTGCGGGCGCGCACCCTCACCATCCGCACTCCGTCCACCCCGTCCACAGCGACC
>CAVWGQ010000009.1:0-11786 GCA_963754575.1 uncultured Actinomycetota bacterium | reverse complement strand
CGCTCGGGGACAGGTCGTGGCAGCACTGGGGGTCTCGGGGCCCTCGCCACGGCTGATGGGCCGGCTCGACGAGCTCGGCCGACAACTGTCGGACCACGCCGCGCAGCTCTCCGCGCTGCTGCGGGGTGCCGTTCTGGAGGAGGGTGTTGCATGAGCATGACACCAGAGGAGATCCTGCAAGGTCTCTACGACGAGACGCTGGTCGGCAACGCCCCGCGCGTGCTCGAGCTGACCGAGGAGGGGCTCGGGCTCGACATGGAGCCGCAGACGCTGCTCTTCGACGCCCTGATCCCGTCCCTGGAGGAGGTCGGCGCCCGGTTCGAGCGCGGCGACTTCTTCGTCCCGGAGATGCTGATCGCCGGGCGCGCGATGGCGGGTGCGATGGAGCGGCTGCGGCCGCTGCTTGTTGCGGGCGGGATCGAGACGATCGGCAAGTTCCTGATGGGCACCGTCAAGGGCGACGTCCACGACATCGGCAAGAACCTCGTCAACATCATGCTCGAGGGCGCCGGCTTCGAGGTCATCGACCTCGGCGTCCAGGTGGCGCCTGAGAAGTTCGTCGAGGCGATCGTCGAGCACGAGCCCGACATCGTCGGCTTCTCGGCGTTCCTCACGACCACGATGCCGATGTTCAAGGCCAACATGAACGCCCTGGAGAAGGCCGGACTGCGCGACAAGGTCTCCGTCATGGTCGGCGGCGCGCCCGTCACCCAGGAGTACGCCGACGCTGTGGGTGCCGACGGCTACGCGGCCGACGCCTCGGCGTGCGTCAAGCGCGCCAAGGACCTGATGACCCAGCGCCGGGCCAAGGTACCGGCGTGATCGCCGACCCGCTCGAGACCGTCCTCCGCTCGGCCACGAAGGAGGTCGTGATCGGTCACCGCCGCCGGTTCTGCCTGATCGGCGAGCGGATCAACCCGACCGGACGCAGGATCTTCCAGGAGCAGCTGCGCGCCGGCGACCTGAGCGCGATCGAACGTGACGTCAAGGCCCAGGTCGAGGGCGGCGCCGACGTGCTGGACATCAACATGGGTGTGCCGCTGACCGACGAGGCCGACCTGCTCGCCAAGGCAATCCAGCTGGTGCAGAGCATCAGCGACCTGCCGATCTGCATCGACGCCTCGGTCGTCGAGGCCCTCGAGGCGGGGCTCTCGGTCCACCAGGGTCGCGCGCTGGTCAACTCGATCACCGCCGAGGACGACCGGATGGCGTCGATCCTGCCTCTGGTGAAGAAGTACGACGCGGCGGTCATCGCGCTGCCCAACGACCACGACGAGATCCCGATGGAGTGGCGAGAAGCGGCTCGACCTGGTCGGCAAGATCGTCCGGGTCGCCACCGAGGAGTACGGCATCGCCAAGGCCGACATCGTCATCGACCCACTGGCGATGCCGATCGGCGCCGACACCGGCAACTCGCTGGTGACCATGGAAGCCATGCGGCAGATCCGCGACCAGTACGGCCTCAACATGACCTGCGGTGCCTCCAACGTGTCCTTCGGGATGCCCGACCGACACCCTCGGCGCCGCGTGGCTGCCGATGGCCATGACCGCAGGGCTGACCAGCGCGATCATGGACACCCGCACCCCGCAGATCGTGGCGGCGGTCAAGGCCGCCGACGTCTTCATGAACCACGACGAGTGGGGCATGGCGTGGATCGCGGCCCACCGGGCGAAGGCCGCTGCAACCACGTGATGAACCAGGTGCCGGACGTGGACGTCGCGGGGATGCGTCGCGAGGGCCTGATCGCGCCCCCCGAGGGCGAGGGCACGCAGCACGACGGCACCGGCCGGGTCGACCTCCGCTTCACCGTCGACACCGGTCCGGACAGCCCGCCCACCCATCGCAGCGTCCGGGTCCCGCCCGGGGTCACCGTCTTCGACTCCGCGTCCTGGAACGGGATCGCGATCGACTCCACCTGCGGCGGCCACGGCACCTGCCACAAGTGCAAGGTCCGGGTCGAGGGACAGTCGCCGATCACCCGGCACGACGTACGCACCTTCTCCCCGGAGCAGATCGCCGACGGCTGGCGGCTGGCGTGCCTGGTCCGTGCGACGCGCGACCTCGAGGTCGACGTACCCCCGCTCACCACCCGCCCGAAGGCCGCGACCGTCGGCGTCGGGCGGCAGGTCATCCTGCGGCCCGCCGTCCAGAAGCGGTACGTCGAGCTCGCGGAGCCGACGCCGCCGACCAGCGACCCGACCTGGCGCGGCTGACCGACGCCATCACCGACCTCGAGCTGACGGCCGACCTCGCGGTGCTGCGCCGGCTCGCGACGGTGCTGCGGCAGGCCGACTTCAAGGTCACCGCCGTGGTCGTCGACGAGGCGCTGATCGACATCGAGCCCGGTGACACGACCGCCCACCGCCACGCCATCGCGTTCGACCTCGGGACCACGACGGTCGTCGCCACGCTGCTCGACCTCACCACCGGCACGCCCGCGGCGGTCGCCTCGATGCTCAACAAGCAGCAGCCCTTCGGCGCCGACGTGATCACCCGGATCAGCGCGACGATGATGGACCCCGACGACGCTCGGACGACTGCAGCAGGCGGCCGGTGACACCCTCTCCGAGCTGGCCGACCAGGTCTGTCGCGAGGCGGGCGTCGACCCGGCGGTCGTCTACGAGGTGGCCGTCGCCGGCAACGCGACGATGACTGCGCTCGTGCTCGGCATCGACCCGGAGCCGCTCGGGGTCGCGCCGTTCGTGATGACCACCGCCCACCCGCCCGAGGTGCTCGCGAGCGACCTCGGGCTGACGCTGCACCCGCGTGCCCGCGCCGTCCTCTTCCCGGCGCTCGGCGCCTACGTCGGCGGCGACATCGTCGCCGGCATGCTCGCGACCGGGATGGACCGCGACAAGCGGACCCGGCTGTTCATCGACGTCGGCACCAACTGCGAGATCGTGCTCAGCGACGGCGACACCCTCGTCTCCACCGCTGCCCCGGCCGGCCCCGCCTTCGAGGGTGGCGCGATCCGCTGCGGGATGCGGGCGGCGGACGGCGCGATCGAGACCGTGAAGCTCACCGCCGACGACGTCGTCCTCGGCGTGATCGGCGACGTCGAGCCCCGGGGGCTGTGCGGCTCCGGGCTGGTCGACGTCGTCTCGGAGATGGTGCGCGTCGGGCTGCTCGACGGGACCGGACGCTTCGTGCCCGAGGAGGTGGCCGCGGCGCAGGTGCCCGGGCTCGCCGACCGGCTGACGAAGATCGGCGAGGAGCGGGTCTTCGTCCTCCACCGACCGGCGCCCGACACCGACCCCGCGGAGACGGTCTACCTCTCCCAGCGCGACGTCCGCGAGCTCCAGTTCGCCAAGGCCGCCATCTCCACCGGCTGGACGCTGCTGCTCGACCAGCTCGGCCTCGAGCACCGCGACGTCCAGCAGGTGCTGCTCGCCGGGTCGTTCGGCAGCTACCTCTCCCCGCCGCCGCCGTCCGGATCGGGCTGGTGCCGCAGCTCCCGGTGCTGCGCATCGTCGCCGCCGGCAACGTCGCCGGCGAGGGGGCGAAGATGGTGCTGCTGTCGCAGCGCGAGCGCGCGGGTGCGGCCGCGCTGCTGGAGGAGGTGACCTATGTCGAGCTCTCCGACCGCCCCGACTTCAACGACGCCTTCGTCGACCAGCTCGGGTTCTCGGTCTGACCCTCGCACCGCGCTGATCGCGTGCGGCGCGATCGCCCAGCCGGCCGCCGCGGTCGTCGCGCGCCACGGCTGGCCGGTCGACGTCCACCCGCTGCCGCCGCTGCTGCACAACCAGCCACAGCTGATCGCCGGTGAGGTACGCCGGTTGGCCGAGGAGCTCGGTCCGGCGTACGACCGGGTGGTGGTCGGCTACGCCGACTGCGGGACCTACGGCGCCCTCGACACGGTCTGCGCCGAGCTCGGCCTGGCCCGGCTGCCGGGGCTGCACTGCTATGACCTGTACGCCGGCGAGGACCGGCTGCGCTCGTTCCTCGAGGCCCAGCCCGGCACCTACCTCTTCACCGACTTCCTGGTCCGCTCGTTCGAGCGGACCGTGGTGCGCGAGCTCGGCCTCGACCGCCACCCCGAGCTGCGCGACGACTACTTCGCCCACTACACGCGCGTCGTGTGGCTGGCCCAGGAGCCCGACGACGAGCTGCGGGTGCTCGCGCAGGCCGCCGCCGACCGGCTCGGCCTCCCCCTCACCGTCGTCGAGACCGGTGACTCCCACCTCGAACACGCCCTCGCCACCCTCCTCACCCGTTGAGTTGCCAGCCCGGACGTGTCGAGTTGCCAGCGCGCCGAGTCGAGTCGCCGATAGTGCTGACCTCGGTGGCGACTCAACTCGGCCAAGTGGCAACTCAACACGGCCGCGTGGCAACTCAACCGTGCAGGCGGTCCAGCTGCTCGGTGCGCCAGGCTTCGGTGGCGGGGATCTGGTTGAAGGTGAAGACGTGCAGGCCCTCGACCAGGGCGTCGGGAGCGGCGAGGGCGGGGGCGCACTGCTCGAGGAAGCGCTGGCCGGTGAAGCCGCCGGGCGCGGCGAGCCGGGCGAAGGTGCCCTTGTGCTTGGCGAGGAAGCGGGTGGACTCCCCGACCCCGATCCGGGTCGCCATCGCGAGCAGCTTGGTCCGGTCGACCGGCCCCGGCATCCCGAGCAGCAGCGGCATCGTGATGCCGCGCCCGCGCATCCGCATCAGGAAGCCGCGGATCGCGTCGGGGTCGAAGGTCAGGTTGCTGACGACGTGGGTGGCGTGGCGCCGCTTGTCCCACATCGCCTGGATCGTGAGGTCGTCGGAGATCGTCGGGTGCGACTCGGGGTAGCCGGTGATGCCGACGTGCTCGAAGGGGCTGCCGAGCACGGCGAGGTCCTCGAGCAGGCTGAGCGCGTCGGGGTAGTCGCCCGCGGCCTCGGCGTCGCCCCCCGGAACGAACACCTTCGTGATCCCCTTGCCCGTCAGCCGGTCCGCGAGCTCGGCGAGCTCGCTGCGACCGGTCACCATCCGCGCGGCGAGGTGGGGTACGACGGCATAGCCGTGGCCGGCCAGTCGTTCGCTGAGCTCGACGGTCGCCTCGAGGCCCTTCGAGGGCGAGGCGGTCACCGTGAGCTCCCGGTCGCGGGGCACGTGCTCGAGGAGCGTGTCCTCGACCGAGGCCGTGGGCAGCACCTCGTAGCGTGCGTTCTCCAGCAGCCGGATCAGCGTGGCGCGGGTCTCTTTGTTGCGCATGATGCAACTCGTTTCGTGATGCGCATCGATCACTGCCGAGACTAGCGGCTCAGCCGGTGCGGCACCAGCAGCCACGAGAGGGCTCCGCCGAGCAGCAGCAGCCCGGTGCAGACCACCACCGCCGAGGAGTACGCCGCGCTGAGCGCCACCGGGTCGGCGTACTCCATCCCGGAGAGCCCGACCGCCGGTGGCAGCGCGGCCACCGAGAGCAGCGACCCGCTCCGGGCGACCGCGTTGCTGATGCCGCTCGCGATGCCGGCCTGGGCGTCGGGGGCGGCCGCGAGCACGGTCGCGGTCAGCGGCGCGACCAGCAGCGACAGCCCGAGCCCGAAGAGCGTGATCCCGGGCAGCACGTCGGTCCAGTAGGACGTGTCGGCGTCGACGCCGAGCAGCAGCAGGGTGCCGCCACCCATCACCAGCGGACCGACCGTCATCGGGATCCGCGGCCCGATCTGCACCGCGAGCCGACCGGTCCGCGAGGACAGCAGCAGCATGCAGATCGTCAGCGGCAGGGTCGCCATCCCGGCCGCGAGCGGGCTCCAGCCGGCGACGGTCTGCAGCTGCAGCACCAGGAAGAACAGCACCGCGCCGAGGGCGGCGTACACCACCAGCGTCATCGCGTTGGCGGCGCTGAAGACCCGGTCGCGGAAGAGCTCGAGCGGCATCATCGGCTCGCGGGTCCGGCCCTCCACGAGCACGAACGCGACGCCGGCGCCGACCCCCACGAGCGCGACCAGCAACGCCCAGCGGTCGCCCCACTGCACCAGCCCCCAGGTCACGCCGCCGAGCGCGACGGCGGCCAGCACCGCGCCGGGTACGTCGAAGCGGCGGGTGGGCGTCGAGGAGCGCGACTCGGGCACGTGGCGCAGCGCGATCGCCACCGTCACCAGCGCGACCGGCAGGTTGACCAGGAAGATCCACCGCCAGGAGGCGAGGTCGATCAGCGCCCCGCCGAGGAACGGGCCGACGGCCGCCGCGATACCGCCCAGCCCGGACCACGCGCCGATCGCGGGGGCCCGGTCGTCACGGACGAACGCCCCCTGGATCATCGCCAGGCTGCCCGGGGTGAGCAGCCCGCCTCCGACGCCCTGCAGCAGCCGGGCGACGACCAGCGTCTCGGCGGTGGGTGCCAGCCCGCAGAGCAGCGAGGCGGCGGCGAACCACAGCGTGCCGATCACGAAGAGCCGGCGCCGCCCGAAGCGGTCGCCGAGCGCGCCCCCGAGCAGGATCAGCGAGGCGAGGGTGAGCAGGTAGCCGTTGTTGATCCACTGCAGCTCGGCCAGCGAGGCGTCGAGGTCCTCACCGATCGTGCGGAGCGCGACGTTGACCACCGTGCCGTCCAGCAGGGTCATGCCGGAGCCGAGGCTGGCGGCCGCGACGACCCACCGCCCGGTCGGCGTACCCATCCGGACGCGGGGTTCATCCGAAGGAGTCACGAGAAGCAGACTACGATTCCGGGCGTGTCGCGTTCCCGGTCCGTCGAGCAACGGCTCCGCGAGCACGTCGACCGGCTGGGCGAGGAGCACCCGCCGATCGACCTCGCCACGGTCGACTTCACGGTCCGCGACCCGGACACGACCAACGCCCGCTTCGGTCACGTCCTCGACTACATGGCACGCGTCGAGCTCGAGGTCGACCGCAACGTGCTCGAGCTGACCACGATGCTCCCGGACCCGCCCGAGGTCGACCGCCACTTCTACGCCGACGTGTGGCACCCGCAGGAGATCCGGCACGGCCAGATCCTCGACGAGCTCCAGCAGCGGCTCGGCCGCGACGCCGCCACCACCGACCTCGACACGGTGTCGGCCAAGATGCGGATCCTCGGCGCGCTCTCCCACCTGGCGCCGATCCAGGACGTCGTCCGGATGCTCTACTACCTCACCGGCCAGTCCACCGAGCGCTCCGCGGTGCTCGCCTACAACCTCCTCCAGTCGGGCCTCACCGAGATCGGGGAGCAGGCGACGGTGGACACGATCGTCGCCCCCATCAAGCGCCAGGAGCCGGGGCACCACGCGTTCTACGCGCTCTCCGCCCGGGGGCTCGCCGAGCAGCTGAGCCCCTGGCAGACCTGGCTCGTACGCCGCCTCCGGGCGCTGTCGTTCGGACCGGTCGGGGTGAACAACACCGAGCAGAAGGCCGACTTCGGCGACGTGATGGTCTCGCTCGGCATCGACCGACGGGTCGAGGACTTCGCCGAGCAGGCCTCCCGGGTCGAGCGGGAGCTGCTCTTCGCCCATCGGCAGGGGCTGCGGGTGCCGGCGTACGTCCTGAGGGCCTTCCACGAGTCCGCCGAGCTCGCCCGGGAGCGCCGGACGGCTGACGGCTCGCCGGCTCCGCGACGTCCTCGCGGCGACGTCACGCGCTGAGGTCCGCCGCCTCACGGAGCAGGTCGCGCAGCTGGTCCCACTTGCGAGGCCCGAGCCGGTCGCGCCACCGGGCCTCGACGTCGGCGATGGCCGCCTCGCTCGCGCGGACCGCGCGTCGTCCGCGTGCGGTCGGCCGCAGGATCCGGACCCGCCGGTCGGCCGGGTCGCGCACCGACTCGAGCAGCCCGCGCTCCTCGAGGTCGTTGGCGAACTCCCCCAGCGCCTGCTTGGTCATCCCGACCCGCTCGGCGAGGTCGGTCACCCGCATCCCGTCGGCCGGCGTGAGCGACAGCAACCGCACCTGGGAGGACCGCAGCCCCCACGGCAGGGACGACGCCTCGCTGAGCTCGCGGCGGAACCCGTCCATCACGTAGCCCAGCAGTGCCAGGGCGTGATCGGGGAGATCGTCCTTGACGGCAGACATAAGGAAACCTTACTATCGACGATCTAGGAAGGTAACCTGACCACCTTGGGGAGGACCGATGTCCACGACCGAGCAGCTGCTGGGCGACCTCCGGCCCCCCGGACCGGGGCTGCTGGAGTCCGTGGACTACGCGTTCGGCTCCCCCGCCACTGCCGGGCTCCACCTGCTGCGCGGCGAGGACTGGGCCTGGTTCTGCAAGGAGCTCCAGCACGTCCGGCACTGGCCGGGTCTGGTCCAGCTGCCGCCCGAGATCGCCCCCGAGTTCGCGGCGACGTTCCCGTGGCGCTCGGAGCTGGAGATGTGGGACGAGCCGTGGGCGTCCACCCTCCCCGATGGGCTCCGGCTTCCGACCCTCCACCGGGTCGTCGACCTCGGCGACGACCGGCTCGCGGTGTGGATGGAGGCGGTGGAGGAGTCCCGCACTCCGTGGGACCTCGACCGCTACGCGCGTGCGGCCCACCTGCTCGGGCGGTGGAACGCGCGTTGCGCGGACCCGGACCTGCTGTCGCTGTGCGAGTGGCCCGCCGGCTTCGCCCTGAGGATGTACGCCGAGCGTGCGGTCGGAAGCTTCGGGCTCGGGATGCTCCACAGCGGCGCCTGGCAGCACCCGTGGCTGGCCGGGCACGAGGACCTGCGGGTCGGCCTGCTCCGGCTCGGCGAGCTGATCCCGGCGCTGCTCGACCGGCTCGACACGTACCGGCAGGCGCTCCCGCACGGCGACGCCAGCCCGCAGAACCTGCTGGTGCCCGTCGACGACCCCACGACCTTCGTGGTCATCGACGTCTCGTTCCGTTCTCCGCACGCGCTGGGCTTCGACCTCGGCCAGCTGCTGGTCGGGCTGGTGCACGCCGGGGTCGTCCCCGCTTCCGACCTGCCGGCGGTCGCTGACCGGATCGTGCCGGCGTACCTCGACGGGCTCGCGGTCGAGGGGATCACTGGTGTCGACGACGACGTCCGGTGGGCGTTCGCGGCGTCGGTGCTGCTTCGCAGCGGCTTCGACGGCTTCCGCTACGACCTGCTTGAGGCCTCGCGCCCCGAGGACCGGCACGCCTTCGACGAACGGATCGGGCTGGCCCGCTTCCTCGTCGGCCAGTACGCCGAAACCGCGTAGCGCACCGCTCCGCCCCGCGGCACGATGGCGCGCATGTCCCTCCCCACGCCCACCCTGCACACGACGAGACTGCGGCTGCGTCCCTTCGAGGACTCCGACGCCGACGACCTGTTCGCGCTGATGCGGGACGCCCACGTGCTGCGCTACTGGGACGCGCCGCCCTGGACCGACCGCGCCCGCGCCGACCGCTTCATCACGGGGTGCCGCCAGCTGGCGGAGGACGGGTCGGGCGCCCGGGTGGTGCTGGAGCGCGCCTCCGACAGGGCCTTCCTCGGCTGGTGCCACGTCACGGACTGGAACCCGACCTACCGCAGCGTCGGGATCGGCTATGTCCTCGCCAGCGCCGCGTGGGGGCAGGGGTATGCGACGGAGGCCGCGCGGGCCGTCCTGGGCTGGGCGTTCGGCGCGCTCGACCTCAACCGCGTCCAGTCCGAGACCGACACCCGCAACCTCGCCTCCGCCCGGGTGCTGGAGAAGCTCGGCTTCCAGCGCGAGGGGACGCTGCGGCAGGACTGCATCGTCGACGGCGACGTGTCGGACTCGTGGGTCTACGGGTTGCTGAGGCGGGAGTGGGCGCCCGCCTGACTCCTCACTCGCGGCTCGCCGACGGACGTACCCAACGGGCTCGCGGAGGAGATGCTCAGGCGTACGACGCATGCGAAGGAGCGCGATCGGTACGTTCTTCGGCGCATCGTTCGAAAAGCAGGGCCTCCAACGGGGGTTGCCGTCCCCTGGGACCGTCGGCGACTGCCGACGCCTCGAACACTGCCTGCATTCCCGAGACTCCACCCGGTGCGGCGTGAGGGTCAGGGTCCTACGGCCGCTCCCCCCGGGGACTCTCGGTCCCCCGGGACTGTGAAGGCGCCACCGCCGAGCGCACTCACTCACGCACCCCGTCGCGAGCGAGGGTCCACCACGCCACCGGGCGCCGTCCGTCGTGTCCCGGAACCGAGTACGGGAGCGGAGGCGCATACCGCCCGCCCTGCGGTGTGATGGGTCCATGACGAACCCATCCTCCCCGGACCCCTCGACACGCGCGGCCCGGGCAGCAGCGGTGGCCGGCATCGCCGTCGTGGTCCTCGCATCCTGTGCCTGGCCGCTCGTCGGTCCTCTGGCCTCCTTAGGCCTCCCACTGCTCACCCACCGCTGTCGCCGTCACCTGTGGCCTGAAGCATCGACCGCCCGCTCCCTCACCTGGTCGGCCCTGGCCTGGGTGGGCCTGTGGCTCCCCGCCCTGCTGGGCATCGTCGCCAGAGCCTGGGCCGGAGCCGAGGGGGACGGCAGGCTGGTGGCCTCGACGCAGTGGCTGATCCTGCCGTTGTGCGCCCCGGACGGCACGGCCGCCGTGCTGCTCCCCGCGCTGGCACTCACCGCGACCTGCCTCGTCGGACTTCTCGGCGCCGTGGCGGCGCGACGACCGTGGCCGTGGGTGGTGGCCGCCTGGCTCGCCCCGTGGGCGCACCAGCTGGCGTCCTCCCTGATCCCCCACCAGTACGTCTGCTGACACGGGCATGACCGCCGCTGAGGCGCAACCCGTGTTGCACACTGACCATCGTGGTGAACCGGTTCGCAGTGCTCGGGCTCGTGCTGCTGCTGGTGGCCACGGCCGCCTGGTTCGTGCTGAGCGACCTGCGCCCCCAGCCGGACGAGGACGGTCTCTACTCGATCGACGCTGACGTCGAGGACGAACGCAAGCTGGGCGACCAGACGATCTACGTGCTGGCCAACGAGCAGGACGGCCCACGCGACGTCGTGCTCTTCATGCACGGCTACGGAGGTGACCACACCGCGGTCGCGACCCACACCCGGTACCGGTTTACGCAGGGACTCGTCGACGCCGGGTTCGTGGTGGCCAGCGCGGATGCCGGCGGCAACGCCTGGGGCTCCGAGTCGTCGCAGGACTCCTACCTGGAGCTCTACGAGTACGTGAAGCACCGCTACGACGTCGAGGACGTCGTGATCGTGGGCGACTCGATGGGCGCGATCGCCGGCCTCAACATCGCCGCGGAGGGCGACATCGAGGAGCTCGTCGGGTGGGTCGGGGTCTCGCCCGTCGTGGACCTGCAGGGGGCCAGTGAGGAGGGCCCGCTGGTCGCTGCGATCCGACGGGACGTACCGCCGGGCCAGCTCGGGACCGTCGACCCCGTCCGGCTGGCGTCGCTGCCCGTGCCGGTCCGGGTCACGGTCACGGAAGCTGACACCGTCGTGCCCGCCCAGACCGGCGTCGCCTTCGCGGAACGCGTCGGTGGGGAGGTCACTGCCTGCCAGGGCCGCCACGCGTCCGTGGAACTGCCACCGCGTGGGGCTGGTCGTCGACCTGCTGGAGCGCTGACGGCTAGACGGAAGGGGCACCCCGCCGCCCCGCCTGCGGCGATGTGTCGGGGCCGCCGCCTAGAGTTCAGGACGTGAGGTCACGATGAGCAAGATGGACGCGATGCGCGCGATGCGCGAGGCCAAGTACGCGCAGCAGCAGGCGACGCCCGGCAAGCGCGCCGCGAAGCCCCAGCCGCTGGCGAAGGTCGCCCCGGACCCGGCGCCCGGCGCCGCGGTCGGCGAGTCCGCCGAGGCGCTCTGCGGCCACCGCAACATGGGCGGGCGCACCTGCACCCGCGAGCAGGGCCACACGGCCAAGAGTCACCGCTACTCCTGAGCGGTCCGGACGCCGTGCTCAGTCGTGCGGCAGCAGCACCCGCTCGGCGATCC
>CAVWGQ010000008.1:0-60329 GCA_963754575.1 uncultured Actinomycetota bacterium | reverse complement strand
TCCGGGTCGCTCGCGCGGGCACACTCCGCGACGAGCCCGAGGAGCGGGTCCGGGGTGGCGGGCGAATGCATGGTCACCCCTCCCTCCGGGCACCGGTGACCAGTATGGATCCGTCAGGGCGCTGTGTACCGCCGTGCGACCACCTTGTTGACCGACTGTTCCCTTCGGATGGCTGGCTCCGGGCCGGCGCCGGCCAGCCGCTGCAGCCACCCGCAACGAGGCCTGCGTCGCCACCTGGATCGGCACTGACGGTCAGGGCTTTCCGGACCGGGCGCCCGGACCGGCTCCCTCCTGACGCCCTCCCGCCGCATCTCACCGCTGCCGACCTGGGGCATTCCGCCGCGCGGCAGAGCGCGTCCTGCCTACCCTGACGCCGTGCCCCCGCCCAGGTCGGGAGCCGATCGACCGGGGGAGGGCAGGCGCATGGGTCGTCTGCTGCCGGTGGCCGCGGTCCTTCTCACGCTGGGCGTCCTCGGGTCGTTCACCGACGATCCGCCACGAGATCCGACGCAGCGACGCGGCGACGCCGGGTCGGGTCGAGCCTCCGACACCGGGGGGAACGCCGGGCCACGCACGACGGCCGTCAAGGATCGCGGGGACCGCAACAGGGACCCGCGAGGCCCCACGCGAGGGCCCTCGCGCGAGGGCCCGTCCTCCCCGCCACTGACCCACGTCGTCAGCCGGGTCGTCGACGGCGACACCCTCGAGCTCGGCAACGGCGAGACCGTCCGGGTGGTCGGGATCGACACGCCCGAGGTCGGCGAGTGCGGCTTCGAGGAGTCAGCGGCGGCCCTCGGGCGTCTCACGCAGGGCAAGCAGGTGACCCTGACCGCCTCGGACGAGGACCGGGACCAGTACGGACGGCTGCTGCGCTACGTCGACGTCGGTGGGCTCGACACCGGTCTGCGACTCATCCGGGAAGGCCTCGCGGTGGCGAGGTACGACTCCCGGGACGGTTACGGCTTCCACCCCCGTGAGCCCCGGTACGTCGCCGCCGACAAGGCCACCCCGGGCATCAGGTGCGCGGCGCCACGGCCGTTCGCCTCGGTCCCCGGCCCGGGTGGTGCCTGTGCGCCGGGCTACACGCCCTGCGTCCCGCCCTCGCCGCCCGACGTCGACTGCGGGGATGTCGACGGTCCGATCCGCGTGACCGGCGGCGATCCTCACGCGCTCGATGCCGACGGCGACGGCGTCGCCTGCGAATAGTCGCGGGGGACCGCGGAGCGACGGGCGATCCACGTCCCAGTAACCGACTGGCACCAGTTCGGCCAAGCCGGCCCCCTCCGGCCGCGGACGACGTAGCGTACGTCCTACACCGTCCGCTCGCCGCCTAGGCGATGCCGGATCATCCGTGGGGGAGAGGTAACACACGCATGCACGCGCGATTCAGCCACCGCAGCCGAACCATCGCACTGGTTCCGACCGTGCTGGTTGCCTCCTTGGTGAGCGCTCCGTCGAGCGGTGACGCCCCCGTCGGCGGCGGCACCGCCTCGGCCACGTCGGTCGAGATGCCCTCGGTGCCCACCGAGTCCCTCGAGGCGCCGGCCAGTGTCTCGCGGCCCGCGGCCGTCGTCGCGGGTGGCCGGAGCCACGCCGGGCGACTGGCGGCCACCGGCGCCGACGCCGCGTCGGTGTCCGCGCTCGGCATCCCCGCCGCCGCGCTCGCGGCCTACCAGCGCGCCGAGACCGTCATCAACGCCGCCGACCCCTCCTGCAAGCTCTCCTGGCAGCTGATCGCCGCCATCGGCCGCGTCGAGTCCGACCACGGCCGCGTCAACGGCAACTCCCTCTCCGACAACGGCGTCGCCCAGCCCGGCATCTACGGCATCGCCCTCGACGGCACCCACAACACCCGAGCCGTCCGCGACACCGACGCCGGCCAGTACGACGCCGATGCGACGTGGGACCGCGCCGTGGGCCCGATGCAGTTCATCCCCGCCACCTGGTCCGTGGTCGGCGTCGACGGTGACAACGACGGCAAGCGCAACCCGCAGGACGTCGACGACGCTGCTCTCGCCAGCGCGGTCTACCTCTGCTCCGGCAGGGGCGACCTGTCCACCGTCGTCGGCCAGCGCGCCGCCGTCTACCGCTACAACCACAGCGACGACTACGTCGACCTCGTCGTGTCGTACATGACCGCCTACGAGACCTCCGACTTCAGCTCCGTGCCCGGCACGACCAGCTACGCGAACACCGCCGCCCTTTCGCCCGAGCTCGCCCGCACGCTGCCGGGACAGGCGTCGAGCAGTGAGGTCTCGATCGAGGTCGTGCGCTACGAGGCCGACTTCACGGGTCCGCGCGCCGTACCCGTGATCGACGCCGAGCTCACGGACGACCCGGCCGCGGAGCCGGCCCCCGGGCCGGAGCCCGCCGAGGAGCCGGCGCCGTCGGAGGCGCCCGCGCCGCCGCCGGCGGCTGCGATCGAGACCCCCGCGCCCGCCGTGGAGCCGTCGCCGAGCCCGGAGCCGTCGCCGGAGCCGGCACCCGAGCCTGCCCCTGAGCCTTCCCCTGAGCCTTCCCCTGAGCCCGAGGTCGCGCCGGAGCCCGAGGTCGTGGCCCTCACCGAGGAGGAGGCAACGGCCGAGTGCCTGGTCCTCGTCGGAGCGCCGGACGTCGCGAGCCTCGAGCAGCTCAGCCTGCTCGCCGACTTCACCGACTGCATGGCCACCTGGGGCTTCACCGAGTGGTCGACTCCCTGACCTGACCCGGGACGGGGCACGCGATGGGCCGACGCCTGCACGTCGGGTTGCTGCTCACCATCGGCGTCGTCTGTGTCCTCGGCAGCATCGTCCTGGCCGAGCTGGCGTTCGAGCTCTGGGGTGACCCCTGTCGCTGCACCCCGGGGCGGTTCGGCGAGCTGTGTGCCGACCGCTGCATCACGATCGCCGGCGTCCGGTTCTCCGAGGCGTGGAAGGTCCTCGTGGTCGTGGTGGTCCCGGCGATCGGTGGCTCACTCGGCGAGTGGCTGATCCGGCGAGCCGATCGCACGGCGTAGGGACCTGAGGTGGCTGGCATGGCAAACGTCCCCGCCACCAGGAAAGTGACGGGGACGCTGCGTGCGGCCAGTCTCGGGTCCTGGCCACCGTGCCGACAGATCCCCCCCGGAACCATCGACACCCCGACGGTAGGAGCAGTCGGTATGGGTCGTCCCAGCTTCGGGGAGTCTGTGGGCGACTTGTGGAGATGGCCATGCGGCCCCTGTCACCATGGGGATGACAGGGGCCGCGCGGTGCCGGACGTGGGAGATCGGCACCGAGTCCCACGGTATGTCGGACGCGCGCACGTTGCTGGATTGGAGTGGGGGATGTACCGCGTTCTAGGGACGGGGCAGCGGCCATCTCTGCCAGCGTGGCTGACACGAGCCACGTGCTGCGACTCGCGGCCGCTGGCAGGACGGCCCCCGAGCTTCGTCTCCGCAGGTCGGTGACCGCGTCGGTGATGTGACCGGTCCGGCGGAGGATGGCCGTGGTCGGTACGCTGGGTGCGTCCGGTGACGGTCAGCCAGCGTCGGGCGGGGTGTAGTCGACCCGGGTGATCCGGCCCAGCAGCTCGTGCACGTGCTCGGGGGCCGCAGGGCTGCTGGCCGAGAGCTCCGTGACGAGCCGGTGTGCGATCTCGCTAACCTTGAGATTGGTCTGGTTGGACGCGGCGCGCAGGACGGCGAACGCCTCGTCAGGGTCGGCGCGGTAACCGAGCATGAGGGCACCCTTGGCCATGTCGATCTCCCCACGGTGCTCCAAGGCACCGTCGAGGGCTTCGCGGATGGCTGACTGCATGTCGTTTCGGCGTGTGGTGGTGAGGTCGATCATGTACCCGGACATCTCGGTGACGGCGCCCTCGGCGTCCATGAGGCCGCCCGCGATGACCAGCACGTGCCGAACGTGGTCCTGTGCGTCGATGATCCGGTGGTAGCACGCGTAGCGCTCCCCGGTGCGCAGGAAGCGATCGACGACGCCCTCGGTCCTGGCACGATCCTCGGGGTGCTTGTGGGCCATCAGGAGGTCCGTGGTCGGGACGACCTCGTGGGGGGAGAAACCGTGAATGACGTACATCTCGTCCGACCAGGTCCACCGGTCGGCTCCGATGTCCCAGGTGAAGGCGCCGGCGAGGGGGCCGACGACGGGGATGTCCGGGTGGGGTTCGGCGACCGGCTCGCTCGCCGTGATTGCTGGCTGCGGCGGTGCCGGGCGGGCGTCGGGTCGTCGCTCGCTGATGGTCACGAGAAATCCTCAGGTAGACGAACGCGGGGTCTGGGCGTCGAAAACGCTCTCGGCACAGTATCCCAGCACGCCCGGGGTGCGGAACCATCGCGACAGGTGAACCCCCCGCCGCTGGCTTTTTAACGACGGGGGGTCCTGCACCCCCTGGGCGGCTCGAAGCGTGTCCGAGGGCCGGGAAGTGACCGTCGGTACGTACCCGAGACGCGGCTGCCCAAGCCTCACCGCAGGATCCGTTCCGGGGGTTCCTGAGCGAGGACGTCGGCGGCCGCTTCCGAGGGCGCAGGGCACACCACCGACCCTGTGCCGTGTTGGCTGGTCCGGGCCCGGTGGAGGGCACGCATCGCGGGGGTCTTACCGGCACCTGGCGGACCGATCGGCAGGTCGACTCGGCGCGTCGAGACGGCGATACGACACCCCGAGTTGCCACGGGAGAGCTGCCCACCGTGCTGCAACTCAGGGTCACCCACGACCGCACGTCCAGCACGGGCCCGCGTCCACGGTGCCGGCCTGCGGTCGGGGGCCGGACTGCCCGAAGGTCCCATTGCGCCCGGCCCTGCGGGGTGGTGTACTCGGATCGAGGAAGTCACTGTCATGCACGGTCGTCGGTACCCCCTGAGGGCAGCAGTAGTGCTCTTGCTCGCGCTGGTCGCGGCAGGGGTGACGGTCCCTGCTGCCAACGCGGCCGTGACGGTCTCGCGCGCGGAGATGAAAAGCGGCCAGCTACGGCTCGAGGGTGGCGCCTTGGCGAGCCGCACGATCACGGTCGACGGCGTCACCATGGGCACCAGCGACAGCTCGGGCGCCTTCCGCATCGAGCGTGGCTTCACGCCTCCGGCCGACTGCACCGTGGACGTCAACGACGGGTCGGCCACGCCCACGAACGCCCGCCTGTCCGGCTGCACGGTCACGACCCCCTCCTCACCCACCCCGTCGAGCGTGGCCCTCAGCCCGACCAGCGTGACCGGCGGCGCGTCGGTGACCGGCAGCATCACCCTGTCGGCGAGCGCACCCTCCGGCGGGCAGAGCGTGACCCTGGCGAGCAGCAGCGCCGCCGTGGCGACGGTCCCGGCGAGTGTGACGGTCCCCGGCGGTTCCACCACCACGACGTTCATGGTGACAACGAGGTCGGCGGCTCAGACGAGCTCTGTGACCATCTCCGCCACCGCCGGCGGCGTATCGCGCTCGGCAGTACTCACGGTGGCACCTGCTGCTTCGTCGAGCCCGACGGTGACCGGACTCAGCCTGAGCCCGGACACGGTCGTCGAGGGGTCGAACAGCACCGGCACCGTGACCCTCAACGCGGCCGCACCGACCGGCGGTCTGGTCGTGTCGCTCACCAGCGGCAACGCGTCGGCGGCCACCGTGCCAGCGAGCGTCACGGTGTCCGCCGGAGCCGACGCGGCGTCGTTCACCGTCAGCTCCGGGACGACGACGAGCACCAGCTCCTCGGTGATCACCGCCAGCGCCGGTGGCGTCAGCGCGACAGCCCTCTTCACCGTCACGTCGGCGAACCCCACCTTGTCGAACCTCAGCATCTCGCCACTGTCCGTCACGGGAGGTTCTTCGGCGACCGGCACAGTCACGTTGACCGCACCTGCCACCGGCAACGGCGTTCCCGTGTCATTGAGCAGCGAGAGTGCGATCGCGAGCGTGCCCCCCGGAGTCACCGTCGACCCGGGCGCCAGCACGGCGGCGTTCACCATCACGACGTCGTCCGTGACGACGAGCCAGTCCACGATCATCCGGGCGACGCACGGCACCGCGAGCCGCGCTTTCACGCTCTCGGTGACCCCGGCGGCCACGGGGCCCGCGGTCACCAGCGTGACCCTGAGCGAGAGCTCGGTGGTCGGTGGCACGCCGGTGACCGGCACCGTGCGTCTTGCATCCGCTGCGCCCAGCGGTGGCACGACGGTATTCCTCAGCAGCGACAACACCGCCGTGGTCACGGTCCCCGCCACGGTGACCGTGCCGGCGGGTGCGACCACGGCGACCTTCACGGTGGAGACCAAGCCGACCACCAACAGCCAGTCGTCCGTCATCGTCGCGGAAGCCGGCGGCGGTCGCGTCGGCGCCGTCCTGACCGTGACGTCGGAGTTCGCTGCCAACAACGGCAGCGTGTCCCTGGCCCGAGGAGGGGGCGGAGAGGGTCGGGTCACGTCGTCGCCGGCCGGGATCGACTGCACGTTCACGCGCACCTCGACCACAGGCACCTGCGGCAACGTGTTCTTCCCCGTGGGCACGCAGGTCCGGCTCACTGCCCGGGCGGCCAGCAGCTCGCGTTTCCTCGGCTGGGACTTCGAGGTCAGCTGCCGCGATGCACCCAACGTCACCGTGCAGGCGGGCGTCGCGCACATCTGCCGCCCCGTCTTCCGGCTCCGCTGACATCGCATGGGACGGCCTGCACATGCGCGGTCCGTGCCAGGTACTAGAACCATTGTTCCATGGCGCCCGGGCGTCAGCGGGGGATCATGAGGGCAGGAAGGGTGCCAGGAGGCGGAGATGACCAATCGTCGGAGTTGGCTCGCGTTGGTGCTGGTGTCTCTCGTGTCCGTCGTGTCGGTCGCCTTGACCGGGACCGCCCAGGCGGCTGTCACCGTCTCGCGCGCGGAGGTCAGCGGCGACAGGCTACGGATCGAGGGCAGTGCGATTGCCGGGCGTCCGATCACGGTCGACGGCGTCCAGATGGCCACCAGCAGCGGCTCGGGGACCTTTCGGCTCGAGCGCACCGGCTACACGCCGCCCCCGGACTGCACCGTGGACGTGAACGACGGGTCCGGATCGCCCACCAACACACGGTTGTCGGGGTGCACAGTGCCCGCGCCGGCGCCCACCCTCGGCGCCGTCAGTCTCAACCCGTCGACCGTGCAAGGAGGGGCCTCGGGCTCGGCCACGGTGACCCTCACCGCACCGGCTCCGTCCGGCGGCGCTGTCGTGTCGCTCACCAGCAGCAACGCCAGCGTCGCCACCGTCCCCGCTACCCTGACCGTCCCTGCGGGAGTCGCCTCAGCCACGACGTCCTCCGTCGCGACCAGCGACCTCAACTCCACCGCAACCTCGGTGATCTCCGCAACGTACAACGGGGTGACCCGCTCCTCCACCCTGACGGTCACGGGCACCACTCCGCGGGCGGGTGCCACACTCGACACCGTCAGCGTCAGCCCGGCCAGTGTGCAAGGAGGGTCGACGGCCTCGACGACCGTGACGCTGACCTCGCCCGCGCCTGTGGGAGGAGCCGTCGTCTCGTTCTCGAGCAGCAACACCGCCGTCGCGACGGTGCCGGCCACGATCACCGTGCCAGAAGGGGTGAACAGCACGGTGGTCGTGACGTTCGTGTCCACCAGGCCGGTCACGGCCACTGCCACGTCCTTGATCTCGGGGACGTACGACGGGGTCGTCCGGTCGGCAACGATCACCGTCACCGCGCCACCGCCGCCGCAGCCGGGTGGCGCGCTCGACTCGCTCACCTTGAGTCCGTCCACCGTCCAGACTGGCACGGCGAGCACCTCCGCCACGTTGACCTTCACCGCGCTGACCCCCACCGGTGGCGCGACTGTGTCGCTCGCGAGCAGCAACACGTCCATCGCCACGGTCCCGGCTTCAGTCTCCGTCCCCGCGAACTCCTCGACGGGCGCTTTCCCGGTCTCGATCAACGCGTCGGCCGTCGGCACGGCGACCATCTCCGCGACCTACAACGGAGTCACGCGCTCGGCGGTGCTCACCGTCACGTCGCAGTCGCTGCTCAGGATCATCACGACCTCGCCACTCCCCAACGCAAGGGTCGGGGAGAACTACGCCGGATTCATCGAGGCGTGCTGCGGCCAGGGCGGCCCCTACCGATGGTCATTCGTGCAGGGCACGGTGCCGGACGGACTCAGGTTCGCCGGCAACGACCTGCGGTTGTCCCGCACCACTGCGGTCACCGGAGTGCCGACCCGAGTCCAGACGACCACGTTCACGGTCCGGGCGCGAGACAATGCGGGCAACACCGCCACGAAGACCTTCACCCTGACTGTGGATCCGGCGAGCCCTCTGGTCGTCACCAACCAAACCGACCAGCTCAAAGACGGCACGGTCGGCGTCGCCTACGAGACCGGCCTGTTCCCCGGTGGAGGCGTGCCGCCCTACACGTGGTCGCACGTGGCGGGCACCCTCCCGCCGGGCCTTTCGGTGCAAGCATCCCCCGGCCGTGTCCACGGCACCCCCACCCTGGCGGGCACCTTCACCTTCACCGTGCGGGTCAACGACAGCAGCGGTCAATCGGCAACCCGACAGTTCACCCTTCGTGTCCTGCCCTGACTTCGTCTCGTCGACCCTCGTGACTATCAGACCTGCCACGACTGCGAGGTTCTCACTGCGTCACGTCCGGCGCAGTCGTACCGTCGACCACGGCGAAGACTGCGCTTTCCAGTTCAGTGAAGTTGGCCGATTTCTCGACGTAGGCATCCGCCCCGGCTGCGGCGGCCTTCGCAGCCATGTCGCTTGCTCGGAAACCCGACAGCACTACGATCTTCACCCCCGGATTCTCCTGCTTGATCAGTGGTGCGGCTTCCAGGCCATCCATCACCGGCATGGATAGATCCAGGATGACGACATCTGTGTGGCGGGCCGCCGCTTCCGTCACGGCCTCTTCGCCGTTGGTCGCTTCGCCGACGATATTGATACGAGCATTGCGGGACAAGCTCAGGCGCAGCAGTTCTCGAAAGTCGTCGGCATCATCGACGATGAGGACGTCGAGAGGGTCTGTATCCGGAGCCGTCATCGTCAGCCCGGCTCCGAAAGCGCCGGGGACGAGCGCACAAGATCCCCCGCCGCCAAGCCTTCGCCGGTGGGGACGTTCAGGAGGAGATCGGAAACGACCTGCTGCACGGCGACGAACGCCTTGTCGATCAAAGCACCTGTTCTTGCTGAATCGTCCAGTCCCAGCGCAAGTCGAGCGGCCGCAAGACTTTGCACCACATCGTCATTCAGCTCCAGGGCGCGCTGGCGATTGTCCAGCACCGAACGTGCCAGACGTCTCGAGGCCAACCGGAGCTCCAACTCGTGCACAACCAATGTCGCTAGATCCTCCAGGACCTCGATCTCGGCTGCCGTGAGTTCACGCGGTTCGACGTCGATGATGTTGAAAGTTCCGAGGTTGTATCCGTCCGAGGTCTTCAGCGGGATGCCGGCATAGAATCGCAGTCCCAACTCACCGCAAACGAGAGGATTCGCGAGCGTCCTCGGATCGATCTTGGCGTCACTGACGAGCCATGGTTCGTGTTGCAGGATCGCCGACGCGCACAGCCCGGACTCTCTGTCGATCTGTTCGGCGTCGATACCGTGGTGAGACTTGAACCAGATCCGGTCGTGGTCGACGATGCTGATGATCGAGATCGGGACTTCGAACAGCCTTGCCGCCAGCGCAGTGAGCCGGTCGAAGGCGCCGTCGGCGGGCGTGTCCAAGATGGCATATCGGCGGATTGCCGCAAGGCGCTCCGGCTCGTCGCGGGGGATGAACTCCACATCGATCGGGCTCTTGGATGGGTCCACCCGTTCACGGTACCCCGCCCGACTCGCCCAGCTGTGTCGATCATCGTCATCGCCCCTGGACTTGAAGGCGCTCCAATGCGTCTCCGACGCCGCACATCACGACCTCCATGACGCGCTGACCGGTGTCCCGCTGGTCGCCCTGTGCAAGGGCGTCGCGGCCCACCGACTCGGCCACGTCGGGTGCCGTCGCAGCAACGTCGCCTCCCGGAATGGCCACCGAACTATGCGCCCGTGGGCCTGCTGCTGCGCATCTCCTGTCCGCTCGGCGACCGCCAGCCATTGCGGCGCTTGCGATCGTCGCGGTCTCACTTGCCCTCTGGTCACCTACAAGCGGGGCGATTCAGCACCGCGCGCGCAAGTCCCGCAATATGAGAGCGGCAGCCGGATTCGCACGCAGAGGGCCGGTAAGACCCCCCCGCGTCCCGTCCCGTGCGCGGATCGCCTGACGGCGAATAGCAGCGGGGGCGTTGCGGACCAAGGTCGAGACTGTCGAGCGCTTCGTCGATGCCAGACCGGTCGGCGACTGGCGATGAGGCGTCGCCGGGTCAGGAGAGGTCGATGGTGGCTGTCGCTTGTTCCCCGCATGTTCCCCGCAACAGAGAAGCGCCCCTCGAAAGGGGCTCTCACCTGCGGTTATCTGGTGGGCGATACTGGGTTTGAACCAGTGACCTCTTCCGTGTCAAGGAAGCGCGCTACCACTGCGCCAATCGCCCGGGCTGTTGAGTTGTGGTGGGTGTCGAGGTGGGTACGGGATTTGAACCCGTGTACACGGATTTGCAGTCCGTTGCCTCGCCTCTCGGCCAACCCACCGTGGAGGCCAATCTCCGGCAGACCTCTCCGAGCGGACGACGAGACTCGAACTCGCGACCTCAACCTTGGCAAGGTTGCGCTCTACCAACTGAGCTACGTCCGCTTGCGATCCGGGCCCGGGGGCTCGGTGCGGTCAGAACAGTAGCCCATGCCCTGAGTCGCGCAAAATCCACCTCCGTCAGGCGTGTTCGGGCCCTGGAGGCCCTCCTAGAGTGGCCCCATGCGCGTGTGGCTGAACGGCAAGATCCTGCCCGATCCGACGGGTCCGGCGGTCACCGTCGCCGACCACGGACTGACCGTGGGCGACGGTGTCTTCGAGGCGATCAAGGTGGTCGGGGGGCAGCCTTTCGCCCTCACGCGCCACCTCGACCGGCTCGCCCGCAGCGCCGCCGGGCTCGGGTTGCCGGCCGTCGACGACGACGCCGTACGCCGGGGGGTCGCGGCCGTCCTCGAGGGTGACCCGCTGGCCCTCGGCCGGATCCGGATCACCTACACCGGAGGTCCCGCCCCGCTCGGCTCCGGGCGCGGTGACGCCCACCCGACGTTGGTCGTCGTGGCCGACGCGATGTCGCCGTCCCCCGGGACCACCGCCGTCGCGACGGTGCCGTGGCCGCGCAACGAGCGCGGCGCGCTGGCCGGGCTGAAGACCACGTCGTACGCCGAGAACGTCATTGCCCTCGCGCACGCCCAGGAACGCGGCGCCACGGAGGCGGTCTTCGCCAACCTCGCCGGCCACCTGTGCGAGGGGACGGGGTCGAACGTCTTCTACGTCGTCGACGGTGAGCTCAGGACACCGACATTGGCCTCCGGCTGCCTCGCCGGCGTGACCCGCGCGCTGCTGCTCGAGTGGTACGGCGGCCGCGAGGTCGACGAGCCGATCGAGGTCGTCCGCGGTGCGAGTGAGGTGTTCCTGGTGTCGACGACCCGCGACGTGCAGGGAGTCTCGCGCTGGGACGGCGTGGAGCTCCCCGCGCCCGGTCCCGTCACCCGCGAGGCCGCGGCTCGCTGGCGCGAGCGGGAGCCAGGGCAGCTCGGGGTCTGACCCGGTACTGACGCAGGAGCTGGGTCAGGCGCCGGTGGCGAGCAGCTGGTCGACCAGGCTGTCGATGTCGAGGTGGTCACTCTCGGTGCCGAGCGGGACCAGCGCGCGGGTCCGGCCGAGGAAGAGATCGAGGTGGGTCGTCAACAGCTCCAGCCCCACGTGGTGCTCGCCCGAGGCCAGGTGGAGCACGACCAGGGAGAAGCCGAGCTCGTTGACGATCGGCCAGGCACGGACGTCGCCCATCCCCACCGCGCCAGTGATGGCCTGCACGAGCAGGGTGCGGGCGACCTCGTGCACCACCGGCCGGACGGAGCCCGAGAGATCAAACGCGAACAGCGTCAGGCGTACGACGTACGGATCGTCGGCGGCGTACCGCAGCTCGGCGGCCACCGCCTCGCCAGTGGGGGAGGCGCCGCGCACACGCACGTGCTGGGTCACGACCTGGGGGGAGTCCATGCCGGTCCAACGATCCGGGGAGCAGCGCGCTACGCCGGTCTAGACGGGCGGCGGACGCACACCCGTTCAGTAGGCTCAGCAGCGTGAATGTGCCGGGCGGGGGAACTGCGAAGAGGGTGGTCCTCGAGACCGCTGGTTGGTTGCTGCTCGTCGTCGGGATCGCGGCACTGATCCTGCCGGGCCCCGGGCTGCTCGGTGTCTTCGCCGGCCTGGCGCTGCTGTCCCAGCAGTACGAGTGGGCCGAGCGACGCACCGACCCGATCAAGTTTCGCGCGCTCAAGGCCGCTGCCGAGGGGGTCGAGACCTGGTTGCGGATCGCGTTGTCCCTGTTCGGGGTGGCGTTCCTCGTCGCCTGCGGCGTGCTCTGGATCCAGCAGCCGCCCCCGCCGTCGTGGTGGTTCGTCTCCGACTTCTGGTGGCTCCCTGGTGGCGTTGCCACCGCGGTCACGCAGATCGGGTCCGCCGGCCATCGCCCTGGTGCTGATCGTGTTCAGCTATCGCCGCTACCACGGGCGTCCGGAGAAGGTCGGGGAGCTCGAGCAGGCCATCAAGGAGGCCGACCGCGCGGCGAAGAACAAGACGACGCCTCCGTCGGAGCAGTCGAGCTGACGGCGGTTTCGTGCTCGCCGCCCACGGCCTGTAGGGTCTGGCGCCGAGGGCGATTGGCGCAGTGGTAGCGCGCTTCGTTCACACCGAAGAGGTCACTGGTTCGAACCCAGTATCGCCCACCCTCACCGCCACTGCGGGGCGCGCGGCGTCACAGATAGCGCGGCTGTGCCGATCGCACCCGCCCAACTCACCAGGCGCGGTGTCGCACGCAAGCGGTCACTGCGTCACACCAGATCCTCCCGTGCCCGCGTCGAAACGCTTCGCGCGAACGGCCAGCATCCCGCGGACAGGGGGTGCGTGGCTCACCCGAGGCGGGTGATCGGAGGCGGAGACACGGCTCCGGGCGCCGCCGGGCACCACGTGGTAGACACCATGGATGGAGTGGCTGATGATCCTGGGCTTCGGCGCCGCCGGCGGTGCCGGTGCGTACGCCGCCAGCCGGTTCCGGGTGGGCCGCGCCAGCACGGCGCGAGCGCGCCGAGGAGCTCGAGGACGTACGCCGCGTGGCGGACGAGGACGTCACCGTCTTCGGCGAGCAGCTGCGCCGGCTCGGCGTCCAGGTCGGTGACACAGCGCTCGACCCCGCGGCGCAGGAGGACTACCAGGTCGCCCTCGACGCCTACGAGCACGCCAAGTGGGAGGCGCCGCGGCTCGCCGACGTCGACCGGATCAGCAGCCTGGTCGACACCCTCGCCACCGGTCGCTACGCCCTCCTCTGCGTCCGGGCCCGGACTGGCAGGGCAGCCGGTCCCGGAGCTGCGGGTGCCCTGCTTCTTCAACCCCCAGCACGGTCCGTCGGCCCGCACCGTGATGTGGACCAGCGCGCGCACCGGCACGCGCAACGTCCCGGCGTGCACCCGCTGCTGCGACCCAGCTCGCCGCCCACGAGAAGCCCGAGGTCCGCACCGTCACGGTGCACGGCCGGAAGGTGCCGTACTGGGAGGCGGGCACCACCTTCCACCCCTACAGCCGTGGCTACTTCCCGGAGGGCTCGGTGTCGCGCCGGCGCGCTCGCGTGGATGTACCTGACGCCCGAGATCGGGATGGCTCCCGGAGGTGGCCACATCGACGGGTCCTCCATCGGGTCTCGGTGGTTCGACGGTGGCGGGGGCGACGGCGGTGGCGGGGACGGCGGCGGCTTCAGCTGACCGCTCGCGAGATCGCGCCGGGGGATATCGGCGTGCCCGACCGGCACGGCGCTCGCTAGGCTCGCGGGGTCAGCCAGACCCCGACCGAGGAGCACCCTGTGTCCGAGATCAAGATCGCCCTGCTCGACGCCGCCGACGCGCGCGAGGAGCGGACGGTCACGACCGGCACCAAGGCGTGGGAGCTCTTCACCGAGCAGTCCGACGTCGTGGCCGCCCGGGTCGGTGGCGAGCTGCGGGACCTCGCGCACGTCCTGGAGGACGGTGACGAGGTGTCGGCCGTCGCGATCGACAGCGCCGACGGTCGCGACGTCCTGCGCCACTCGACCGCCCACGTGCTCGCCCAGGCCGTGCAGCAGCTGTGGCCCGAGGCGAGGCTCGGGATCGGCCCGCCGGTCGAGAACGGCTTCTACTACGACTTCGACGTCGAGACCCCGTTCGTCCCGGAGGACCTCGACAAGCTCGAGACCGCCATGCGCAAGATCATCAAGGAGAACCAGCGCTTCGAGCGCCGGGTCACCACCGACGCCGACGCGCTCGACGAGCTCAAGGACGAGCCCTACAAGATCGAGCTGATCGGACTCAAGGGCGGCGCCGGCGTCGAGGACGCGGCCGAGGGCGCCTCCGTGGAGGTCGGCTCCGGCGAGCTCACCATCTACGACAACGTACGCCGCAACGGCGACGTCGCCTGGTCCGACCTGTGCCGCGGCCCGCACCTGCCGACCACCAAGCGGATCCCCGCCTTCAAGCTGATGCGCACCGCCGCGGCGTACTGGCGCGGCGACGAGAAGAACAAGCAGCTGCAGCGGATCTACGGCACCGCGTGGGAGACCAAGGAGGCGCTCGCCGAGCACCTCCACCGGATCGAGGAGGCCGAGCGCCGCGACCACCGCAAGCTCGGCCGCGACCTCGACCTGTTCTCCTTCCCGGACGAGATCGGGTCCGGGCTCCCGGTGTTCCACCCCAAGGGCGGCGTGATCAAGCGCGAGATGGAGGACTACGTCCGCCGGCGGCACATCGAGGAGGGGTTCCAGTACGTCGGCACCCCCCACATCGCCAAGGAGGGCCTCTTCTACACCTCGGGCCACCTGCCGTACTACGGCGAGGGCATGTTCCCCGCGCTCGACGTCGACGGCATGGACTACCGCCTCAAGGCGATGAACTGCCCCATGCACAACCTCGTCTACCGCTCCCGGCAGCGCTCCTACCGGGAGCTGCCGCTGCGGCTCTTCGAGTTCGGCTCGGTCTACCGCCACGAGAAGTCCGGCGTGGTCCACGGCCTGACCCGGGTCCGCGGGTTCGCCCAGGACGACTCGCACTCCTACGTCACCAAGGAGCAGGCGCCGAGCGAGATCAAGCACCTGCTCGACTTCTGCCTCGGGCTGTTCCGGGACTTCGGTCTCGACGACTTCTACCTCGAGCTCTCGACCCGCGACGACTCCAAGCCCGACAAGTTCATCGGGTCCGACGAGGACTGGGAGATGGCGACCCAGGTGCTGCGGGAGGTCTGCGAGGAGTCCGGCCTCGAGCTGGTGCCCGATCCGGGCGGCGCGGCCTACTACGGCCCCAAGGTGTCGGTGCAGGCGCGTGACGCGATCGGCCGGACCTGGCAGATGTCGACGATCCAGTACGACTTCAACCAGCCGTCGACCGACCGCTTCGACCTGGAGTACGTCGCCGCCGACGGCTCCCGGCAGCAGCCGGTGATGATCCACTCCGCGAAGTTCGGCTCCATCGAGCGGTTCATCGGCGTGCTCGTCGAGCACTACGCCGGCGCGTTCCCCCCGTGGCTCGCGCCGGTCCAGGTGCAGCTGATCCCGATCGCCGAGCGCCACCACGACTACGTGTTCGAGGTGGCCGACCAGATGCGGGCGATGGGGCTGCGGGTCGAGATCGACGACTCCGACGACCGGATGCAGAAGAAGATCCGCAACGCCCAGGTGCAGAAGGTGCCGTTCATGGTGATCGCGGGCGACGACGACGTGTCCCAGCACGCCGTCTCCTTCCGCTACCGCGACGGCCACCAGGAGAACGGGGTCGGCGTCGACGAGGCGATCCAGCGGGTCGTCAACGCGGTCGCCACGAAGGGCCAGGTCTGAGGGCCAGCCACCGGGAGTCGGATCCGTGGTTGAGGTGCGAGTGACAGCGGGATCCTCGGCCCCGGCCTCGCGGCGAGCCTGCGCGAGACGGTCTGGAGGTCGGCCGGCTCGCTAGGCTGCGGGGGTGTCCGCGACCTGCCCGCCACCGACGGCCGCCGCCACCGCTGGGACCAGCACAAGGCGGAGCGTCGCCGGATCGTGCTGAGCGCCGCGCTGTCGGTGATCGAGGAGGCCGGGCCGGGCGAGGAGGTGCACGTCCAGCAGATCGCCGAGCGCGCCGGGCTGAGCCGCACCGTGCTCTACCGCCACTTCGCCGACCGTGCCGACCTCGACCGCGCCATCCAGACGGAGATCGTGGACCACGTGTGGGGCGAGATCACCCCCGTGCTGTCCCTGGACGCGACGCCGGTGGAGGTGATCCGCCGGATCGTCGCGGCGTACGTCGGCTGGGCGGCCGCCCACCCCGCGCTGCACCGGTTCGTCGAGCTGGACGTCCCCGGCGACGGGTCGAGCCCGCTGTCCCGGATGGTCGAGCAGGTCGCCGAGCAGGTGGAGGGGCTGATCGCCACCGGGGCCGAGCTGCTGGAGGTGCCGCTCGACGACAGGCTGCGGATCGGCCTGGACCCACTGGTGTTCGGGATGGTCGGCGCCGCGATGGCAGCCGTACGACGCTGGACGGCGCAGCCGCAGCGGGTGTCCGTGGACGTGCTCATCGACCTGGTGACGCAGTCGGTCTGGCACCAGATCGCCGGCCTCGCGGCCGCGCGCGGAGCGGTGATCCACCCCGACCGGCCGCTGCAGGAGCTGTTCGACGCCGACCTCGGCTGAGCAGCCGGCTCAGCAGGCGGACGGCCCGCCCTCGCCGAGGACGTGGGCAGCGAGTGGTGTCCACGACAGGTCTCCGGGGTGCGTGCCACGGTGTCCACCCTAGAGTTGATCCATGCCCGATGACGCCCTGCACCAGCACGGAGCGGGAGACCCCGACCAGCTCGAGCGGCTGTGGACCCCTTACCGGATGGCCTACATCCGCGGCGAGGAGCGCCCCACGAGCACCGACGAGGCCGACTGCCCGTTCTGCCGGATCCCGCGCGGGGAGGACGCCGAGGGGTTGGTCGTGCACCGCGGGGAGTCGGCGTACGTCGTGCTCAACCTGTTCCCCTACGCCGCCGGCCACCTCATGGTCTGCCCCTACCGCCACATCCCCGACTACACCGACACCACGCCCGAGGAGGTCGTCGAGATCGGTGCCCTGACCAAGCGGGCGATGGAGGTGCTGCGCTCAGTGTCCAGCGCCGAGGGGTTCAACCTCGGCATGAACCAGGGTCGGGCGGGTGGTGCCGGCATCCGGGCCCACCTGCACCAGCACGTGGTGCCCCGCTGGATCGGCGACGCCAACTTCATGCCGATCATCGGCCGTACGCGCACCATGCCGGAGCTGCTCGCGGACACCCGCGAGCTGCTCGCGCAGGCGTGGGTGTGACCGACCTGCTCAGCCGAGCGGGTGGGGGTACTCCGCCGCGCGCCGCTGGAACTCCAGGATCGCCGGGTTGACGACCCGGCCCTCCCGGATCTCGATCGCCCGCCGCAGCGTCTCGTCGGCGTCCCAGGCGTCCGGTCCCTCCAGCACCGGGCGCAGGAACGGGATCAGCGCCAGGCTGTTCTCCCAGGTCGCCGAGTCCCAGAGGTACGACGGGCTGTGGTCGACCCCGTAGTAGTCGATGTTGCCGACCGCGAACATCGGCTCGTCGAAGCCGGTCGGCCGCGCCCACTCGAAGCCCATGCCCTCGTCGCACGACACGTCGACGACCAGGCTGCGGGGGCGGAAGAGCGCGACGTCGTCGTTGGTCAGGTAGGTCAGCGGGGCGGACGTGTCCTGGAAGGTGCAGTTGACGATGACGTCCCGCTCGGCGAGGAACGGGGCGATCGGCACGCGTCCGCGCTCGGTGATGACGTGGCTGAGCTGCGCACCCTCGGCGTCCTGGTCGAACTGCAGGATCCGCACCGAGTGGATCGGAGAGCCCACCGCGGAGACCCCGCGGCTCGTCAGCACCACCACGTCGTGGACGCCGTGCGCGTTGAGGGCGGTGACGGCGCCGCGGGCGGTGGCGCCGAAGCCGATCACCACCGCGCGGAGGCGGCGTCCGTAGTCACCGGTACGGCCGGTGAGCTGGAGCGCCTGGAGCACCGAGCAGTAGCCCGCGAGCTCGTTGTTCTTGTGGAAGACGTGGACGCCGACGTGGCCGTCGTGGGTCCAGTGGTTCATCACCTCGAAGGCGATCAGCGTGTGCCGCCGGTCGATGGCGAGCTGGGTCAGCTCCGGGTCCTGGACGCAGTGCGGCCAGCCCCACAGGGTCGCGCCCTCGCGCAGCAGGGCGACGTCCTCGTGCTGCGGCTTGGGCAGCAGCACCACGTCGGAGCCGGCGAGGATCTCCTCGCGGGACGCGAACCCGGCCACCACGTCGGCCAGGTCGCGGTCCGAGAAGCCGAACCGCGCGCCGTACCCGTGCTCCAGGGTGATCCGGGCGCGGAGGTCGGCGTCGAGCCCGGCGACGTGCTCGGGGTGGAGCGGGAGGCGGAACTCGTTCTCCTTGGCGGAGGTGCCGACGATGCCGAGGTCGCGGAGCGTCACTTCTTGCCGGTGGGCTTCAGGGGAGCCAGGACCTCGTCGGCCTTCGCCCGCTTGTCGGCGCGCTTCTCCTTGATGGACTTGCCGGTCTTCTTGGTCATCTGCTGGCGCGGCGACTTGTCGCTCATGGTGCGCTCCCGGGTAGGAAGCCTGAATGGCTCCGTGCCGCCACCGTACGCCCCGGGTCGCGGCGGGTAGCCTTCGCGCGTGCTCGACCGTTTCAAGGCTTTCTGGCAGGGCGTCATGCTCGCCCCCTTCGTCAACCTGTTCCTGCGCCTCGGCATCAGCCCCGACGCGGTGACGCTCGTCGGCACCCTCGGTGTCGCGGCCGGTGCCCTCGTGTTCTTCCCGCAGGGGATGCTCTGGCAGGGCGTGCTGGTGATCACCGCCTTCGTCTTCTCGGACCTGATCGACGGCCAGATGGCCCGGCAGTCCGGTCGGCAGTCGTCGTTCGGCGCCTTCTGGGACTCCACCCTCGACCGGGTCGGCGACGGCGCGGTCTTCGGCGGCCTGCTGCTCTTCTTCGCCGGCCCCGGGGACTCCTACCTCTACCTCTGCGTCTCGCTGTACTGCCTCGTCGCGGGATCGCTGACGTCGTACGCCCGGGCCCGCGCCGAGTCGCTCGGCATGGACGCGCGTGGCGGCATCGCCGAGCGCGCCGACCGGCTGGTCGCGATCCTGGTGCTGACCTTCTTCGGCGACCTGCTGGACCTGCCGGTGCTCTACGAGGCGACGCTGTGGCTGCTCGCCGCCGCGAGCACCTACACGGTGGTCTTCCGGATCCTGAAGGTACGCCGCCAGGCACTCGCGGCGGGCCCGGTCCCCGACTAGGGAAGCGGGGGCTCGCGGTCCTACGATGTGGACATGAGCGAGACCCCCACCCCCACCCAGCAGACCGGCACCTCGCGCGTGAAGCGCGGCATGGCCGAGATGCTGAAGGGCGGCGTCATCATGGACGTCGTCACGCCCGAGCAGGCCCGGATCGCCGAGGACGCCGGTGCGGTCGCGGTGATGGCGCTCGAGCGGGTTCCGGCCGACATCCGGGCGCAGGGCGGGGTCTCGCGGATGAGCGACCCCGACATGATCGACGGCATCGTCGCGGAGGTCTCGATCCCGGTCATGGCCAAGGCCCGGATCGGCCACTTCGCCGAGGCGCAGGTGCTGCAGAGCCTCGGTGTCGACTACATCGACGAGTCCGAGGTGCTGACCCCGGCCGACTACGCCCACCACATCGACAAGTGGTCCTTCACCGTCCCCTTCGTGTGCGGGGCGACCAACCTCGGCGAGGCGCTGCGCCGGATCACCGAGGGCGCGGCCATGATCCGCTCCAAGGGCGAGGCCGGCACCGGTGACGTGTCCAACGCCGTCACCCACATGCGCACGATCCGCGCCGAGCTGAACCGGCTGCACGGGCTCTCCGAGGACGAGCTCTACGTCGCCGCCAAGGAGCTGCAGGCGCCGTACGACCTGGTCAAGGAGGTCGCGGGCACCGGCACGCTGCCCGTCGTGCTCTTCACCGCCGGCGGCATCGCGACCCCCGCGGACGCGGCGATGATGATGCAGCTCGGCGCCCAGGGCGTCTTCGTGGGCTCGGGCATCTTCAAGGCCGGCAACCCCGCCCAGCGCGCCGAGGCGATCGTGAAGGCGACGACGTTCTTCGACGACCCGGACGTCGTGGCGAAGGTCAGCCGCGGCCTCGGCGAGGCCATGGTCGGCATCAACGTCGACGAGATCCCGCAGCCGCACCGGCTCGCCGAGCGCGGCTGGTAGGTCCCGGTGGGCCCCACCGTCGGTGTCTTCGCCCTGCAGGGCGACGTGCGTGAGCACCTGCACCTGCTCGGCGGCCTCGGCGTACGCGCGATCGGCGTACGCCGGGCCTCCGAGCTCGACCTGTGCGACGCGCTGGTGCTCCCCGGTGGGGAGTCGACGACCATGTCGAAGCTCGCGCGCACCTTCGACCTGCTCGACCCGATCCGCAAGCGGTTGGCCGACGGCATGCCGACCCTCGGCACCTGCGCCGGGATGATCCTGCTGGCCGACCGGATCGAGGACGGCGTACCCGGCCAGGAGACGTTCGGCGGCCTCGACGTGACCGTGCGCCGCAACGCGTTCGGCCGCCAGGTCGACTCCTTCGAGGGGGACCTGGCGTTCGGGGGCCTCGCCGAGCCGGTGCACGCGGTGTTCATCCGGGCGCCGTGGGTGGAGCGGGTCGGCGACGACGTCGAGGTGCTCGCCCGGGTGGCCGACGGCGCGGCCGCGGGTAGGATCGTCGCCGTCCGCCAAGGGCACCTGCTGGCGACGTCGTTCCACCCCGAGGTGAACGGCGACCCCCGGGTGCACCGACTGCTCGTGGACCTGATCCGCTGACACGACGTACGTAGACGAGGAAGTGCATGTCCGGCCACTCCAAATGGGCGACCACCAAGCACAAGAAGGCGGTCGTCGACGCCAAGCGCGGCAAGATGTTCGCCAAGCTCACCAAGAACATCGAGGTCGCGGCCCGGATGGGCGGCGGTGACCCGACCGGCAACCCGACGCTCTACGACGCCATCCAGAAGGCGAAGAAGTCCTCGGTCCCGAACGACAACATCGACCGCGCGGTCAAGCGCGGCTCAGGTGCGGAGACCGGCGGCGCCGACTACCAGACGATCATGTACGAGGGCTACGGCCCCGCCGGCGTCGCGATGCTGATCGAGTGCCTCACGGACAACAAGAACCGCGCCGCGATGGAGGTCCGCACCGCCATGACCCGCAACGGCGGCTCGCTCGCCGACCCCGGCTCGGTCTCGTTCCTCTTCCACCGCAAGGGCGTCGTGGTCGTGCCCAAGGAGCAGGAGGGCAACGACGTCGACGAGGACACCGTGCTCGAGGCGACCCTCGAGGCCGGCGCCGAGGACGTCAACGACCTGGGGGAGGCCTACGAGGTGGTCTCCGAGGCCGGTGACCTCGTCGGCGTACGCACCGCGCTGCAGGCCGCCGGCGTCGACTACGACTCCGCCGAGGCCTCGTTCGTCCCGGACATGCAGGTCGAGCTCGACGCCGACGCGGCCGGCAAGCTGTTCCGGCTCATCGACGTCCTCGAGGACCTCGACGACGTGCAGAACATCTTCGCCAACTTCGACGTCCCCGACGCCGTCATGGCCGAGCTCGACGCCTGATCCTTCCCTCACGTCACCGCGGCGTGTGCCTGAGGACTACCCAGAGGGCGTTCTCAGGCACACGCGCGGCCAGGACCGGCTCAGCGGCGGTAGGCGACCACCACGGACGGGCGGGGGAAGCCCTCGCGGTTCGGCCAGGTGCTCGCCTGGTTCTCGAAGGTCGCGCCGTCGATCTCGCCCGGGTGCTGGGGGGCGAGGAAGACCGACAGCCCGTCCTCGGTGACGAACGGGCCGCACGCCTCGGCGCCCACGGGCACGGTGAGGAACTGCTGCACCCGCCCCCGCTCGGCGCCGCGGGTCGGGACCCGGAACAGGCCGTCGTTCGAGCCCAGCACGTTGCCGTCGGTCGAGATCCACAGGTTGCCGGCGGGGTCGAAGGCGACGTTGTCCGGGCAGCTGATCGGGCTGACCTGCTCCTTCGGGTAGCCGGCGAAGTAGGTCTCGGGCGCGGTCGGGTCGCCGCAGACGAGCATCAGGCTCCACTGGAAGTCGGTGCCCGCGTGGTTGTCGTTGCCCGGCGTCATCTCGAGCACGTAGCCGTTGCGGTTGCCGCTCGCCGGCGTGAGCGGGGCGTCCAGTGTGGCCCGCACCATCGACGTGGCAAGCGGGTTGGCCTCGTCGACCGGCTGGACGGTGCCGCGCTGCGCGTTGTTGGTCATCGCGGCGTACACGCGACCGTTGACGGGGTTCACCTCGACGTCCTCGGGGCGGTCCATCCTGGTCGGGCTCACGGCGTCGGCCGCGAGCCGGGTGTCGAGCAGCACGTCCGCCACCGACAGGCCGTCCACGAACGACTCGCTGTCCGAGCAGAGCGGGATCCAGCGACCGGTGCCGTCGTACCGCCCGTCCTCGTCGCCGTCACCGGCGAAGCGGGCGACCGAGAGGGTGCCGGTCAGGAGCAGCCGCAGGTTCCTCCGCCGCGCGCGGGCGGTGCCGGAGCCGTCGTAGGTGCCGGCGGAGACGAAGCGGTAGATGTAGTCACCGCGCTCGTCGTCGCCCATGTAGACGACCGCGCGGCCGTTGTCGGCGATCGTGACGTTGGCGCCCTCGTGCTTGAAGCGACCGAGCATCGTGTGCTTGCGCGGGGTCGAGGTGGGGTCGGACGGGTCGACCTCGACGATCCAGCCGAAGCGGTAGGGCTCGTTCGGCTCCTGCTGCATCGAGAACCGCGGGTCCACCGTGCTCCAGCCACGACCGGCGCCGCCGGCGATGCCGTAGCGGGCGTACGACGCCTCGTACCCGGCCGGGACGGTGCCCTCGAAGTACTGGTTGAAGTTCTCCTCGCCCGACAGCACCGTGCCCCAGGGGGTGTGCCCTCCGGCGCAGTTGTTGAGGGTGCCCTTGACGCGGCGGCCGGTCGGGTCGGCGGAGGTGACGAGTCGCGCCTCGCCGGCGGCCGGACCGACGAGGTCGAAGTCCGAGCCGACGTGCAGCCGGCGGTTGTACGTGGTGTTCTTCACCTGCGCGCGCCGCCACGACCCGGCCTTGTTGCCCCGCACGATCTCGACGACCGACATGCCGTGGGAGGCCATCGCGACCTGCTTGACCACCTCGGGGTCGGTGTCGGTCGGGAACATCAGGGCCTCGTCGGTGTACTCGTGGTTGGTGACGAGCAGGGCGCGCTTCTTCTTGCTCGGGTGGGGCAGCACCCCGACGTAGTCGTTGTTGTAGCCGAACTGCTTCGCGGCCGCCTCGGGCGTCTGGTTGGCCACGTCGAAGGCGGGCGCCCCCTTCTCCACGCGGTCGCCCCAGCTGATGAGCACGTCGGCGCGGAAGCCGGCCGGCACCGTGACCTTGTCGGCCTTGTTGGGCGCGACGGGGGTGAAGTCCCAGCCCCCGGCGCCGCGGGCGACCACGGCGGCCGCGGCGAGCGGGGCGTGGGCTACGGCACCGCCGGTCAGGGTGAGTGCGCCTGCCGACGCGGCGCCGAGCTTGAGCAGCGAGCGTCGCGCGAGCGCGGTCTCGGCGATCTGGCGGAACTCCGGGTTGCCCGAGGTGTTGGGCACCGGCTGGTCGCAGGCGTTGCCGCAGCGGTACTGGCAGGTGAGGTGGCTCCGGGAGCCGTGCCGCGCTCCCTGCTGCGCGGTGATCAGCGGGAGCAGGCGGCGGGTGGGGGAGATGGTCATCGGTCCTCCGAGTCGGTGGGTCGTCGTCGGGCAGCCTCACCACGGCAGGGGGTGTGCGGGTGGCGTCACGGTGAACGGTGGGCGAACGTGCGCGGGCTTGTCGAGACCCGGCTCCGCCTGCGTGTCGTACGCCGCCGCGCGGGTCGTCCCGTCTAGCGTGGACACGAACACGTGTTCGGATGCAACGACCCTGCGAGGAGGACCAGTGCGCGTGCTCGGGATCGATCCCGGACTCACCCGCTGCGGCATCGGCGTCGTCGACGGCACGATCGGGCGGCCGTTGTCGCTCGTCGACGTCAACGTGCTGCGCACCACCGCCGGGCTGCCGATCGCCGAGCGGCTGGTCACCATCGAGCGGGGCATCGACGCCTGGCTCGACGAGTACTCCCCGGACGCGGTCGCGGTCGAGCGCGTCTTCGCCCGCTCCGACTCCAGCACGATCATGGGCGTTGCGCAGGCCAGCGGGATCGCGCTGGTCGCCGCCGCTCGACGGGGGCTCGCGGTGTCGACGTACACCCCGAGCGAGGTGAAGGCCGCCGTCTCCGGCAGCGGCCGTGCCGACAAGAACCAGGTGGGCGCGATGGTCACCCGCATCCTGCGCCTCGACGCGCCGCCCTCGCCGGCCGACGCCGCCGACGCCCTCGCTCTCGCCATCACCCACGTCTGGCGCGGTGGCGCCCAGGCCCGGATCGACGCGGCGCTCGCCGCCGGGAGGACCCCATGATCGCCTTCGTCCGAGGCCCGGTGGCCAGCATCGGCCTCACCTCCGTCGTCGTGGAGGTCGGGGGGATCGGCCTCGAGGTGCTGTGCACGCCCGGCACCCTCGCCACGCTGCGGCCCGGCCAGTCCGCGACCCTCCCCACGAGCATGGTGGTGCGCGAGGACTCGCTGACCCTGTTCGGGTTCGTCGACGACGACGAGCGCACCACCTTCGAGCTGGTGCAGACCGCGTCGGGCGTCGGACCCAAGCTCGCCCAGGCGATGCTCGCGGTGCTGAGCCCCGACGACCTCCGCACCGCGGTCGCCGCCGAGGACGTGAAGACGCTGACGCGGGTGCCCGGGATCGGGCAGAAGGGCGCGCAGCGGATCATCCTCGAGCTCCGCGACCGGATCGGCGCCCCCACCGGGGCGGGATCGCCGGCCGCCGGCCCGACCGCCGCGGTGCCCGACTGGCGCGGCCAGGTCCAGCAGGGACTCGTGGGACTCGGCTGGTCGACCAAGGAGGCCGACCGGGCCGTCGAGGTCGTCGCCGACCAGGCCGGACCCGTCCCGGACGTCGGGGCGCTGCTGCGTGCGGCGCTGCGCACCCTGAGCAGGGCATGATCGACGCCGTGCAGACGAAGGAGAGCCGATGAGCGAGCAGGGCTGGCCGGGCACCGGTCGTACGCCGACGGCCGCCGACCCGTCGGGTGCCGCGGCGGACGACCACCTCGCCTCGGTCGAGGCAGCCCACCTGCGCTCGCTGACCGCCGCCGAGGCGGAGGGCGACGAGCGCGCCGTCGAGGCCGCGCTGCGCCCCAAGAGCCTGGACGAGGTCGTCGGCCAGAGCCGGGTGCGCGAGCAGCTCGGGCTGGTCCTCGAGGCCGCCCGACGACGTGAGCGGGCCCCGGACCACGTGCTGCTCTCGGGTCCGCCCGGGCTGGGCAAGACCACGCTGGCGATGATCATCGCCAGCGAGATGACCTCACCGCTTCGCCTGACCAGCGGCCCGGCGATCACCCACGCCGGGGACCTCGCGGCGATCCTCTCGGGGATGAACGAGAACGACGTGCTGTTCGTCGACGAGATCCACCGGATGTCGCGACCGGCCGAGGAGATGCTCTACCTCGCGATGGAGGACTTCCGCGTCGACGTGATCATCGGCAAGGGCCCGGGCGCCACCGCGATCCCGCTCGAGATCCCGCCGTTCACGCTGGTGGGGGCCACGACCCGGGCCGGGTTGCTGCCCGGCCCGCTGCGCGACCGCTTCGGCTTCACCGGCCACCTGGAGTTCTACGAGCCCGCGGAGCTCGAGCTCATCGTGCGCCGCTCGGCGGGCCTGCTCGGGGTGGAGCTCACCGACGAGGGTGCCGCCGAGATCGCGTCCCGCTCCCGGGGCACGCCGCGGATCGCCAACCGGCTGCTCCGCCGCGTGCGCGACTTCGCGCAGGTGCGTGCCGACGGCGTGGTGACCCTCGACATCGCCTCGCGGGCGCTCGAGCTCTACGAGGTCGACGAGTCGGGTCTCGACCGGCTCGACCGCGGCGTCCTGGACGCGCTCTGCCGACGTTTCGGCGGGGGACCGGTCGGCATCTCCACGCTCGCCGTCGCCGTGGGCGAGGAGCGCGAGACGGTCGAGGAGGTCGCCGAGCCGTTCCTGGTCCGCAACGGGCTGCTGGCACGCACCTCGCGCGGTCGGGTCGCCACGGCAGCGGCCTGGGCCCACCTCGGACTGACGGCTCCCACCCCCACGGCGCCGGTGCTGTTCGAGGACTGATCCGGTGGGCCTCGCCGGCCGCCACGTGTCGGCCGTTACACTTCACCGTTGGTCGGCCGGTGGCCGATCCTTCCCATCCGTGACACGAGAGGTTTCGTCGTGCAGGAGCTCGTCTCCATTCTGCCGATCATCGGCATCGCCCTGCTCTTCTGGCTGCTGATCATCCGGCCCCAGTCCAAGCGCCAGAAGGCCGTCCGGACCATGCAGTCCGGCCTCCAGCCGGGCACCGAGGTGATGCTCACCTCCGGCGTCTACGGCATCCTCGACCGCGTCGAGGACGACACGGTCTGGGTGCGGGTGGCCGAGGGGGTCACCCTCAAGGTCGCCAAGGGCGCGGTCGGCAACGTCGTCCTCCCCGAGCCCGCCGCTGACCCGGCCGGCCCGAGGGACGAGCCGACCACGCCCCCGCAGGACAGCTGAGGGTGGCCCGACGGCGGCGCCCCGCGCGCACACTTCTCGGGTTCTTCGTCGGGCTCGCCGTCGCCTACGGGCTCGTCGCCCTCACCGGCACCTGGACCCCGACCCTCGGTCTCGACCTGCAGGGTGGGACCCGGATCACGCTGATCGCCGAGGGCTCGCCCTCCGAGGACAACCTGGTCGAGGCCTCCCAGATCATCGACCAGCGGGTCAACGGCTCGGGTGTCTCCGAGGCGGAGGTGACCACGCAGGGCAACCAGTTCGTCGTGGTCGAGATCCCCGGCGAGAGCCCGGAGAACCTGCGCGAGACCGTCGAGCGGCAGGCCCAGCTCCGGTTCCGCGTCGTCGCCTGCACGTCGGTGGACGCCCGCTGCGGCGCCGCCACCGCGCCCACCCCCACGGACCCGACCGATCCGTCGGCCACCCCGGGCAGTGGCGTCACGGTCAACCCCTCGCCCTCCGGCGGTGGTCAGGACGGTGGGGGTCAGAACGGTGGTGGCCAGAACGGTGGTCAGGGCGGCGGCGACGGCTCCGCCAACCGTGCCCCCGTGGGCTTCGCCGACAAGGCCGGCCAGCAGGACAAGCAGGACCAGCAGGACAGGCAGGGCCAGCGCGACGAGTCCACGGCCGAGCCGACGGAGGAGCCCTCGGAGCCCGCCGAGCCTGCGCAGCCCCCGGCCGACGGCGACTACGGCGACCCGCTGACGTGGATGAACAGCCCCGACCAGGCCTCGGTCCAGGCGTTCCAGGACTACCAGTGCCCGCCGCCCGGGGAGACCACCCTCGTGGAGGACGACCCGGACGCGCCGCTGGTGACCTGCGACGAAGAGGGCACCAAGTACCTCCTCTCCACCTCGCTGATCGAGGGCACCGAGCTCGCCGGAGCCGACGCCGGCATCCCGCAGGGCCAGTTCGACTGGGTCGTCTCGCTCGACTTCGACGGCAGCGGCACCGAGAAGTTCACCGAGATCTCACGGGCGCTCTTCGGCACCCAGAACCAGTTCGCGATCGTCCTCGACGGCCAGGTGCTCTCCGCCCCGACCATGGACGCCCTGATCACCAGCGGCCGGGCCGAGATCAGCGGCAACTTCGACGAGCAGTCGGCCACCAGCCTGGCGACCAGCCTCAAGTTCGGGGCGCTGCCGATCGCCTTCGAGCCCGACCCGCCGGTCGAGACCGTCGGTCCCTCCCTCGCCGGAAACCAGCTCTCGGCCGGCCTCTGGGCGGGCGGGATCGGCCTGCTGCTGGTGATGCTCTACTGCCTGCTCTACTACCGCGGCCTGGGGCTCGTCGTCATCGCCTCGCTGGTCGTCGCGGCCGGCGCGACGTACGCCATGGTGCTGCTGCTGAGCGAGACGGCGAGCTTCACGCTCTCGCTGCCCGGCATCGCCGGCCTGATCGTCGCGGTCGGCATCACCGCCGACTCGTTCGTCGTGTACTTCGAACGGATCCGGGACGAGATGCGCGACGGCAAGTCGATGCCGGTGGCGGTGGAGTCCGGCTGGGCGCGCGCCCGCAACACCTGCCTTGCCGCCGACGCGGTGTCGTTGCTCGCCGCCGTGGTGCTCTACATCTTCGCCGTCGGCGTGGTGAAGGGATTCGCGTTCGCGCTCGGCCTCTCCACGCTCATCGACCTCGTCGTCTTCTTCTGGTTCACCCACCCGTTGGTGTCGTGGCTGGCGACGTACAAGTTCTTCAACTCGGGCCACAAGTACTCCGGCCTGAGTGCCGAGACGCTCGGGGTCGACTCGATCGCGACCGCGGGAGGGCGGGCCTGATGGGGCGCTTCTCGAGGCTCGGCAACGACCTCTACAGCGGGCGGAAGTCGATCGACTTCATCGGCCGTCGCTGGCTCTGGTACGCCGTCTCGACCGTGATCGTCGTCGTCGCCATCGCCGGGCTGATGATCCGGGGGCTCAACTACGGCATCGAGTTCACCGGTGGCGCCGAGTTCCGGGTCACGCTGCCCGCCAGCCAGGTCACCCAGACCACCGCCGACGACCTGCGCGAGACGCTGGCGGACAGCGGCGTCGAGGGTGCCTCCTCGCCCGTGGTCACCACGTCGGGCTCCGAGGCGGTGCTGATCCAGACCGAGCCGCTGACGCGGGACGAGAGCGTGGACCTCACCGAGGTCATCCTGGACGCCACCGGGGCGAGCGAGGGCGACCTGTCGCAGACCGAGCTCGGTGCGAGCTGGGGACAGCAGATCGCCGAGCGCGCGCTGATCGGTCTCGCGGTCTTCCTGGTGCTCGTGGTGCTCTTCATCTGGGCCTACTTCCGCGAGTGGAAGATGTCGGTGGCCGCGCTCGTCGCCCTCGCGCACGACGTCCTCATCACCATCGGTGTCTACGCGATCTCCGGGTTCGAGGTCACGCCCGCCACCGTCACCGGCATCCTCACCATCCTCGGCTTCTCGCTCTACGACACGGTCGTGGTCTTCGACAAGGTCCGCGAGAACACCAAGAACCTCCGCGAGATGCGGATGGGGTACGCCGAGGCGGCCAACCTGGCCGTCAACCAGACCCTGGTGCGCTCGATCAACACCTCGGTCGTGGCGTTGCTCCCGGTGGGCGCGATCCTCTACGTCGGGGTCTTCCAGCTCGGGTCGGGCAGCCTGAAGGACCTCGCGCTGGCGCTGTTCGTCGGCATGGCGGCAGGGCTCTACTCCTCGGTCTTCATCGCCACCCCGTTGCTGGTGCACCTGAAGGCGGGCGAGAGCGGGGTGAAGCAGGCCGAGCGGCGCGCCAAGGCCCGCAAGCGGGCCGCGGCCGACAAGTACGCCGCTGTCCCCGCCCGGCCCGGCGGCACCGTCGTCGACGATGTCCGCGACGAGCCCACGGAGCCTGTGGCACCCGTGGCACCCGTGGCCCCGACCCCGGGCAAGGCGCCGACCGCGGGTCGCGGTCGCGTCGCACCGACGTCCCAGCGCCCGGTCGGCAAGAGCGTCTCCTCCGGCCGCAACCAGCCGTCGCGGTCGACGAAGTCCAAGCGGGGCAAGCGATGAACGGAAGGTCCGCGGGCCGCCCGCGAGGCGCTGGAGCGCCTGGTCGTCGACGTCCCCGACTTCCCGGAGCCGGGCGTCGTCTTCAAGGACATCAGCCCGCTGCTCGCCGACCACGACGGGTTTCACCGCGGTCATCGAGGCGCTGGCCGCGGCGGGTCGCGACGAGTCCGGCGCCGTCGTGGTCGACAAGGTCGTCGGGATGGAGGCGCGGGGGTTCATCCTCGCGGCGCCCGTCGCGCTCAGCCTGGGGTGCGGCTTCGTCCCCGTGCGCAAGGCGGGCAAGCTGCCGCGCGAGACCCACGCCGTCAGCTATGCCCTGGAGTACGGCGAGGCCACGCTGGAGCTGCACCGCGACGCGGTCGCGCCGGGGGAGCGGGTGCTGCTCGTCGACGACGTCCTCGCGACCGGCGGCACCGTCGCCGCCACGATCGAGCTGATCGAGAAGTGCGGCGCCACGCCGCACGCGGTCGCGGTGCTGATGGAGCTCGGCTTCCTCGACGGTCGCGCAGCGGCGGGGGACCTGCCGGTCCACAGCCTCGTCACGATCTGACCGCACGCTGGGCGCACCGCCCGACCACCTCGGGTTCGCGTCGTTGGTCGAGCCGCCCGAGCCCTTGGGCGAGGGCGAGGAGTCGAGGCCTCACCGTCGGCGTACGGCGAGGGTCTCGACACCCGGCTGGCCGCACGGAGCGACCCGTAGACTGCCGGCATGGCTGAGGAGCGCACGGGGACGGCGACCGACCCGGCTCCCTCCGCGCGCAGCATGCGCTCCCGGCTGGCGCGGATGGGCACCCGCAGCCAAGCCGGCAACCCGGTCCTGGAGCCGCTGTTCCGGGCGGTGCGCAACAACCACCCGAAGGCCGATCTGGCCCTGCTCGAGCGGGCCTACACGGTCGCCGAGCAGATGCACGGCACGCAGATGCGCAAGAGCGGTGACCCCTACATCACCCACCCGCTCGCGGTCACCACGATCCTCGCCGACATGGGCATGACCGAGCCGACGCTGGTCGCCGCCCTGCTGCACGACACGGTCGAGGACACCCCGTACACCCTCGACGAGCTCACCCGTGACTTCGGCGAGGAGGTGGCGCTGCTCGTCGACGGCGTGACCAAGCTCGACAAGGTCAAGTACGGCGACTCGGCGCAGGCCGAGACCATCCGCAAGATGATCGTCGCGATGTCGCGCGACATCAGGGTGCTCGTCATCAAGCTCGCCGACCGGCTCCACAACATGCGGACGCTGCGCTACGTCAAGCGTGACTCACAGGAGCGCACCGCCCGCGAGACCCTCGACATCTATGCGCCGCTGGCCCACCGGCTCGGCATGAACACCATCAAGTGGGAGCTCGAGGACCTCGCCTTCGCGACGCTCCACCCCAAGATCTACGACGAGATCGTGCGCATGGTCGCCGAGCGGGCACCGTCGCGGGGGCAGTTCCTCGGGCAGGTCACCGCCCAGGTGGAGAAGGACCTCAAGGAAGCCAAGATCAAGGCGAAGGTCACCGGTCGGCCCAAGCACTACTACTCGATCTACCAGAAGATGATCGTCGGCGGCCGGGAGTTCTCCGACATCTACGACCTGGTCGGGGTCCGGATCCTGGTCGAGAGCGACCGCGACTGCTACTCCGTGCTCGGCATCCTCCACTCGCGGTGGAACCCGGTCCTGGGTCGGTTCAAGGACTACGTCGCGATGCCGAAGTTCAACATGTACCAGTCGCTCCACACGACCGTCATCGGCCCGGCCGGCAAGCCGGTGGAGCTGCAGATCCGCACCTTCGCCCAGCACCGTCGCGCGGAGTACGGCGTCGCGGCCCACTGGAAGTACAAGGAGGACGGCCGCAACGGCGTCGACACCGAGCGTCGCGCCGACGTCGACGACATGACGTGGATGCGGCAGCTGCTCGACTGGCAGAACGACGTGGAGGACCCGGGCGAGTTCCTCGAGTCGCTGCGCTTCGAGATCAACCGGGCGGAGGTCTACGTCTTCACCCCGCGCGGCGACGTCGTGGCGCTGCCGACCGGGGCGACCCCGGTCGACTTCGCGTACGCCGTGCACACCGAGGTCGGTCACCGCACCATCGGTGCCCGGGTCAACGGGCGACTGGTGCCGCTGGAGTCGACGCTGGACAACAGTGACGTCGTCGAGGTCTTCACGTCCAAGTCGCCCACCGCTGCGCCCTCGCGCGACTGGCTGACGTTCGTGAAGTCGCCGCGCGCCCGGAACAAGATCCGGCAGTGGTTCACCAAGGAGCGGCGCGAGGAGGCGATCGAGGAGGGCAAGGACCAGATCGCCAAGCTGATGCGCAAGGAGGGCCTGCCGCTGCAGCGGCTGCTCTCCCACGAGACGCTGACGCTGGTCGCGCTGCACTTCAAGCTCAACGACGTCTCCGCGCTGTACGCCGCCGTCGGCGAGAACCACGTCAGCGCCCAGGCCGTCGTACGCCGGGTCATCGACCTCAACGGCGGCGACGCCGGCGCGGCCGAGGACCTCTCGGAGGCCGTCACCATCACCGGCCGGCCCCGCTCGCGGACCCCGGCGAACGGTGACACCGGCGTGATCGTGAAGGGCGCCCCCGAGGTCTGGGTCAAGCTCGCGAAGTGCTGCACCCCGGTCCCGCCCGACGACATCCTCGGCTTCGTCACCAAGGGCGGCGGGGTCTCGGTCCACCGCAAGGACTGCACCAACGCGGCCAGCCTGCTCAGCCAGCCCGAGCGGCTGCAGGATGTCGAGTGGGCCCCGACCGGGCAGTCGATGTTCCTCGTCAACATCCAGGTCGAGGCGCTCGACCGCGCCCGGCTGCTCTCCGACATCACGATGGCGCTCTCGGACGCCCACGTGAACATCCTCAGCGCCACCCTGTCGACCACCCGCGACCGGGTCGCCAAGAGCCGGTTCAGCTTCGAGATGGCCGAGTCGAAGCACCTCGACAACGTGCTGCGCGCCGTCCGCGCGGTCCCCGGCGTCTTCGACGCCTACCGCGTGACCAACTGAGGACTACTCGTGCCTCGCACGCGTCGAGTTGCCAGCCAGCCGGGTTGAATCGCCACTCCGCCGCGTTGAGTTGCCACTCCGGCGAGCTGGGTCGCCCGGAGACCCGGCGGAGCCACGACTCAACCCGGCGGAGCCACGACTCAACCCGGCGGACCCACGACTCAACTCGCCGGAGGCACGACTCAACCTCAGCCGGAGTAGTCGGCGGAGACCTGCTTGGCCATGGCGAGGAAGGACTGGCGGGAGGCGAGGTTGTCCTCGAGCTCCTTCACCTTCCGCTCGTTCCCGGTGGTGCGGGCGGCCTCGAGGTCACGCTCGAGGTCGGCGATGGCGTTCTCGAGCTTGGTGACCATGTCGTCGGCGCGTGCGGACTTCTCCGGGTCGGTGCGCTGCCACTGGTCCTCCTCGACCTTGCGGATGGCCTCCTCGACCTTGCGCAGCCGGCCCTCGAGCTCCTTCATCCGGTCGCGGGGGACCTTGCCGGCCGCCTCCCAGCGGTCGGCGAGCTCGCGGATCGCCTTCTTCGCGGCCTCGAGGTCGGTGACGGGCACCAACGCCTCGGCCTCGACCAGCAACGCCTCCTTGACCTCGGCGTTGGCGGCGAACTCCTGGTCCTGCTCGGCCTGGGCGGCGTCGCGGGCACCGAAGAAGATGTCCTGGGCGCCGCGGAAGCGGGCCCACAGCTGGTCGTCGACGTCGCGCGGGGCGGGCCCGGCTGCCTTCCAGTCGCGCATCAGGTCGCGGTAGGCGCCCGACGTCGGGCCCCACTCGGTGGAGCCGGAGAGCGCCTCGGCCTGCGCGACCAGTTTCTCCTTCACCGCGCGGGCACCCTCGCGCTTCTCGTGCTGCTCGGAGAAGTGCGCCTTGCGGCGCCGGGTGTACGCCGTGCGGGCGGACGAGAAGCGCCGCCAGAGTGCGTCGTCGGAGGCACGGTCGATGCGGGGGAGCGCCTTCCACTGCTCGAGCAGGTCGCGCAGCCGGTTGGCGCCGTTGCGCCAGTCGTTGCCCTCGCCCAGCTTCTCGGCCTCGGCGACGATGGCCTCCTTGGCGGTGCGTGACTCGGCCGCCTTGGCGGCGCGCTCCTCCTTGCGGGCCTTGCGCTGCGTGGCGAGGACGGGGGAGAGCGCGTCGAGCCGTCCGGCGAGCGACTGGAGGTCGCCCACGGCGTTGGCCTCGACGACCTGGCTGCGCACCGTCTTGATCGCCTCGGCCGCCTCGTCGGGGGACAGCACACCGGCGTTCACCCGCTGCTCGAGCAGCTGGACCTCGAGGGCCAGTGCGTCGTACCGCTTGGTGTAGAACTCCAGTGCCTGCTCGGGCGTCCCCTCGGGGTACTGCCCCACGGAGCGTTCGCCGTCGGCGGTCTTCACGTAGACCGTCCCGTCGTCGGCGACCCGTCCCCACTCATGGCTCGTCACCCGGCCCATGCTAGTCACGGCCCCCCGCCGATGCGCGGGCGGCACTGCGCGCTCGCTAGTGTGCGGGGGTGTTCATCGCCGGATTCCCCGCGGGCCCGTGGGGCACCAACTGCTACGTCGCCGCCACCGCCGCAGGCACCGAGTGCGTGGTCATCGACCCGGGCAAGGACGCCGCCGACGGCGTCGCCGAGGTGGTCCGCGAGCACCGCCTCAAGCCGGTCGCCGTGCTGGTCACCCACGGCCACGTCGACCACATGTGGTGCGTCGCGCCGGTCGCCGGGACCTACGACGCCACGGCCTGGATCCACCCGAGCGACCGGCACCTGCTGAGTGACCCGATGGCGGGGATGTCGCGCGAGACGACCCAGATGCTGCTCGGCGGCAACCACACCTGGGCCGAGCCCGACGACGTCCGCGAGCTCGCGGACGCGCAGGTGCTCGAGCTGGCCGGGCTGAGCTTCACCGTCGACCACACGCCGGGCCACACCGAGGGGTCGGTCACCTTCCGCTCGCCGTACGCCGCGCAGCAGGCGGCCGACGTCTCCGAAGTCATGTTCTGCTGGCGACCTGCTCTTCCAGGGCTCGATCGGCCGCACCGACCTGCCGGGCGGCGACCACCCGACGATGCTGCGCAGCCTGCGCGACAAGGTGCTGACGCTGCCCGACGACATCGTGGTGCTGCCCGGTCACGGCGACCAGACGTCGATCGGCCGCGAGCGCGCCACCAACCCCTTCCTGCTCGAGCTCCAGAGCGACGGCTCCACCGGTCGCGTCACCCGAGGACTCTGACACCCCCATGGCCACCAGGATCAGCCCGCTCAGCGGGTTCCCCGAGCTGCTGCCCGCCGCCCGCGCCGTCGAGCGCGAGGTCATCACCTCGCTGTCGCGGACCTTCGAGCTCCACGGCTTCGCCAACATCGAGACCCGGGTCGTGGAGCCGGTCGAGCGCCTCGCCAAGGGCGGCGAGGTCGACAAGGAGATCTACGTCCTGCGCCGGCTCCAGGCCGACGACACGACCGAGGACGTCAGTCCTGACAAGCAGCTCGGCATGCACTTCGACCTCACGGTGCCGTTCGCCCGTTACGTGCTCGAGCACGCCGGCCACCTCGAGTTCCCGTTCCGCCGCTTCCAGATCCAACCGGCCTGGCGCGGGGAGCGGCCGCAGGAGGGCCGCTACCGCCAGTTCACCCAGGCCGACGTCGACATCGTCGGGCGCGACGTGCTGCCCTTCCATCACGACGTCGAGGTCATGCGGGTCATGGTCGAGGCGCTCGCCGCGCTGCCGCTGCCGCCGCTCTCCTTCCAGTTCAACAACCGCAAGCTGATCCAGGGCTTCTACCGCGGCCTCGGCATCGACGACGTCACCGAGGCGATCCGGGTCATCGACAAGCTCGACAAGCTCCCGGCCGCGGAGGTCGCGACCCAGCTCGTCGAGCGGGTCGGTGCGACGCCCGAGCAGGCGCAGCGCTGCCTCGACCTCGCCACCATCCGGGTCGCCGACACCTCCTTCGTCGAGCAGGTCCGGGCGCTCGGCGTCACCGACGACCTGCTCGAGGAGGGGCTGGCCGAGCTCGCCGCCGTCGTCGAGGGCTGCGCGGCCGGTGCCCGCGGCTCGGTCACGGTCGAGGCCAACCTCCGGATCGCGCGCGGCCTCGACTACTACACCGGCACCGTCGTGGAGATCTTCATGGCCGGCTACGAGCGGCTGAAGTCCGTCGGCGGCGGCGGGCGCTACGACGCGCTCGCGACCGACGGGCGTACGACGTACCCCGGCGTCGGCGTCTCCTTCGGCGTCTCACGCACCCTCGTGCCGCTCGTCGCCGACGGCGTGCTGGCCGGCAGCCGGCCGGTGCCGAGCGCGGTGCTGGTCGCGGTGACCGACGAGGAGTCGCGGCCCGCCAGCGAGCAGGTCGCAGCCTCGCTGCGCTTGCGCGGCATCGCGTGCGAGGTCTCGCCGACGCCTGCGAAGTTCGGCAAGCAGATTCGCTTTGCGGAGCGGCGCGGGATCCCGTATGTCTGGTTCTCCGGCCACGGTGGCCACCAGGTCAAGGACATCCGCAGCGGCGAGCAGGTCGACGCCGATCCGGACGCATGGACCCCACCGGCCGAGGACCTCCGCCAGACCATCATCCAGAGCACCACCACCGAGGAGCAGCAGTGATCCGCACCCACGACGCCGGCACGTTGAGTGTCGCGAACGTCGGCCAGACCGTCACCCTCGCCGGCTGGGTCGCCCGCCGGCGCGACCACGGCGGTGTGGCGTTCCTGGATCTCCGCGAGGCCAGCGGCGTCGTCCAGGTCGTGGTCCGCGACGAGGCGGTCGCCCACAGCCTGCGCAGCGAGTTCTGCCTCAAGGTCACCGGCGAGGTCGTCGCCCGCAAGGCGGGCAACGAGAACCCCAACCTCGCGACCGGCGAGATCGAGGTCGTCGCGACCGACGTCGAGGTGCTGTCGGCGAGCGCGCCGCTGCCGTTCCCGATCGACGAGCACGTGGAGGTCGGTGAGGAGGCCCGCCTCAAGCACCGCTACCTCGACCTGCGCCGCCCCGGCCCGGCTGCCGCGCTCCGGCTGCGCAGCAAGGTCAACAAGGCCGCCCGCGACGTGCTCGACCGCCACGACTTCGTCGAGATCGAGACCCCGACGCTCACCCGCTCGACGCCCGAGGGCGCGCGCGACTTCGTCGTACCGGCGCGGCTGCACCCGGGCAGCTGGTACGCGCTGCCGCAGAGCCCGCAGCTGTTCAAGCAGCTGCTGATGGTCGCCGGCATGGAGCGCTACTACCAGATCGCCCGCTGCTACCGCGACGAGGACTTCCGCGCCGACCGGCAGCCGGAGTTCACCCAGCTCGACATCGAGATGAGCTTTGTCGAGCAGGACGACGTGATCGCCCTGATGGAGGACGTGCTCGCCGAGATGTGGCAGCTGATCGGCGTCGAGGTGCCCCGGCCGATGCCGCGGATGACGTACGCCGAGGCGATGCGCCGGTTCGGCTCCGACAAGCCCGACCTGCGGATGGGCCAGGAGCTCGTCGAGTGCACCGACTTCTTCGCGGACACCCCGTTCCGGGTGTTCCAGGCGGAGTACGTCGGCGCGGTCGTCATGCCGGGCGGTGCCTCGCAGCCCCGCAAGAAGCTCGACGCCTGGCAGGAGTGGGCCAAGCAGCGCGGCGCCCCCGGCCTCGCCTACGTGCTGGTGCAGGAGGACGGCTCGCTCACCGGACCCGTCTCCAAGAACATCAGCGAGGAGGAGAAGGCCGGCATCGCCGCCCACGTGGGCGCCCAGCCGGGTGACTGCATCTTCTTCGGTGCCGGTGCCACCAAGTCCAGCCGCGCCCTGCTCGGCGCCGCGCGGCTCGAGATCGGCCGCCGCGGCGGGCTGATCGACGAGTCGGCCTTCGCGTTCACCTGGGTCGTCGACGCCCCGCTCTTCGAGCCCAGCTCGGACGCGGTCGCCAGCGGCGACGTCGCCGTGGGCGGTGGCTCGTGGACGGCCGTCCACCACGCCTTCACCAGCCCCAAGCCGGAGTTCCTCGACACCTTCGACACCGACCCCGGCCCGGCGCTGGCCTATGCCTACGACATCGTCTGCAACGGCAGCGAGCTCGGCGGTGGGTCGATCCGTATCCACCGCGAGGACGTGCAGAAGCGGGTCTTCGAGGTGATGGGCATCGGCCCCGACGAGGCGCAGGAGAAGTTCGGCTTCCTGCTCGACGCCTTCAAGTACGGCGCCCCGCCCCACGGCGGCATCGCCGTCGGTATGGACCGGATCGTCGCGATGCTCGCGGGCGACCGAGTCCATCCGCGACGTCATCGCCTTCCCGAAGTCCGGTGGCGGGTTCGACCCGCTGACCGCGGCACCGGCCCCGATCACGGCCCAGCAGCGCAAGGAGGCCGGGGTGGACAGCAAGCCCCAGCCGACCAGAAGGAGCCCGTCCCCGAGTGAGCGACGATGCCGGGTTGTTCGACGTACCGGGGGGCTCGGCGGCGCCGACCCCCGGCTCCGGCTCGCTCGGTGCCAACACCCACTCCTCGGCGCCGCTGCCGGTGCGGATGCGGCCGCGCACGCTCGACGAGCTGGTCGGACAGGCGCAGCTGCGGGCGGCGGGCTCGCCGCTACGGCAGCTGATCGAGGACGACCAGGCGACGTCGCTGCTGCTGTGGGGGCCGCCCGGGACCGGCAAGACCACCATCGCCGGCATCGTCAGCCAGCAGACCGACCGACGCTTCGTCGAGGTCTCCGCGGTGTCGGCGGGGGTCAAGGAGGTGCGGGCGGCGATCGACGCCGCCCGCTCCGAGCTCGGCCGTGGTGGCCGGGAGACCGTGCTGTTCGTGGACGAGGTCCACCGCTTCAGCAAGGCGCAGCAGGACGCGCTGCTGCCCGGCGTCGAGAACCGGTGGGTCACGCTGGTCGCGGCGACGACCGAGAACCCGTTCTTCAGCGTCATCTCGCCGTTGCTCTCACGCAGCCTGCTGCTGCGGCTGCAGCCGCTGACCGACGACGACGTCCGTGACGTGATGACCCGGGCGCTCGCCGACGAGCGCGGTCTCGGCGGTGCCTACGAGCTCGCCGACGACGCGGGGGAGCACCTGGTCCGGCTGGCGGGGGGCGACGCCCGTCGCTCGCTGACCTACCTCGAGGCGGCCGCCCGCGCCGCCACCGCCCGCGGGACGACCACGATCGACCTCGCCTCCGCCGAGGCGGCCGTCGACCAGGCCGCCGTGCGCTACGACCGCCAGGGCGACCAGCACTACGACGTCATCAGCGCCTTCATCAAGTCGATCCGGGGCTCGGACCCCGACGCCGCGCTGCACTACCTGGCCCGGATGTTCGAGGCGGGGGAGGACCCGCGCTTCATCGCGCGCCGGCTGGTCGTCCACGCCAGCGAGGACATCGGGCTCGCCGACCCGACCGCGCTGCAGGCGGCGGTCGCCGCGGCGCAGGCGGTGCAGCTGATCGGGATGCCCGAGGCGCGGATCAACCTCGCCCAGGCCACCATCCACCTCGCCGTCGCGGCCAAGTCCAACGCCGTGATCACCGCCATCGACAGCGCGATCGCCGACGTGAAGGCCGGGAAGATCGGCAACGTCCCGTCCCACCTGCGCGACGCCCACTACGGCGGCGCGAAGGACCTCGGCCACGGGAAGGGATACCTCTACCCCCACGACCAGCCCTACGGCCTCGCCGAGCAGCAGTACCTCCCCGACGTGCTCGACGGCACCACGTACTACTCACCCACCACCCTCGGTGCCGAGGCAGGCGTCTCCGAGCGGCTCGCCCGGATCCGCGCCATCACGCACGGCGAGGGCTGAGATCCGGCCCTAGGGTGCTCGCATGGGAGCGAGCAGCTGGGTGGTGGCGGTCGAGCGGGCCTGGGACGCGCGGCGGCTGCGGCGGTCCGGGACCCGGACGCCGCTGGACTTCAGGATCGAGTCGTACGGCGGGCACGGCGGCCCGGCCGGCGTCGTGGTGCGGGGCCGGGTGCTCGACGACCCGGCGCCGGAGGAGGCCGTCGAGGGCGAAGGCGCCCGGGCCGCTGTACGCCGGACGGTGCGGGGGTTCCTGACCGACGAGCTGCCCGGCGTACCCCTGCGCGTCAGCGTGGGCGACGCGACGGTCTGCGCGACCACCGACACCGAGGGCTACTTCAAGGTCCGGCTGCACCCGAGCGGCGAGAGCCTGACGTCGCCGTGGACCACCGGGACCGTCGAGCTCGACGGCGGCTTCCGCGGGCTCACCGGGCCGCACACGACGCCGGTCGACGTCCGGGTGCCCGGCTCCGCCGCGGCGTACGGCGTGGTCTCCGACGTCGACGACACGATCCTCGTGACGGGTGTGCAGCGGGTGCTCAGCATGCTGCGCCAGACGTTCACCGGCTCGGCGATCACCCGGACGCCGTTCGAGGGCGCGCCGGAGCTCTACCGGGACCTCGCCGGGGACGACAACCCGCTCTTCTACGTCTCCTCCAGCCCGTGGAACCTGCACGCCTTCCTGCGCGAGTTCATCCGCCACCACGGCTTCCCGCCCGGGCCGGTGCTGCTGCGCGACCTGCTCGGCGGGCGCGCCGGACGCGAGCGGAAGCACGGCCGGATCGAGGAGATCCTCGAGCTGCACCCGGACCTGCCGTTCGTGCTGCTCGGGGACTCGGGGGAGAAGGACCCGGTGATCTACGCCGACATCGTGCGGACCCATCCCGGCCGGGTCCGCGCGGTCTACATCCGCGAGGTCCGCCTCGACACCGGTGACGGCCGGGTCGAGCAGGTCTCGGACGCGTGGGACCACGACGTGCCCTTCGTGCTCGCCCACGACTCCGAGGCCGTACGCCGCCACGCGGTCGGGCTCGGCCTGCTCTGACGCGCTGCGACCCACACCTAGGCTCTCCCCATGACGTACGCCGACGACGGCCGCAGCATGCACGACCGGATGCTGGCCGGTGATCCCTACATCGCCGACGACCCCGTGCTGGAGGAGCGCAGCCACGCCGCCCGCGACCTGATGGACGCCTACAACCGGACCACGTCGCGGCAGGTGCCGCTGCAGCGGGCGCTGCTCGAGGAGCTGCTCGGGGCGATCGGCGAGGACACCGTGCTGCGCCCGCCGTTCTACGTCGACTACGGCTCGAACATCACCGTGGGCGCGCGGACCTTCGCCAACTTCGGCCTCACCGCGCTCGACGTCGCCGCGATCAGGATCGGCGACGACGTCCAGATCGGACCGCACGTCCAGCTGCTCACCCCGACCCACCCGGTCGAGGCCGGCCCGCGCCGCGACAAGTGGGAGTCGGCGCAGCCGATCACGATCGGCGACAACGTCTGGCTCGGCGGCGGGGTCGTGGTCTGCCCGGGCGTCACGATCGGCGAGAACACCGTGGTCGGTGCCGGGGCGGTGGTGACGAAGGACCTGCCGGCGAACGTGGTGGCGGTCGGCAACCCGGCGCGGGTCGTGCGGGACGTCCCGGCCTGAGTGCTCTGCCTGACGGGTCAGGGCTTCGCTGGCCGAGCCACTCCGCCTCGGGTGTGACGGACGAAGTCACGGGTCGTGGGCGACCACGCGAAGACCTGCACCACCCGGGGGTCCGCGACGGCCAGCCGGGCGATCTCGTCGAAGGAGTCCGAGACGGCGTCGTCGACTTTGTCGTCCCACTCCAGCGTCAGGTGCCAGCGCCCCTCCTCCTGCTGCACCCACGTCCGGCCGGCCCAGGGTCCCTCCCGCACCGGCTTCTGGTCCTCGGCGGGACGAGGCTCGTCCGGGAGGTAGTCGGCGTAGCGGCGGCGAACCATGCCCCATGGTCCCCCTCCCCGCCTGCTTGACGTCAAGCAAGCGCGCGATCGGCCCCGTCCCACCTGCCTGCCGGCGTCCCACCGCCCGCTAGGGTCGGACACCATGACGTGGCAGTGGCTGGCCCTCGTGGCACTGGCGCTGGTGGCGCTCGTGCTCGTGGTGTCCCTCGCCCGGCTGCGGGCCGGTACCGGCCGTGACCTCGCCTCCGCGCGCGCGGAGGCGGCGGCGCTGCGCGAGCGGCTCGACCGGCTCGAGCGGAGCAGGCGAGAGCAGGTGCGCCCCGCGCCACTGCGCGTCGACGAGCGCGAGTACACGATCACCCACCTCGGCGAGACCGAGAACGAGACCGAGAACGAGCCGGGACCGAGCCGACGACCGGGGAGCCGGCCACCCTCGAGCGTGCCGTCTTCGCCGACCTGGTGCTGCGCGAGAGCGTGATCCGGCTGGGTTCGCTGGGCCACGGCGTACGCCGCGCGCTGTCCGCCGAGTCCCGCAACCGGATCCGCTTCGAGATGAAGCGCGAGGTCAAGCGCGCGCGCAAGCAGCGTCGGGTCGAGCAGCGCGAGGCCTACCGCGAGTGGCAGGCCCGCCAGCGGGACCAGCAGCGCGATCAGGACGTGGCATGAGCAGGCCGGATGAGTAGGGCCCTGTGGTTCGTCGCGGGCGCCGGGGCCGGCGTCTACGGCCTGGTGCGGGGACGGCGCGCAGCGGAGGCGTTCACCGCCGAGGGTGTCCACGACCGCGTCAACGCCCTGTTCGTGGGCGCCCGACTGTTCCGCGACGAGGTCGCCCAGGGCGCCGCCGATCGGGAAACCGAGTTGCGCGAGCGGTTCGGCGTACTGCCTCATGAGACCCCGACCACTCCCCAGCTGGAGAGCAGAGGACACGACTGATGGACACCGCGGAGATCCGCCGCCGGTTCAAGGCCCACTTCGAGCAGGCCGGCCACACGGCCGTGCCGTCGGCGTCGCTGCTGCTCGACGACCCGAACCTGCTCTTCGTCAACGCCGGCATGGTGCCCTTCAAGCCCTACTTCCTGGGCCAGGAGTCGCCGCCCTACGACCGCGCGGTCAGCGTCCAGAAGTGCGTGCGCACCCCCGACATCGAGGACGTCGGCAAGACCACGCGTCACGGCACCTTCTTCGAGATGTGCGGCAACTTCTCCTTCGGCGACTACTTCAAGGAAGGCGCCATCGAGCTGGCCTGGGACCTCGTCACCAGGTCGCAGGCCGACGGCGGCTGGGGCTTCGAGGAGAGCAGGCTCTACCCCTCGATCCTCGACGGCGACGACGAGGCGCTCGGGCTGTGGAAGCGGATCACCGGCCTGCCCGACGAGCGGATCATCCGGCTCGGTCCCAAGGAGAACTACTGGTCGATGGGCGTCCCCGGCCCCGGTGGCCCCTGCTCGGAGATCCTCTACGACCGCGGTCCGGCGTACGGCCCGGACGGTGACTTCTCCGCCGAGGACCGCTACCTGGAGTTCTGGAACCTCGTCTTCATGCAGGACGAGCTCTCCGCGGTGCGTTCCAAGGAGGACTTCGACATCTCCGGCTCGCTGCCGAAGAAGAACATCGACACCGGCATGGGTCTCGAGCGCGTCGCGTTCCTGACCCAGGGCGTCGAGAACATGTACGAGATCGACGTCATGTTCCCCGTCATCGAGAAGGCGATGGAGCTGACCGGCCGCCGCTACGGCGCCGGCGGGACCGAGGGCCACACCGACGACGTCCGGTTCCGCGTCGTCGCCGACCACGTCCGCTCCTCGATGATGCTCATCGGCGACGGCGTGACCCCCGGCAACGACGGCCGCGGCTACGTCCTGCGCCGGCTGCTGCGCCGCGCGGTCCGCTCGATGCGGCTGCTCGGCTTCGAGGACCGGGCGCTGCCCGAGCTGCTGCCCGTCTCCCGCGACAAGATGGGCGAGACCTACGCCGAGCTGCACCGCGACTGGGAGCGGATCTCCTCGGTCGCTTACGGCGAGGAGGAGGCGTTCCGCCAGACGCTGCGCGCCGGGACCGCGATCTTCGACCTCGCCACCACCGAGGTGAAGCAGTCCGGTGGCGCGCAGCTGTCGGGCTCCAAGGCGTTCGCGCTGCACGACACCTACGGCTTCCCGATCGACCTCACCCTCGAGATGGCCTCCGAGCAGGGGCTCTCCGTCGACGAGGACGGCTTCCGCCGGCTGATGACCGAGCAGCGCGACCGGGCGAAGGCCGACGCGCGCTCGAAGAAGGGCCAGCACCGCGACGCCACGGCGTACCGCGCCGTCGCGGACGCGATGGGACGCCCCGTCGAGTTCACCGGGTACGCCGAGGTCGTCACCGAGGGTGCCGTGCGCGGCATCGTCGCGGCCGGCGGCTCCGTGGACTCCGCCCGCGAGGGCGACGAGATCGAGCTGGTCCTCGACCGCACCCCGTTCTACGCCGAGGGTGGCGGCCAGCTCGCCGACCAGGGCGTGATCGAGCTCGAGAACGGCGCGCGGATCGAGGTCCGTGACGTGCAGTCGCCGATCACCGGCCTCGTCGTCCACCAGGCGACGGTGCTCTCCGGCGAGGTCACCCTCGGCGTCGGCGCCCAGTCGCTCGTCGACGTCGAGCGCCGCCGCTCCATCTCGCGCGCCCACACCGCCACCCACATGGTCCACAAGGCGTTCCGCGAGGCGCTCGGCGAGACCGCCACCCAGGCCGGCTCGGAGAACGCCCCGGGACGCTTCCGCTTCGACTTCTCCGCCACCGGCGCCGTCCCTGGCTCCGTGATGGCCGACGTCGAGGCCCGGGTCAACGACCTCGTGCTCGCCGACATGGCGGTGCACGCCGAGATCATGACCCAGGAGGAGGCCGTCAAGTCCGGCGCGATGGCCCTCTTCGGGGAGAAGTACGGCGACCAGGTGCGCGTCATCTCCGTCGGCGACTGGGCGCGTGAGCTCTGCGGCGGCACCCACGCCGAGCGCTCCGGCAACCTCGGCGTGATCAAGCTGCTGGGGGAGTCGAGCATCGGTTCCGGCGTACGCCGGGTCGAGGCGCTGGTCGGCGGCGACGCCTACCGCTTCCTCGCCCGGGAGCACGTGCTCGTCGCCCAGCTGTCCGAGGCGCTGAAGGTGCGCCCCGAGCAGCTGCCCGAGCGCGTCCACGACATCGTCGAGAAGCTGAGGGCGGCCGAGAAGGAGATCGAGAAGGTCCGGGTCCAGCAGCTGCTGGGCGCCGGCGCCGACCTCGCCTCCGGTGCCCAGCAGGTCGGTCCGGTCAAGGTCGTGGCCCACCACGCGCCCGGTGCGGGTGGCGGCGACGTCCGCCAGCTCGCGCTCGACGTGCGCGGGAAGCTGCCCGGGGGTGAGCCCGGCGTCGTCGTCGTCATCGGGGACGCCGACGGCAAGGTCGCCGTGGTGGCCGCCGTCAACGACGCCGCCCGCGAGCGCGGCCTCAGCGCGAACGCGCTCGTCGGCGCGGTCGGACCGCTCGTCGGCGGTCGCGGCGGCGGCAAGGACGACGTCGCCCAGGGCGGTGGCAGCGACGCCTCCCGGATCGACGAGGCGCTCGCGCTCGTCGTGGCCGAGGTGGGTCGGACCGCCTGATGCGGACGGGAGTCCGGCTCGGCATCGACCCGGGAGACGCCCGGATCGGGGTCGCCCGCAGCGACCCGTCCGGTTTCCTCGCGACCCCGGTGGAGACCGTCAAGCGCGGCAGGGGCGACCTGCGCCGGATCGAGCGGATCCTCGAGGAGGAGGAGGCGGTCGAGGTGATCGTCGGCCTGCCGCGCTCGTTGTCCGGCGCCGAGGGACCGGCCGCGGTGAAGGTCCGCGAGTTCGCCGGCCTGCTCGCCGCGCGCGTCGCACCGGTCCCGGTGCGACTGGTCGACGAGCGTCTGACCACCGTGTCCGCGGAGGCTATGCTGCGCGACCGGGGGAAGAAGGGGCAGCAGCGACGGGCCGTCGTGGACCAGGCTGCCGCCGTCATGATCCTGCAGCACGCACTGGACACCGAACGTGCCACGGGAACGCCCCCGGGCGAGCCCGTGGAGGAAGCGACATGAGCGACGACCAGCAGCAGCACCCCGACGAGGACCACCTCATGGACACCGTCACCGTCACCGACGGCGACCCGGACGAGGATCACCCCGACGAGGGCGGTCGGCGGAAGAAGACCCGTCGCAAGGTCCCCGGCTGCCTGGCGGTGCTCGTGGCGCTCGCGGTCCTCGTCGGCGGCTTCTACTTCGCCGTGACCAAGGGCGTCGAGCTCGTCCGCGACCAGTTCGCCGACCCCGCCGACTACGCCGGGCCGGGCCAGGGCAAGGTCACCTTCCAGGTCGAGGAGGGCGACAGCATCGCCGAGATGGGACGCGGGCTGAAGGAGGCCGGCGTCGTCGCCTCCGTGCAGGCCTTCATCAACGCCGCCAACGCCGACGCCGAGGCCGCGACCGGCATCCAGGTGGGCTACTACCAGGTCAAGAAGGAGATGGCGGCCGACGAGGCGCTGGGGATCCTGGTCGACCCCGCCAACATCCTGCGCAACACCCTCACCGTCCCCGAGGGGCTGCGCGTCGTCGACATCGTCGAGGTGCTCGAGAAGGAGACCGACTTCTCCGCCGCCCAGTTCGAGAAGGTGCTGGCCCAGCCCGCGAAGCTCGGCCTGCCCGACTACGCCGGCGGCGACCCCGAGGGCTACCTCTTCCCGTCGACCTACGACGTCGGCCCCGACGCCACCCCCCGCTCGATCCTGGTCGCGATGGTGGACCGCTGGGAGAAGGCGGCCGAGGAGTCCGACCTCGTCGCCCGTGCCGAGGCGCTCGGCTACACGCCCCACGAGCTGATGACGGTCGCGAGCCTGGTGGAGTCCGAGGCCGCTCGGCAGCAGGACCGCGGCAAGGTGGCGCGGGTCATCTACAACCGGCTCACCGGCGACGAGACCAACGGGCTGCTGCAGATCGACGCCACCGTCAACTTCGCGGCCGACCAGTCGCTCGGTGCGGTGCCGACGACCGAGGACCTGGAGATCGACTCGCCGTACAACACCTACCTCAACCCCGGTCTCCCGCCGGGGCCGATCGAGGCACCCGGTGACGCAGCGATCGCAGCGGCGGCCAACCCCACGGACGGCCCCTGGTACTACTACGTCACGGTCAACCTCCGCACCGGCGAGACCAAGTTCGCCGAGGGCTACGACGAGTTCCTGACCTACAAGGACGAGCTGCGGGCCTACTGCGAGACCGAGTCGCAGGGCGCCTGCTGAGCGCCGGACCCGTGAGCATCCGCTGCGCCGTCCTCGGTGACCCGATCGCCCACTCGCTGTCCCCGGTGCTGCACCGCGCGGCGTACGCCGCCACCGGCATCGACGGGGAGTACGACGCGCACCGGGTGCCGGCGGGCGGCCTGGCCGACTTCGTGGCCGGGCTCGACGCCGACTGGCGCGGCCTGTCGCTGACGATGCCGCTCAAGCGCGAGGCGCTCGCGCTGGCCGAGGACGTCGGCGACTGGGCCCGGCTGGCCGGTGCGGCGAACACGTTGGTGCGCGAGGGCCGGGGCTGGTCGGCCGACAACACCGACGTCCCCGGCGCGGTGGCCGCGCTGCGGGAGCGGGTCAGCACGTCCCCTGGTCGCGGCGACCATCCTCGGCGGCGGGGCGACCGCGGCCTCGACGGCGCTCGCCCTCTGCGAGCTCGGCGTCGGCTCGCTGACGCTGCTGGTGCGCTCGCCGGAGCGGGCCGCCGACACCCTCGCGGTCGATCGACGCCCACCCGGCCCGGCCCGCCGTCCGGGTGGGATCGCTCGCCACCGACGACGTGGTCGGCGACGTCGTGGTCTCGACGATCCCCGCTGCGGCGCAGACCGCCGAGCTCGTCACCCGCTGCGCGGACGTCCCGGTCGTCTTCGACGTCGTCTACGACCCGTGGCCCACGCCCCTCGCGGCCGCCGCGCTGGGTGATCCCGACCGGGTGCTGGTCGGCGGGCTCGACCTGCTGGTCCACCAGGCGGCGCTGCAGTTCGAGATGTTCACCGGGCGGACCGCGCCGCTCGCCGCCATGCGCGTCGCCGGCGAGACCGCCCTGCGGGAGCGCGGGTGACCACCACGACGGTCACGGTCCTCGCCGCCGTGGTCGCCGGCCTGCTCGGGCTGCTCGCACCCCGGCGTGGTCGCCGCGCTGCCCGAGCCCGAGCTCGACGAGTCGGCCGAGGACGAGGACCCCAAGCCGCTCTACGTCGAGGTCGCCCGTCGGCGAGGACTGGTGCTCGGTGCCACCCCCGCCTCGGCGCGCTGGCCGCCGCCCTGGTCGCCCTCGTGCTGGAGACCGACCCGTGGCTGTGGGCGCTGGTGCCCGCTCGTGCCCGGTCTGCGTGACGCTGGCCGTGGTCGACTGGCACACCCGGCTGCTGCCGTCGCGGATCGTGCTGCCCGCCACGGCGTACGCCGTCGCCGTCGCGCTGGTGCTCTGGGCGGTCAGCGGCGACCACGACGACCTGCTCCGGGCGGGGATCGGCCTGGTCGTGGTCCGCTCGCTCTACTGGCTGATGTGGCGCATCCACAGCGCCGGCATGGGGTTCGGCGACGTCCGGCTGGCGGCCCTGGTCGGCGTGGCGCTCGGCCACGTCGGCTGGCCGGAGCTGGTCGTCGGCGTCTACTCCGGCTTCCTCGTCTTCGGCGTGCCCGGGGTGCTGCTGGCGCTGCTGAAGTGGGACCGCCGGCTGCTGAAGGCGGCCTACCCGTTCGGCCCGTTCATGCTGGTCGGGGCGGTGGTCGGGCTGCTGTGGGGGACGCCGTCCTCGCCCGTCTCGTGGGTGGCTGACCGGCGTCGGCGCGGCTGGGTTTCGAGACGCCCGGGTCCGTCCGATGCTTCGCCACGCGCACCCCGCCCTCAACCTCCTCGCCACTCAGCCCTTCCACGCGCCAGCGCGCGGATCGGGGCTGGGCTCGGCCGTGAAACACTGGCCGGCATGTTGCGTTGGCTGACCGCGGGTGAGTCCCACGGCCCCTCCCTGGTCGCGATCCTCGAGGGGCTGCCGTCCCACGTGCAGGTGACCTCCGACGACCTGCGCGACGCGCTGGCGCGGCGCCGGCTCGGCTACGGCCGCGGTGCCCGGATGAAGTTCGAGCAGGACGAGGTCACGATCACCGGCGGCGTCCGCCACGGCCTGAGCCAGGGCGGCCCGGTCGCCGTCATCATCGGCAACACCGAGTGGCCCAAGTGGGAGAAGGTGATGTCGGCCGACCCGGTCGACCCGGTCGAGCTCGAGGCGCTCGCGCGCAACGCCGCGCTCACCCGCCCCCGTCCCGGCCACGCCGACCTCGCTCGGCATGCAGAAGCACGGCTTCGACGAGGCGCGTCCGGTGCTCGAGCGGGCCAGCGCCCGCGAGACCGCCGCCCGCGTCGCCCTGGGCCGCGTCGCGTCGAACTTCCTCGAGCAGGCCGTCGGCGCCCGCGTGGTCAGCCACGTGATCGAGCTCGGCGGCGTGCGGGCCCCGGCCGGCGTCGTCCCCCTGCCCGACGACGTGGCCCGGCTCGACGACGACCCGGTCCGCTGCCTGGACCCCGACACCAGCACGCTCATGGTCGAGGCGATCGACCAGGCCCACCGCGACGGCGACACCCTCGGCGGCGTCGTCGAGGTCGTCGTCCACGGGCTGCCGCCGGGCCTGGGCTCCCACGTGCACTGGGACCGACGGCTCGACTCGCGGCTCGCCGGCGCGCTGATGGGCATCCAGGCGATCAAGGGCGTCGAGGTCGGCGACGGCTTCGAGCTGGCCGCGACGCCGGGCTCGCTGGCCCACGACGAGATCGTGGCGACCGAGGAGGGGCTGCGGCGTACCTCGGGCCGGTCCGGCGGCACCGAGGGCGGGATGACCACCGGCGAGACGCTGCGCGTCCGGGCGGCGATGAAGCCGATCGCGACCGTCCCGCGGGCGCTGCGCACGGTCGACGTCGCCACCGGCGAGGCGACCACCGCCCACCACCAGCGCTCCGACGTGTGCGCCGTCCCGGCCGCCGGGATCGTCGCGGAGGCGATGGTGGCGTTGGTGCTCGCCGACGCGGTCCTCGAGAAGTTCGGCGGCGACTCGGTGAGCGAGACCCGGCGCAACGCCGAGTCCTACCTCGACACCCTGCGGTTCTCCTGATGGCGCCCCGGGTCGTCCTGGTCGGCCCGATGGGGGCCGGCAAGACCACGGTCGCCGGACTGCTGGCCGAGGCCTGGTCGCTGCCGGTGCGCGACACCGACGCCGACATCGAGGCGGGAGAGGGCCGCAGCATCTCCGACATCTTCGTCGACAGCGGCGAGGCCCACTTCCGGGCGCTCGAGGTCGTGGCGGTGGCCGACGCGCTGGGCTCCCACGACGGCGTGCTGGCGCTGGGCGGGGGAGCGGTGCTCGACCCGGCCACCCGCGACCTGCTGGCCGGCCACACCGTCGTCTTCCTGCGGGTCGGGCTCTCCGACGCGGTGAAGCGGGTCGGCCTCGGCGCCGGGCGGCCGATGCTGCTCGGCGGTGTCCGTGCCCAGGTGAAGGCGCTGCTCGACGAACGGGCCCCCGTCTACGAGTCCGTCGCGACGCACGTCGTCGACACCGATGGGCGCACCCCCGCCGAGGTCGCGCGCGAGGTCGAGCGGGTGGTCGGGTGACGACGGGCACCGACACCGTCCTGCACGTCGGTGGTGCCGCGCCCTATGACGTCGTCGTCGGCCGCGACCTGCTCGGCCGCGTGGTGGAGGTGCTCGGCCCGGACGTGCGCCGCGTCGCCGTGCTGTACGCCGAGCGGCTCGCTGCCCTCGCGCAGCCGCTGGTCGCGGGGCTGGTGCCGCACATGGACGTGCTGGCGCTCGGGCTCCCCGACGGCGAGGAGGCCAAGACCGCCTCCGTCGCCGCCGACTGCTGGGAGGCGCTCGGCGAGCGCGGCTTCACCCGCTCCGACGCCGTGGTGACCTTCGGCGGCGGAGCGGTGACCGACCTCGGTGGCTTCGTCGCCGCCACCTGGCTGCGTGGGGTACGGGTCGTCCACGTGCCGACCACCCTGCTCGGCATGGTCGACGCCGCCGTCGGCGGCAAGACCGGCATCAACACCGGCGCCGGCAAGAACCTGGTCGGCGCGTTCCACGAGCCGGCCGGGGTGCTGTGCGATCTCGCCGCCCTCGACTCGCTGCCGCGCGAGGACCTCGTCGCCGGCCTCGGCGAGGTCGTGAAGTGCGGCTTCATCGCCGATCCCGAGATCCTCGCGCTGGTCGAGTCGACCGACCCCGCCGCGCTCACCCCCGACTCACCGGTGCTGCGTGAGCTCGTGGAGCGAGCGATCCGGGTCAAGGTCGACGTCGTCGTCGGCGACCTGAAGGAGGCCGGCGGCGTCGACGGGCACCCCGGTCGTGAGGTGCTCAACTACGGCCACACCCTCGCCCACGCCATCGAGCGGGCCGAGGGCTACACCGTGCGGCACGGCGACGCCGTCGCGATCGGCTGCGTCTACGCCGCCGAGCTCGCCGGGCTGGCCGGGGTGCTCGACCCCGCGACCGTCGAGCGTCACCGGGTCGCGTTCGCCCGGGTCGGGCTGCCCGTCACCTACGACGGCGCGTCGTTCGAGGAGGTCCACGCCACGATGAAGGTCGACAAGAAGTCCCGCGGCGACGTGCTGCGTTTCGTCGTGCTCGCCGCGGTGGGCTCGGCGCAGGTGCTCACCGGCCCGTCGGAGGCAGACCTGCGCTCGGCGTACTCCCGGATCGGGGGGACCGCATGACCCGCGTCCTGGTCCTCAACGGTCCCAACCTCGGTCGGCTCGGCCGGCGCCAGCCGGAGATCTACGGCCACACCACCCATGACGAGCTCGCCGAGCTGTGCGCGGGCTGGGGTCGCGAGCTCGGCCTCGAGGTGGAGGTGCGCCAGACCAACCACGAGGGCGAGCTCCTCGACTGGCTGAACACCGCCGCCGACGAGGCCACGGCGGTGGTGCTCAACGCCGCTGCGTGGACCCACTACTCCTACGCGCTGCTCGACGCCTGCGCCCAGCTCACCGCGCCGCTGGTCGAGGTCCACATCTCCGACCCGAAGCTGCGGTCCGAGGAGTTCCGCCACACCTCGCTGGTCGAGCCGTACGCCGCCGCCACGATCGCCGGCCGGGGCGTCGACGGCTACCGGCTGGCGCTGGAGCAGCTCGTCCAGACCGGCTCGCCCTGACCCCTGGCCGGTGAGATGCTCGCCGGGTGAGGGAGGACGCCCTGCGTGCCGCCCGGGTGCTGGGGACGGTGTCCGCGGTGGGGGTCCTCTGCGGCTGGTTCGTGGCCGGTGTCCTCTCGCGGCTCGCGATGCTGCTCCTCGTCGTGCTCAACCCCGTCGCCGACGGCCTGACCAGCGACGACGGCTTCGAGATGGGGACCTTCACGCTCAGCGGATCGGCCAACCTGATGTTCCTGGTCGGGACCGGCCTCGGGTTGCTCGGCGCCGGGACCTACCTCGCGCTGCGAGGGCTGATGATCGGGCCGTCGTGGTTCCGGCTGCTCTCGGTGTCGCTCGGCGCGGGGGTCGTCGTGGGTTCGCAGGTCGTCCACGTGGACGGCGTCGACTTCACGCTGCTGGACCCGGTCTGGCTCACGGTCGGGTTGTTCGTGGCAGTGCCCACGGCGCACGTCGCGCTGCTGTCGGTGATCTCCGAACGGCTGCTGGCGCGTGGCCGGCCGGTCTCCCGGATGGTCTGGGCGCCCGGCCTCCTCGCCTGGGTGGTCGCGTTCCCGCTGCTGCCGTTCGTGGCCGTCCTCGCCCTCGGCTTCGTGACACTGCGGGCGTTGCGCGCCGATGCGCTCGGCCACCGCCTGCTTGCCTCGCCGTGGCCGCACTGGCTGCTGCGTGGCGCCCTCGCGGTGGTCTTCGCCCTCGCCGTCCTCGACCTCGTGCGCGACGTCTCCGCACTCACCTGACCGGACCATCCGGCACGGTGGGCGCGGACGCCGAATAGGAGGCCCGCACCGCCGGTCGATATCCTCACGCCCATGGCGACGACGAACGACCTCAAGAACGGCATGGTGCTCAAGCTGGACGGCCAGCTCTGGCAGGTCATGTGGTTCCAGCACCACAAGCCCGGCAAGGGCGGCGCGGTGGTCCGCACCAAGCTGCGGGCGGTCGAGTCCGGCAAGACGGTCGACAAGACCTTCAACGCCGACGTCAAGGTCGAGGTCGCGAGCGTCGACAAGCGCACGATGCAGTACCTCTACAACGACGGCACGTCCTACGTCTTCATGGACACCGGCACCTTCGACCAGCTCGAGATCGAGCCCGACCTCGTGGGCGAGGCCAAGAACTTCCTGCTCGAGCAGCAGGAGGCGATCGTGGCCACCAACGAGGGCCGCGTGCTCTACCTCGAGATGCCCGCCTCGGTGGAGCTCGTGATCACCTACACCGAGCCCGGCGTCGTCGGCGACAGCGCCACCGGTCGGACCAAGTCCGCCACGCTCGAGACCGGCCACGAGATCCAGGTCCCGCTGTTCATCGGCCAGGGCGAGAAGGTCAAGGTCGACACCCGCGACTCCTCCTACCTCGGTCGCGTCAAGTCCTGATGCCCGCCCGTACCAAGGCCCGCAAGCGGGCGCTCGACCTGCTCTTCGCCTCCGAGCTGCGCTCCGAGGATCCCGTGGTCGCGCTCGACCGGGCGATCGCCGACGGCGAGGGCCCCACGAACGACTACACCAGCACCCTCGTGCGGGGCGTCGTCGAGCACCAGACGCGGATCGACGAGCTGCTCTCGGCGTACTCCACCGGCTGGACGCTCGACCGGATGCCGGCCGTCGACCGCAACGTGCTGCGCATCGGCCTCTTCGAGATGCTGTACGTCGACGACGTCCCCGACCCGGTCGCCGTGACCGAGGCGATGACCCTCGTGCGCGAGCTGTCGACCGACGACTCGCCCCAGTTCGTCAACGGCCTGCTCGGGACCCTGCTGCGCGAGAAGAGCACCCTCCCGGGGTGAGTCCGCAGGGCCCCGGAGGCCCTACGCTCGCCCCATGTCCAACCTCTCCCGTGCCGCCCACCAGGCGGACAGCAGCGACGCCCTCGAGCTCGTCATCCGAGTGGGCCTCGTCGCCTACGGCATCGTCCACCTGCTCATCGGCTGGCTCGCCCTGCAGATCGCCTTCGGCGAGAAGTCGAAGGACGCCTCCGGCTCCGGTGCGCTGGAGTACCTGGCCCGGCAGCCGCTGGGCGGCATCCTGATCTGGGTCGTCTCGCTCGGGATGCTCGCCCTCGTGGTCTGGCGGCTGCTCGAGGCCTGGCAGTCCTGGCGCAGCGAGGACGGCTCCGACCGGGTCAAGGGCATGGTGTCCCAGCTCTTCAAGGGAGTCCTCTACGGCGTGCTCGCCGTCTCGGCGTTCCGGGTCGCGTTGAGCCAGTCCGGCAGCTCGGGAGGCGGGTCCGGCGGCTCGTCCAGCGGTACCACCGGCCTCACGCAGACCATGCTCCAGATGCCCGCCGGCCAGCTGATCGTCGGTGCCATCGGCGTCGGGGTCATCGGTTACGGCGGCTACTACGCCTACCAGGGCTGGACCGAGAAGTACCTCGAGAAGCTCCACGGCGGCTCCAGCAACTCCGACGTCAGCAAGGCCTACCGGCTGACCGGCAAGGCGGGCTACTTCGGCAAGGGCGCCGCGGTCGTGGTCATCGGCGCGCTGTTCGTGTACTCCGCGATCACCCACGATCCGGACGAGTCCGCGGGCCTCGACCAGGCGCTGGGCGAGATCTCCCAGCAGCCCTTCGGCCAGGTGCTGCTCGCCCTCGTCGCGATCGGCATCGCCTGCTACGGCCTCTTCGCGTTCGCCCGCGCCCGCCACTTCGAGCGCTGACCGGTGGAGCTCAGGGGTGGACGTCGCGTGACGGGTCACCGCCGGGGTGCGAGGCTGGGCCCATGACGACGTACGACGTGGACGTGGTGGTGGTCGGGCTCGGCCCGGGTGGCGAGTACGCCGCGCAGAAGCTCGCCGACGCCGGGCTCGACGTGGTCGGGGTCGAACGTGACCTGGTCGGCGGTGAGTGCCCGTTCTACGGCTGCATCCCCTCGAAGATGATGATCCGGGCCGCCGACCTGCTCGGGGAGGCCGGCCGGATCGACCACCTCGCCGGCCACGCCGAGGTGACGCCCGACTGGGCGACCGTGGCCCACCGGATCGACAAGCAGGCGACCAACCACTGGCAGGACGACTCCCACGTGGAGCGGCTCGAGGAGGCCGGGGTCCGGATCGTCCGCGGCACCGGCACCCTCGACGGACCCGGTCGGGTGCGCGTCGGCGAGGACACCTACGTCGGCGCCCGCGGGGTCGTGCTCGGCGTCGGGACCTCGCCGGCGACGCTGCCGATCGACGGGCTCGACGCCACGCCGTACTGGACCAACCGCGAGATCGTGAAGGTCGCCGACCTGCCACGATCGCCTGGCGGTCATCGGCGGCGGCCCGATCGGCTGCGAGCTCGCCCAGGCGTTCTCGCGGTTCGGGGCCGAGGTCACCGTCCTCGAGGTCGCCGACCGGCTCCTCGCGGTGGAGGAGCCCGAGTCCAGCGACCTGCTGACCAAGGTCTTCCGCGACGAGGGGATCCGGGTCGAGACCGGGCTCGAGGTGCAGCGCGTGGACCACGGGCCGGACGGCTTCCAGATCACCACCGACCGCGGCGTCGTGGTCGCCGAGCAGCTGCTCGTGGCCGCAGGACGGCGGCTCAACCTGCGGGCGATCGGTCTCGACACGGTCGGCCTGGACCCGGAGGCGCGCTCGGTCGACGGTGGACGAGAGGCTGCGGGCCGGGGATCGGCTCTGGGCCGTCGGCGACATCACGGGGCACGGCGCCTTCACCCACGTGTCGATGTACCAGGGCGAGATCGCGGTGCGCGACATCCTCGACCAGGACGGCTTCACCGCCGACTACCGTGCCGTCAGCCGGGTCACCTTCACCGACCCCGAGGTCGGCTCGGTCGGCATGACCGAGGCCCAGGCACGCGACGCCGGCATCGACGTCCGGGTCGGGCTGGCCGACCTCGCGAGTCCAGCCGCGGCTGGATCCACGACCTCGGCAACGACGGCGTCATCAAGCTCGTCGGCGACGCGGAGCGCGGCGTGCTCGTCGGCGCCACCTCGGCCGGACCGTCGGGCGGGGAGGTGCTGGGGATGCTGGCGCTCGCCGTCCACGCGGAGGTGCCGCTGGAGACGCTCGCCTCGATGCACTACGCCTACCCGACGTTCCACCGCGCCGTCGACGTCGCGGTGACCTCGATGCTCCCCTGATCGTGGCGAGGTCGGAGGCGGCTCCCGCGAGGTCCTGATGGGGGAGCGGTCGCCGCTAGGCTGCCCGCAGGCGACCCCGGACCCTGGAGGACATCCCATGTCGGACGAGCACCCCCGCGACGAGCGGGAGGACACCCCCACCCACCGCGCCGCCGAGTCTCCGGTCGGCTGGCAGGGTCTGGAGGCCGACACCAGCGAGCGGCTCTTCGCCGTCGACGAGCTCGCGGCGTACGAGCAGTCCCGCGGTGAGCCCACCGCACCCCACGGTGACCCGCTGACCGGCCCGATGCCGGGCGAGGCCGCGCCGACCCCACCGCCGCCCCGGCACGCCGCCCCACCGTCAGCACCGGCAGCACCGGCGCAGGCCACCCCTCCCGCCGGTCCGCCCCCGGGGTGGACGTCACCGCCGACCGGGCCGCCACCGGGATGGACTCCGCCGCCCAGCGCGACACCGCCGCCGTACGCCGCCCACCCGCCCGCGGCCGCGCCCGCCGTCGCCGCCGCAGGCAGCCGTTGCGACCGGTCCGCCGGCCGAGCCGGCCCCGGTCGACGAGGCGGCCGTCCCGCGCTTCATGTCGGCGACCGACTTCCTCGACCGTCGTTCCGACCAGGTCGAGCTCGGCCCGGCGACCTGGGGCTGGCGTGGCAGGGTCCGCCGGTGGAGCGGCGGCAGCATCGCCCCGAGGATGGGGACCGCCGAGCTGGAGTACGAGACCCACCGCCGCGCCATCCAGCGCGACTTCGACGGTCCACGCACCATCGCGTTCCTGAACCCCAAGGGCGGGGCCGCCAAGACCACCGGGGTCCTCGCCGCCGGCTACACCTTCGGCACGGTCCGCGGTGGCGGCGTGGTCGCCTGGGACAACAACGAGACCCGTGGGACGCTCGGCATCCGCGGCCACCGCAGCACCCACCGCAACACCACCCGGGAGCTGCTCGAGGACCTCGAGCGCTTCAACGACGTCTACCAGGCGCGGATCGGCGACCTGGGCGCGTTCGTCCGCTCCCAGGGCGACGCCCACTTCGACATCCTCGCCTCCGACGAGCGTCCGGACGTCACCGGCACGATCCACGCCGACGACTTCACCGCCGTCCACGGCCTGCTCGAGCGCTTCTACCGGATGATCCTGGTCGACACCGGGAACAACCTGCGGGCGGAGAACTGGCTCGCCGCCGCCGGAACCGCCGACCTGATGGTGGTGACCTCGACCGTGCGCGAGGACACCGGCTACTCCGGGCTGTGGATGCTCGACGCGCTCCAGGACGCGGGATACGCCGACCTCAAGCACAAGACGGTCACGGTGCTCTCCGACCCCTCGCCGACCGTCGACGAGCAGCTCGCCCACGACCTCGTCCAGGTCTACGAGCAGCGCACCAAGGCGGTCTACCGGGTGCCCTTCGACCCCGTCCTGGTCTCCGGCTCGGTCGTGCCCTACGCCCAGCTCAGCGACGCGACCCGCTCGGCGTGGCTCACCGCCTGCGCCGGGATGTCCGGCCTGCTGTGAGGCGCCCGCCGACGACACCGCGAGCGCCCGGGGCATGACCCTCTCCGGCCACCGCCTGCGCCACACGGTCGCCTTCAGGCTCCGCCACGGCGAGGGGAGCCCCGAGTGGTCCTCGTTCCTCGCGGCCCCGGGCGGGCCCGGCGCGATCGAGGGTGTGGAGGCCTTCGAGGTGGTGCGCGAGGTCAGCGCCACGTGACGTCCGTGCGCGAGCGGCGGGCGATGGAGGTGACCGACCTCCTCGAGGTCGACCACGCGCCCCGCGGTCGCGGGCCCGGCTGAGGTCCAGCGCCCCGGCGTACGCCGCGGCCGTGGGCTAGAGTGACGCGCGATCGACATCCTTTAACGAGCCGTCCCGTGAGGCGGAGAAGGAGGTCCGGCACGCTGATGCCTGCCACCGACGAAGCACCCGCCACCGAGCCCGACGACCGGGTCGTGCTCGACGCCCGTGACGTCTCCCGGGCCCTCACCCGGATCTCCCACGAGATCCTCGAGCGCAACAAGGGTCCCCGCGACCTGGTGCTGCTCGGCATCCCGAGTCGCGGCGTCCCGCTCGCCTCCCGGATCGGCGCGAAGATCGCCGCCGTCGAGGGGCACGAGGTCGCGGTCGGCTCGCTCGACGTGACGATGTACCGCGACGACCTGCGCCGCGGACCCGTCCGGGCGCTGCTGCACACCGAGATCCCGCCCGGCGGCATCGACGGCAAGGTCGTGGTGCTGGTCGACGACGTGCTGTTCTCCGGCCGCACCATCCGGGCCGCCCTCGACGCGCTCACCGAGATCGGCCGGCCCGCCGCCGTCCGGCTCGCGGTGCTGGTCGACCGCGGCCACCGTGAGCTGCCGATCCGGGCCGACTTCGTCGGCAAGAACCTGCCGACCTCGCTGGTCGAGCGGGTCCGGGTGACGGTCGCCGAGATCGACGGCGACGACGCCGTGACGATCGAGGGCCGCGCCGGGTCCGTCCCGCCGGAGGGAGAGCTGTGATGCGCCACCTGCTGTCCGCCGCCGACCTCACGCGCGCCGACGCGGAGCTGGTGCTGAGCACCGCCGCGGAGATGCGCTCGCTGGCCGACCGACCGATCAAGAAGCTGCCCGCGCTGCGCGGCCGCACGGTCGTCAACCTGTTCTTCGAGGACTCCACCCGCACCCGGATCTCCTTCGAGGCCGCCGCCAAGCGGCTCTCGGCCGACGTCATCAACTTCGCGGCCAAGGGCTCCTCGCTGTCCAAGGGCGAGTCGCTCAAGGACACCGCGCTGACGCTCGAGGCGATGGGCGCGGACGCCGTCGTGGTGCGCCACGGCGCCTCCGGGGCGCCGTACCGGCTGGCCCACTCGGGCTGGGTCCACTCCAGCGTCGTCAACGCCGGCGACGGCACCCACGAGCACCCCACCCAGGCGCTGCTCGACGCGTTCACGATGTGGCGCCACCTCGGCTCGCTCGACGGACGACGGGTCGCGCTCGTGGGCGACGTGCTCCACTCGCGGGTCGCCCGCTCCAACGCGCTGCTGCTGCAGACGCTCGGGGCCGAGGTGACGCTGGTGGCCCCGCCGACGCTGTTCCCCGTCGGCGTGGAGGGGTGGGGCGTCGAGACGTCGTACGACCTCGACGCCGTGCTGCCCAAGACCGACGTGGTGATGATGCTGCGGGTCCAGGCCGAGCGGATGAAGGGCGGCTTCTTCCCGACCGCACGGGAGTACAGCCGTCGCTACGGCCTCGACGGGCGCCGGATGGCGACCCTGCAGGACCACACGATCGTGATGCACCCCGGCCCGATGGTGCGCGGCATGGAGATCACCGCCGACGTCGCCGACTCCGACCGCTCGGTCATCGTCGAGCAGGTCACCAACGGCGTGGCCGTGCGGATGGCCGTGCTGTACCTGCTGCTCAGCTCCGACTCCCAGGAAGACGTGCCTGCCCCGTGACCACCTACCTGATCCAGGGCGCCTCGATCCTCGGCGCCGAGCCCACCGACCTGCTGCTGCGCGACGGGGTGGTCGCGGAGATCGGTGCCGGCCTCGCGGCCGAGCCGGGGGCGGAGGTCGTCGACGCCACCGGCCTGGTCGCGCTGCCCGGGCTGGTCGACCTCCACACCCACCTGCGCGAGCCGGGCCGCGAGGACGCCGAGACCGTCCTCACCGGCACCCGGGCGGCGGCGATGGGCGGCTTCACCGCGGTCCACGCGATGGCCAACACCGAACCGGTCGCCGACACCGCCGGCGTCGTCGAGCAGGTCTGGCGGCTGGGCCGCGAGGGCGGCTACTGCGACGTGCACCCGGTCGGGGCGGTCACCGTCGGGCTCGCCGGGCAGCAGCTCGCCGAGCTCGGCGCCATGGCCGACTCGGCCGCCCGGGTGCGGGTGTTCTCCGACGACGGCCACTGCGTCGACGACGCGGTGCTGATGCGCCGCGCGCTGGAGTACGTCAAGGCGTTCGACGGCGTCGTCGCCCAGCACGCCCAGGAGCCGCGGCTCACCGAGGGTGCCCAGATGAACGAGGGCGAGCTCTCGGGCCGGCTCGGCCTGACCGGCTGGCCGGCCGTCGCCGAGGAGGCGATCATCGCCCGCGACTGCCTGCTCGCGGCCCACGTCGACTCCCGGCTCCACGTCTGCCACGTCTCGACGGCCGGCTCGGTCGAGATCGTGCGGCAGGCCAAGGAGAAGGGCTGGCGCGTCACCGCCGAGGCCTGCCCCCACCACCTGCTGCTCACCGACGAGCTCGCCGCGTCGTACGACCCGATCTACAAGGTCAACCCGCCGCTGCGCTCCGCCGCGGACGTGGCGGCGCTGCGGGCCGGGCTGGCCGACGGGACGATCGACGTCGTCGCCACCGATCACGCGCCGCACCCTCACGAGGACAAGGACTGCGAGTGGGCCGCGGCAGCCTTCGGCATGCTCGGGCTCGAGACCGCGCTCTCGATCGTGCAGGAGACGATGGTCGACGCCGGGCTGCTCGACTGGGTCGGCGTCGCGGAGCGGATGTCCTACGCCCCCGCCCGGATCGGTCGGCTCGCCGGCCAGGGCCAGCCGCTGGTCGAGGGCGCCCCCGCCAATGTCGTCCTCTACGACCCGCGGGTGCGACGCGTCGTCGAGCGCAGCGAGTCGGTCTCGCTCTCGCGCAACACGCCGTACGCCGGGCGGGAGCTGCCCGGACGGGTCGTCGCCACCTTCCTGCGCGGTCGGGCCACCGTGCTCGACGGCACGCT